>QYLO01000050.1 GCA_022766165.1 Candidatus Electrothrix gigas
GTGCTATGAAGAAGGTGTCCTTAGTACTATAAACGGACCGTCCATAGTACTATGAAGGAGAAGTTCTTAGCACTATCAACGGATCGTCCATAGTACTATGCAGGAGAAGTTTATAGAGGGTACAACGGTGGGTACCTCTCTCGTGCAACAGGGGATACTGATAAGCAGCTTGCCTTCTCCTTGTTTCCCTGACAACATTGCCTAGCAGCGACATGGAGCAGGGAAAAATTTCTTTTTGACAGTATCAGAAGAAGCGATTAGATGACAGGTTGATGCCGTACGTATTTATCCGTTATGCAGCAAAGGAGGAAAAGCTGCTATATCGTAAGTGTTTTTTCTTGACTTTCGCTTCCTATCATTATAACCATTGATGTCATCAAGTCACAATTATTATTCAACAGAAAACAGAGGTGTCTTATTATGACCAGAAAAATTTTATTATTAGCTGCTTTCTTTTTACTGACATCTGATGTGGTCGCAGCCCAGAATATCAGTGTGGAAGTTGTTGCTGATGACAGCTATATCTTCCCGACATACCCTGTCAGCCAAAGCGACGGTACTTATCGCTCATACCTTCAGGCTAAACAAAATGCCCGGTACAGCATTCGGGTCAGAAATTATACCGGCAAACGTATCGGTCTTGTTGTTGCGGTTGACGGTCGTAATATTATTTCCGGTAAAAAGTCCTATCTGCGCAACACTGAACGAATGTATATTCTTAAGCCTGGTGGCGTAGGTACTTATCGCGGTTGGCGTACAGGCCGTGACGAGATTCGTCGCTTTTATTTTACCAATGAAGGCGGCTCGTATGCCGGTGCATGGGGAGATTACAGTGCTATGGGAGTCATTGCTGTTGTTGCTTATGCTGAAAAGGAACCAATAGTAGTGTCAAGAGAATCTCTTGTTGTCCGCGAATCTGTAAGAATGGCACCAATGATGGAACCCGGCACCGGGGTAGGAGAACGAGAAGATTCCTCTTCCATAAGGGTTGACTTTACAGCGAAACCCTATCCTTTGGAAAAACATCTCTTTAAATACGAATGGCGTGAAAGCTTATGTGAAAAAAAGATCATTTCATGTAACCGTCTCTGGGATAACGATTATGTACAGCCTCCACCAGGAGAACGTAGATGGTAAAACTAACGTATAGTATTTAGGGGGCTTATAGTTCTGGCTCTCGGTTTGAAAAGTCGGGAGCTGGCTAATCAATTCAGTACCCTGTGCCTGCCCTAAACAAAGGCAAACACAGGGGTTCCTACGGAACTACTTCTCTTACGGCTTGGTATGACATTGCCAGCAATCTACCGGCATCACCCCTGCATAGTTATGACAGCTATCACAGGTCTTTTCCTTGCTGCTATGACAGCCTAAACAGCTCATGGTCGGCATTTTTTTGCCTTTTTGTTCAGCCAGCTTTGCCTCAGCATTCACATGAAAACGCTTGAGCATTACCATATGGACGGTACGCATATCTTCTGCTGGCGGATGCTTCTCGTCATTGGGTAAGCCAGCGTATGCAAGCATATCCTTGGATAGGTTGGGATCTTTGGTCGGCACTGCACCAAGATCACAGAGATTGTACCAAAAGGGCAAGGTGGTCAATACAAGAAAGATGACCAGCCCAGTTATAATTTTACCGCTGTCGTACATGGTTATTCCTCCGCTCCTGTCAGAATTTTAAAAGAGCAGGGTACGGAGACCCTCATCCAACTCTTGTCTTTTTTCACCTTCGATAACCAAGGCATTACCAACCAGCTCACTGAGACCGGCAACAGTTACCTCTGGCAACCAGTAATTCATCAGGGTGGTCAATGTTGCCCGATCAATTGCGCAGACACAGGCCAGGGTGTTGATGGCGTGCTGATCATACACATGCTTGACCGCATTGGCACGGGGCAGACCAGAGCGCATACGCAGCTCCATGATCTCGTCCGTGTTCAGTGCTGTTCCAGAACCGCAACAAAAGGTCTTTTCACGGATGGTATTTTCAGGCATCTCATGCCATTCTTCCACAACATGATCAAGAACATAGCGTGGCTCTTCCAGCATACCCATAGCCCGGGCAGGGTTGCAGGAATCATGAAAGGTGGCCTTGACATGGGCGTTTCGGCTCTTATCCAACTTGATCTTACCGTGCTTGATCAGATCAGCAGTAAACTCGGTAATATGGACCATCTTGGTTGAGGCTGCGTTGTCAAAGACCGTCCCTGTGATTGGTGACTTAGGCACCTCAAGAAAATCAGCAGGACCGTTCATGGTGTCCATGTACTGATGGATAACACGCCACATGTGACCGCACTCACCGCCGAGAATCCACTTCACGCCCAAACGCTCTGCCTCAGCATACATCTTGGCGTTCAGCTTCTTCATCATCTCGTTGGAGGTGAAGAGACCAAAGTTACCGCCCTCAGAGGCATAAGTGGACCAGGTATAATCCAGGCCAATAGCCTCAAACAGGAGCAGATAGCCCATACAGGTGAACAGGCCAGGTTCGGCAAACACATCCGCAGACGGGGTAATAAAGAGAACCTCTGCCCCCTTCCGGTTAAAGCTCGGGTTGACCTTAATCCCGGTCAATGCCTCAACATCTTCACAGAGAAAGTCCACATTGCCCTTAAATGCCTGGGGGGTCAGGCCCATGTGGTTGCCGGTTCGGTTGGAGTTGGAAACCGGCTCCATTGCCCAGTTGATACCGCAACCCACCAGATGCAGCAACTCACGCAACATCATGGTGATCTCAGCAGTGTCGATACCGTAAGGGCA
Organism: Candidatus Electrothrix gigas; assembly: GCA_022766165.1. Lineage (GTDB taxonomy): Bacteria > Desulfobacterota > Desulfobulbia > Desulfobulbales > Desulfobulbaceae > Electrothrix > Electrothrix gigas. Next base: position 2,764 of record QYLO01000050.1, read on the forward strand.
GAAGACCGAGCAGCGGCGACATTCTGTACACTGGTAGGCATACATGAACCACTCTTTCAGCACAGCAGCGGTCATCTTACGACCTCCGGCCATCTTGCCCAGGATTTTTCCAGCCAAGGTAAACTCCCCACGATACACGGAACGGAGCAGTTCTGCGCGCAGCACCGGCATGTTCTTGGGATCACCTGTTCCAAGGAAAAAATGACATTTATCTGCACAGGCTCCGCAACGGACACAGCAGTCCATAAAGATCTTCAGAGACCGGAAACGATCCAGGCGATCTGCCAGTCCGTTGATAATAATCTCTTTCCAGTTTGCGGGCAGCTTCCAGTCTTCGTCTTCAGGATTCCAGACCCGGGCATTGGGAAAGCTGACACCCTGCTGACTATCAAGGTATTCGAGTTTTTCTACTTTGGTGGGATAGGCATAGTTTCCCGGTTTGAATTTCACTGGAGTATCCATCCAGCCCTTGGGCGGGGTGGAACCGGTCATCATCGAAGGGTCTTCAGCCACACTCTTTGACAACGCATCTTTTGTTACAACGGCCATTGTTCAATCCTTATATATTAGAGTTCGTCGTCAGTCATCAGCCTTTATCAGTCTTCTCAGGCAGCTCCTTATCAACCGGGATGCCCTGCTCAACCATATCCTCACGGAATTCATCCTCATAGCCTTCATAAGAGTGCGGCTTGATATCAGGGTTCCAAGGATTAATATGGCGTTTGATTCTACTGTCATTGGCCATATTCCGGGTCGGACTCAGGAAAACACCTCCCAGATGCATGAGCTTGGAAAAGGGAAAATAGGCCAGCAGGCAGGAGACCAGAAAGATATGGGTGTAAAATATCGGGGCGATATTTGCCGTGATCTCTGGCTGAAAGGTAACCAGTCCCAGAGCCAACCGCTTGATGGCAACGATATCTACGCCGTCGTGCAGGTAATAGCGCATAGAAATACCGCTGATCACAATGCCAAGCAACAGGAACAGGGGAAAGTAGTCATTGGCAAGGGAGATGTAACGAACTGGACGCAGAAGAACACGACGCAGTAAAAGGGCTACCAGGCCAACAAGAATCAACAGATCCGTTATGTAGTAGGCAAGGCCAGGGCCGGCTGCAAAGCGTACAGAATCAATCAGCTCTATACATGTGATCGGAAACGGGACCGGGTCCAAGAAAAGGCGCAGATGCCGCAACACGATTACCAGCATACTGTAATGAAACAGAATACCGAAAAGCCAGAGCCATCGGGTTGCTGTATAGGTCAGCACAGGGCCAGGCTGGATGCTTGCCTTGGTATTCCGCCAAAGAGAGCGGAAAAAGACAACTTCTAGGAACATCCGAGCAGCAACCTCGGTAGTGTTCATAGGTGCCTCTAGTTTATCCCGTTTGACCCAAGACAGCGACTGTCCCTGCCCACAGGTCGTAGGGATTTTAAACGGAACTGGCGATTTGGCCCAATATATGACCCGCCAACAAAAGCCGCCAATAAACAGAATCAGGGCAGCATAGGGCACGTCAACGCCAAACACGTATTGCATGCCGGGAATCGTGGAACCTACCCATGCAATTCGCGCCAGGACAATGACGGCAACCAAGGGGAAGAGGTACTTCATTGATCGCTCCTTCTCTTCAGGTTAAAAAATAAAAAACTATATCCTTATGTATCGAAACCTCGACACGTTACCACAGTATCATAGCGGTTGTAGAGACTTTACAGCGATTGCAGCGATTGCGGCGATTGCGGCGATTGCGGCAATTGCAGCAACTGCAATCGTTCAACCTCTTTTACTTTCCTGATAGCGAGGCTATCTCCTGCAAGTTTTCTCGGATAGCTGCGGAGGCACAGGAAGAGTCTGTTAAAATATAACTGCCACTTTTTAACTCACGAATCCGGGCCTGATACAGCCTGTCCCGACAACGCATATACATATCAAAGGCCATCAAAACAACCCTATCCACCTCCCGGTCAAAGGGAGCAAGTTCGGATAACAGGGGCCGTCCCTGTTCATCACCAGACAAAATCTGCCTGACCACCCATTTTACCTCAAAGAGCGGGGCAACGGCCTGGGCAGGAGTGAACTCCTGTACCGCTCGAATACGAATGACCTGATCAAGCGGCTCTGCATACTCCTGTGCTTCTGCCTCAGAGAGCATCAGTTGCAAAATCTTGGTCAGTCCTGTGCGAATATTTGCCCCAACTGGATTGGCGAACTGATTCGTGGCCTGTTTAAAAAAATCCGATGAGATATAGGAGTCCAAGGTTCTTTCCACCCAGACAGCAACTATTTTTTCCTCTTTCTTTTTAAGCAGTTCAAACAGAAGCATGATTTTTTCTCGGCACTCTTTTCTTGATGGGTTAGCTGTGAACATCTGGTCAGTGCAGATTGCTCTATCATGATTACGGGCTGATTTCAAGAAAAATTTTAGAATCGTTAAAAAAGGCCACCCAAGCGGATGGCGCTGAGAATAACACTGAGGATGGCCGTTACAAACTGTACCTCAAGTGTACCTCAGTTCATTTTTACTGCGCTACAGCCTTAAGCTTGCCTTAAGCTTATATAAACGTAACTACTCAGTCTTTTGTCAATCTTCTTGACAAAGGCAACGAGTTAGACTAATTCATGCAGGCAAGCTAACCCTGAATATTGAAATGATCGTTAGGTTACAAGGGAGCTTGTGGTAGATACACCCACCTTTAATTAGGTGCAACTTATAACTATTTATAAGAAAAAAGTATCGGAGATGTGATATGGTTGAAAAAAACTGGGGCCGAACCGGTGAAAGTATCGTCAACTCATCCGCTGATTTTATCGGCGGGGTTGGAAGTGCGTTTAAAGGGATTGGTAATCGTTTTAAACGAAAGAAATTTGAACCGTTTGTCGAAGCACTCTGCGCCGTGATCGGCGATGTGGCCTCACAAAATGGTCGCCTGTACAGGGCAGAGCTTGAGGAATTTCGTAAATTTTTATTGCAAAATTGTCGTAATACTCCTATTTTGGAGATGTTTGAGATTGATGAACTGGTCAACAAGGTAAAGCATTATGCAGTATCAGCTTTTCTCTGCGATGAGGAAACGGTTATGCTGGCGGTCAAAAAAATTGAGGAACCGGAGCTGGCCGACTTAGTGATCCTCTGCGCATTGGCTGTGGCCTTTGCCGACGGAGATTGTGATGCCAAGGAACAGAAGTGTATTGAACAACATGCCAGGAATATGCGGGTTGATATAGGTTCATTGGCTGGGCAGTTTAATTTGGATCTTGGAGCTGCTCCGAAACCGCAGATTGCACCTCCGGCTGTACCTCCGCCGCAACAGGTTGCGCCGCCTCCGAATCCGCAGCCTGTTCCAACCGCAGCCGTACCCGCCAGAGATGCTGCGACTCCAAGCGCTCCAAGTACTCCAAACACTCCAGGCACTGCCTGCCCCATGTGTAAGGGTGCAGGTGGAAGTTGCGTATTCTGCAAGGGAACAGGAAGAAAATAAGCGTTAATATATGATTTGGGCGACAACAGGCCCGCAACTGAAAATTTTACTACACAGGGGAGAAAAACCATGTCGATTTCATTAGCAAAAGGCGGAAATATTTCTTTAAGCAAAGAAGTGCCAGGACTTGAAGCAATCAAAATCGGGTGCGGCTGGGATGCCCAGGCTTTGGGCGGAGCCGAGTTTGATCTTGACACCTCAGTATTTCTTTGCGGCGCCAACGGCAAGGTCACCAAGGAGGGCGATTTTATCTTTTACAGTAACTTGGAAGGTGCTGGCGGAGCTGTTGTCCATACCGGAGACAACAAGACCGGTCAGGGCGAAGGCGATGACGAGGTCATCATGATGTCCCTGAAGGATATGCCACCGGAGCTGGTCAAGGCGGTCGTAGTGGTCACCATTCACGAGGCCGTAGCCCGCAACCAAAACTTCGGCATGGTGGAAAACGCCTTTATTCGCATCGTCAATGCGGCCACTGACCTGGAGATCGCTCGTTATGACCTGACCGAGGACTACGCCATTGAAACCGCAGTGGTCTTTGGTGAAGTCTATTTGAGAAACGGTGAATGGAAGTTCAGAGCGGTTGGTCAGGGATCGGCTGAAGGACTGGCGCAGGTCTGCGCAAAGTATGGTGTCAATGCTTCCTGATCCTGAACTTCAGAACAAAAAAAGGGCCACCCAAGCGGATGGCCCTTACAAACAGTCAGTCCAGTTCTACAGTGTTAAGTTTATATAAACGCTTATATAAACTTATACACAACCTGTAGGTTTGGGCAAGCCAGCCATTTTACAGGCTCCTTTACCAGGTCCTGAGGGGAACAGCTCGTAGATTCTCTTGAGCGGGAACCCTGTGGTCTTGGAAAGAATACGAACCATAGGAGCAATACCATTTTTCTTGTAGTATTCCTGCAGCGCATCAATAACCTTCTGATGCTCATCGGTCATGTCGTTGATACCTTCAACGCTTTTTACGTAGTCAACCCAGTTCTCATCCCATTCCTCAGAACCGTTTAACAGGAAACCATCCTCATCAACCTCGTAGCTGGTACCGTTGTGCTCAATAGACGCCATTTTCTTTCTCCCTTAGGCTAAAATAATATGAAATGAACAAAAAAATTATTCACTGTTTATATCGTATAATGTGATGCAGGCAACTCTTACTATAGAATACAGGTTTTGTCAAGAGAACTTGCTCTTTTTTGAGTATTTATTTCCCGCCTCATCTTCTGTCCTCTTCTGTCTGTCCCTCTGTTCTTCACATCCTCTTACACAATAATTGGCTTTTTCCTTGATAACCTGCTATGTTTATCGTTTAAAAACAAAACAAACATAATCCGATTTCTTTGAAATTTCTTTGAACAATGATCTTTGGAGAGTAATAATATCATGTTGAATATTCTGCGTAAAAGAGCCCAATCTCCCCTAATCCAAGGTTTAGTACTTGTGATAGCTATTGTTTTTATTTTCTGGGGTTTTGGCGGTAATCAGGGCAACAACCGAACTGCTGTTGCTACAGTAAACAAAGTGAACATTACCTATCAGGACTATGTTCAAGCCTATAATCAGGCGACTGAGAACTTTCGCCAGCAATTTGGTGGAAAAATCCCCCCTGCTCTCATGGAGCAGATGGGCATCAAGCAGCACGTTCTTGATCAACTTATTCAGTCAGAACTGTTGCGTCAGGGCGGTGAAGAGATCGGCGTGAGGGTAAGCGATCTTATGGCCCAGGAAAAAATAAAAAACATGGAAGTCTTTCATGAAAAAGGTCGTTTTAATCAACAGCGGTATGAAGATCTGTTGGCACGAAATCGCATGACCCCGACTGTTTTTGAGAACAGCATCAAATCTGAGATTAGAACACAGCGGGTAACCGAGGATATCGCTGGTTTTGCCTTTATTCCTGATTATGAAGTGGACCGCTGGTTAGCCTATAGTGAGGAAGAGATACAACTCAACTATGTGCAACTGAATGCCGCTGATTTTGAAAAAGACGTTGTCATACAGGACGATGAGCTGTCTACCTGGTTTGCAGCAAAGAGAAAAAACTATCAATCTGAAGTAAAGATTCGTCTGAAATACCTGACCTTTAACGTGAAGGAAAATCTGGATCAGGTCAAACCGGCTGAAGAAGAGATACGTACTCTGTACGAAAGCAGAAAAGAGAACTATCAGCAGCCGGAACAGCGTCACGCCCGCCATATCCTTTTCAAGACAAGTGAAGGTGATACTGCGGCTGTCCGGGCAGAGCAAAAGAAAAAAGCTGAAGAAGTGCTGCAACTTGCCCGCGAGGAGGGGAGTGATTTTAGTGAACTGGCCAAAGAATACTCTGAAGGCCCGACAAAAGAACGAGGTGGCGACTTAGGATTTTTCGCGCAGGGACGCATGGTTCCGGCCTTTGATCAGGCTGTTTTTTCCCTGCAACCCGGAGAGATCAGCAATGTGGTAGAAACCCAATTTGGTTATCATATTATCAAACTCGAAGAAATTCGTCCTGCAACTGTGCGTACCTTTGAAGAGGTTCGAGATAACCTCGCTGTTACCCTGCAAAAGCAACAGGCCAAAGCCCTGACCTTTCAACAAGCCACCAAGGCGTATGAGGGCATCATGCGTTCAGGCAGCTTGGAAAAATACAGCAAAGAAGGCAAAGTGGAGATTACAACCTCTGATTATTTTTCTCAAACAGAGCTTCCTGAAGGGATGATCAAAGATCCCAAATTTATTACAACAGCCTTTCGTCTGAAAAAGGGAGAACTTTCCTCTATTGTGGAAACAGAAAAGGGGTATGCTATTCTCTTTGTTGATGATATCCAGAAGCCTACATTACCCGAACTTGCTACTGTCCGTGAGCGAGTTGTTGCCGACTATACCAAAGAAAAGGCTGACGACCTGGCTGCCAAGGCTGCTGATCAACTCTTAGCGGCAAGCAAAGAGCAAGGAGGTCTGCAACAGGCTGTTCAAGCTCAGGAGATTGAAGACAAGCCGGAAATAAAAACAACCGCCTTTCTCCACCGCGACGCTCCTAGTGGTAAAGACATGCCTCCAAATCAGCTTATCCAAGAAAGCTTTGCAATGCCTTGGAAAGAAAAACTGGCAAAAGCGCCTGTACACATCGGGTCTTCATACTATCTCTTTGAAGTCGTTGAACGAAAAAACGAGACAGATACAGTGGATGCAGCCCAACGAGATGAGGCAAGAAAGAAATTATTGGCATCAGCCCAGCAGGAGCTTTTCTCCGCATGGATGGCGGGTTTACAAGCCCGTTCTAAAGTTGCCACCAATACCTCTTTGCTTCAGTAGCCTCCTGTACTGTAACCTCCAGTAGTCTCCAGTAGTCTCCTGTAGCCCTTTGCTGACTGCTGACCTCATAGGGTTGAAAAAACAGACGGGGCAAAAGCTAATAATCTAATAATAGCTTCGTCTGTTCTTTTTTAGAGCGTTCAAAATAGCTTTGTTGAACGCAAAGACAACAAGTTTCCTCTCTTCCTGTTCAGAAAAACATGTTCGTGCCAGATCAAGTAAATCAGCAACTGCCCCCTGTCCATACCCTGCCTCTGTTTGAGCAATTTCTTCTCCAGTTCATCTCTATAATCTACGAACCGGTCTCTATAACCTTTCTTGGCAACTGCCTTGCTGAAACAGATTTCTCCATACCAGAGGTGCACCGCTTAACAAGTAATGAGCTGGAATCGACCATAAACCAGCTCCGGAAGCAGGGTTTTCTCAACGAGTTAAATCAATGCCCTCCCGCTCTTGCAGAGGAGTTGACCCGCGAAGCTGTTGCCCAAGGACGATTCACCGATCTTGCAGCATTGATTGAGAAAAAAGCGCCGGTTTCTTATCTGTACGGCAAATGGACCACCCGCTGCCAACGCGCTTTGCGTCAGTTTCGGATTGGCCTGTACTCAGGAGATTTTGACAAAGTCGACGAGGCTGTCACCTTCTTAGATAAGCACGGAAAAGAGCATATCGGTACAGAGCCGCCAGCAGTGAGGATTGTTGCTAGAAACTTTGATGCAGCCTGGTTTGGTACCCTTCCAGGCTTTCAGCAGTTTTTTCTTCTCAACACCATTATTCATTATGCAATGGATAAGGTCTGTCATTTCCCAGCAGTTCTTGCCTATCTTGAAGATGAAAAGGGGATGACCCTGTCTGAGGACGAACAGGTACCCTTTCAGCGGATGCTGGCCGGGTATTATCTCTTGCAGGGGAACATGAAGAAACTTTCGTCTCTGCTGGCAGCCCGTACGGAAACCTTTCAAGGATCTGGCTTTGCAGGTACTCTTGCCTTTTTACAGGGAGATATCAAGAAGGCTTTAACACTTTTTGAAGAGGATCTGGCGCAACTCAACAGCTATGCAGGCTCGGAAGGAACCTTTTTCTTTAATATAACTGGTCTGTTCTGTATCTTCTCTCTCCTTATTCGTAATACAGAGAAAGATCGAATCCTTATTCGCCACTCTGTTGCGCTGGTTCTGGAGCGGTGCAAGGGCTGCCCAGAGGAAGTTCCGTTCCGTTTTCTTGATGCCTATGTGCGGAGCGTTGATGGCACCTTGCCAGATATGCGCGTGCTGACAGATCAGCTCAAGGCTGAAGAACGTGGATTAAGTTTGTTCATTGCTGTGCTGTCTCTTTATTGGATGGGAGTGAAGATCCCTGCAGAGTTTCAAAAGGCTCTTATCTCGCTGTACCAGCAGGCTGAAGAAAATGAATTTTCATGGCTTGTTATGGAGGCAGGTGAGTTACTCCATGCTCTTGATACAAAGTATGCTGATCATAATAATATGGCAAAAAGGGCCAGCAGTCTACGCCAGCAAAAAAACTGTACATCCATCGTTCATATCGTTTCAACCGATAAAAATTCATGGAAACAAAGCCTACAGGATCTGATCACTGTTACCAGCAACTCCCGAAAGCCTGAACAAACCAGTCGGCTGGTCTGGCTGGTTCAGTTTGACGGAGAGAGCCTAACGCTAGCAGTCAAAGAGCAGAAAAAAAAGGGGGCTGGGAAGTGGAGCAAGGGCAGAGGAATAGGCTTGAATCGGCTTATGCATCCTGAAAATTTTGATTTTCTTACAGAACAGGATGTAAAAATATGTGCAGCCCTGCGGCAGGTCGGTGATGTCAACTCCCGCAACGGCGGTTGTGCCTTTGACATGAATCAAGCCCTGCCCGCTCTAGTTGGTCACCCCTTTGTTTTTCTTCAAAAATCAGGAAAAACGCCTGTTGAAATCGTGGCAGGAGAGCCAGAACTGATGGTTGAAGAGAGGGACAACCATCTCTTTATCCATTTTCTCCAAGATATTGGCGAAGACAAGGTGGCAGTCTGGCCGGAAACTCCGACCCGTTTTCGCATTATGGAAATAAGCGATAAACATCGAAAGGTTGCTGAAATAATTAATCGTGACGAGATGCAAATCCAGGGTATTCCGATTTCTGCAAGCAAGCAAATGCTTGATGTGATAGGCAATGCTGCCTCTTTTATGACGGTTCATTCCTCGATTAATGTGGGAAATGGCGAGCAAGGAGTACAGGTCGTAGAATCTGATTCTACTATTCATCTGCACATTATTCCCTATGGCAGCGGTTTTCGCCTGGAGATGTTTGTGCAGCCCTTTTCTCGGCGTGGTCCGTACCTCAAGCCAGGAGCCGGGGTAGCTAACCTGTTGGCTGAAGTGGATAAACGACGGATGCAGACCCGCAGAAATCTGCTGCTCGAAGAGGAAAAGGCACGGGAGGTGGAAGAGAGTTGTCCCATTCTTGATCTGGCCGTTGATCTAGAACAGGAAAATGACCGCGAATGGCACATGTTGGACCCTGAAGAATGTCTTCAGGCCTTGCTTGAGCTGGAGGAAATTCGTGACAAGGTTGTGCTGGAATGGCCAGAGGGAGAAAAACTTGCTGTACGCCGACGGGCTGGGGTGAATCAACTGAACCTCAATATCCGTACCTCACAACAAAACTGGTTTTCTCTATCCGGTCATGTCAAAGTGGACCAGGATGAGGTGATTGATCTCAAGTCCTTGCTGGATAAAATTCGTGAATCACACAGCCGTTTCATCCCCTTGGGAAAGGGGCAGTTTCTGGCCTTGACCCAGGAGTTTCGTGATCGTCTTGAAGACCTGATTCAATTTGGTGATATCAAGGGGTCTAAGTCTAAGGGTTCTAAAGGTTCTAAAGGTTCTAAAAAAAAGGATGCTCAGGATGCCGAAGAATCTGAAATCAAAGTGCATCCTTTGGCAGCTCTGGCGTTAGATGACCTGACCCGTCAAGCCAACACTCAAGCAGATAAAGGATGGCAGGAACAGCTCAAGCGGATAAATTTTATCCAAGATTTTGTCCCAGAAGTCCCGTCCACGCTGCAGGCAGAACTGCGTGACTATCAGGCTGAGGGCTTTGTTTGGATGGCTCGCTTGGCCCATCTTGGCGTGGGAGGCTGTCTTGCTGACGATATGGGCCTGGGAAAAACCCTCCAATCCATAGCCGTGATTCTTGATCGTGCGGAACAGGGTCCCAGTCTGGTTATTGCCCCCACCTCGGTCTGTCTCAACTGGGAACAGGAAGTAGCTCGTTTTGCTCCAACCTTGACCATGAAAACCCTGAGTGGTGTGGATAGAGAGCTGGTTGTTAAAGAGCTAAAAAAAAGGGATATTCTGGTGACCAGCTATACCCTGCTTCAGCAGGAAGTCAAGCTACTGGAAACAGTTTCATGGCAAACTATTGTCTTGGATGAGGCCCAGTCCATTAAAAATGCAGCAACCAAGCGGTCCAAGGCAGCCATGCGTCTCAAGGCCAAATTCCGCCTGATCACGACAGGGACACCTATTGAAAACCATCTCGGTGAACTGTGGAATCTTTTTAACTTTATCAACCGGGGCCTGCTCGGCACCTATAAGCAGTTTAACAGCCGTTTTGGTATTCCCATTGAAAAACATCAGGACCACGCAGCCCGTCGCCAGCTCAAAAAACTGATCCGTCCCTTTATGCTCCGCCGCATTAAATCTGAGGTGTTGGACGAACTGCCACCTCGGACGGAAATCACCCTGCGGGTGGAAATGAAGAAGTCGGAAATGCAGTTTTATGAGGCAATTCGTCAGCAGGCTATTGAAAACATCGAGAGCAACGGGGAGAAAAGTGGACGACATCTCCAGATTCTTGCAGAGATTATGCGCCTGCGTCGGACGTGTTGTAATCCAAAACTGATTGACGAAAATACGAAGATTTCCTCAAGCAAGCTGCAGGTCTTTGCCGAAGTAGTGGAAGAACTGTTGGACTCACGCCATAAGGCCCTCGTGTTCAGCCAGTTCACTGGTCATCTTGCCCTGATCTGTGAACATCTTGATAAAGAGGGAATATCCTATCAATACCTTGACGGCACCACTCCAGCCCGAGAGCGTATCAAGCGGGTGGATGCCTTTCAGGCCGGGGAAGGCGACCTCTTCTTGATCAGCCTCAAGGCAGGTGGGTTAGGTTTGAATCTCACGGCTGCGGATTATGTTATTCACATGGACCCTTGGTGGAATCCAGCAGTAGAAGATCAGGCTGCAGACCGTGCGCATCGCATTGGACAGAAACGTCCAGTTACAGTATATCGTCTGGTTACCACGAATACTATTGAAGAAAAAATAGTTCAGCTTCATCATGAGAAACGCAATCTGGCCAATTCACTGCTGGAGGGAACAGATACTGGTGCCCGCATCAGTGCAGATGAACTGCTTGAGTTGATTCGGGGGAATTAATTAATATTACAGGCGTTCCTGCCGCAACCTAGAAATCAGGCTGTCAGATGGATAGCCATCAGCAGGAATGCCCCTATCTCTTTGATATTGCCGAATAGCCTCTCGGGACTTTATTCCAACCATGCCATCAATTTTATCTTTGTAATACCCCATTGATGCAAGAACGGTCTGGATCATCAAGGCATTTTGGCGAGATAAGTTCTTATCCTGTTGTGGATCAAGCCTTGTTAAAGGAGGACCACCTGCAACTCTATCAGCAAGGTATCCTACAGCTACAGCATAGTTTATAGACCTGTTCCACTCTCTGATAATGCGGAAGTTATGAAATACAAGAAAGGCCGGGCCAGCAAGACCGGCAGGTAAAATAATTGAGCCTTTAACTGAGTCGTTACGCCCTGTACTCTGTAACCGTAACTCTTTTCCATTGGGCTTTTTCACCCCCAATGATCGCCACTGTGCCAAGGTCTTTTCTACTGACAGTTTGGCCTGATACGGGGCAAAATCTCTGGGTAAAATGACCTCTATCCCCCAGGGTTCTTTCTTTTTCCAGCCTAATGTATATAAATAGTTTGCCGCTGATGCCAACACGTCACTTGTATTCTGCCAAATATCTTTTTTTCCATCTCCGTTGCCATCAGTAGCATAATATTGAAACGTTGAGGGCATAAACTGCGGTTGACCCATTGCTCCGGCCCAAGAGCCTGTCATCTGTTCAACTGTTATGTTCTCCGAGTCAAAATCAAGCATGGTTAATGCGCAAAGTAACTCATTGGCAAAGAAATTATGTCGCCTGCCCTCATAGGCCAAGGTTGCTAAGGTGTTCAGCGTAGAAAAATTACCAGTAAATCGACCAAAATCACTTTCCAATCCCCACAAGGCAATAAGAATTTCAGAAGATACACCATATTTTCTGTGAATTTTCCGTAATATTGCTGCATTCTCCTGAATCTTTCTCTGTCCTCGTTGTATTCTGGCGATAGAGATTGCTTTGTTGATATAATTTGTAAAAGAAAGAGCGTACTCTGCCTGTTTTCTGTCAAGTTGAACAACCCTGTCTATCAAATGCACATTCTTCAAAGCGGAATGAACCGTAGCAGCAGAAAGTCCTTTCCGAATGGCATTATCTTTAAAAGAGGCAAGCCAGTTGGTAAAGGAGACAAATTTTTCAGGACTTCTCTGTTCAGAAATATCAGCAGGCAATAGACATATTTCTGACCACTTCAATCTACTCAGAGATATTTTTTTATTATGAACGGAGTGAGGAGGCGATAAGACTATAAAGTTATCCTGTTCAACTCTTTGTTTTCCTTGAGCCTTTAAGATGGTCACCTCTTGGGTTTCCCGAGCATAAGCTTCGCCTACGAATAATTCAGTACTATAGAAGGTTAAGGTTAAAAAAAATATGGCAAAAAGAACGGGTTTGATTCTTCTAGCTTGGACAGCTATTGACAAATAAGAGAGCATTATCAGTTTGGTTTTATTATTACTATAAATTGCCTGAAGCAAAGATTACCCATTGTTTTTAAAGGTAAAAATATAACAGCTAGGATATTAATCAATCAGTGAATGTATTGCAAGATAATATCTCATACTCCTCAGCTCTTATCACAGTGAACACCATGTAATCACAAGCAATTTGCCAGTGAAAATAAAATGTGCTATTTCAGAGTACTGCTGGTATCTTTAGAGTCCAACAACACGCTTCAGCATGATCAACAAAAAATGTAAAACTTAACCCACCACCAGAAACAGGAAAAAGGTCAATGAAAGCAAGAGAGAAAGAAAAGTTAAAAGATACGATCAATGCGTTAAAGAAGAAAAAAGGAGCGATTATTCTTGCGCACAGCTATCAGCAGGAAGATATTTATGATATTGCCGATTTTGTCGGAGATAGCTATGAGTTAAGCGTTAAGGCAATGCACTGTCAAGAATCAACTATTGTTTTCTGCGGTGTGAAATTTATGGCAGAAACAGCAAAGATCCTTTCGCCGGAAAAGACGGTTCTTCTTCCGGTAGAAAAAGCGGGTTGTCCAATGGCTGATATGATTACGCTGGATCAGCTTAAAAATTTTAAGGCGAAATATCCAGGAGTTCCTGTAGTTTCGTATGTCAATACAAATGCCGATGTCAAGACAGAGACTGATATCTGTTGTACTTCTGCCAATGCGGCAAAAGTTGTAGACTCTGTACAAGGAGATAGTGTCCTGTTTGTTCCTGATAAGAATCTTGCCGGGTTTATCGCTCAAAGAACCGAAAAAGAGATTATTCCCTGGGATGGATTTTGCGAAATACATCATAGGATAACTCCTGAAATGATACTGAAAGCCAAATCCAAACACCCAGATGCTGTGGTCATTGGGCATCCTGAATGCAGAGTTGAAGTATCAGAACTGTTTGATTACGCACTTTCAACCGGAGGAATGGTAAAGTATGCCCAAGAAAACTCAAACAAAAAAATTATCCTTGTAACCGTGGATAACATGGCTAATCGTTTACGTCGTGAAAATTCAAGTAATAATTATATTACATTGGGTATGGTTTGTCAGGATATGCAGATGACTGATCTTAACTCTGTCCTCAATGCGCTGGAAAAAGGCCAGCATGAGGTAAAGCTGGACCATGAAACAATCGGAAAGGCAAAGACAGCCATGGAGAGAATGGTGGAGATAAAATAAGGTAGAGACCCGGTTTATCGTAGGAAAAATAATACCCCCCCGTCCCAAGTAGCGGGGTATCAACCTTGGAGCTTTGCAATGAATTTTCTACAAGGCATGGAATGTGAAAAAGCAGTCAAAAATATTCGTAGCCATCTATCAGAGTATATAACTCAATTCAAATTAGGTGCTTTAATCATCGGCATCTCGGGCGGCATTGATTCTTCACTCTCAGCAGCACTGGCAAGACCTGTTTGTGATGAACTCAGCATTCCGCTTATAGGAAGAAGCATAACTATAGAAAGCAATACATCCGATGAGATACTTCGGAGTAAGGCTGTTGGCGACGAATTCTGTACGGATTTTGCATTGATTGACCTGACAATGCGTTACAATGAAATGAAGACGATTCTTGAACCAGAACATGGACCAGCAGAAAGTGAGCAGCAGGCCAAGATTCGCCTTGGAAATGCAAAAGCCCGAATCAGGATGATTTATCTCTATAACCTTGCTCAGAGAAACAGAGGATTAGTCTTGTCCACAGATAACTATACCGAGCTGTTGCTTGGCTTTTGGACATTACATGGCGATGTCGGCGACTATGGAATGATCCAAAATTTGTGGAAGACAGAGGTGTATGGCATGGCGCAATACCTTGCTGACAGTGAAATAAAAAATACTTCTCAAAAAGCAGCGATCTATAGCTGTATTGATGCGACACCAACCGATGGTCTTGGCATTTCCAACAGTGACCTCGATCAGTTAGGAGCTTCAAGCTATGCTGAGGTTGATGAGATTCTGAGAGAATATCTTACCACAGGCAAAAATACATCCCACCCGGTCATCCAGCGGCATCTAGGGTCTGAGTTCAAGCGCAACAATCCTGTCAATATCTCTCGTTACGACATATTGGCAAATTAGGGTTGGCATAATCGCCTTCTGAGGGTGAACATTGTTTAAACCCGAAGTTGGGCAGAGAAAAGAAGTGCAGCAGATACTACATATCACCTCTGCCCACCAAACCGCTTCTTCCGTTGCACCTGCGTCTGGCGCATCTGCACAGATAAACAGCCCTTTCCAAAGGAAGCCTTCACCTTGTTAAAAAAATCTGGACAGGGACGAATCGTAATGTCTTTCATAGGCAGGATATCCACCTCTCCCCGGCCATCAAAATGGAGGGTCAACGTGATGGGGGTTGCACCGTGAAATTGATAGATCAACTCCTTGAGTTGGACAAGCTTATTTCGTCCGATCCTATCGGCATGAAGAAGAACTGTTGCCTGCTCAGTAAACTGCTCTATTGCCTGATCCAATGGATAGATATCTTCCGCAATTATTTTTGCTCCTCTTTCCCCCTGTTGAATCGTGCCGAGAACAATCAGAGGTTCATCTTTGCCAAGAAAATGAGAGCAGTTGGCAAAGGCATCTGAAAAAACAATCACTTCAACTCTGGAAGTCATATCCTCCAGCACGGCAAAGGCCATCCGGTCGCCTTTTTTTGTAATAATCTCCTTGTACTGCTGAATCAGGCCACCAACCCGGACCGCCTGCCCCTCTCGCCAACTATCCAAGGCCTCAATTTCTGCATCAGCAACCATGCGAATAGTCTCAATCACGCCATCCAGGGGATGTCCAGTCAAGAAAAAACCAATGGTCTCCTTTTCATAAGAGAGTTTTTGTAAATCCGGCCACTCCTCCATACTAGGAAACGTAATTTCCGCTGCTGACTGATCGTCTCCACCTGCCCCCATTCCAGCTACAGCAAACAGGCTCATCTGACCGCTGAGGCGATCCCGCTGCACAGCCTTGGCATGTTCCAGGGCCTGATCCAGCACTTCCATGAGCTGAGAGCGTTTCGCCTGCACAAAATCAAAGGCCCCGGCTTTAATCAGGTTTTCTAAAACCTTACGGTTGACCTTGCTGGAGTCAATCCGCCCACAAAAATCAGCAAGGCCAGTATAGGCCCCGTTTTTCTCACGTTCCTTGATCACCAGCTCTAAGGCAGAACCGCCCACATTTTTAACAGCTCCCAGACCAAAACGGACCCGATCGTTAATAACAGTGAAATCCTGATACGATTCATTGATATCCGGCGGTAAAACCGGAATAGACATCTGTTTACATTCTGAGATATATTTAACTACCTTGTCTGTATTATCAATATCGCAGGAGAGTAAGGCCGCAAGAAACTGGGCCGGATAATGGGCCTTGAGATAGGCGGTTTGATAGGCGACAAGGGCGTAGGCGGCGGAGTGCGAATTATGGACGATAAGACCGTCGGCAACAAAGTTATGGTCTTTCTCTACGGTCAGGTCAAAAGTCTGCTGCTGCCCGCGAGGCTCAATCGATACGACACTGTCCCAAAAGATATCAGACTCGGCAAGTGCGGCAAGACGCTTTGAGGCGAAGAAATCCGCAAGACGGGCCAAGGTTGAACGACGGAATCCCCGTTTCTTTGACGATCCCTTGCCCATGAACTCCCTCATGCACACCCCAGAGCGCATCTCCAGTTCCCGCCAAGTGAGGTCGGCACGTCTTCGCTCCTCGTCCACCCATACGCGAACATCTGCTGGGATGGTATCTTCTGTGGAATGCAGTCCGTGCGGCAAAAGGCCGAGTTGTTCAGCCCAGCACTCGCCTTTCGGTGTCGGCAGGCGGCGGGGCGCAGCAATCCGGTCACCGGGTTTGAGGTCGCCGAGCAGGGTCCAGCCGTCAAGGGTGCGGAAGGGATGATTCGCTGTTGCGGTTATCCGATGTCCCTGCGCTGTCCGCAGCTCAAAGACTGGCTTTTGACCGTTTTCAATCACATCAAGCACTTTTCTTGGACGGAACTTGCTGTCTTTACCAAGCGCATGAACAGTAAAACTGCGCTGATTCTGATACAGTTCTTCAACGGTAATTCGTTCTCCGGTTTCTGCGTCAAGAATCCGCGTGGAACCCACTACGCATTTATTAAAACCATAACCCGCAAACTTAGCCATCAGGTCAAAGACATAGGCGGCCTTTTCCTTCGGGATATTATTCCCCTCGGCCCCGGCCATGAACTTGCCCCGTTCTTCCTCCATCACCTCAGGAATCTTCTTTCCCATAGCCCGACGAAGGATATCCGCATCACCCAGGCTGTAGGAGGCCAGAATATTGGATATTTTCATAACCTGTTCCTGATAGACAATAACTCCGTAGGTCTCTTCCAGAACAGGCTTAATCTGGGGCAACGGGTATTCAGGTGGGCGGCGACCGTGCTTGGTCTCGACAAACTGATCCACCATACCAGAATCCAAAGGCCCAGGTCGGTACAGGGCCACCAGAGCAATCAGGTCAGTGAACTGTTCCGGGGCCATTTTGACCAACAGCTCCCGCATCCCGTCGCTTTCTAGCTGAAATACACCCAAGCTGTTACCAGCACAGAGAAGATTGTATGTGCGCTGATCATCCATAGGAATCTTGCTCAAATCAATCCAGGTGCCAATATCCTGTTTGATCAGTCGCAAGGCCCGATCAATAACGGTCAGGGTTTTAAGACCGAGAAAATCGAACTTAATAAGTCCGGTCATCTCAGTGTACTTCATGTCAAACTGGGTCAGGATCTCCTTTTTGGAACCGACACAGACCGGCAAATACTCCACCATAGCCTTGGGCGAAACCACCACCCCGGCTGCATGGGTGGATTTATGGCGGGATAGGCCCTCCAATACCTGAGCCACAGTGAGCAGTTTCTGGACAGCAGGGTCCTGCTTCATGGCATCACGGAGACGGGGTTCTTTCTTAATGGCCTTTTTTAGGGTAATTTTCAGCTCATCCGGGACCAGCTTGGCAATCTTATCCACCACAGGCAAAGGAACCTCCAGCACCCGGCCCACATCCCGCAACACAGCCCTGGCCTTCATGGAACCATAGGCCACAATCTGGGCCACATGATCATCGCCTCCGTAGCGTTGCCGGACATAGTCAATCACCTCGTCCCGCCGTTCCTTGCAGAAATCCACGTCAAAGTCGGGCATGGAAACCCGCTCCACGTTCAGGAAACGCTCAAACAGCAGGCCGTAGGGAATGGGGTCAATATCCGTAATCGACATGCAGAAGGCGGCGAGACTACCTGCCCCGCTCCCGCGACCTGGTCCCACGGGGATTTTCTGACTCTTAGCCCAGTTGATAAAATCGGCCACAATAAGGAAATAACCGGAAAATCCCATTTCCTGAATAACCCCGATCTCCATTTCCAGCCGGTCACGGTACTGCTGCTCAAGCTCCGGGCTGACCTCTTGAAGACTACGCAGATGTTCAAGACGTTGCTCTAAACCGTCCCGACAGGCTTTTTCAAACAGCGTTTCCAGAGACTCCCCCTCTGGCACAGGGAAGATGGGAAAGTGATTCTCCTTGAATTCAAGCTTGAGGTTGCAGCGGTCCGCCACCTCCAAGGTATTTGCCAGGGCCTCTGGGCAATAGCTAAACTGCTTGGCCATGACATCGGGCGACTTAAAATACAGTTCATCTGTGGAGAATTTAAAGCGATTGGCATCGTTGATGGTCTTGCTGGTCTGGATGCAGAGCAGAACCTCATGGGCGTAAGATTCTTCCTGATTAAGGTAATGGCAATCGTTGGTGGCTACCAGTTTAACGCCCAGATCATTACCCAGCTCCAGCAGGCCATCGTTGACTGTTCGCTGCTCCGGGATACCGTTTTCCTGGATCTCAAAATAAAGACGATCCCCAAAGACCTGTTGTAGCTCCAGAGCCTTGACCTTGGCCTTGTCCAGGCCGTGATGGGTTATAGTCCAGGGGATTTCGCCGTGCAGACAGGCGGTTAGGGCAATCAATCCCTCTTGGTGGGCAAAGAGCAGTTTGCGGTCAATGCGTGGCTTATAATAAAACCCTTTGGTTTGAGCAATGGAGGCCAGCTTCATCAGGTTGCGATAGCCAGTTTCATTCATAGCCAGCAACACGATATGAAAATTATGGCCTGCGCTCTTATCATGGATCAGATGATCGGTTTCTGAAATATAGAACTCGCAGCCAACAAGCGGCTTGATCCCGGCCTTATTGGCCTTGGTGTAAAACTCCAAAGCCCCGTACATGGCCCCATGATCTGTGACCGCCACAGCGTTCATGCCGTAGGCCTGGGTCTTATCAATCAGATCGCCGAGGCGAATGGCCCCGTCAAGCATGGAGTACTGGGTATGGACGTGGAGATGGACAAAGGGGGTGGTCATGGCGGTGTTGGTCAGAATTGATGATGAAAAGAGGGTGCGCAGTCTCTACAGTCTCTACAGCTTCTGCGCATCAGGGGCCAAGGTACTCTTTTGGATTTCACCGATATGGCTGTAGATCGTTATCCTACCGTCCTCATAGACCACCCAGACTTCCTGAGCACCCTTTGCCAGATAGAGGTCCACCTTGCCGGTAATTTCGGCCTTGGAGTTTGACGGGGAGAGGATCTCAATGCAGATTTCCGGGGCCTTGGGATACGGGGTTTCGTAGGCAAAGGTGCGGATGAACTCGTCCGAGGCCCAAGCCACATCAGCGACCTTGACGCCCTCTGAGGTTTGGATAGAACACTCTGTGATCACTTCGCCGTGGGGCAGTGTATTAATAAGATTCGCCGCCATACGACCTTGGATACGTCCGTGCCGGTTGGAGGCAGGAGTCATCAGGATTTTACCGAACCGGTTCAACTCAATCTTAAAGGGCAGGTTCTGTAAAAGGGGGTTGCCTATGACTTCAGCCCATTCCATGACGTTGCCCCACAGTTTTCTTTTTGATCGTACATCTGTTAATTCTTCGCTATAACAATAGGAAAAGTAAGGGCGAAAAATATTTCGCCCCTATACCGGCTTCCCGGCCCCACTGCCCTTGGTGATGTCCCAGCCCATGTGTTCTGAAAGTGAATGCACGGCTTCGTTGATTTTGTCCGGGGGAATACCGGCTGCTTTTGCGGCTTTTTGGATGTGGTCTGAGGAGATTTTTTCGCACGGGTCGTTGTAGCCAAATGCTAATAGCGTAGGAGAATCGTAAAACACAAGCTGACCGAATTGAGAGTGCTCTTTACCATATAAAGATGCTGCTGCTCCATTCAGTAAAATTTGTTTTTTGATCAACTGTCGGGTGTCCTCATCGGGCCAGTGCTCTGCCAAAAGTTCAACGGCCCGGCAGCAAAGCGATTTCCTCTTATTCTGCTGGATAAGCTCCGTGATTAGACGCCGTGTATTATCATCAGGCCAGTGCTGGACCAGCAGTTTTAACGCCGCATTGGAGGGGTGTCCATCATAGATGACAGCTCCTTTATAATCAGAAAAGATATTCTGAATGATTAACTGACGGGTTTTATCATCTGTCCAATATTTTGCTAATGCGGCAAGAGAATAATGCCGTATATCATCTGAGTTTTTCTGGATAAGCTCCTCAATCCATTGGCGTTGTTGAAAAACATCAGATATAAAAAACGGCCAGTTTATTTGATAGGTTGAGAAAATATCGTGTTCTGGAAACTGACCATAAAATTGAAACCTAGATTTTCCCGGCCATTCCGAACTGATAGTCTTAGCGGCAGTACACAATCCTTCTGAAAAATCAATAAGATCATCTGGCCCCGAGTAGCATCCCGTTCCACCCTGTAAAAAACAGTCAACCACCTTCAGCAGCAAATCTGCACCAATCTCTTCGTCAATCTGCTTCAAATTTCTGACTTCGCTCAAACACCAAATAGCGAGTACTAATTCAGGTGGAGGTATCTCTCCATCCCATTTCTCTATATCCACCCGATCCGTCAGATATGCAATAATCTGGCCAGTAAACTGTTCATCAAGCTGCCCGCAAATGAGCCGCAACACCTCCTGCCAGTCATCATCTCGGCAATGGGCATCATATAGAGCAAGCAATCCCTCAAGGCTCAGGCTCTTTTTCTTTTCAAACTGATGCACGATCTCAGCTGCACAGAAATATTCCAGAAAGGTACGATGGATAAAAGCGTAGCTGTCGCCGCCGAGCCAGCAGAGGATGAAATTGCGTTCCCGCAACTGCTTTACTAAGGCATTGGCCGCTTCACGAGCCTGATCAAAATGAAGCTCTTCCCGCAAATATTCTTCAACCAAATCAGTGAGCCGTTCGCCCTGAATAATATTGGCAG
>QYLO01000051.1 GCA_022766165.1 Candidatus Electrothrix gigas
AAAAAAGCGCAGAGATCGGCGAAGCACTGAAAGATCAGAGGCATTTGGCGATGGTCTTGAATTCGCTGGGCGGTGTGTATCAGCGGCTCGGAAAATTCGACAAGGCGGTCGAGGCATTCAAAAAAAGCTATGATATTTCCGAACGGCTGGAAGAGGAACGTGGACAGGCGATGGTCTTGAACTCGCTGGGCGGTGTGTATCAGCGGCAGGGAAAATTCGACAAGGCGGTCGAGGCATTCAAAAAAAGCTATGAGCTGACAGTTTCATTTGATGACCAACGCGGACTGGCGATGGTCTTGAACTCGCTGGGCGGGGTGTATCAGCGGCTCGGAAAGTTTGACGAAGCATTACTGGTATTTCAACAAAGTTATGACATCGGGAAGACGTTGAATGATAAATCTCATCTTAGGGTGATCGCTAATACTTGGGGTCGTTTTTTGCTGCGCCGAAATCAACCTGAACAGGCATTTGCGCTGTTGGAGGAAAGTTTTGTCATTGATGAAAGCATGAAAGATCAACGAAGGTTGGGCCTTAACACTCCTGGACTTTGCCAAGCCCTGCGGCAATTGGGTAGAGATAGCGAGGCTATCGCCTTTTGCGAGCGTGCTTTTGCCATCGCCCCCAATAACCCCAAACTACTGGCCCTGCAAAAACGCCTTAATCAGCCCCGGCTCACCGGCACGGTCAAGTTCATCAAACCTTCAAGGGACGGCAACCACTCTTTCGGCTACATCACAATGGACGACGGCAGCGACGATGTGCGTTTTGATTCCCGCTACGTGGACCTCAACGGCTTGGCAAAAGATGTTCGTGTAGCCGTGGAGGTGAGAACAAATCGATACGGTGGCCGGGTTGCCCGGAATTTGCATAAACTTGCCGAATCTTCCTCTGACTGAAGTCCGCAAACCAGGACATCCTCAACCACACTGCTACCAAGAAAGGCATGTCTCTACCGTTGCACTCCAGTATAACCTATCAGTTTGATTTCACCTCCTTATCAGTAGGAATAAAATAACCCGCCAACAGCATAATAGCACCTACCCACATAAACGAGCAGATCCGCTCAATCTCCTGCGAGAGATGAAAATCCACCAAAAAGAGCTTTGCTGCCACCAGAAAGAGGAGCATGGTTCCCAAGGCATTTAAACGCTCCTGCTTGGAACGCACGGAAAACAGCATAATAACAAAGGCAACAGCACTCCAGATAATCGAAATAATGGTCTGGAAGAATGAAGAAAACAGGATGCCATCAGCAGAAAAAACAATATCTGTATAATAACAGACTGTCCTGGCAACCATCATGGTCAGGCAGAGAGCCAACGTGCCGGACAGGATAATCCCCAGGTTATTCTTTATCACAGCGGGCAGTGGTAGAGCCTGCAAGGCAGGGCGTTTCAGTATCTTGGCCCAGAGAAACAGGGCTGTCAAACAGAGGCATTGGGACAACTCCACCGGGTTCAGCAGGGGAATATAGATCAATGGGGCAGGATCGCCCAGAGAAAGACAGGCGTTCAAGGTCCAGCCCCAAGCGAATAGGGCAAAGGGCAAGATACCATATCCCTGATAATCAAGCGGGTATCGTCTGACTGGCCATTGTAGCTTTCGGTCCAACAGGAGGAGAGCCAGCATAAAGCAGCCCGTACTCATACCAAAAAAGGAAGAGAGCCACACCGGCCCCAGATGAAGAGAAAAGGTCAGCGCAGAGTAGATCTGCATAATGAGTAAAGATCCAACAAGCCAGACACCGAGGCGATGATTCAAACTACGATAAGAGGAAGCTGCCTCTGTTTTATCGGTCAAGAGCAGAGCATAATGGATACCTATGGCAACCAGCCAGCCAAGACAGCTGTTCAATATAAAGGATAAGGACAGGTTTTCTGGATACTTGATAAAAAAACAAAGATGCAGTATTGCCAGAATACTCAAGGTGATGCCATAGCCATCGCAGAGCTTACCAAAAAAGGGCAAGGATAAACGTTGCCCCAGCAAACGAAGTGTTAGAAAGCTCAAGCTAATAAAAAGCAGGATCAGGCCCAGTATCCCATCAACAGGTCCTGTTATAACCGTAGTCACTCCGGTGGCCAGCCATAAGAATATAGCCCATAAGAAAAGGCCATTGATAAATTCTTTGCCTGGGAAACCAAAAGATTCTTTCAATTGGTTGACTTGGTTGAGCAGTAATGCGCAGATAAAAGGTGCAAGGGAAAAGGACAGGCCCACAGGTAGGACAAGGAGCGGGTGGACTTGAAAAAGTACCAGTGCATCTTGATCAAAGCTAACTATGATGGGGAAAAAGGCCAGTACGAGCAGGATAATACCCAACCAAAAGCTGAGTTGCTGTTTTTTGCGGGCAGCAATCCATACCCAGCAGACTGCTTCCACATTATAGATCAGGGTGCTGATGATGATACCTGTTTTATAGAGAACCAGCAGGTTAACGCAACAAAAGGTCAAACAGGTACCGACTTGGACTAAGAGAGTCGGAGCGAGGAAACGGCGGAGAAAGTAGACACTTGCTCCATAGTACGCGATCAGCAGGGGTAGAGCAAACTTACCACCCTCTATGATAAGTAATGCATTGACAAATATATAGGCCAGTGAAGCAAAGACCAGAATCAAGAGCATCAAGCGTTTTGCTGCAAATGTCCGCCACAGCCAGTATGCGTTGCTTCCATAGTAGAGACTGAGCAAGGCCAGAGTCATGGAGAAAAACTCCATTGCGTTAGGATAACTTAATGCGGCTTGAAAGGCGATACAGGCCAGAGGCGGTCCTAAAATCAGGGTGAAGTCTATGCCATTCAGGCCATTCAGACCATTGCCCCATGCTGTTTCCTGTTTTCGTGCAGTCATGACCTCAATCGTGGCATAGAAGAGAAAGAAGAGGAACAGGAAAGGTTCAAGTTGCGTTCGAACATGAAGAATATCCTCGGTCCGCCCGAGAAAGACACCGACAAAAACAATAAAAAGAAAGCTCAAGAGCTGAAGTACCCGCCAGTTCCGCACTCGTGAAACCGCAAAAATTCCAAGCACCAGAACGAAATAATAACTGAAGAGAAAGATTAGCTGATCACTGGTCACCGGACTAAGCAGTGGCGCTGCAAAACCACCGCCCATGCCAATCAGGGCAGTCTCCCGGGCCTTGTACTGCACAGCCAGCAAACCGGCAAGAATGGATAAGCAGATCATGGCCATAAAGGAGACAACAACCGGAAACAGGGAATATACCTCCGTGCTGAGAAACAGACAGGTGAAGAGAATAGCCACAGACCCACCCTGCAACATCAGTGCATACGCCCGTTTCGTCCTGATCAACAGCCAGCCAACAAACAGGAGGATCATACCGACGATCATGGTTGCCATCAAGCCAGCTTCTACAGTGAATTGCTGATTCTCAGTAGCATACCTGACAAGGAAAACCAACCCGAACAAGAGCAGGACAATACCGGTTTGCACCACTGTCCCAGCTCTATATAGTTGACTGCCCAAGGTCATAAAGAAACTGACATTCTCGCCAACATTCTCAGTACTCTGACTTGCCTTAGCCTCTTGACCTGTTTCTCTTCCCTCTGCCGCCTGGACATGTTGGGCTGCTGGTCGAGCCTTTTTGGTCTTTTTCTGTAGCGACTCTGCTTCAGAAACGCACTCCTCTGTCTGACCCGCCTGACCAGTCTTTTTTTCATCCGGGTGTTTTTCTTTTGCTTGTTTTGGCTGATAAATTTCCCTGCTTATTCCCCTAACCTTGGTCTGTAATTTATCAACTGACTCCTGCAATCGCTTGATAGAGGTAAAGGCATCATCTATTCTGTAATAAATAAATCCTAGGAAAATTCCAATAAGAATGCCTTGGAAACCTGATAAATAACCGCCGACAACGGCGAATATCACTATATATAACATTATTTACCTCTCGTAATACCCCCGATACCACGCCACAAACTTACTGATTCCCTCCTCAATAGTAGTCTGCGGCTTAAAGTCAATCTCTTGCACCAAATCATCCACATTTGCGTATGTTGCGGGTACATCACCGGGCTGCATAGGCATGAAGTTCTTTTTCGCTGTTTTGCCCAGGCATTGTTCCAACACCTCAATATAACGCATCAGCTTTTGCTTGGCATTGTTGCCAATATTATACACCCGCCACGGACAGTAGCTAGTAGCAGAATCCGGCGTATCACCGCTCCAGTTTGGATTGGGAAGCGGTACATGATCAAGCAACCGGAACACGCCTTCAACAATATCATCAATATAGGTGAAATCACGTTCCATCTCGCCGTTATTAAAGATATCAATGGGTCGATCTTCCAGAATAGCCTTGGTGAAGAGAAACAGGGCCATGTCCGGTCGTCCCCAGGGGCCATAGACCGTAAAGAAACGGAGACCTGTGCAGGGAAGCTGATAGAGATGACTATAACTATGCGCCATCAACTCGTTGGCCTTTTTCGAGGCTGCATAAAGCGAAACCGGGTGGTCAACATTATCATGCACGGAAAAGGGCATGGAGGTGTTGGCTCCGTACACTGAGCTGGACGAGGCATAGAGCAGGTGCTTGACCTTGTTATGCCGACAACCTTCCAGGATATTGACAAAGCCCACCAGGTTGGTGTCTACATAAGAATGTGGGTTGATCAGAGAGTAGCGCACCCCGGCCTGAGCTGCCAGATTAACCACTCCGTCAAACTGCTCCTTGCGAAACAGTTGTTCCATCAGATCCCGATCAGCCATGTCAAAATTCGCATGACTGCATTGCTCAAATTCGAGCAACTGGGCAAGCCGGGCCTTTTTCAGTTCCGGGTCATAATAATCATTGAGGTTATCCAGCCCAACCACGGTGCGACCGCTTTCCAGCAGGCGTTTGGAGAGATTGTGACCGATAAAACCGGCAGCGCCGGTAACGAGTATTTTTTGCACGCTGTATCCTTTCTTATGAATTATTAGGGACGATTAAACAGCACAATACCCAAGCAGATACAGTGCCAAAGATGAATAGCTTCCACATCAAAAGAGGTTGATGACTGGAGGCAGGGAGTGATAAAGCGAATCATGCCCATGAGTGCAACTCCGGCGAGAATACCCAAGATTATTTTTCGGGGCTTGACTTGATCAATGATTGAATTGAGAAGGCCAAGCATTTCCTTACGCTTACGCTCCATATCCTCCTCCTTTGCTTGTTCAATCTCAAGCATTTCCTTGCGCTCCATCTCATCCTCCTTTGATTGCTCAAGCATCAATCATCAAAATCGCCTGCTGGTCCTTTATCCGTATCCAGTGCAGCAGCACGGGCATGGATCTTTTCTACTGTCCATTCATCCGGGGACTCAATGCGTCCTGTTTTCGGGCCAAGATCGTAAGAGCCTGCTTCCAGAATTGCATCCACGGCATACCGGGCTGTGCCACCTGCATTAAAGACCTCAGTGAGCATGGTATACACGAAATTATCCACCCGTCGGGCCATACGCTCCCGGATTGCCTTGGGCTGGCCCATGATCTTATTTTCAAAAACCGCATTCAGCTTTTTATAGTTGCCCTTTTCCCAACCCTGAGCCTTGGCATAGTCTTTCATCTCCTGCCACAGCTCTTCACTGACTCCTTGCCCAGCGACCTTAACAAACTCACCATCCGCATCAAGAATCGCATTCCCGTAGTCATTGACCTCAACGCCCCAGGAAATCATCTGAAGGGCTGTGGCCACATTGGCCTTGGTGGTCTTGGTCTGAGCTGCAATGGCCCGCAACCGGTCTGAACTGTTGCCCGAGGTACCGTGTTGCGCACCTGAAACACCGTAGTCTTGCAGAGCCTTGTGGATTTCTGCGGTCAGCTCAATCTGGATACCCTGATCCGATGCCTCAATACCGTGCGTGGTGCCGTTGTTGAGGGCGATCCAGTCTGGGAAAATATCATGGGCATTGAGTCCCTTGACCAGAAAGAGGGCCTCATCCGCAGAAGATAATCCTTGGGTTCCCTTGATCTCACCAACTTCGGTTTCATAACCAGCCCAAGAGGGAATAAAATTATTCAGATCAATGCTCGCCAGCAGGTTGTCATCGTCCTGCATGTGCGAGGCATCGATGGCGATGGAGGTGATCCCGGCATCAAAGAGCGAGGGAATTTCCGTGCGGGCAAAGGGCAGGTCATCGGCGGATTTGATGCCGTAATGATCCGCATGAATAGCCACCGGCACGGTGATGCCCAGCTCATTGCAGAGAGCGTCCACCTGCCGGGCCATGTTCCAATAGTTGGTCGGGCAATAGGCCGAGGCTCCGCCTTCGGAACGAGCAATCTCGATAATCAGAGCAGCCTGAGCACGCTGGGCTGCCATCAAGGCACCACGCATAACTAAATGGTTGCGACCGTTGGCTGCCATCGTCATGGCCTTACCTTTTGCCAACATGGCCCGATCAATCACCTTGCCGCTGACCAACAGGGCCTTGGAGTTGGGAAACAGGGCTTTGATGTTGGGTGGACGACCTATTTCAAGGGCTTTTTCAAAATCTGCTATATAGGACATGGGTTCCTCCTTTATATAATTTTATTGTTTTCTCAAATATCTTGGTGAATTTAGTATGCAACAGTTTCTGCGTACAGTGTAGGGTCAGTATATTTTTTAGACAGAATCCGCTGTTGTAACCGCAGTCGTAACAGGCTGAAGTATTCCCAACAGGACCTGAAACAGGTCGTCTAAATCAAGCGGTACCCGAAAGGAATCAATGTCTTTGACAATCATTTTACGATCTCGATCAAGCATTCCAAACCTCCATAGATCACCTACAGTTACGGCACCGTAGATAAACTCGGGTACTTCCTCTTGATATTGTTCCATAGCAATCAGCTCCACTGCCAGCTGACTAAAGCCGCGTTCAAGATCGGACTTCTTGGCCTCTGCAATAATGAAATTTTGTCCGGCATGCAAAAAGTAATCGACATTTCCTTTGAGTCGATCATTGACATAGACAGGATATTCAATATCAACATCCAGTTCCACATAATCAAGCAGCTCCAAAATAATCGGGGCAATCAGCATTTCCCGTTTGGCCGTTTCAGAGGTCAGAGAGATATGAGGAAGTTTTGTATAAAATGCCTGACGGAGCCGATCAAGTTTTCCTGTGAATGTGCCTTGCGGAAGGGCAAGCTTGGTCAGCTTGTAGCTGTAACCGAATTCGGCCACAATATCTTTGGTGGGGTAACTGAGTTCAAAGTAATCGGAAAAGCTGTAGCTTTTGTTTGCTTGGAGGATTGATTTGGTCATTATTGTCTCTTTTTCTCTTCTCAGAACAGCAGCAACTTGCCTGTCGTAACCTATCGTAACGTTTACTCCACCTAACATACCCTATTCATAAAACACTGTAAACCTCTGCCTAAATAACTAATCTGCGACGTCCTGATTTTTCTTGCCTCATTTTTGAATTGCTGCATATCCTCAAGGAATGTAGAACTATCCCACTTAGAAGAATATTTTTTATCACCATCCGGCCACCACCACCACTATTACTCAAATTACGTAAAGGAGGTACGACAATGGCAAAGAAAAAACGAGGAAACAGGAAGAACAAGCTTGATGCTCTGCATATAATTCATCCTGCTGCAGGCATTGATATCGGAGCCTCGGAAACGCACAGGGGAGAGGATGGCAGGATAGGGAAATCCTGACCCGACCGCTGCCTGGTTGTACAATGAAGGGTTGTTGAAGGAGAAGCTGGCAGCGGAAGGACCGGAAAACAGCAAGGAGGGCGTATTGCTGGCAGATGAGCAGCAGAAAGTTACTACTCTTTTTCGAGAAGCTCCTCTAATATATGCACCTGGTCCCGGAAATCATCGCCAATCAACTCTCTGAGACTCTGATCATAGGAGGCAACAACAATGCCTTCCCGGCTCAGGCGGTCACGGAGTTGGTCCGTGCTGGTCCGGGCAACCTGCGCCAGAGTGGACAACGGTGCATCCGCCAGGGCCCTGATCGGCGGGACAAAAGGAGGGGCGTGGTGATGTTCTTCTTCAAATGGAATAAAGCTCAGTGCCAGCAGGAGGACAAAGCTGCCCATGAGCACCTGTCCTTTACGCTGAGTAAGATATTTTTTAAAGGAAGCAAAATTCAGAACAAGATGCAATATTGCTCCGATCAGAAAAACCCAGCTCAACCATTCGTGAACATCTTTGTTCAGTCCGGTGTCTGCATGGAAAAAGAGAAGAATGCCGGTCACGGCGGTCAGCAGGAAGGCTCCTGTGGTTATGGGGGTAATCCAGTCTCGTGTCATCTTCATGGGAAAAATGTATAAAAAAGGTTAATGTTTGATTTGTTGACAAAACAGTGTGCTGTTTGGCAGGTGGCAGGGTGCTGTCTGCACAGCTTCTTATTGTCATAAGTTGGCAAGTTGCATCATCCGGCCTCCGTCTTCGTAGCGGCTGTCACGGTCGTCATCTCCAATGCCGTGGGCAGTTGCGAAGAGTGCCCGTGTGAGGAAGGAAGCGATTATGGTCAGGATGCTGTTTTCTTTTTCATGGAAAGACCTCCGTCAGTGATAATGGTTGCAGCAATTTGCTCTTGTTTATCACTCTAGGATAACAAAGAAAAGATTAACGGAAGATGAACGGGAAAAATATTTCTTCTCAGGTGGATCGTGTTATGGTATTTCAGGAAGCACTTTGTTGCGGAATATTAAACGGATGTGTCTCAAGTCGAAAAAGCCGGTGCGATAACTGAAATACGAAAAATTCCAATTCAGCCGCCGCACCACAGCCGGAAAGAAGGAGATGAACCTGGGAAGGGTACGGCGCACCGTGTCCCTGCCCAAGAATCTGCGGGGTTACATTCTTCCCATGCCTTTTTTTATGCCCTTGCCTCCGCCCTGACCGTTCATCATGCAGGGTCTGTCCATGCCGTTGCCTTGACCGGCACTGCGTCGGTTTTGCCGCAGGGTGCGCAGTTTGTCATGCTGCTTCGGGGTGAGTAGGTTGCGGATAATCAGGCGGGTTTCAGTACGCTGCTCAATCATCTTGCCCTTGACAGCGGCTACCTGCTTGGACAATTTGCTTACAGCATCGTCATTTACCTTATCCTCTGAAAATTCCTGATCCATTTTCAGGCGCAGACTGTCCATTTCCGCCCGCAGGGTCTGGTATTTCTCTTGCGCTGCAAAATCAGCGTCTTTCAGCTTTTTGACCTGATCATCACTCAGGCCCAGGTCCTTTACAGCCTGGGTATTTCTCCAGACACCTAAAACCTTGCCAAAATGTTTGCCGTTCTGACCGCCTTTCATGGCACAGCCTCCGCCCTGACCTTGACCTTGTCCGCCGCCGCCTCTGCGACAGGCGTTTGCCGTCATAGGAATAAGGGATGCGGTGAGCAGGCCAGCCAGGACAGCGGTAGCGATTTTCTTGTTCAAACGTGTTATCATATTTTTCTCCAGGTTGTGGTGTATAGTTGCAGTTTTTTTGCGTAATAAGGAGTTT
The DNA here is from genome assembly GCA_022766165.1 of Candidatus Electrothrix gigas. Lineage (GTDB taxonomy): Bacteria > Desulfobacterota > Desulfobulbia > Desulfobulbales > Desulfobulbaceae > Electrothrix > Electrothrix gigas. The sequence continues at coordinate 9,445 of QYLO01000051.1, forward strand.
GTCAATTTGGACAGGAGAGACCTTGTTTATGCTCTGGGACAGAATTCTGCCTGCGTCAGTTTGCCATCATTATCGGTGTCTTTTGCTTTGAACATAGCCTTGGCCTGATCCTCTCCCCTCGGGTGATCAACTGCCATAAATTCTGAAAGGGTCACGTTGCCATCCTTATTGGTATCAAGCTCTACAAAGCGTTGTTGGCAACGTAAGCCTCTCCCCTGACCTTGGGCGAAACTGTAGCTGGCAAGTAAGGTCATGGTAAAAACAATAGCTATCGCGGTTTTTAATGCTTTCATGATTTTTCTCCAGGTTGTTATGAGTGGTGATGTGTTGTTCCTTTGCTTATGCCTGCACTATAAACAATGAATGTAAAGAGAATTTGTTGTTCAGGAAAAGAATTGTAAAGGTTTTGTAAAGTTTGATCAGAAAACAGAGTACGGAATAAAAAATTAATAACTTCCCTATGACAGCCACTGCTCACAAACTGGCCCGGATTATATTTCTCTTGCCAGAAAACAAAAAGCTTTCGACGAAACGGTTTTTGGAGAACAGGAACAGGCCCATGAAGCGCAATTGAGAAAACGATTGGCAAAACAGTAAGTCCCTTGGGTTACAACTTGTTCCCGCATAAGACAGAAATTTGTTACTTAGAAGAAAAAAGTACCTTCCCATGAAGAAAATATGAGATTTATGATTTACGCTTGACAAACGTTAAATACCGCAATACAGAGACGGACGAAGTTTTTATCTCGCTTGACAAGAAAGTCGTTTGAGCTGTTTCGGCTCATAATTTTAACTTAACAAAATTAACACAAGAGGAAGTAGAATGAAGGTGGAGTCGCTGTTCCCTTTTCTTCGATGGTTCAAATTAGTAACCAAGGATACCATCAAAGATGATTTTATGGCTGGCCTAACAGGTGCAGTCATTGTTTTACCCCAAGGTGTCGCATTTGCGACTATTGCCGGTCTGCCGCCGGAATACGGTCTGTACACGGCAATGATTACGCCGATTATTGCGGCATTATTTGGCTCGTCTTTTCATCTTATCTCAGGCCCAACCACAGCTATTTCCATTGTGGTGTTCTCATCAATTAGTCATCACGCCGAAGTGGGCAGCCCGGAATTTATTAGTCAGGCATTAACGCTGACATTTCTTGCTGGGATCTATCAGTTTGCCTTTGGCCTTGCCCGCTTGGGTTCCCTGGTTAATTTTGTTTCCCATACGGTTGTGATCGGGTTTACTGCTGGAGCTGCCATTTTAATCGCCACAAGCCAGATGAAACATATAACCGGTATCGAAATTCCAAAAGGTGAATCGTTTCTCCATACGTGGGTAGACCTTTTTCAAGGGATACAAGATATCAACATATTTCTTCTTGCGATCGGCATTCTCACCCTGATAGTGTCTCTTGCCTCAAAAAATTTTTTCCCAAAATTACCAAATCTTCTTATTGGTATGGTTATGGGCAGTGTGCTTGCCTTTCTGTTCAATAAATTTCAGATATCAGAGCCTGGAGCCATCAAACTGGTCGGTAAAATACCTGCTCATCTTCCTCCGTTATCATCACCTGATTTTTCCCCTACAACTATTAAAATGCTGGCACCTGAAGCCTTTGCCGTTGCCCTGCTGGGTCTGATCGAAGCTGTGTCTATTAGTCGAGCTGTTGCTACCAAGTCCAACCAGCGCATCGATTCGAACCAGGAGTTCATCGGTCAAGGATTATCAAATATCTGCGGAAGTTTTATGTCCAGTTACGCAGGGTCTGGCTCTTTTACCCGTTCTGGAATCAACTATGAGGCTGGTGCGAAGACTCCTCTCTCTGCTATTTTCGCCGCAATTGCGCTGATGTGTATTATTCTGCTCATTGCTCCGTTGACCGCCTATCTTCCCATTGCGGCTATGGGCGGGGTTATTCTGTTGGTTGCCTATAATCTCATTGATTTTCATCATATTAAAAAGGTGTTGACATTCAGCAAATCAGAATCCGCAGTGCTGTTGACGACCTTTTTTGCCACCCTGTTTCTTGAGCTGGAATTTGCCATTTATCTGGGAGTACTTCTGTCGTTGATTCTTTTTCTGGCTAAGACCTCAACCCCAGAGATTCATTCACTTTCTGTTGATAATGTAAAAAAAGACGATATACGAAAATTTGTGGATATAGATCAAAAGCCCTTACCAGAATGTCCACAGCTCAAAATTCTCCGAATCGACAGGTCTATTTATTTTGGTTCAATCAATCACATCCAGAATCGTATTGCAGAGGTATCTGATAAAGAGGGAATATACAGTATTCTCATTATTGCTACTGGCATTAATCTGATTGACTTAGCTGGTGCTGAAGCCTTGATTGCAGAAAATAATCGTCTCAAAAAGATGGGCGGTGGCCTTTACTTTGTTAATATGAAGGCATCCGTGTATGAATTTGCAGTAGAATCCGGTTTTATCAAAAGTATAGGAGGCGACCATTTTTTTGATAGTAAGAGTAACGCTGTTGCGGAAATTTATAGAAAAATGACAGGAGAGAAATGCTCCACTTGTCAAAACAAGATATTCAGGGAGTGTCGTAACTCGCCCTGATCATAAACTCATACCTCTGATCCCGCCTCAATGCGTGTTGAGCCTGAGCCTGTTAAGAGAAGAAACAGGCTCTCTACTAGAGAGTTCTCCCTCTTACTGTTAAGTTTTTATTATAGTAGCAAGGCGTTATTCCTTATCTTGAGAATTTATTCTATCCGTTCTCCTTTTTCTTGCACTGTCTCTTTCAAGGGCTTTCGTGCAAAAAAATGCACCGCAAGAATGCTGATCTCATAGAGAACAACCAGCGGGCCAGCCATGAAAAGTTGGTTGACGACATCTGGGGTAGGGGTAACAACTGCTGCAATGATAAAGGCAAGCAGAAAAGCGTACTTACGATTTTTGACTAAAAACGGTGCATCAACAATGCCAAGTTTGGCTAAAAATACCATAAAGACCGGTAGTTCAAAAATAGCACCAAAGGCGAGGAGCAGGCGGAGGGCAAGGGAAAAATACTCACTCACCGCTGGCATGGGATCAAGAAATGCACTGGAGTAACTCAGCAAAAAACGAAAGGCTGGCGGGAAAACAATAAAGTAACCAAAGGCCGCACCACCAAGAAAGCAACAGCTTGAAATAATGCTAAAGGGGACCAGTATTTTTTTTTCATGCTGATACAGGCCAGGTGCAATAAAACGCCAAATTTGATGAAAGATAACAGGGCTGGCAAGCAGAATACCTGCAACAAGGGCGAGCTTTAGATAAAAAAAAAGCCCTCTTGGTACGAGGTAAAGATAAGACTTTGATCTTTGGGAAGCACTCGAATGAGTGGCCGAAAAAACCAATCGGCAAGAGGCTGAATAAAGTTGTAGGCAACAGCAAAACCAGCCGCTGTTGCTGCCAGTGAGATGATCAGGCAGGAACGCAGTTCTGCAAGATGTTCGATAAGGGTACTTTGTGAAAGAGATTCGGAATTGCTCATGTTCTTTTTTAAAGGGTGACAGAGATAACTGAGATAACTTGAGAGAACAACATACCCTCTCCATATACCCTATTCATAACTTGATGTTAAGTTTTTTTCTGGCCTCCCGGTATTTCTCTTTATTTTCCTCAGTTTTCTTTGATGAATGGATATTCATTGACGTAGAGTATAATTCATTGATAGATTACAAAGAGTAGACATTCAAGAAGGGAAAGGGAGAGATCAATTTTTAATTGTTTTGATTGAAAAGCCTTTTTTAATGAAAGTAAAGACGAAAGACGTACAGCAAAGTTAACGAGAGAAACAACATACCATGCCCCGTATTCTTATTGTAGATGACGAGTTAAGTATGCGTGATTTTCTCAAGATCCTGTTCGATAATGAGGGATACGAAGTAACAGTTGCACCTGATGCGGCTCAAGCCTTGGACCTTGCTGTCAAAGATCCTCACGATCCGTTCGATGTTGTTATTACGGACATTCGTATGCCTGGCATGAACGGACTTGAATTACTCACAGAACTCAAGCAGCGTTTCCCGGATTTGCCAGTGGTCATGATCACGGCATACGCCTCACCTGATGATGCTGTGCAGGCAATGAAGCAGGGAGCCTTTGATTATCTCACTAAACCGTTTCACGTTGATGAGATAAAAAATGTCATCAGAACCGCTGTTCAGCGAAAAACATCGGCAAAGAGAAACGAGGAACAAGGTGTTTTTTCTGGAATTATCGGATCAAGCCCTGAAATGCTCCGGATCTTTGATCTGATCAGGCGAGTTGCTCCCACCCCGGCCAGTGTACTTATTTACGGCGAATCCGGCACTGGAAAAGAGCTGGTTGCCAAGGCTCTTCATGAGCATTCCAATGTATCTTCAAAGCCCTTTGTCCCAATTACATGCAGTGCCATTCCTGAAAGTCTTCTTGAGAGCGAACTTTTTGGCCATGTCAAAGGAGCTTTTACAGGTGCTGTGGCCAACAAACCCGGACTTTTTCAGCAGGCTGATTCAGGCACGGCCTTTCTTGATGAGATCGGTGAGCTGACTCCGATTATCCAGACCAAGCTGTTGCGGGTGCTTCAGGAACGTGAATTTATGCCAGTGGGTTCGACCAAAACAAAGCAGGTTAATGTCCGGATTGTTTCTGCGACCAACAGAAATCTGGAAGACGAGATCATGGAAAAACGTTTCCGAGAAGATCTCTTTTATCGACTGGCAGTTGTCCCGATCCGTGTCCCACCGCTCAGAGAACGCAAAGGCGATGTTCCGCTGCTGGTCGATTATTTTTTAAAAAAATATTCCAAGTTGTTGGGCAAAGAGGTTCAAACCATCTCGTCCTACGGGCTAGAAGTACTGATGGAGTATAATTTTCCTGGGAATGTACGGGAGTTGGAAAATATCATCGAACGAGGGGTAGCCCTTGAGGCATCCAATATTATTCTTCCAGAAAGCCTGATACTCTCTCGAAAAGAGGATACAGTTACAGTTAATGAGCAAAAGAACAGCCCCCTGTTTGTTGGAGCGCAGGATGAACAGGAACTCTTTAGCCGGGGCCTGGAAGATATATTGCTTGAGTTGGAAACCAAAATGATCAAACATGCGCTTGATGCAGCTAAAGGTTCAAAAATGCGGGCTGCTGAACTGCTCAAAATCAGCTTTAGATCCTTGCGTTATAAAACAAAAAAATACGAGATTGATTGAAGAGTAAACCAAGGGTTCTGTTGACCGTGCTTTTTTATCAACCAATCTGGACAATGTATTATGGCTATTAATAAACTTATCAGAGAGTTGACCCCTCTACAGGATTCAAGCGAACAGTTACGTCGACATCTGATCTGGATGATCATGACAAGGGTCATACTCTTTGCTCTGCTGATTACGGTGACTGCTGTTTTACAGCACTTGGGGCGTAATGTTATTTTACCTCCCAATGCTGTAACTATGGCCTTTCTGTCCGTGGTCTTTATCTATTCAATTGGTTCTGCTGGCCTTTTACAGACAAAGACCAGTCATCTTTCCCGGTTCGGTCTTATTCAAGTTCTTTCAGACACGGTATTCTCTGCCCTGTTAGTTTTGGGAACCGGATGTAGCCAGTCTATTTTTAGACCAATTTTCATCTTTCCTGTTCTTGCAGGAGGATTGAACTTGAATCGGATTGGAGGACTGTTAGCTGCCACCGCCTCTTCTCTCTTATACGGGGCTATTCTTCTCTGTGAATATTTTGAATATATTCCCCCTTTTTACTCGCATACAAACTATATTCCGCCGGATTATTTTCTTGATGTTGTCAATATTTTTTCGGTTTATGTGGTTGTCTTCTTTGCTATAGGCTTGTTGAGTAGCATTGTGGCGGCACGGTTGCGTAAGACTGAGGAGGCCCTTACAAGGACTTCGGTGCAGTTTGATCGCCTGAACCTCTTGTATAAACAGATTTTTGACGATATCAATACCGGCATTATCACTGTTGACGGAAGAAATCTAGTTACTTCCTGTAATATTGCCTTTGAAAAGATAACAGGCTTTTCTGCTGAAAAAATCATTGGTCTGCCCTTTGATGGCTTTTTTCCGCCAATTATTCTCAGAGAAAACGACGAGAGCAAACAGGCGCTTGATTTTACCAAACAAGACGGTAGCACAACCCGGGTCAGATTTACCTTGGCGCAGTTAAATTTACCAGCTGATCCAGAGATGCAAGGAGGTGGAGAAGATGCACGCTGTAAAGTTATCACCCTGCAGGACATTAGCGTGCTGGAAAAGATGGAGCAACAGGTGAGGGAAAGCGAAAAGATGGCCACTATCGGTGAGTTGAGTGGTGCTGTTGCCCATGATTTTCGTAATCCCTTAGCAGCTATTTCAGGTTCTGCGCAAATTTTGAACGTCCATACCAAGGAACGACTCAAGAACTCTGATGATCCTATTATCAGCACGAACCGTCATCTCATAGAGATCATTTTGCGTGAATCAGATCGGATGGAGAAGACCATTAATGATTTTCTCCACTATTCCCATCCCAAGGAGTTGGAGCCGGAATGGTTTAATCTGAAACGGGTGGTTCTTGATGCTGTTCGCCAAATACAGGGAAAAAAATCGCGCTATCCAGGATGTGTTATCACCGCTGATATTCCAGAACATCTCGACTGCTGGGGAGACCAGCGACAGATCCAGATTATTTTGATTCACCTCTTAGAAAATAGTTGCTTTGGCTCAAAGGATACAGCAGAGCCTATTCTTGTGCAGGTTACCGAGGGGCAGGACCAGCGACAAGATCAAGAAGAACAGCCCTTTCTCTGTATTGCAGTGATTGATCAAGGTATAGGGATTGCAGATACGATCCGGGAAAAGGTGTTTACTCCATTTTTTTCTACACGTGAGGACAGCGCTGGGCTTGGTTTAGCCATTGTCCAGCAGTTTGTTGAACAGCATAAGGGGACAATTCATCTGCTGGAACCGGAACAGGGCAGACAGGGCTGTACTGTTGAAATATGCCTGCCGCTCCCGGCAACACCAGATGAAAAGGAGAAAGAAAAAGGGAAAAAAAGGGGGAAAGAAAAGGATTAACCGGCAACCTGCTTAATTTTTGCACCAACCTGGCTCAGTTTTTCCACCATGTTTTCATATCCTCGTTCAAGATGGTAAATTCTTGTTATCTCTGTAGTCCCTGAAGCAGCCAAACCTGCCACCACTAAGGAGGCAGAGGCCCGTAGATCGGTTGCCATCATAGGTGCTGCAAAAAGGTTGTTACGGGCAATTCCGTTGACAATGGCTGTGGCCCCATCAATATTGATTTTTGCTCCTAATCGCTGGAGTTCAGCAACATGCATGAAACGATTCTCAAAGATAGTTTCATGGATAATAGAGGTGCCGTTGCATTGGATCATCAGGGCCATGAATTGGGCTTGCAGATCCGTGGGGAATCCAGGATAGGGCATGGTGGTGATATTCACAGCCTGGAGCGAACAGCGTTCACCTCGGCTGTTGACAGGACATGAGGCGATAATACTCTTTTTTCCTGTAGCGATTTCCATGCCAGCAGCTCGAAGTTTTTCTATGAGGACAGGCAAGTGTGAGGGATCACACTGAGTGATTTCAAGTTCGCCACCAGTTGCTCCTACGGCAATGGCATAGGTACCTGCCTCAATACGATCAGGAATAATGGTTGCCTCAGTGGCCTGTAAGGAGGTAACACCGGTGACCGTCAGACAGTCTGTATTGCGGCCTTCAATTTTTGCTCCCATTGCTGTGAGCATATCAACAAGGTTGCTTACCTCTGGTTCTTTTGCTGCATTGCGGATCGTTGTTACTCCTGTTGCCTTGACCGAGGCCATGAGTACGTTTTCTGTCCCTGTAACTGAAGGAATATCAAAATACACTGTGTTGCCAGTCAACTCGTCTTGAACCCGTGCTTCCACATAACCACTTTCAAGCCGCGTAACAGCACCAAGTTGTTCAAAACCGCGAAGATGAAAGTTAATAGGTCGAGCACCAATGGCACAGCCACCAGGTAACGAGACCCTGGCACAACCTGCTCGGGTGAGAAGAGGCCCAAGCACAAGTACCGAAGCCCGCATGGTCTTTACCAGATCATAAGGAGCTTCAGCGCCAGTGAGATCAGCAGTGTTGATCTGCACAGAACTGCCAGACCGTTCCCAACTCGCACCCAAGGTTTGAAGCAGCATGAGCATGGTGCGGGTGTCCCTGAGATCTGGAACATTGTGGAGGGTATAGGTTCCAGGGGCCAAGATGGTGGCTGCCAGCAGGGGCAGGGCTGCATTTTTTGCACCACTGACCTTGATGCTTCCCTGGAGCGGACGTCCTCCGTTGATTTGTATTTTATCCATTATGTTTATTGGTTATTATTCTGTTATTGGCTGTATGGGCTAGAAACAGCGTATCGATCTTTCTTCGCAGGTACTTGTTGAGTTGATATGATTTGTCATCCTAAAAAGCGACGATCTTTTTGTCAAGACAATCGGAAGAGGGATAAGACAGGGAAAACTGGAAAAACAGATCAGGTTCTTCCTGATGATGCAGTTTTTAATACTTGACTTACTCATTGGGTATACAGTTAAAGGATATATCTGCCAAATACCATACAGTTCATCCTCTGACCACAGAGGTGTGGATTTCCTAGGTCATTGATGGAGAAGAATTGATGAAGAGTGTTGTTGTGTTTTGTGTAATTATATTGGGGGCAGGACAGGCTACCGCTGCTATTAAAAACTGTAAAAAACTCAAGTCTGAGATAGCTGCAAAGCTTAGTGCCGCAGGCATATCCCCGTCTGTTCTTGCTATTGTGGACCAGAATTGGGCTGGTATTGGAACTATTGTAGGCAGTTGTGAGAATGGAACAAAGAGAATAGTACGTATTCCCATACTCGATTCTGTGGCTAAGGACAAACATGCAGATAAACCTTCACATCTCTCTGTAACATTTGCCTATGATATTAAACCCTGTGAGGAGCTGAAGTCTGAGATAACTGACAAGCTGGTTGCCGCAGGCGTATCTTCTTTTTTTCTTGACATTGTGGATAAGGACTGGACAGGTAGTGGAACCATAGTAAGTAGTTGTGAGAATGGGACAAAGAAAATAGTACAAATCCCAGTACTTGATCTTGTGTCCAAAAAAAAACCTGCAAAGTTTACTGGGATTAAAGACTGTGAGGAGCTGAAGTCTGAAATAGCTGATAAGCTGATTGCCGCAGGTGTACCCTCGTTTTCTCTTGCTATTGTGGATAAGAATCGAACAGGTGCCGGGAAGATCTTGGGGCGTTGCGAAAATGGAACAAAGAGGATTATCCGAAAGAGGTAAGGGGTAAAAAGGCCCTTGACAAAACAAAGTAAGGGTGTTGAAACGAAGTATTATTATTAACGATAAATCAAGAAGATACGGTTTTTATCTAAAAATCGTTAAATACTTAATTTATCGTTCTTATACCGGGATCGTTTCAACACCCTTATCATAATTATTACGAAAAATTTAAAATGGTGGCGCCGTTCTTATCACCTGAACGAGAACCTGGATCGTTCTATAGTCATCCAATTTTGGTTTTTTTCGGCATGATTTATGCTAATAACCATTTTAAGGATAAAGTCAACTGATTTTTCGTATATTTAAAATAGTTCACCATACCTGTAGTAATTCAAATAACATGGGTGAATTTACAAATAGTTATTTAGCAAATAGTGTGCCAGAAAAACCTAAGTTGGAGCAGTATATATACAAAAAATCGTCTCACACGGCGCTACACCGGAAGGCAATTCCGCTACGCTCCATTCAGCCGATAATGACAAACCCTGACCGCAAACTTGATCCTTCACCTCCCCAACACCTACCGCGCCTTTTACGGCACGTTCCGGCAGCTGCATCCCATCCAGCAACAGGCCGTTGAACCGATCCTGGCGCATAAAGACCTTATTCTCCAATCCGCCACCGGTTCCGGAAAAACCGAGGCTGTGCTGGCCCCGTGTCTGGAACGGGTCATCAGCTCCGGGGCCGATGAAGCGGTCCTCTATATTGTCCCCACCCGTGCCTTGGCCGCTGATATGTATCGGCGTTTCAAAGCAATTATCACCGAACGGCTGGGGCTTGGCTTTGCCGTTCGCACCGGTGATCTCAAACTGCGAGGCGGCGGCAGCCCTGCCCTGCTCCTTACCACGCCCGAGTCGCTGGATGTGATGCTGGGCAGCTCCAATCAGGATCTGCGCGGTTTTCTTGCACGGGTGCGCATCGTGATTATTGACGAGGCCCATTCCTTTATCCATCAATATCGTGGTCAACAACTGGTCTACCTGCTCCAACGTCTGGAGCGGCGTATCAGTCAAAGAGTACAAAGGATAGCCTTATCCGCCACCCTTGCCGATTCCGAGGAGGTGGGCCGCTTTCTGGGCTGCTCCCCGGATACGGTATTCTTGGCTGACACGGTGAGTCGGGACATCGTGCCCAGACTGGTGCATCTGCACCATGATGAACAGGAGCTGACCGGCTTTCTGGATGATCTGTACCAAGAATGGGAGTATCGCAAGATTCTGCTCTTTGCCAACAGTCGGGGCCGGTGCGACAAGACGTTTAAGCTGTTGAATCAAAGCCGTTCCTTTTGCGGCAGGGTTCATCTCCATTACTCCAATCTCACATCCAAACAGCGGCAACAGGTGGAACGCAGTTTCCGCAAACAGGACAGATCAATCTGCATTGCCACCTCCACTCTGGAACTGGGCATTGATGTGGGAGATGTGGATGCGGTCATTCTCTTTGAACCGCCGGATTCGGTTGCCGCCTTTCTGCAACGCATCGGTCGGGCCAATCGACGGCAAAAGGCCATCCATTTCTGGGGAATCTGTCGAGGCGAGCAGGCAGGACAGCAGGCATTGCGTTTTCTTGCCCTGCTGAAACTGGCTCGACAGGGGCAGGTGGAGGCGGCATTGCCCAGAAGTTTCCCCAGCGTACTCAGTCAGCAGATCATTTCCTGTTTGTATGAGAAAAAGCGTCTTTCTTTGGCAGCCGTACAGAATCTCTTTGCTGATCCGGGTGCTGATACGGATAAGGAGGAAACAGGAACGTGGATCGAGAGCATTTTCCAATCGCTGCTCAAGAAACAATGGCTGCGCAAGGACAAAGTTGAGGGCTTATATACAGGAGGATGGCGATATTGGGATGCCTTGACAGAGTATCAAATCTGGTCCAATTTCCCGGAAACCGAGATTGAGTACAAGCTGGATGTGGCAGGCGAACCAGTGGCTGATATTCCGCAGACCATTGTCAAGCAGCTTGATCCCGGCGACAAGGTCCTGCTTGCAGGGCGGCCTCTGCGTATCCTCTGGATCAGCACCAAGGCGGATAAACGGGTGCTGGCCGAACCCACGCAGGAGCGACTGGATGACAAAGAACTGCTCTGGCTCGGCATGGGCTGTCATGTCTCCCTGGAAACAGCGCAGGCCATGCGGGCAGTCCTTAAATCAACAGATTCTGCTGATAATGTGGCTGCTGTCGGACTTTTCTCCCGGACCCGAAAACTGATCCGCCAGCAGCTCACTCAGGATGCCAGGGCGGTCCTGCTTGCTAACGGCATTGAAGTGGTTCGGGCTGGAACAGACTCTTTTCAATACCGCACCTATCTGGGCGCCGTGGGGAATATGCTGCTTGCCTGGAGCGTGAAGGAGTATTTTGCCGAACAACCAGAAGATGTAGAAGATGTTGAGGTGGATTCCGATGAGATCGGCTTGATCTGTAGCCAATGGATTCCTTTTGAAAAGTTGCGCCTGCCCTTACAACACGACGATTTCACCGCCTGGGTCAAACGCCATTATAAGCAGCTGCGGGCCATGTTTCCGCTCAATGCCTTTTGTGCGACCTTGCCGACGGAGATATTACGCCACGAACTCGCTGATTGTATCTTTGATCAGCGACTGATTGCTTTTTTTCAGCAATACAAAGACAGTTCCTCCGAGATCGTAGAGGGTGATCCGCGCAATCTTGAATTTCATCCTGAGCAGGCTGAAGAACAAGGGCCCACCTTTTTTGAGGTGCAGAATCAACCATTATTGGCTTTGGAAAAGGAGCGGCATGGAGATGCTGAAGATGTTGCCCCGATCTTTATCACGGGCAAGGAGGTGCGCTATCAGAACAGGCCCTTGACCGGCACCATGATCGGTGAATATTTTCGCCACCACCAATGTGATCGTCAGTTCTGCGCTTCTTTTCTCCGGCCTGAAGACCAGCCCCTCCGCCAAAGCCCGCTGGACGACGAGTATGCAAGCCTTCGTTTGGCACGGGGTTTAGCCTTTGAACAGGAGATTATGGACGAGCTTGCCGGATTCAAAGAGCAATTTCATAGTATCAGCAAAGAGGATCAGGATGGGATGCCCCGCTCTCTGGAGGCCCGTTGCGCAGAAACCAGAGAGTACCTGCACCGTATTTTAGAGCAAAAGGATATTGCCGGAAAGCTCTATCTGGCCCAAGGCGTATTTCACCTGCCTGCGCTCTTGTCCCTTTTACCAAAGTCATCCGAGTTATTTGGCCTGACAGGTAAGGAGCAAGCTGTTCTTCCCGGTGTCACTGTGGACGGAGTCGGTATCCCGGATCTCATCCGTATTGCAGTTGAAGGACCAAATATCATCTTGGAAGTGGGCGACATCAAAAGTGTTGCCAAGCCCCGTTATCATCAGAAATGGCAGGTGGCCTTTTATGCGTTTTTGCTCAAGACCTTTTTGGAGCAGGAGCGGCTTGATACAAAAGGCATTCAGGTCGCAGACAGCGGCTTTCTTCTGATTCGCTCACCCCTTGATGACAAACCCCAGCGGCATACCTTTGCTCTCCAGCCCTATCTGGCCAGCTTGCCCGCGCTTTTGCGTAATTTCGCCCACTGCCTTTCCCGTTCTCCGGATCAAGCCGGCTGGCAAATACAAGCCCATTGCCTGAGCTGCCTCTTTTTTCCCTCCTGTTATCAGCAGGCTTTGCACGAAGAAGATATTCAGTTCATCCCCCGGCTCTCCCAAGGTGCTTTGGAGAAAATGCGGGCCTTGAGTTTGCGGAATATTGAGGAGGCATCGGTTTGGTTTGCCGATAATTCTGTAGGGACACGGCATGCCGTGTCCCTACGTACCGGGCAGGCACAGGGGCCAGCCCCTACAACATGTACCGTCAATACCGATTTCAGCCCTGCGCAAAGAGAAGGTCTGCACAATGCTGTCACTGCCTTGCAGGAAAACAAAATCATTCTGATCCGGCAACGGACAGAACTTTTTCCGGCGCATATTGCAACCTGTTTTTTCGTTCATCTGCTCAATGATCCCGTGACCATGCTGCCCAAGGCTCTGGGCTTGGGAGTGGGGCAACATGGTCAGGGTGCTGAGGATTTGCAGATATTCACCTGGGTGGTCGGGGATAAAGCGGCGCAAGCAGAACGGCAAAAAACGTGGCAAGATGTTTGGCGTGATTTTTCCGCCTGTTTCCTTGATCTCTGGCAAGAGGCTGTTGAAAGGCAAGGCAGGCCGCATATCTTCTTTTTCGGTGCAGGAATCCGGCAGGGGCTTGATGACTGGGCAGCAATGATGGCGGATAAGCCGCTGCGCAATCTTTTTCGTCGTAACCTTGATCCCTCTTGGACCGATCTTGAACAGGTGCTGCACAAGCATTTTGCCCTGCCCGTTCCCGCCACCCTTACCTTATATGATCTGGCCTGCGTTTTGGGTTTAAGCAGGGGCGACCGGCCGGTCGCCCCTACAACGTTACCGCCCCCTACATCCCTTATCCATTTTGATCCTTTGCCGGACACCGTAGGGGCGAATCCCTGTGTTCGCCCTGAGTTATCGGGCAGGCACAGGGGCCTGCCCCTACAAGCAGAGGAACACCTTGCCGCAATTCTGCACATCCACAGGCAGGTTCAACAATGGATCGCCTCCCATCTGAACAGTGATTGGACCAGGGAAACTTGGGATAATCCGGCTGATCCTGCGCAATCCGGGTTGAGCAAGGGGCTGGCCTATCAACATTTTCTAGAAACAGAACAGGCTGTGCAGGAAAAAGATATCAGAGACGTGCAGGAGCTGTCTCTGGCCGTACCGGTAAAGGTTGCATTATTGCCAGTGTGCCGTTCCCATTTGAACAAAAATGTGGTATGCCTTTCCCGTTGAAAACATACGCAGCACTTGCACTTCATTGACTTT
>QYLO01000052.1 GCA_022766165.1 Candidatus Electrothrix gigas
TAGATAAGGCGCATCATGTCGACAATGCTGAATTACTTCGATGTCGCCTGTGAAGTACGGAAGAAGCTTGACAAGCTGTCGATTGACCAGAATGCCCTGTCAGCACTCTGTTTAGCATGGCAAGATCATAAGGCTGCAATAAAAGCAAAAAAGGCAGATCGCCGTAAAAAATGTGCGGCCAGAGAGCAAGTATGCCTCGAATTCGCTGAAGGGTATCTTCAGGAGAATTTTGAAGCCATCAAGGAACATATATACAGTGAATTGGATGCCATTGTACAGAGTTCGGCGATGGTGGAATGTATTAACTCTATCATTCGTCCATACCTGAACACCTCACGGGGACAAGTCAATCAAAATATGCTCAACTTGATTGCTTTTTATCATAATAACAGGAGGTACCGAGCAGGAAAACGTGTCCACAAAACACCGATGGAAATCCTGACAGGCAAAAAACAGGAAAAAGATTGGACGGAGCTGCTGTTCGATCTGATTGAGGAGAAAGCTCCTCAATTTTTTCCGGCTGCGGCCTGAGAATAATACAGCTGCTCTTCCCGCACTTCAGTCAGGACCGTTTATAACGACTGCTGCATAGATGCACTTCGGTGATATGCACCGGTGCGTCTTTAGAGAGCTGTATTTAAAAAAAGTGTCAACTACTTTTTGGGGTGTATGAAGCATGCCAAAAATAGCCGGAAAAAAATTTTCAGCCTCTAAGATACTATACTTAAATCATTAGGTGTTTTTTATGAGCTGAATTGCTGCGCCCCTCTAGGGCGAGGATATTCTTTCACGACTCCCACTCAGCCTTCACCCGGGTAATGATCTTCTGAACAAGGGGAAGTTTATCTTTCGCACACACACCGATAAGGGGCTTGCCCTGCTTCATGCTTTCGCCAGGAGTAAAGTACACGGAATGAATAATACCAGGTTCACCTGTATAGTAGACTGGGGTATCTCGCTTCATCAGAGACATGGTGATAATCTCATCCCCAGGCTGGATAAAAACTGAACGAGCACCTTTCTGATCAATTCGGGCCTGAATATCCATTGAAAAATAATACCTTGCCCGTTCTGGAGCCTCAAACAGGAATAAGACCTCTTGCAAGATGGCCTCAATAATTTCTTTTTTCTTGAGTGGATGACGAATGGTGAGCAGTTTTTCTCCAGACTCAACAAATTGATTGTCCAGTTCACTACGAAGAGCAGAGATTGTCCCGTTGGTCTTTGAGGTGATAATCTTGGTATTTCTCTCCCGATTAATCTCATACAACTGCGTTCCTGGCTTGTGCTTCCACTCACCAGAGGCCCCGTCCACTGTAGAATCCTCCGTGACTAAAAAACGAACCTTTCCAGTATGGATTGCGAGCATATCCACGTAATTATAGGGGTCTGATTTGTAACGAGCAAGGATCTCATCAAAGTGTATTTCCTGATTAGAGGACATAGCTGTTAAATTGCGTAAAATTAAAATCGCCTCGCACCCCTAACGGGTGGAGTATCCAGAGCATTCAGAGTATTTAGCCTGTTAAAACTAAATGACACACATTGTATACTTTCAGTTTGACAAGATAGCAAGGCTATTTTACAACTTGGGAAATCGTTTTATCGAAAAGAAAAGCATTCCGCCCAGTGATTTATCGCTGGGCAGCCCTGAACGTCGGGAAAAATCTTAAAAACAGAAGAGAAGATGAACAAGGACAGTGTCTACAGCAGCGGCAAGGTAACTGAGGATTTTTCTTTTAATGATCAGGTGGCAGAAATTTTTGACGACATGCTGGATCGTTCCGTACCCCATTACCAGACCGTGATCAAGACCACAGCCGCCATGATTCGTCAATTAGCAGAGCCAGAAAGCGTGATTTACGATCTTGGCTGTTCCACAGGTTCAACCCTGCTGGAGCTTTCACGCCTACTACCAGACATGAATCTGCGGTTTATTGGATTGGATAATGCCCCTGCCATGTTGGATAAGGCCCGACGAAAAGCTGAGATGTTTGGAAAGAGTGCGGTTATTGAATTTCAGCAGCAAGATATCACTGCCCCCGGACTTTCAACAACACTTGAAAGTGCAGATGTTATCCTCTGCAACTATACCATGCAGTTTATCCGGCCCATGCTGCGTCAGGACTTTGTCAAGCGGCTGGCCGCCTCCCTGCCAACAGGTGGCTTACTCTTTGTCAGCGAAAAAATCATCAGTCAGCACAGTCGCCTGAACAGAACCTTTATTGATCTGTACCATGATTTTAAACGGGATCAGGGCTATTCCGAACTGGAAATTGCAGCTAAACGAGAAGCCCTGGAAAATGTGCTGATCCCCTTTACCCCGGAAGAGAATATGAACCTGTTCAGGGCAAGTGGTTTTGAGGAGGCTGAGATGTTTTTTCGCTGGATCAACTTTGCCTCCTTTGTGGCCTTGAAAAAATAGGAGGGGTTTGCCCCGAATGCGGTGGGAACGGGTAGACACAGGAGTTTAGGGTAGACACAGGGATCTACCCCTACGTATTCTATCCGATAAAACGGCCAAGCTTGAGCAGTTGCGCATCCATCAACTCCTTTTCCCTTGCCCCGGAGATCACCACGTCTGGCTCTGGCACATAATCAAGCTCCTTATTGCCTCGATCATAGGGAACCGAGTTGAGAATAATCTTCATAGCGTTCATACGAGCATGATGCTTATTGTTTGAGCGAATAATGGTCCAAGGTGCCACATTGGTATGCGTACGCTTTAACATTTCATACTTTTGTCGAGTAAAGTCATCCCAACGATTCTGAGCCTGTACGTCAATCTCTGACAGTTTCCATTGGCGGAGTGGATCGCTCTTACGCCGTTTAAAACGTTTAGCCTGTTCTTCCTTGGTTACGGAAAAATAGAGTTTCACCAGAATCGTTCCTTGACGGACCAGATCTTTTTCAAAACCTGTCACACCTCGCATAAAATCATTGTACTCTTCATTGGTACAGAACCCAAAAACCTGCTCCACCACAGCCCGATTATACCAACTGCGGTCAAAGAGAACCACTTCCCCACCACGAGGAAATTCAGCCACATATTTTTGAAAAAACCACTGGGTTTTCTGATGTTCTGTTGGTTTACCCAGGGCAACAATGCGGTAATGTTTTTCATTCATATACCGAGTGACCCGCCGAATGGTGCCGCCCTTTCCTGCTGCATCCCGGCCTTCAAACAGGATAATCATGCGGCGTTTATTTAGCTCAAGATATTTTTGCAAACGGATCAGCTCGGCCTGATAGGGTTTTAAAGCCTCTTCCCTGTGATAACGCCTGATTGCCTTCCGCTGAAATTTATTCAGTTTGGGCATTCCCTCAACCAATTCTTTATGTTCTTTGATAAATTTTTTAAGAGAGACTTGCTTTCCATCAACAGTAATAGTTTTTGGGTTAGATTTTTTCTGATTTTTTTTCTTTTCTTGCTGGCACTCCTTGTCTGCTCCTGCTGTTAGGTTCTGCTCCTCATCTATGTGAGCAGAGATCTCTTGTTCCGCTGTATTCTTCTGTTCAGCAACTGCTTCATCCAACTCTTTTTTTTCTTGGTCTACTTTCGGTTCAGCCATTTGTTTTCTATCCTGTTGTTGAAGTTCACTGAAATTGATTTCTCCTGATATTTTTAAAAAATACCATCCACCTGAACCCAGCAGGCTGGGAGTAGGGTTATATCATTCATTCCTTATCTCTGTCAATGTGAGAATTTTTCGTCAAAATTACCTCCCGGCTCATCAAACCGCTTCTCTGGGCGAGGGCTGCAAGGATTCATCTGATAATTAACATATATTACTACAATAAAAGCCGCTGGCTTCCCTGTTTTTTCTCGGTCAAACTCTGATGAAGAACAATATTTTTTCCAGCAACAACCGCCTTCTCATACGAATCCTTGTTGATTTGTACGGTATTCCTTTTGGTTCTTTGCAAGCGGGGAAAATGTAACCTTATAAATTCCTGTACTCCCCTATCGTTACTTATAATCAGTTCACCAGCACCCGCTTCTCTTTGCCTCTGATTTTCCTGAGAGACCTTTTTTGCCTGTTCAGCAAGTTTTTGAGAAAAACCTTCTAAGACCCCTAGGTAATAGCTGTTCTTTGCTGTTCGGGTATTTCCCTGAAAACGATGGCGGTTTTTCTGCCAAAGAGACGCCAACTGCTGTTTAAGAAAATAATAGCAATGTTCAGCAATTGGTACGTTTTCTGCACGCCCTAACAGCTCAATCGTTTTATACGAGTCCTGACGTTCAGCATCATAAAGGGAAGTATAAATCACTTCAACAAAGAAATACGTCTTTAAAATGAGACAAATATCTTTTCGCCAAGTAGGAATCTGTTTTTTTCCGGTTTGGATGACCAAGCGAACACAGCCAGAACGTTCAGCAAGAGCAGACATTGCCAGGTTATGACGATGCAGTAATTCTGTGGCCCGTTGCATAGCAAGCGTGGCCTCATGTTCATTGTCTGAACCTGCAAGGGCAAGCAGCTTATTTACCCGCCTGATAACCTTTCTCCCCTCCTCGGTCTGCTCATTGGCCGATGGTTCAACAAGCACATCCGGTAAATCACCAGTCGAGCGATTATAGGGAAAAGAAACACCGAGCAACTGACAGGCTTGCTGAAACTCTTTACCATGACCTGCCTGCTTCAGTCCAAAGTACTCACTGCATACCTGATGCGCTTGAGTACCATCAAGACCACATCCCAAGAAGATGAGGCTATCAGGTGCTGGCTGATGCGAAGAATACGCTGTTCAGGAAGCCAGCACCCAAGTTGCTGCTGTGCTGTTGATAACTCAAAGATGGGGGTGCGCAACGACACCTTATAATACCAGCAGATATCCTCGAATTCACGGATCAGTTGTTCAAGCCATACCTGTTGGATAGCATCAGGGATAGCCTGAGTAAATTTTCTGTTTGCCATACCTTTCCTCAAGTTTCTTAAAATCGTTATGTTATTTGCTTTATTTGCTGTACAGATTCTTTTTCCTCAGCAAGTTCTTCAGCAAGTTGTCGAATCGCTTCAATCCGTTGTAAAACAGGAGGATGGGAGTAATGTATAAAGACATTCAAGGAATGGGGTGTCAAATTGGACAGGTTATGGACACTGAGTTTTTTTAGACCATTTATCAAGCCCTCTCCTTGATCATCAGTTGTCTGTACGGCCCAGGCATCCGCCTCATACTCATTCTTTCTGGAGTAGATGTGAAAAAAGATGCCAAGCAGCATGGAAACTGGCGCATACAGGAAACCAAAAAAGATCAGGCCAGCATAAACCGAAATATGCTCCATAGCAAAGGCTGCAAAGAGTTGTTCATTGCCCAGAAAGAGCGAGAGGATAAAAAACATCAACCCAGTTTGGACAACAGAGGCAGCCATCATCTTGAGGATATGTTTTTTCTTAAAATGCCCCATCTCATGCGCCAAAACAGCTATGATTTCTTTGGGCTGTAACTTTTCAACCAAGGTATCAAAAAAGACAATCCGGCGAAAACGGCCAAAGCCGGTAAAAAAGGCATTGAGTCGGGTGGAACGTTTGGAGCCATCCATTGTATAAATACCCTGAATGGCAAAATCCTGCTGCGCTGCATACTTGGTAATTCCTTCTTTGAGTTCTCCATCCTCCAGCGGGGTGAATTTATTAAACAGGGGCATAATTACAACTGGTGCCAAGAACTGAAGAACAAAGGTAAACAGGGTAACTGCCAGCCAGCAATAGAGCCAGGCCATTGAACCGGTGATCTCAAAAAACCAGAGTACTGCTGCCAGCAGCGGCCCTCCTATGAGTACTGCTAAGACAACGCCCTTGAGTAGGTCTAGGATAAAGGTCTTTGCTGTGGTCTTGTTAAAGCAAAAGCGTTCCTCAATAACAAAGGTAGAGTAGATGGAAAACGGCAGTCCAAGTACAAAGGAGAGCAAGACAAGTATGCCTGTAAACAGTAAACCTGTGCTGATTGATCCCCAGCCCACACTGCGGGCCAGCAGATCAACGGCATTAAATCCCCCTGCCAAAATAAAGATAAGGGTAAGAAGCAGGGTGACGGTTTCCTGTATCAGGGAAAAACCTGTTGTCACTTTGGTGTATTCCTGTGACTTGCGATACTTTTCTTTCTCATAAACATCCCTGAACTCTGTGGGCAGCTCAGGTTGCAGAGAACGTAGCTCAAGAAATGAAACCACCAGGTCCAACAGATAGCCGCCCACGAGAACGGCAAGAACAAAAATAAGGTATGCATTCATAAATTTTCTTTTTTTCCTGTGCAAATGCTGGTAAACCAGCGTAATATCAACGACCGAATCAACAACTGGATCAACGGCCTGAACGTTTTTTCGCTTCCTGTTCCTCCTGTTTGATATCTCTCCAGCGTCCATATACCATAATGATATCAAGAAAGAAAGCGATTCTCTTTTTTTTGCATGAACGTACTGATTTTCATATTTTGTTGCTCCCCTCAGAGGAGCTGAAAGAGGAGTTATATGCTGAACAATACTATGCTAAACAATACAAGTGTTGGCCTCAAACAACTTCGTCTTTGCTCTGTGACAGTATTACTTTTCTGGTCATTACTTCTCAGTGGTTCTCTCTGGCTTTACGTTCGACACGAATGGCAAAGCGTAGAATTTATTGGTAAAAAAATAGGACTCACTGCTGTTCAAAAAGATTATATTTACGAGTTATGGAATGCCCATAACGGGGGCATCTATGTCCCTGTCAACAGCATCAATCAGCCAAATCCTTATTTAAAGGACTTTCCTGACCGAGATGTTGTCACACTCAGTGGAAAAAAACTCACGTTGATCAATCCGGCCCAGATGACTCGTCAGGCATATCAACTTGAACGAAAACTTTACGGAACCGGTGGGCATACCGTGAGCCTTGACGCAGTTCGCCCAGAGAATACTCCAGATGAATGGGAACGAAAAGCTCTTATCTCTTTTACCAAGGGAAAAAAAGATGCCGCAACGTTGCTCAAAAAAGACAACAGAATCCTTATGCGGGTCATAATACCAGTTATCATAGAAAAGTCCTGTATCCGATGCCATATACGCCAAGGAAAACAAATCAATGCTCTTCAGGGTGGACTCAGTATTACCTTTTTTATTGACAGCATTGTTGCACTTTTTCAGCAGCAGTTCAAGACAAGCGCCCTGTATCACCTCTTGATTTACCTGATCGGCATTATCGGTCTGGTGATCTTTTATACGCAAACCAGCAGGCAGATAACAAGGCGGGCTATCATAGAAAAATGCCTACGGCGTAAAAAAGAAGAATGGGAAAAAACCTTTGACGCTATTCCCGATATTATCACGCTCCAGGACAGTAAGCTGCGTATTATTCGCGCAAATCAGGCAACCTATGACTTTTTTCAGACAACCCCAGAAAAGGTGATCGGCTCACCCTGTTACAGCTTATTTCAAAAAGATACAACAATCTGTCCGAACTGCCCAGGAGTTCGCTCAATAGTTGATGGGACCCAGCATTGCAGCACGGTTGAGTATAAACTCAAGGATAAATTTTTCCACATCTGTTCTGCCCCAGTCGTAGATGAAAAAAATAATTTTCAGTATTTTGTCTATATTGCCCGTAATATCACAGACAAGAAAAACCTGGAAGAAGAACTGTTTCAGGCTCGAAAGATGGAGGCTATCGGCACGCTTGCTGGAGGTATTGCTCATGATTTCAACAACATCCTTGCGGCTATTCTTGGATATACAGAGATGATCAAACTGTCATTACCAGAGAACAGTCCTCTGGAAAATG
The DNA here is from genome assembly GCA_022766165.1 of Candidatus Electrothrix gigas. Classification (GTDB taxonomy): domain Bacteria; phylum Desulfobacterota; class Desulfobulbia; order Desulfobulbales; family Desulfobulbaceae; genus Electrothrix; species Electrothrix gigas. Next base: position 7,758 of record QYLO01000052.1, read on the forward strand.
ATCTTGATCAGATCGTCTTAGCAGGCAATCGAGCAACAGGTCTTATTAAACAAATTCTGACCTTTAGCAGAAAAAAGAAAGAGCAGAAAGAAGAACTCCAGATTGATCAGGTCGTGCGAGAAGCGGTCAAGATGATGCGCTCTTCTCTGCCAACAACTATTAGCATACAAGAAGATATAGACGAGCAATGTGGGGTTGTCTTTGCTGATCCGACCAATATTCATCAAATCATTCTCAACCTCTTTACCAATGGATTTCATGCTATTGGCAACAAACAGGGTATATTACAACTCAGCCTCAAACCGGTTGACATACCTCCTGAACAGGTTGCAGATAAGCCTACAATCAAGCCAGGTTCCTTTGTCAGACTCACCGTACAGGACAACGGGCAGGGAATAGATGATGTCACCATGCACCGCATCTTTGACCCCTACTTTACAACCAAGGATCAGGGAGACGGGACAGGATTAGGATTAGCAGTCATCCACGGCATTGTAGAAAATTACAAGGGATTTATAGAGGTGGAAAGCATGACTGGTCAGGGAACAGCCTTTCATATTTTTCTGCCGACCTTGAACACAACAAGAAAAAACGAAGCTCTTCCAGAAACAGACCCCCATGCACCGCTTCCTAGGGCAAGGGGGAACGAACATATCCTCTTTGTTGATGATGAGGTGCATATCACCCGTATCAATCATACGTTGCTGAATAATCTTGGCTACAGGGTGACAACGGAAACCCACAGTTTAGCCGCATTGAAAAAAGTCCAAGAAAATCCAACAGCCTTTGATCTGCTCATCACAGACCACACCATGCCCGAACTTACCGGGACTGAGCTTGCTCAGGCTGTGTTGCAGCTACGACCAGATCTGCCTGTTATCCTCTGTACAGGCTATACTGCTGCCTGTTCTCAGCAAGATGCCTTGCAACTTGGTATTAAACAATATGTTATCAAACCCCTCTCTACTAAAAAACTGGCAAGGATAGTGAGAGAAGTTCTTGATGAATCGAAAGAATACGCAGCTAAACAGTAGAATTCTTTCTTTCTCCCCTCTTTTTTTGCATTATTCAGGTCTATCCTCTGGTGCATCTGGTGCATCTGGTGCAGCTAACAGTTCAATATACACGGTTGTTCCCTTTCCCAAGGTTGATTTAATATCTACATAGCCCTGATGCTGATGTATGATTGAAGAGGCAATGGTCAGACCTAACCCCATGCCCTTGCCATTTCCCCGTACCTTAGTGGAAAAATACGGATCAAAGACGTTGATAAGGTCTTTACGATCTATGCCCACCCCCTGATCTTCAAGGGTTATCTTGATGTATCTCCCATTGCTTCGCCCAGGATGGCCAGGATGGTTTTCATCGGCATAGGTTATATTCTCAGCAGTCAGCGTGATGTTCCCTTGGGTATCCATAGCTTCTCGGGCATTTAAAAACAGTTCACGCAAGGCCAAATCCAACTGGCCTGGATCAATATATCCCATCCATAAATCCTCTGCAAAATGGAATTCAGGAACAATATGAGAGCCTGCAAAGGTTGCCATGCAACTATTTGTTATCAAATCGTTGAGAGGAACAGCTTGCCGTGCTGGCGGATCAAAATTAGAAAACAAGAGAAATTTATGCGTCAGTTCCTTTGCCTGAGCAGATGCCTCGGTTGCATAGCAAAGAAAACCAGCAGCACTATGCCCCTGTTCTATATTCATAGCAGCAAGCTCAATATTACCAACAATTCCCATAAGGAGATTGTTAAAGTCATGCGCTATACCTCCTGCCAAGGTTGCAACGAGTTCCATTTTGCTGTTTCTCAGCAGGGTTGCCTCCATCTTTTTTCGATGGGTGATGTCGATACAGTATTCAATAACCTGTCTTCTCTCCTGTTTTTCGCCCTGCTTTCCCTCTTGCTGTTGCGTTGCCACAGGATGCGTATTCACCTCCAAAATGCACTCATTTCCTTGGTCATCAAGAACACTATGCTCAAGCACTACAGGTTGCCCTACGGATTCCTTTTGCGAGCGAATACTCTGAAGTGGACAGGGCAATCCCTGTTCATGACAGGGCCGATGAAAGCCGTACAGGCATTGATAGCACTTTTCCCCTTCAGGAATGCATCCACCTCGTGTTCTTCTTTCCAGAGTTGCCTTATTAGCCACCGCAACCGTATAATCGGCAACATTTACCACCATAAAGGGGTGAGGAAGAGAGTTAATCACTGTATGGAGAAAGTTGTTTTGCTCAACAATGCGTGCACTTCGTCGGGCCACTTCTTTTTCCAGCATATCCCGATGCCGCCGTATCTGCTCTTCGGCCTTTTTTCGTTCCTCAATGCCCTTTTCCAGCAAAACATTTTTTTGATCCAATTCAGCTGTACGCTCTTTTACCTTATCTTCCAGCATATCTCGCTGCATGGCCAAGGCCGCCAAAATATGCTCTCGCTCCATTGCAATATGCCATTTTTCAATAAGAGCGCTGGCACTCTGGCGAATTTCTATTGACTCAAAAGGTTTTTTTATAACAAGCAGGTTGTCCTTGGAAACCAAGGAATCACTGATATCCTGCCAGGAATAATCCGAATATGCTGTTATGATGATATATTGCAGTCTGTCATCCTCCATCTGCATTTTTTTAATGGTCTGCAACCCATCAAGACCAGGAGGTATGCGCATATCAACAAAGGCAAGGGCGTAAGGTCGTTCTTCCATCCTGGCCTGACGAATCATCTTGATCCCCTCATCCCCCTGAAAGGCGGAATCAACCTGTAGTACTGAATGGTTTGTCTTTGCAGTAGTCTTCCCGGTAATATCAGAAAGCAGGGCATCAAAATCATCAGATCTCGTTGTTGGTTGCAGAATTTTTTTTATATCATTATGAATTTCCGGATTATCATCAATTACTAAAACTCGTCGAACCCCTTGTGCTATTGCTGTCACGCTATCCCCCCTGTTTTTTCTGTTCTACCAGTTCTGCTCGTTCCGTCAGTTTTTCCTGTTTTCCCAGTTGCTACCACAGGAAGGCGCATTGTAAACTTTGCCCCCTGCTCTGGTCCTGCACTTTCGCCTGTTAGGCTTCCTCCCATTTCTGCAGCCAGGTTTGCCGCATTATGAAGACCAAAACCATGCCCACTTTTTTTGGTGGTAAAACCAAAGGCAAAAGCCTGTTGTACTATATCTTTATGCATACCCTTTCCGTTATCGCATATCTCAACAAGCACCTCTTTTTGATCAGCAGACAGATCTATGCGTAATACGATTGTTTTTTGTCGCACAACCGGGGCTGCATCTGAGGCATCTAAAGAATCTAAGGCATCCACGGCGTTACAGATGAGATTATTTAACACCTGTAATATCTTATGAGGTTCTCCGTAGAGCGTTGGCTGAACCTCATAGTGCCGTTCTACAATGATCCCCTGTTCATCCAGATCATCCTGAAAAAATTCCAGACTTTCTTCAAGCAGGGAGGCTAGATCGATCTGTTCTGTAAAGTTGATACGTTTTGCCGTATCCTGTTGCGCCCGGATGATCTCTGCAACCCGTCGAATATGCTGGAGCTGACGACTTGCCTCAGCCAAGAGAAACTCCCGCTCTTGCATCATTTTCTCGGAAAGTTTGACAAAATAGGCTGGGATCTTTTTTCCTCTGGGATCATGCGTGCAAAAATGTTCTCTATCATACTGGTGTTCCTCAATCAGTTGAACAACAGCCGGTAAACTGGTGCTGCTACTTTGCTGGACAGTTTCCCAAATATGTTCTGAAGAAACCGAGATACTGTTGAGGGTATTGCCCACATTATGGAGTACTTCAGTGGCAACCTCTGCCTTACCCGCAAGACGGGAAGCACGAACCAACTCCCGTAAAATCTGTACATGGTTAATCGACAGATCGCAGACTTCTGATACCGCAAGGCTGGTATTAATATACTGCCTAATATATGGAGGACGAGCAACCTGAGAGATAAACAGTACAGCCGAGGTGTTCTCTGTGCTGCCGATACGCAGCAAAAAATTTCCCTGCTCTTTGTCCAGTAAAAAATATCGTCCCTGTCCCTCGTAAAACTGCTCCATTTGCAGCTTTTCTACAGCAGTCAAACCAGAGGTCTGATCAAACTGAAGCCCTGTTTTGTTCACAGGTATAAAATATATCTTTTTTGGATCAAACAGCATGGTAAAGAGTTCTTTAATAGCAGTAACAAGTTCTGATTGGGATTTTACTCTTGTCACCATACGGATAAGATCCAAGGTCATTGCAGATTCAGCAGCCTGCCGCTTAATCTCTTCTTTTTGCCGCACAAGCTCCTGCTGTTGATAATTTGCTATGATCTGCGTCAGAGAAAGCCCAAGATATTCTAAACCAATGGACAAAATATCAACAGGCATCTGAAGAAAACTTCCAAACTCGGCAAGATGATACTCTGCCTCTGGATCTGTGCCTGTATCCAGTAAAAGCAGTTTGTGCAAAGATTGCCCAAAAAATTCAATAGCCGTTGTCCTGTCAAAGCCCCAGGTTGCTATATGTTGTTGCCAGCGAGTAAGCCAACCCGGATTTAACAGATAGGTGCCGTTTTGCTGGACAGCATCAACCAGGGTTGGACTGCACAACAGATGATGACATTGCTCCTTTTTATCCACTCGGCAACGGGAAAACTCTTCAGAAGGATCATCCAGTTGACGGAGACAATAGCTTCCTAGAATAACAAAAAAATCAGCTGATGAAGCAAGCACGATATCGGTAAACTCCGACCATGTTATTGGTGGAGAACTGCAATGCGAAGGAAAGGAGCAAACCTGTATATTGACCTCCATATCGGCAAGTCCCTGCTGTTGGACAGCCGCTTCTACTTCAGGAAAAAAATTTTCGCAGACAATCAAGCAACACGTTACTTTCAAGTATTTTCTCCTTAATACACTTTAATAGCTTTTAATACATTTAAAAAGAACAAGCTATTTATCTGGAAGTTATTGGCCGGTCATACTGCCAGTTCATCATGTTTGACTTCTTTGTTTCATATACGAGGTAATAATGGCAACAGCCTCAGTCGCATTTGTCCCCACAGCATCTGCCCCGACCTCCTGCCAAAGCAGGGAATCAAAACGGAACGGTGCTCCCCCAACAACGATATGAGTTAAGGAACCGGCCTGATCAAGCAGGCGTTTGAGTTCTTTAATCTGTAAGGCAGAACGGAACATAAGTGCAGAGATAAGAATAATATCTATAGAATCTTCCTGTATCTTGTTCGCCAACTCCTGCGCAGTCACACGACCGTAATCATAAAACGTATACCCGCTGGCCCGTAAACAGGATGAGACGATAATCTTCCCCAAAAGATGGTAGTCGTCCAGCACAGCGATCGCCATCCGTGCATGTTCAGTATGTTGTGCCTGAGCAGGAGGCTCCGGAAAGGGAATAAGGGTCATCAGTTCCTCGCAGATTCTACTACTCATATAAACCTGTGCCAAGGCAATGCTTCCATCTTCCCAACCCTGTCCTATTCTTTCCAAAGCTGGTAAGATCAGGTGATCAACTGTCTGGGACATATTTCTCTGCTCTCGGACTGCGTTGAATATCTGCTCTGCTCCCAATCGATCAATCTCAATAAGTTTCTCTACAAATTCTACAACTTCATTATCTTCTGATATCAATGGTCAATCTCCCCCCAAACCGTCCGTCAAAAGTTATGCAGTAACACCGTTGAGCGAAACGGAGATTTTTTTTCCTGTACACTCTACAAGATAAGATGTGACTGTCAAAAAGACGTCTATTTTTTCGATGATTTTATCAATATGTTATTACCTGTCGCCTGCTTTTGGAGTAATTAAAGATCACGGATCGGATATTTTCCCCATTGATGCGCAGCTTCCGAAATAGCCAGCAATATCTCATCACTGACCTGCCAGGGAATCTCGCCATGATTATCAGAAAGGATAAACCCGCCCCCTGCCCCTGCCTTTTTTATGGCCTCTTTAACTTTTTCCTCAGCCTGTTGCGGGGTCCAGCGGCACATTTCAATACCGTTGAGATTACCCAGCATGGTTATCCTGTTACGACATACTGCCTTGACTTCGGCCAGATCCTCCATAGCACTTATTCCCAAGACAGCAGTCCCGGTGGCAATCACATTTTCAACAATAGACAGGGTACGTCCCGAGGCCAGATGAACCGCTGTTGGCGACTCAATTTGCGTTAAGGTCTCTTTTGCTATTCTGAATCCTGTTTCAAGATGTACACCAGGCGCGGTCATGCTTGGCGAGGTCAGGGGATCAAAATAGCAGATAGCGGTTGCTCCAGCTTGGACCTGTGCATTGGCCCAGCGTACACAGAACTCTTGGTTCACCTCTATGAGTTGATGAAACAACTTTGGCTGCTCATACATCAGTTCAATATAGGCGGCAAAGCCCATCTGCATAACAGGCAAAGAAAAAGGCGACAAGACCACCCCAAGAATCGGTACCTCATCTTTGGCCACCTTTTTTAAAGATCGAATGGCATCCAGCACCTTGTTGAGGCAGGAATCTTCTATCTCTGGAACCTGCAAGGTGCGGATATCTTTTTCGCTCCTGATAATCAGAGAACCAGAGTTGGGTGGGCCGTCTTTAAACCATATAGTTTCTGCACCAAAGGCTTCAGTCTCCATTGCAGCATAAAAAAAAGGATTCAGGCAGTCATGCTGATATTTTTCACGCAGGCGCAACTGTCCCTCTACTACATATTCGGCCTTGGAAAAGTATTCCTGAATACTCAGTCCCAACTCCTTTGCACCGTGCATGGTCACGAGCAGAAAAAGGGGCACCCGATCTGGCTCCTGGTGGCCTAAGGTTGTAAGAACACGCTCCATAGAGGTCATGGTTGCGCCCTGTTGTCCATTCGTATTCGTCATCTCATCCCTCTCCTTTCATCCCTTTTTTTAATAATATCCAATAGCCCGAAATAACCAAAAGTCCTTACCAATGGTCTCTCCTAATAGGGGCATAACCTGATCCAGTTCAGCATGAAGATCATGATTTTGGATATCTGAAATAATTTGATATATCAGCTCAAAGTGTATGCGCTGTGAGCGATCCATGTAAATAAAACGGCCATTTTCCGTGTTGTTGAGCTTTTCAACTTCCCCTTTGCTCACCTTGCCTGTGATCTTAGGTTCCCGGGTATCACGAAACAGGGCAAAGCCAATGTCCTTATGCTGGACAACCAACTGGTTAAAATTTTTAATCCTTGAGGCAAAAGCAAAGGCATCAGCATGCAAAAAGGCCACAACCGCTTTTTGCGGTCGATCTCCCTGGTCTTTGCGTTCCTTATTCTGCTGATGATCAATCACAACATGTTCGGGTAACTTTCGTTTACCAAGACGCAGATAGTCAAGCTGAAAACCGTACAGCGGTCGCACCGCATCAAGAATCAGGAGTAACTTTCCCAGATCATCGGTGTCGCTGATAATATGCTTTTTGGTATAGGCTGTAGTAAGTTGTTCCCTCTTCTGTTGAATATAGTTGTCAACCTCTGGATTGATCGTCGAGTCACCAGGCTTGTTGTTTGGTTTCAAGTCTAGGTGTTGCCGTAATACAGCAATCTCCTGCCGCAGTTCCTGCAAGGTTCGATCCACCCGTGCCTCAAACCCCAAGGTGTTGGTTGGTAAGGGGACCCCTTCAACCTTATAGCGATAATAGTCTGCTGCGCAATTTAACACACCACGAATAGAGTGATAACTGAGAATAACCTCCAGCTCCTCTGGTTCAAACAGGCTTGCATGGTCCAGCTCAACCTCTGCCAACTTCAAGTCCAGCATCTTTTTCATCACCTCTTTACTGGGCATTTCCAAGGGAATCTGGTGCTGGCCCATTCGTTCTATGACTGAGGCATCAAAGATCTGTTGAAAAAAACGCCAGCGGTCTGGAAAGAGATTAAAGAGCATCAGGCAGTTGGGTACGTGGGTGAACATCTCCTTGACCGCCTCACCAAAACACACGAGCAGTTTTTCATTATATTTCAGCCCTTCGAGCTGATCAAAAACAATAATCAAAGGCTCATCCTCAACCGAGAGCTTGCCAAACACCACCATTGCCTGCAAGGCAAATTCCTCCCGACTCAACTCTTTCTCTAAGACGCATTCCTCTTGGCTTAACTCTTTTTCCAAGACAAATTCCTCTTGGCTCACCTTTTCCTGCCAATTATGTAGTCTGACGGCCTGAATCTCGCTCTCTAAGAGCTGATGACCTGCGAGCCAGCGGCGAACCAGTTCCTTTTTTTTGGGGTCAGAATAGCGACAGTACCGGATCAGACCAACAACAATCTTAGAGGCATAGTCACTAAAACCGTGTTCTTTTTGCCACCACTGCAAGGTCTCACGTTCAATATAATCCCAGTTACTTCGCTTGGTTTTTGTCCCCTCTTTACCCAAGACATTATAAATATTCAAGGGATCTTGGGACAGAGATTGGAGGATTTTCAGCCCCTTTTTGCTCGGTTTGGCTCGATTCTCCAGCGTTTTGATGACAATTTTTGCAAAACTACATCCCAGCAGATACTCCAGCTGCGAGTATTCAGTATCTGGAATCTGCTCAATAAAAGATTCCAATATTCTGCTGTAAATATGATAAAAAACAGCCTCCTCATGATTTGGCTGGCGCACAAAAAAGAGACGGTTTCTCTTTAAAGTTCGTTGAGCCAAACGCATCATCAGATGGGTCTTGCCATTGCCTGCCACACCTAATACCACCGCACCTTGGCTTTGCTGATTGCTGTCTGCCTTAATCTCATCAAGCAGATTGGTGAGGCGAAGAAAGGCATCATGATGAATATCATCCAGATCAGCATGTCGCTGAAATGGGCTGTCAACTCGGGTGTTACTAAAGGGATTGGTACCTCTTTTGTCTATTTGTTTCATTTTACGATACAGTTGAAAGGTGAACAGAGCATCATAACGGGCACTGTGAGCAGCATCCGTATTAAAGTACCGTTGTTTTACCTTGAGATGCAAGGATTTACTGAGATATTCTAAAGAATACGAAGGGAGTCCTGGAAAAGAGTTCTTTGCTGCCTCCCAAGTACAGATAAAGGAACAATCTGGCCAAGTCAATCCTGCTGTGGCAAAACTTCTGCGTAATACCTGCTCATCATGTTCAGCATAATGACAGACAATTTTTTTCTTTGCAGCATAGACAGTAAACCGCTGCAACAGCTCGGCAAGCGGATAAAGATCATGTCCTACCTCGTGTCCTTGCACAAAGCCTTCAAAAAGCAGGTTTCCTTGGGCATCAAGCATGGCGATCTCGTTGACAGTATCGCGTCCTTCCGTGTCAAGAATAATGAAATGAGTAGCATGATTGGGCATGAGTAGACAAAGGCATTGCAGGCTGCAAAAAAATAGAGAGACAGGTTTACAGTTGGTTATTGAAGAGGTTATTTTACCGCAAAGAAGCAAGGTCAGTCAATGTTCGTATCTTTGTTGACTTCTTTTCATAAGCATGTTCTGTATATTTTTTATACAAGGCATTATTTAAACATTCTATACAGAATAGGAGAAGGCAATGGATGACAAAAAAGAAAGACTACAACATCGTATCAATGTGCTCAGAGCAAAAATCTTCTATACTGAACAGGCACGAAATAATTATAAAGATACCCATCCAGCACTTTATCAAACAAATTCGTATTATTTAGAAGGGCTACAACAACAGCTTCAGGCACTAGAAACGTCCTGCGTAGACCTAGAGAATAGAGATCAGCGTAAATTTTCCCGGGTAAGCACTCAATGGCCAGTGCGTCTGTATTTCCGTTCATCACAATATCAAGGTATTCTTGACAACCTGAGCTTATCTGGTTCCTTTATTAACGGAGCGTTCAAGCAGTCAAAAGGCGATATCTGCAAAATAGATCTGAAAAAATCCACCTTAGATACCAAGGTTGCTGCCTGCGCTATTAGCAGAATCGTCAGGACCAGTGACAACGGCATTGCCCTTGAGTTTGTTGGTATGAGAACAGATAGTTATAATTGGCTGGAAACAGAGCTGTTAACTCAAGCTGCTGATCCTTCGGTGCTGGAAGATGAGATCTTACAGCGAAGTATTTTTACATTTAAGGATAACTTGGTATACAACAACACGTTTGAATGCAACAGGGATAAGCTTAAGAAGTTACTTCATATTCCTTAAAAAACGCTACTCCACAAACAACCGTTCCACCACCTCATGGACCGTGCGAACCGGATGCACCTGAATCCCCTGAGTTACTCTGGCAGCTCCGGTTTCCAACTGCCGACAGCTCGACTCTGGCATGAGAATAGTCTTAAAGCCCAACCGTTGCGCCTCACGCAGACGTTGTTCCATCTGCCCCACAGCTCGGATCTCGCCAGCCAAACCAACCTCACCGCAGACCACAGTGGTGGGGTCAACCACCTTTTCATACAGGCTTGACAACAGGGCCACGATTACGCCAAGGTCGAGGGCAGGTTCATCAATACGGATCCCACCGGCAATATTGAGAAAGATATCATGGTCAAACAGGGTAACGCCGATTTTTTTTTCCAACACAGCAGTGAGCAGGGCTAATCGCTGCGGATCAGCGCCAATAGCGGTTCGCCGGGCCGTTCCCAGGCTAGAAGGACTGACTAATGCCTGTACCTCCACCAGAATGGGACGGGTTCCCTCGATACTGGGCATAACAACAGAACCAGGTACATTGACCGGGCGTTCTGCCAGAAACAGGGCTGAGGGGTTGTCCACCTCTGCCAATCCGCTCTCTTTCATCTCAAACACGCCAATTTCGTTGGTGGAACCAAAGCGATTCTTCACTGTACGCAAAACTCGGAAGACCTGACCGCTATCGCCCTCAAAGTAAAGAACCGTGTCCACCATGTGTTCCAGCACCCGTGGGCCAGCAATAGAACCATCCTTAGTGACGTGCCCAATCAGAATAATAGGCAAATCCGTGCGCTTGGCTAAGTTGACAAAGAGAGAGGCTGATTCCCGCACCTGAGTCACCGAACCAGGGGCTGAGGTTACCTCCTCACTGAACATGGTCTGGATAGAATCCACAGCCAGAAAGGCTGGATGCACCTGCGCAGCAAGTTCGATAATGGCCTGTACTGAATTTTCCGCTGCAAGAAGAATCTGTTCACTGCGCACGTTCAGCCGTTCAGCCCGCATCCGAATCTGGCCCACAGACTCCTCGCCGCTGGCATACAACACCTTATGCTCCTGCCCTGCCAAGGCTGCCAAGAGTTGCAGAATCAGGGTTGATTTTCCAATACCAGGATCTCCGCCGATCAGCACCATTGAACCTGGAACAACACCGCCGCCCAAGGTGCGATCCAGTTCGCTGATCCCAGTGACCAAGCGGACTGGTTCTTCACCGCCCTCCCCTGTTAGGGGAAAGACATCTGCTGTTGTTCGGCCTACCTGACGAGGACGGAGCTTCTGTTTTATTTTTATTTGCTCGTTCAGACTGTCCCATTCACCACATTTGGGGCAACGACCCAGCCATTTTCGGCTCTCAAAATTACAGGCGGTACAGAGGTATACTTTTTCTTCTTTTGGGGGCATATTCTTTTAAAATAGGGAGTTGACCAATTGGTGAGAGCGAGCTTTTAGAGCTTATTAATGTGAAAATTTCATTATTACAAGATATCAATAGCTGTGTCCATATATTATTGCCAAGCAGGCTGGAATGGGGCGTATCTAAGAGTTAGGGGAGAATCAATTTTCTGTACCCTCTTCTTTTTTTCTTCATGATATTTTTTTATACTTGACGATATCTCCCTTCGTACTTATGGTACGAAAACAGAAAGAAATACTTGAAAAGTATTTATGTCATTTCTTATATGGCATCTCTCTTGGAGATAACATTATATCATTGGTTATAAGAAAAAAATAAGATATAAAATTTATTTTATATAAAGTGAATAAAATACTGTTGACATAAAAAGAAACGAACTTATTATTTCAAATAAGAAAAAGAAACAATATGTAATAAAGATAAGGTCAATGTAATATACAGTTACTTATTACTCAATAACAAGACAAGGAGGGTATTATGAACATGAGTATTTGGGATCCTTTTCGTGAGATGGAAGCATTGTTGAATACATATACAATGCCCACAAGAAGACAGGCAACAGCAGAAGAAAGAGTAAATCTTGAAACCGGAGATTGGGCTCCTGTTGTTGATATTCTTGAAACAGAAAACGACTTTGTTTTAAAAGTCGAACTCCCCGGCGTAGAAAAAGATGACGTTACAGTCTCTATTGATAACCGTATCTTGACGATTAAAGGGGAAAAGAAACGTGATGAGAAGGAGGGCAAAGTACACAGAACCGAATGTAGATACGGATCTTTTGTCAGAAACTTTACCCTGCCGCAGGATGTTGATACGAATAAAGTAGAAGCAGCCTGTAAAAACGGGATACTTAGCCTGACACTCAACAAAATGGAGCAGGCAAAACCAAAGCAGATTGAGGTAAAAGTTCATTAACGTTTTTTAAGGTTTCTTAGCGTTCCTTACTGAGGCTAAGGCATCCCCATCCTCTCGTTGCGGGCAGGATGGGGTCTTGTTTAATTTTATTTTGTATTTTGGAGGTTCAAAAATGAAGGGCCAATTTGCACCAAAGATATTGTTTGTTACAGGAATAACAATGCTCGTTACTCTACCTATAATGCCGTCGAGTTCTGTGGTAAGTGCAGCGAATGGAGCAGATGTAATCACTCATGAACTCAAAAAAGCTCCGTCAAATCAGGAAAAAGAGGAGAAAAAATCAACTTCTTGGAACTGGTTTAAAAAAGAAGAGGAAAGCGACAACAACGTTCCGGTGCAGCGTCAAAAAACCAAGAAAGAGCAACAGGAATTTGCTGGGCCGCTACAAGACTTTCATCGTGAGATCAACCGACTCTTTGATCAGACTTTTCGAAATTTTGGGTTTTCTTCTTTTGACATTAACAGACCATTTCTGCCCAGCGTCGGCAACATGCTCAGACCGATGACGGATCTCTCTGCAAACGACAAAGAGTATACCGTTACTGTCGAGGTACCTGGTGCAGAAAAAGATGATATAAAAATTGAAGTTGCGAATAATATTATGACCATTCGCGGCGAGAAGAAACAAAAAAAGGAGGAGAAGGAAAAGGACTATTACCGGCAAGAACGCTTTTATGGCTCTTTTCAGCGCGTATTCTCACTCCCAAAAGACGCTGATCAGACGGATATCAAGGCTACCTTTAAGCAAGGTGTACTGACAGTCACCATGCCCAGAAAGAAGATGCCCAAATCAGATGTAAAAGAGATTGAAATTCACTCCAGCTAACACACAAGGATGCGGCATAAAAAGATCAAGCAGTAAACGGTAAACGGCAAGGGGTAAAATATGGTTTCAGGATAATTTACCCCCAAATATTTTTTCCTATCAAATGAAGCGGGTCAGCTACCTGAAAAGCAGTACTGATACTTTCCAGAGCAGTGCAACCGTCGGGCAGTAGGCGGTCGTTGGAAAATGCCCCATGCAAACAATCAGTTAAATTTTTCTCCCAGAAATTCAAAAAAATTCCCCCGGATCACCACCGAGTGGATACCGTCTTTATAAAAGTATTTGAGCAGGAACCGCTCCAGCGAGTCCTCAAACTCAGCAAGTAAGGACTCCTGATCTTCTTTGGGCAGACTGTTGAACTGCTCTTCCAGTGCAAGGTTTTTCAGTTTTCGTTCCTCTTCAGCTCGTTGCCGGGCAAGCTCCCGTTGCTGTTTTTCAAGCTCAAGCTGCTTTTTGCGCAGTGTTTCAGCCGCCTCTTTGTCTTTCTCATACGACGACTTGCCAACAATTCCTTTCCGAAGAAGAGCGGCTAAATAGGCACCTTGAGTATTTTTGACCTTGCCGGCCTTGAGCATATCAGCATAATAGGTCAGCACCTCCTGTATGTCATCCTCGCCGATTTCCTTGATAAATCCGTCTGCCTGCTTGGGAGAGATGCCGTAATAGA
>QYLO01000053.1 GCA_022766165.1 Candidatus Electrothrix gigas
AAGGGGTTCGTCGAGGAAGAGGATGTCCGGTTTGGCAGCTAAAGCACGCCCGATGCAGGCCCGCTGACACTGGCCGCCTGAGACTGCGCCGGGCCTGCGCTCAAGAGCCTCTGCCGGAAGGCCCATCTGCTCGGCCAGCCTGTGGACGATCCGCAGCCGTTCCCCTTGCTTTATACCCTGCGCCTGAAGGGGTTCCTGCATGGATTTCCCCAAGGTGCGGAAGGGGTTCAACGAGGTCGAGGGGTCTTGAAAGACGAGCTGCATCCGGTCGGGAAAGCGGCGATATGCAGGCTTGTCGTTCCTGCTGATCTTCTGCCCGTCCAGGACGAAATGCCCCTCCTGAAAGGGGATCAGACCGAGCAGGGCACGAATCAGGGTGGTCTTGCCGGACCCGCTTTCTCCGAGCAGGCAGAAGGTCTCGTTCCTGTTGATGCGGGCCGAGATATGGCGGAGAATGTAGGGTGCTGTTGAGCGGGCGGAGCGATTACTTTGCTCGGGAAAACGCACTCCGAGGTCGGCAATATCCAAATAAGGCTGGTAAGACGAGGGCAGGGAGGGCGTAGACATCCTCAGCAGCCTGCCTTGGCAACAAGTTCCCGGGTATAGGGATGCGTCGGCCTAGCCAGCACCTCCGTAACCGGGCCGCTCTCCACCATCCGCCCCTGCTGCATGACTGCGGCCCGGTCGCAGAGTTCCCGAACCACAGCGGTATCATGGGTAATCAGGATGATGCCAGCCTTGCGCTCCTGCTGGAGCCTGCGGATCAGGTCAAGAATCTCAAGGGTTACAGTGGGATCAAGAGCGGAAGTCACCTCATCCAGGATCAGCACCTGGGCATTGGTGGAAAAGAGCATGACCAACTGGGCCCGCTGGAGCATGCCCCGACTCCATTGATGGGGATATTGGCGACAGCGTTCACGGGGAGAGCTGATGCCCACTTCGCTCAGGCGGCGATATATCTCGTCCTGCTGCATACTCTTCTTCTGCCTGCCGACTCCCGCAGCCTGCATGACCTCTCTGAGTTGACTCTCCATCCTGAACACCGGGTCCATTGCGGAGCGAGGGTCTTGCACCGCAAGGGCGATCTTCCTGCCCCGAATGGCCCGCATTTCCTGTTGATTCTTTCCGGCCAAGTCCTGCCCGTCAAGGAGGATGGAACCGGCAGTAATCCGGGCCGGAGCCTCCAAGCGCAGCAGGGTGCGGGCAAGCACGGACTTCCCTGAACCTGACTCGCCGATGATCCCGAGCACCTCTCCTTGATGCAGGGAGAAAGAAATCCGATCAAGCACGTCGGTGCGGCCCGGAAAATCAGCGGATAGATTGCGCACTGCAAGGAGGGTATTTTCCAACATCCGGTCATAAGGATTACTTCTTCCGCCGGAGTTTATGGGTGATAAGATATTTTTCCGCCGGATGACTGCGGAACTGCTCTATATCGCCACGTACAGCAGAGATCAGGGATTGATGAAAGAGCGGAATCACCGGACTTTCCTGATAGATAATCTCCTGCACCTGGTCGTAGATTTTTTTCCGTTCCGCCTGATCAAAGGTGATCTTTCCTTTGCGGATCAACTCATCCAGTTCCGCATTCTGATAGCCCATAAAGTTTGACCCGCCTTGGGAGGTAAAAATTTCCGAAAGAAAGAAATCCGGGTCGCCTTGCGGGGCCGTATTCCACATCTGGAGACCGAGCTGCACCTGTCCCCTCTGCAGGGCCTGATTGATGGGCGAATTTTTCTTGGTGATGCGAGTCTGACTGGCAACCCCCACCCGCTTGAGCTGGGCCTGCAT
Organism: Candidatus Electrothrix gigas; assembly: GCA_022766165.1. Classification (GTDB taxonomy): domain Bacteria; phylum Desulfobacterota; class Desulfobulbia; order Desulfobulbales; family Desulfobulbaceae; genus Electrothrix; species Electrothrix gigas. The sequence continues at coordinate 1,792 of QYLO01000053.1, forward strand.
CAGTTCCAAGACAGGTTTGAGGGCAGCCCGACCTTCGTAGGTCCAGATATTGAGTACCAGAGGATGACCGTCCTCTTCCAGCATTCCGTCGCCGTCTGTATCCCTGAGACCGGCCTGCTTGAGCAACTGGGCAGCTTTTTGGGTATTATAAGGATACGGTTGGAGGTTAGCGTTGGCCCAAGAGAGAATCTGCGGAAAAACAGAGGTCGCAACCGTTCCGCCTTGTCCGGCCAGCACCGCCTGGACGATTTCCTTTCGGTCAAGGGCGTAATTCAGAGCCTGCCGGATGAGCGAATCGGCCAGCGGGCCGTCGCTGACCCGGACAAAGAGGAAGCAGAGTCGGGTGGTGGGCTGCTGCACGATCTGCACATCGTCCCGGCCTTGCAGTCGCACAGCATCCTGGGCCGGAAAATTGACCGCCAGATCCAATTGCCCAGCCTCAAAGGCCAGCATTCTGGTGGCTGGATTGGTAATAATCTTGAGACTAACCTGCTCAATGCCCGGTTTACCCTGCCAGTAGTCGGCAAAGCGACGCACGATCATTTCCTGGTTGGGAATCATCTTTTCCAGCAGAAACGGGCCAGTGCTGAAAAAACGTTTTGTATTGCTGGCAGGCGAAAGAACAGCCGTGCCCGGTGCGGTCAGGTTGTAGAGAAAGGCCGCATTCGGGCTGTTGGTACGGAACAGCAGGCTGTGTGCATCTTGCACCGTGATACTGTTGATGTTAAGCAGGCCCTGCAACCGTTTGTTAAAGACCTCGCTGTCCGGGTCGATGATCCGTTCCAGCGACCACTTGACCGCCTCGGCATTGAGCGGCGAATGATCATGAAACTGAATCCCCTGTTTCAAAGAGACCTCCCAGGACAGGGGATCAACCTGTCTGGAGGCCGCTGCCAGCAGCGGCTGGAGATGCAGCCCGAAGTCCAAGGAAAACAGGGTCTCTGTCACTCCGGCCTCGCTCAGATACCAGCCGTTATAGCCCTTGCCCGGGTCCGGTACTGCTGTAGCCGGGCCAAAGGGCTTGCCCACCACCAGTTTATTGCCACTGTTGCTGTTGACCGGCAGAACTGGCCCTCCTGAGATGAGCGGCCAGGCCAGCCATGTCAGCCCGATGAAAAATAACAGGAAACATATTCCTTTGAACATGTTCCCGAAAAGACGTTTTCTGTCTTCCAGGCATATTGTAGGGGCAGACCCCTGTGCCTGTCCTGTGTCCTGGGATGAACCGGGCGAACACAGGGGTTCGCCCCTACGATTATTTGCCGGCATGGACAATAAAGAACGAGGGTTCCTTTTTTACCTGATGCTTCCGATAAGGATGATCAGCAAAACAGGCTGTGTCATAGCAACCGATCTCTTTGAAACTGGCCTGTTCCAGCAGGGTGACCGCATCGTTTGCATTTACGCCGGTATAGTAGGGAAGCGAACCTCGGACTTTGGAATAGCCCCAGAAAAAGCGCAAGGATCGTCTGCTGGTCGTATTGAATCGTTCTCTGAACATGTTCATGGCCAGCCGAGGCACGGTCTTCCAGGTGGTGTTCATCCAGAAGCCGTCGGAAACCACCAGTTTACCGCCCGGCTTGAGCACCCGTTTCCACTCTTTCAGGGCCTGGTCCGGTTGGGGCAGGGTCCAGAGCAGATTTCTGGAAACCACCACATCAAAACTATCATCGGGAAAGTCCAGATGTTCCGCATCGCCTGTCTGAAAGCGGATGGAAAGCTGCTCTTGCGCCGCATTCTGTTGCGCTGTGGCGATCATTTCCTCAGAAAGGTCCACCCCGGTCACCTCAAAGCCCTTGTTGGCTAAATAGACCGCAAACTGCCCGGTCCCGGTGCCCACATCCAGTGCCTTTCTGCCCGCCCCAAGAGCCACCAGATCATGCAGCACAGTTTCCCAGGTTTTTGCTATGGCAGCGGATTTATCCTTATCCAGACCGTAGCTGCTGCTTCGTTTATTCCAGTATTTTTTGATCGGTTTCTTCAGATGTTCCACAGCCTGTCTCCTTTTTTTATTTTTCGGCTCTTCAGGTTTAATACGAAAAGCTGAGGGTTACCAGGGTAAATCTCCCCGGCCCCTTGTAATACTCATAGTACTCCTCGTCAAGCAGGTTATCCACAGCAACGGACAGAGCCAGGTACTCATACGGCCTGTAGGTCAGCTTGGCATCCATGATCTGATAGGCATCATCGCCCTTATAGGTGTTTTCTCCATGAGGGGCGTACTGGTCGTCAAAACGGGAGTCGCAGTAGCGGTAGCTCAGGTTCAGATCCAGATCATCGTTGAAATAATAGCCAATCCAGGCGCTCCAGATATTAGTGGGAACCTCATTCACTTCCCAGCCCTGTCTAGAGGCATCCTGTGTCACCGTGTATTCTGACCAGTTATGGGTGTAGAACAGTCCGCCCCGCAGGTTATAGGAGAATGCCGCTTCCACAGCCGCCTCAATGCCCTTGACTTCAGCCTCTTCTGCATTGATTCTGGTTTTGTCGATGATCTCGGTGCCGTCCGCACGAGTGAAGCTGTTGCTTATGCTGACGATCATGTCTTCAAAGTCATTGGCAAAATAGGTGAGCTTGAGTCGGAGTCGTTTTTCCCAGAACTCCCATTCCGTCCCCAATTCCCAGGAGGTGTTGGTCTCGGGTTTGAGGTCCGGGTTTGGGCTGGCCATAGAAATGGTGCCGCCGCCTTCCCAGTAATAGCTTGAGGTGCGGAAATACAGGGAAGGTGCAGTAAAGGATTGACCGTAAGAGGCTCGGATCGTGCCGTTTTCTTTGGGATGATAGACCACAGATGCCTTGGGGCTGAACTGACCGTCATCCGTATCTGGATGCTCGATGTAAAATTCTCCGGCAAGATTGGAGTAATAATCCGCATCACTGCCCCACCAATGGTCATATCGACCGCCGATATACAGGGTTAGTGGGTCGATTGGTGAATACTCTGCCTGAAAAAAGGTACCCAGCGTCAGGTTGGTGCCGTTAGTTTTTTCCCGAGTGGAGATAATACTGTCCTCGTCCGAGGCATTGGCGAGATTGCTGTCCGTGACCGTGGCCTCTTCCTGCACGCCCTGCGTCCCCACAGTCAGGAGCAGGTTATCTTCCAGCAGATGAAAGGTGGCGGTCAGATCAGCCTGGGTCAAGGAGCTGTCCTCAGCCTTATAACGGCTGCTGCTCTCATAATGGGTACCTGCCTCTTTATCGTTAAACCCGACCATCATGGCCAGATCAAGCTGGTCTGGAATCGAATGGTCAAGATGCAGGGTATGGACTAAGGACTGTTTATTTTTGGTATCTGAAGTGAACAGAAAAGGATTGAGACGTAGTAAGGAGGTCTTGCCACTGTCCTGAATATAGACATCTCCTTGATAGAGAGCATTGCCCGCAGCATTGTGCAGACTGCTGGCTCCGTCCTCCCAGCCGTATTCAAATTCGCTGGAATTCAGGCTGTACCAGAGACGGGTGTTATCGGAAAAGTCATAGCCTGTTTTGATAAAGACACTGTAATCTTCATACCAGTTGTTGCCCTGATCGCCTATCCTATACCGTGCCGTGCCTCTCTGTGGATCAATATCTTTTGTCCAGCCCGTAACCACGGGAATAGACGGATCAGCAGGCCCATTGATCGGTGCCAGGGTTTTATAGGAAGGCGTGGTGACATAGCCGTCCGATGTCCTGTATTTAAAGCTGAAGGAGTAAAAGAACCCCTGTCCCAGCATGGTATCAGCCCAGGACGGACTGTCTGTATCGTTGGTATCGTTGTCATCCTTGCCAAAGGGGCGGTCGGCAAAACGGAAGTTGTAGAACTGACTGCTCCAATTCCCAACAGCGGCGGAGGCGTCAATTTCCCGGCCCTCTGGAATGCCGGTTGTGTAACTGACCACAGCGGTCTGGGCCATTGTGCCGTACAGGGCGGAAAACGGCCCCCGGACCACGTCAACCTTTTCCAAATCAGCCATAGGCACCGCAGCGGTATCGACATAATAGCCGTAATCATACCAGTTCATTCCGTCAACCTGCATCAGGGCTCTTCTTCCCCGGATAACCGGACGGGCCCAGTAATCTGCCAAGCCCCTGTACTGTCTGGCCCAGACACCTTCGGTCAGATGGAGCATCTTAAAGGGATGCTCGGCACTAAAGGCATTGATCTGCTCTTTGCTGATCATGGAAACACTGCCTGGCGCATCCAGTAATTTCTTCGGAGTCTTGGTGGCAATAACTGTGACCGGATCAAGCTCGTAGGTTTTCTGCTGCCCTGTTTGCTGGTTGCCTGCTGTGACGGTATCTTGACCATAAACTGAGGCAATAAACACCATTGGCAGCAAAGCCATTGACACCATTGACATGCAGCACACTGGAAACCTGTATTCTTTTCTCATCTCTTTTTTTCTCCTGCTTCCCGTCAATGGAATATTCGCCGTTCAGACGTTTGACAGGCTTTTTCAATATACCGGCAAGTCTGTTTAAATTTTTATACCTTTATGAGTAGCATAATTCATACTGCCCGAACAATGGATCAATCGCCTCATTTTAGCGGGCGAAATACCCAGAAGGGCGGGTAGCCCTGCCCCGCGATAAATCACGGGGCTATTTCCGGCAGTCCCTCCGGGACGCTGTCTTTCTCCGGCCCCAGCCCCAGAGGGGCGGCAGAGAGTAGCGCACCGTTTTAACGGTGGGGAGTGAAGACTGAAGGCTCCAGCCCTTTCTCGGTTGACAGAGGCACTTCCTGTGTTTATGCTGGGTGTTTGTTAGTCTGTGCTTCTTTGTTAATAACCTTCAATTAAAATATAAGAGATGTCAAAGCTCGTTCACGAATTGCAGCGTGACGCAATAAGCGAGAATTGCTCACTTGGTGAGCTGTTACGAAAGTCCTTGGTCGTGGCGAAGAAGCTGCGTATCACAGATTTCGAACTTTGGGTAAGCCATGAATTGAATGGCTATCCTCCCGAAAGTACGATCCCAAAATACCGCGAGGTCGTCGGCCGTATCAAAGCATGGAACCCTGGCAAGGGCTGGATTCCTATATCCATGCAGGATACTGAACAAGATAAAACCAAGTCAATGGCATATCAATCTGTCAGCTCGCTTGAGGCACTTGTTAGTGACCGGAAAGGTGGCGACCTTCAAGTTATTTTTCCTTCAGAGATTGAGGCCAGCCTCATGAGGAGGCCGGACGTGCCTTTTCCACCTACGCTTCATTTTGGTTCCAACCAAGTTGACGGCATCTTGCAAGCCGTCCGCAACACTGTTCTTAACTGGGCTTGTGATCTTGAGAACAGAGGCATACTGGGAGACGATATGAGCTTCACATCTGAAGAACAACAGGCTGCGAAAGAGATGCAGACAATCAACATCGGGCAGTTTCAGGGGGTTCTGGGAAATGTCCAGCAGAGCACAGTAACTCAGAATCTGAACATGGATGTCCGAAAAAAGGACTTTGATTCGCTTGCTGCTTACATGCAATCAGTTGGGATAGAAGAAGCGCAGATTACTGACTTAAGGGATAGAATTAAGCAAGATCCAACCCCGCAAGACAAGGATAAACTTGGTCCAAAAGTTAGCTCATGGATTGGAGAGATGGTTGGTAAAGCTGCCGCAGGAGGTTGTCAACTCGCTGTTGGCACAGCAGGCAGTCTCCTTGCTCAAGCAATCTGCCTATACTACGGATTTGTCTGATCGAACGAAAGTCATAGGCTACAGACAGGTTTGGTGCAGCGCAGAAGCTCATTCCCTCCCGACACCAGTGATGAGACTTCCCCAACACCAGTAATGAGACTGCCCGACACTGGTGCCCGGCTCATCTACCCGACAAAAATGAGGCAGTCAGCCTATTGTCTAGGCGCAGGATTTCTGGTATGGAAGGTACCTCATGATGACCCTTATCAGCAAAAAAATCCTCAGCACCCTGCTGGTGGTGCTGGGCGCGACCTTCTGCACCTACACCCTGATGCACTTTGCGCCCGGCGACCCGGCCTTAGAGATAGCCGTCTCCCGCTACGGCGGGCAGTACGAGGTGGATCAGGCCACTGTGGAGTGGATTCGGGAGAGCGAGGGCCTGGACAAGCCCCTGTATCTCCAGTACCTGTACTGGCTCCGGCATGTACTCCGCCTTGATCTGGGCCGTTCCCTGGTCGAAGAGGCTCCGGTTGCCGAGCTTATCAGCCAGCGTTTCCCCAAGACCCTGATCCTGGCTGCTGCGGCCTGCTGCATCGCCCTGTGCATCTCCCTGCCTCTGGGCATTCTTGCCGGGCTGAAGCAGGGCAGCTGGGTGGATTCCCTCAGTGTCAGCCTGAGCGTGGCCGGGGTTTCCATGCCTAATTACTGGCTCGGCCTGGTCCTGATCCTCCTCTTTGCCGTGCGCCTGCACTGGCTGCCCAGCTTCGGCAGCGGTACGTGGCAGCACATCATCCTGCCCGCTATCACGCTGGGTACGGCCCTGACCGCCTACACCACCCGGATTCTCCGCTCCGCCATCATCGAGACCATGCAGGCCGAGCATATCATGGCCCTGCAAGCCAGAGGGGTGAACAGCCGCTTCGTTCTGACCAAGCACCTCTTCAGGAACGCCATGATCCCGCTGGTCACGGTCATCGGCATTGAGTTCGGCATGATACTGGAAGGGGCGGTGATCACGGAAACCGTGTTTGCCTGGCCCGGTCTGGGCGAGCTGATGGTCAGCGCAGTGAGCAACCGGGATTACCCGCTGATTCAGGGATTGGTGCTGTTCTGCGTGTTCGTCTTTGTCTCCATCAACCTGCTCACCGATCTGACCTATCGCCTGCTGGACCCGCGCATCAGGCTCTGATTATCACGGACTGCCTTGAAGAAGTATCTCAAAAAAGCAACAGCCAATCCGGTCCTGACCGCAGCCCTGCTCATAGTGGCCGCAGTACTCTGCATCACCCTGTTCGGAACTGCCCTGGCCCCGCATGATCCTCTGCACACTGATATGAACCTGCGGCTGGCTCCGCCTTCCTGGACCTACCCTTTGGGCAACGACACCCTGGGCCGCTGCCTCCTTTCCCGCATTCTGGCCGGGGCCCATATCTCAGTGGGACTCAGTCTTGCCGTGGTTGCGGTATCCTGCCTGGTCGGCCTGAGCGTGGGCCTGTCCTCCGGCTACTGCGGCGGCATTGCCGATGAAGGACTCATGCGCCTCACCGACATCTTCTTCTCCTTCCCGGAAGTAATCGCGGCCATGACCGTGGCCGGGTTGATGGGACCGGGTACCGTGAATATGATCCTGGCCCTGTCCTCGGTGAGTTGGATGCGCTATGCCCGCCTTGTCCGGGGCATCACCCTGTCGGTGAAGGAACGGGATTACGTGGCAGCAGCCCGAATCTCCGGAGTCTCCGGCATCCGCATCGTGCTGCGCCATATCCTGCCCGCCTGCCTGCCCTCGGTCATAGTCTTGGCAACTATCGGTCTGGCAAAGGCCATCTTAGCGGTCTCAGCCCTGGGCTTCCTCGGCTTTGGAGCGCAACCACCCACCCCGGAGTGGGGTACTCTGCTCATGGAGGGCAAGGACTTCATCCTCAGCGCCCCGCATCTCTCCCTGTATCCCGGCATTGCCATTATGCTCACCGCCCTGGCCTTCAACCTGACCGGGGACGGGTTGCGGGATAGGGTGAAGGGTTAGGTCTGCTTGAAACTTTTCCTGTTGACAAAGGCAATCCTGATTCTTATGCTGGCTTATTAACAGGATGCCCAACGTCTTATCGCCATCTTTCGAGAAGTCCAAAAACCAATATTGCTTCACTGCCAAGGCGGAGCAGATCGCTCCGGTTTAGCATCTGCGCTTTATCTGGCCGCAGTGGCTAAATCCGGGGAAGAGTCAGCAGAAAAACAAATTTCTTTACGGTATGGGCATCTGTCTGTACCAGGTACAGCAGCATACCCTATCGACTGTAGTTGGAAAAAAATGGAATCATACTTGGGGTTTCAAGATTCCTAGTATTCCTTTCCCCCCGCCACTGCTCCATCGCAAACCCGCACTGTTTCGCACCGTGATATGTATGACGAAAAAATCGTATCGGGTATCACGACAGAATCGTTATACGTATCACGGCAAAATCGTATCGAGTATCACGACCAATTCGCATCGGGTATCACGATCAATTCGCATCAAGTATCACGACCTCGTCATCATGAGTATCTTGAAATATCCGGCCGTCTTCATCCTTCTTGCTGCCATGCTTGCCTACCGGGCAGTCGTATTCCCGCAGCATATCGCATCATGGATGCTGGTCTGGCTGGCAGCGAACCTCGTGGTCATGGCGGTTGCATACATACTGCATAAGCCCGCACTGATCCTTGGCAAGACAGAGAGGGGGCAGATCAACAGATTACTCCTGGTACTCAATATCCCGTGGTTAATCCTGTCGTGGATAACCCTTTGGCTCCAGAGCAAATTCACTCAAGAGCCGCCGTTCAATCAGATCGGCGATACGAACTTGTACATCGGCCGTTGCCCGTTCCCAGGAGCCGACCTCAGCGATTTCACGATCATCATTGATCTCACTGCTGAGTTCCCGGTGTGGTACATGTCGGATGCGTTGTATGTCTGCCGCCCGAATCTTGATGGTGTGGCACTTATCAATCACGCACCGCCCTGCACAATCTCCGAGAAAGATAAGGTTCTGATACACTGCGCACAAGGACACGGTCGCAGCGCAACCTACGCTGCATTCCTCTTGGGAGCCATTCCCGCTTATGCACAACCGGAGAATGTCCTCAGGCTGATCCAACAATCAAGGCCGGGTGCAGTTCCGTGCAGGGAGCAGCTCCGCCAGATCAATGACGGCCTTTAATCGGAATAATTATGCTGACCGCCTACCCAACAAAATAAGGCATTCACCCTATTGTCAGGGCAGAGCATTTCGGGTAAACAGAGTTTTTTTGAACCATCTCTGCCCCCTGAAACTATGCACTCCTCTCATCCCGCAAAACAGAAACACCGCCAGCTCAACAGCATGTTTGTCTCCGGCAGTATCCTGTTCCTCCTGCTGCTGACCCTGTGTCTGGCCGGAGAGCAACTGGCCCCGCATGACCCGCTGGCCGTGGATCTCATGCACCGGCTTGCTGCGCCTTCAACCACCTATCTGCTGGGTACGGATCAGCTCGGACGCTGTGTGCTGTCCCGCATTCTCTGCGGCACGCAAAACTCGTTAGCCTCTGCTCTGGCAGCGGTGGGACTGGCGCTGGGCATCGGCCTGCCTCTGGGACTGCTGGCTGGACTGGGTACCCGGCGCATCGACCGCCTGCTGACCGGCTTATTTGATGTGGTCTTAGCTTTTCCCTTCCTCATTCTTGCCTTGGCACTAACCGCCGTGCTGGGGCCTTCTCTGTCCAGCCTGATCCTCGGTACCGGGCTGGCATGGTGGGCCTGGTGGGCTAGGTTTATCCGGGGCATGGCCCTTGATGCCGGGGATAAGGACTTTGTCCGGCAGGGCAGGGCGATGGGCCTGGACCGCCTCTGCCTGCTGCGCCAGTACATCCTGCCTCAGATGCTCCCGCCCCTGCTGGTGACGATTTCCCTGAACACAGGCCGGATGATCGTGGTTATCTCCAGTCTGAGCTATCTCGGTCTGGGCGTGCAGCCGCCTGAGCCGGAATGGGGTGTGATGCTGCGGGAGTCCATGCTCCATATTGCCTCGGCCCCCTGGTTGGCTGTTGCACCGGGACTGGCAGCCAGTATGGCTGTGCTCTGCTTCACCCTGCTCGGTGAAGGGCTGAAAGATCACTTCCAGGTGAGGCCGGTTCATGCTGCTTGAGGTGGAGAAGCTGCGTATCGGGCCGGGCAGCGGAGAAACGGAGATTGTCCAACAGGTCAGTTTCAGCCTGGATCGAGGGCAGGTAGTTGGATTGCTCGGAGCTAGCGGCAGCGGCAAGACCCTGCTGGCCTACGCTCTCTGCGGCCTGCTCTCTCCGCCGTTGCGCATTACCGGCGGCACGATCCGCTTTGCCGGAATTACGCTATATCCGGGTAAACGTAAAAGCATAGCCCGACTGCGCGGTAAGCATATCTTTATGATGTTCCAGAGTGCATCATCCGCCCTGAATCCTTACATGACTGTGGGCAAACAGATTGCCGAGGCCTTGGTACAGGCGCATAAGCTGGCGCATAAGTTCACGGCCAAGGATGCTTTGCACGAGGCGGGCCTGCTGTTGGAACGAGTCGGCCTGGATGCCGGTTTGGTCACAGCCTATCCCTTTCAACTCAGCGGCGGTATGCAGCAGCGGGTCTTGATTGCCATTGCTCTGGGCATTCGTCCTGATATTCTTATTGCGGATGAGCCGACCACGGGCCTGGATGCGGCCGCATCGTTTCATGTTCTGGAATTATTGCGTGGTTTGCAAGAAGACGGCATGGCTCTTCTTTTCATTTCCCATGATATCCGGGCAGTCTCCTTTCTGGCGGAACGCACTGGGGTGATGTGTCAGGGGCAGATCGTGGAATCAGGTAAAACTGAACAGCTTCTGGCAGCACCGCAACATACATATACCCGTGAGCTGATTGCGGCAATGACCATGATTGCCATGACTGGAAGGGCTGCTCTGCCCTGAAACCTCTGCATCCTGTTCCTTTCCCGGCATCCGGGCGTTTTGCCCGATAAAATGAGGTCACCGCCTCATTGTCAGGGTGCAGTATACAAAGTAAATAATACGAATATGTAATTTGTAATATCGTTATCAGACTAAAGTAAAGAGTAAAGATTTCTTGGTGACATTTGTGAACAGCTCCATAGAAGTGGACAACCTGAGCAAGGTCTTTCAGGGTGGCATCAGAGCAGTGGACGGGATCTCCTTTTCCGTGGCCCGTGGCGAGATCTTCGGCTTTCTGGGGCCGAACGGAGCAGGTAAGTCCACCACCATTATGATGCTGACCACCCTGCTCCGACCGACTTCGGGCCGGGCTGTGGTGGCCGGGCATGAGCTGCGGCAGGAGCCGGATGCGGTGCGCCGGAGCTTAGGCTATATCCCGCAGGAGCTGTCTTCGGATGACTACCTGAGCGGGGCTGAAAATCTGTATCTACAGTCCGGCTTTTATCACATCCCGAAAAAGGAGTTCCGCCGGAGAAAGGAGGATCTGCTGGAGCTGGTCGGCCTGACAGAACGGGCAAATGATCGGGTGGAAACCTATTCCGGCGGTATGCGTAAACGGCTGGACATTGCCTGCGCCCTGCTCCACCGGCCCCAAGTTCTGTTTCTGGACGAACCCACCCTGGGGCTGGACATTCAGACCAGACAGCAGATCTGGCAGTACGTGCGCAGGCTCCGGGAGTCCGAACAGATGACCCTGTTTTTAAGTACCCATTATATGGAAGAGGCTGACTCGCTCTGCGACCGGATTGCGATCATCGACAACGGTCGCATCAAGGCACTGGATACCCCGGATGCGCTCAAAAAAGAGCTGGGCGGCGAAGTCGTGACCATGCAGTATGACCGGCCCGGCCCGGAGCAGATGATGCAGCTCAGGGAGTGCCTTGCCGCCTTGCCGATTGTCCGGCAGGTAAGCGTCAATGAGGACAAGTGCGTGGCAGCGGTCAGCAACAGCGGAAATGCGGTGCCGGAAATGTTTGGTTGCGCCCGAAATCTCAACATTGCGGTCAGATCGGTGGCCTTAACAATGCCCTCTCTGGATGATGTCTACCTTTCCCATACCGGGAAGAATCTGCGCGACAGCGGCGGAAACGGGAAGAAGCAGGCCGGGCCGCATCCGCATAGTCCACATCATCCCCATACAATGCGGCGATAAAGCGAGGAAGAAAGGAATATGAGATATAAAATCATCAGTTTATGGCTGCACGACCTCTACTTTATCTGCCGCCGGGACATGCTGCGCTTTTTTTCCCAGAAATCCAGGATTGCTATGACCCTGGTGCAGCCTCTGATCTGGCTGATCTTTATGGGCAACGTGATGTCCGGGATGACCCGCAATCCCTACGGTGCGGCCCTGCTGGGTGTGGACCGCTACTTGGACTTCATGACTCCGGGCATCATCATCATGACCGCCCTGTTCATCGGCACCTTTTCCGGCTTCTCGCTGGTTTGGGACCGACGCATTGGCTTCCTCAACCGGATGCTGGCCGCCCCGCTGAGTCGTTCTGCGATTCCTGCCGGCAAGATGGTTGCTATCTGTCTTCAGGTCATGTTTCAAATCGGTCTTATCGGTCTGATCGCCCTGGCCTTGGGGGTCAGATTTGCCGCCGGTCTGAGCGGTTTTCTGCTCATCGCCCTGATTGCTGGACTGTTCGGCGCAGCCATGGCCGGGGTCTCGCTCTCTATTGCCGTGCTGTTCAAGTCCTTTGACGGCCTGCACCCGATCCTCAACTTCCTGACCATGTCCCTGATGTTCACCAGCAACGCCATCTTTCCCACAGCAGCCATGCCGGGCTGGATGCAGTTCATTGCGGACTGGAATCCGCTCTCTCATGCGGTCTCGCCTATCCGTACCCTGACTGTCGAGGGTTGGGCATTCGGCAGTGCGGCACAGGGACTGGCCGTGACCCTGCTGTTCGCCGCCATCATGCTCATCATCGCCACGGTGCAGTTCAAGCGTTCCATTGAATAAGGGATGCAGCAGGAGGGTAATGTAGGGACACGGCATGCCGTGTCCCTACAAGATGAATACGAACCATAAAGCAACAACAAACATGCATATCCAGTGTACTGCAAAAAAGAAGATCCTCTTTCTCATCAATGCCGCCCTGGGCGGAGATCCGCTGCGCAACCCGGATGTGCTGCCCACAGGCCGCAACTCCTATCAGTTTGATCCGCGCCTGGTCCCCTCGGAAGAGGCCTGCCGCCGGGGGATGCAGATCGCGGAAAACACCATCCAGCATTACAAAGAGTTAAACGGAGATTACCCGGACAGTACGGCGGTTATTCTCTGGGGCTTTGAAACCACCAAGACCAGAGGCGAGACCGTGGGCCAGATTCTGGGCTATCTGGGCGTGCGGGTGCTGCACAACTCCAATCCCTTTCACAAAAAACTGGAGGCTATCCCCCTTGCCGAACTGGGACGCCCCCGGATCGACTGTCTGGTCCAGATCTGTGGATTTTTCCGGGATATGTACCCCAATGTCATGGATATGATCAACCGGGCCTTTCAGCTCGTTGCAGAGCTGCCCGAGACTGCTGAGGAGAACCATATCCGTCATAATACGCTCCGCCTGCAAGAGGAGCTGGCCGGACAGGTGCCGGAGGAGCGTTTGAACACCATTGCTACGGGCCGGATTTTCGGTCCCAGAGCAGGCGAATACGGAACCCGCACCACCCATCTGATCGAGACCGGGGCCTGGACCGAAGAGGAGGACATCACTGACCTGTTCACCTCCACCATGAGCCATCTCTATGCGGACGGAATCCACGGCGAGCGACAGCCTGCGGCCTACCGGTCCCGCCTTAAAGCGGTGGATGCGGTCAGTCAGGTCCGGGACAGCCATGAGTACGAGATCATGGATCTGGATCATTATTACGAGTATTTCGGCGGACTTTCCCGCACTGTGGAGGCGGTCAGAGGTGAGGCTCCGGTCATGCTGATCTCGGACACCACCAAGGAGGTGATCCGCACCGAAACGGTCAAGGAGTCGCTGAACCGGGGTATACGGACCCGGCTGCTCAACCCGAAATGGATTGATGCCCTGCTGGAGCATGACTATCACGGGGCGCAGAAGATCGGGGACCGGGTGGAGAACCTGATCGGCTTTGCCGCCACCACCCATGCCGTGGATGACTGGGTCTGGTCGGCTGTGACGGAACGCTATGCGGCTGATGCGGAGATGTTCAGCCGCCTGCAGGAGAACAACCGTTTTGCTGCGGAAGAAATTCTGAAACGCCTGCTGGAGGCGCAGCAGCGGGGCTACTGGAATGCGTCGCAGGAGGAGATGAACCTGCTCCGTGACCGTTATCTGGAACTGGAAGGAGAAATAGAGGAGAGGACCGAACCATGAGTGAAACTATGTCAAGCGTATCGGAAGTATCGGAAACCGAAAAAAGAACAGTGCAGCCGGGATACTGGGGAACCCGTGAATACGTTTTTGCCGCCATGACCGCAGCAGCCCTGCTCGCTGTGGCCAGCATCGTGATTCCCCTGACCCTGCCGCTGCGCATTCCCGGACTGACCAACTCAATCAACGGCCTGTTCGGCTCCTTTTTTGTCACCATTGCTTTAATCCGGCTGCGCCGACCGGGTTCGCTCCTGCTGATTACCGGCATCTACTCCCTGATCTGTCTGGCCGTGTCCCCTCTGGTTTTCGGCTTTGTTCTGTTCGGGGGGCTATTCGGAGAAACGGTCTGCTTCCTTATTTTCCGTGGCTATCCGGGCAAACTCGCTCCGGTCTGCGGGGCAGTGCTCTATGAAATGGCCATGTTTCCCGCTGCCATGACCCTGTCCTTTTTCTTCTTTCCGGAACGATACCATCATGTGGCGTTCTGGATCATCCTCATCGCTGAACTGGTGATCTGCACCACCTCCACCCTGGGGGCCGTGCTCGGCCTCAAAGTGGCGCAGGAGTTAAGCAGAGCAGGCAAACTGCAAATGGAACCAATGGAGCAGGTGGAGCAGATGGAGTCCCGGGCATGATCTTTGCCCGCCGCCGCAACAGCCCGGCAACCGTGATCCACCGTCTGCATCCCTTCAGCAAGATGGCCGCAGGCATGGGCCTGTCCGCCTTGGCACTCTGTCTGCACAGCCCTGCAGCCCTGGCCGTGCTGCTTGCTTTTGTCTTCACTGTACTGGCAGCAGCCCGCATCCGTCCGACCCTGCGGCAACTGCTTTCGCTGCTGGCCTTTTTCACGGTGTTCAGCGCAGTGAACTTCGTCATCAACCATGATCCTGCTCATGCCGCCACTTATACCCTGCGCTTCGCCGTGTTCCTGACCGCCATGCCCATGCTTTCCCTGACCACAGACCCGCAGCAGCTGACCAGGGCCTTGGCTGCCACGCCCCTGCCTGCCGGAATCAGCATGGCCCTGCTCCTGGTCTGGCGTTTTTTTCCTCTGCTGGCTGCCGATGTCCGACAGATGCGCCAGGCTGCCCGGCTCAGGGATCGGGGTGACATCAGCCCGGCCCGGCGTCTCTATCGCGGGGTACTTGTGCCTTTGGCCTTCAGTGTGATTGAGTACACTGACCGGGTAACCCTGGCTCTGGAACTGCGCGGCTTTTCCCCGGATGTTGATAGAACCTGTGCAAACCGCCCCAGAATCGGGCAGGCCGATGTCATGTTCAGCCTGCTCGCCCTGACTGCCTCCTGCGCTGCAGCCTGGCTGCAATGGGGGGTAGGCGCATGATAAACCAGGCAATCCAGACCCTTGAACTCAGTTTGCGCTACAGCGGCCAGAATGCCCGTGCTCTGGACAAGGTCAGTCTGGAACTGTCGCCGGGGGAAATCGTTCTGGTCTCCGGCCCCACGGGCTGCGGCAAGTCAACCCTGGGACTGATTCTCTGCGGTGCCATTCCGGGCCTTATTCCGGGTATGCTGTCCGGTTCCGTGCTGCTGGGCCGGGAAGATCTCAGCACCCTGCCTATGCGTGAAATTGCCGGAGTGCTTGGTTTTCTGCTGCAGAATGTGGAGCAGCAGACCTTCACAGATCAGGTTGAGGAGGAAATCGCCTTTGGGCTGGAAAACTTCTGCGTTCCGGCAGCAGAGATTCCGGGCCGCATTGAGGAGGCCCTGGCTCTGGTGGATGCCCGACATCTGGCCGGACGACAGCTCTCCACCCTGTCTGCGGGCGAGCGGCAGCGTGTCATGCTGGCTGCCCTGCTGGCCTTACGGCAGCAGATCCTGATTCTGGAACCCTTAGCCTATCTGGATCAGGCAGCGCAGCAGATGCTGCTCAGGCTGTTGCTCAGGTTGGCTGAACAGGGGAAGGCGGTGCTGATCTTTGAACACCGTCGTGACATTGTCCATACAGTGGCCCACCGGGAGATCTATCTGCAAGAGGGCAGGCTCGCTGTAGCACCAGAAGTCAGGGCCTCTTTTCCCCGGATCAGGCAACGGAAACCCGGCCCGACCGTGCTTGATATTGCACAGCTAGATTTTACCTGGTCCGGGAGTGACCAGAGCATCTTTTCCTCCTTTTCTTTAACTGTAGGACAGCAGGAAAGCGTGGTACTGCTCGGCAGCAATGGCAGCGGCAAAAGCACCCTGATGGCATTGATTATGGGCCTGCTCAGGCCGACAGGCGGTCGAATCACGGTCTGCAATCATGATCCTGCTGCAGGTGCGCTCCGGCTCCTTGCTCGGGATGCAGCCTTTATCTTTCAGCACCCGGATCATCAGCTTTTCCTGCCCTATGTCCGGGATGAGGTGGCCAGTCAGGCCGCAGAACCGGGAGCAGTACAGGCCGAACTTGCTGACATGGGACTGGAGGGCTTGGAGGATCGGCATCCTCGCAGTCTGTCCATGGGACAAAAACGGCGGCTGACCATTGCTGCGGCCCTGGCCCGGCAGCCCAAGCTCCTGCTGCTCGACGAACCCTCGGTAGGCCAGGATGATCTGCATCTCAGCCGGATTATCTGCCGTCTGGATCGCTTTCTCGAACAGGGCGGCACTTTGCTCACAGCCACTCATGATAGGCGGGTAGCTGAGGCTTTGGCAGACCGGATCATCCGTTTTCAGGAGCAGACTGCGCCAGAACCGGCTCCCTGTGCCTGATTGCCTGATGATCAAAAAAGAGAAAGAAGAACAAAAGGAGAACAAGGATGAACAAAGTGTACTGGATCTGGGCTGCTGCAATCTTTCTGTGTTTGCACTGCCTTCCTAGGCAGGCTGCATTGGCAGCAACATCGGCAGCAACATCGGCGGAGACCGGGAAGACCATCATGCCGCAGTTGGACACTGTGGTGGTCACAGCGACCAAGACCGAGAAGAAACTGGAAAATATTCCTGCAGTGGTCAACGTGATCACGGCTGAGGAGATTGCGATCATGCCCGGTCGGACAGTGGGGGATCTGCTGGCTGATCTGCCGGGTATCTCCGCCCATGAACCCCAGGGCGTGGGCGTGGTCACACCGCAGAGGCAGACCATCAGCGGCAACGGTTTTCCGGGTGCCACCCTGATCCTGCTCGACGGCCAGAAGATCAATACGCCTATGACCGACTATGCCTACCTGACCACTGTGCCGATCCATGCTGTGGAGCGGATCGAAGTCATACGCGGGCCGTTTTCCTCTTTGTACGGTTCTTCCGCCGGGGGCGGGATCATCAACGTCATCACCAAGGACGGCGGCGGCAAGAAAAATTACGTTACTCCTTGGGGACAGGCAGGCAGCTTCGGTCGTTCCGACTACGGTTTGGACATGGGGCTGAACTGGAAAAAATTCTCTTTGGGCCTGTTTATCGATCATAAGCAGGTGGATAACTATTACCTGTATGAAGATCAGGGGCTTGATGATTACAATCGGGGGTATGATCATGACCGCTTGCATGCCAAACTGACCGGCACACTCGGTGATTCCATGGATTTTTCTCTGTCCGGCGGCACAATCAGCGGGCAGACCGGATACGGTTTGACCGATTATCTCGGTCTGGACAACCAGCAGGATATGGAGCATCCCTACGTCAACGGCCAGCTCTTCACGCAGATCAACGAACGGTTGGACATGAAGCTCCAGCTCGACTGGCTGCGGGTTGTTCATGAGTACCACGGTGAAACGCTGGAAAACGTCAGCTATCCGCGCTTTGGCCCACCAAGGCCGGTCTTCAACTACAAGCAATCACTCAACGACAGCAGTTCCGAGCGTTGGCGCGGCGACTTGTCTGCCAATTACCAGTTTAATGAGAACAGTATCCTGACTGTAGGCAGCGAGCTGGTTTACACCTCAGCAGAAAAGGCGATTTACGGTCCAGACGGTAGTCTGCTGGATGTGCAGGGACGGCCCGGCGTACACGTTGATGAAGACGATTCCCTGGCCTCTCTGTATCTGCAACAGGACTGGATATGGGACAGCCTGGAGCTGGTTGTCGGAGCGCGCTATGATAACTACGAGAGCTACGGCAGTGAGCTGTCGCCAAAGGGATCCCTGACCTGGACCTATTCAAACAGCGGCAATCTGAAATTTTCCGTTGGCAAGGGCTTCAAGGCCCCCAACCTGAGCCAGCTCTACTCGCCGCCCTGGTCGATCAGCCCCTTTATCGTGTATCAGGGCAATCCTGATCTGGAGGCGGAAACCTTATGGTCGTATCAGCTCTCCCTGGAACAGAAGCTTGCAGACCGCCGTTTTTCCTTCCGTCTCACCCCTTACTTGACAAATGCAGACAACTTCATCACCACCGTCCGTATGCCGGATCACATCAACCGGGGCGGCCAGATCATGACTCCCAAGAACGTGGACGAGGTGGAGATCATGGGGGCTGATGCGGAGTTCAACTACAGGCCGCTGCACAACCTGCATTTCTTTCTCAGCTATAACTATAACGAGACCAGAGATGCCAAGACCGATGAAATCCTGGACGGCTATCCACGCAACAGCGCTGCTCTGGGTCTGCGCACCCGACATCAGTTGGCCGACACCTGGAACCTTTCTGGATCGTATGCACTCCGTTACCGGGGAAAATACACCAGCACCAGCTGGGGCGCACCGCCGGTCACGGAAACAGTGGGGGATTACTGGTACCAGACTTTGCGGGCTGTACTGGACTGGAACGATTCCCTTTCCTTCAAGCTGGACCTGTCCAATCTCTTTGATGAACGCGCCCGGATAGACCTGGATAAGTACCTGCCTGAGTTCAACTGCCTGGCCGGGGTAACCTATACGTATCGATTCTAAGGGAGTAGGGGCAGGCCCCCGTGCCTGCCCTATATGAAAGGGCGAACACTGAATCCCTAGCCTACTGAGTTCAAGCAACCCAATTTCAAGGAAACCAATGGGAGCATTGCAAACATCCCCCCTGTATTACCCCTTTGCCGCCTTGGTCGGCCAGGAGGAGCTGAAGCTTGCTCTGCTGCTCAATGCGGTTAATCCCCGGATCGGCGGGGTGGTGATCTGCGGGGAAAAGGGCACGGCCAAATCCACGGCAGTGCGCTCTCTGGCCGCCCTGCTGCCGGAGATTGACTGCGCAGCAGGCTGTGTCTTCTTGCTGGCCCCGCAGGAGGCCGAGTCCGCTTCTCTGTGCGGGATCTGCGCAATCTGCCGAATGTGCAGCAGAACCGGTCGGACCGGCCAGACCGTGCAGCGGCCTGCTCAGGTCATTACCCTGCCCCTGAATGCCACCGAGGACCGGGTGGTCGGCGGGGTTGACTTTGACCGGACAATCCGACAGGGCTGTCCAGTGATCCAGCCCGGCCTGCTGGCCCGCGCCCACCAAAGCCTGCTCTATGTGGACGAGGTCAACCTGCTGGACGACCATCTGGTTGATCTGATCCTGGCTGCCGCCTCCTCAGGGACAAACCGGATCGAACGGGAGGGGCTTTCTTTTGCCCATCCCACCCGTTTTATCCTGGTGGGGACCATGAACCCGGAGGAAGGTGCGCTCCGGCCCCAACTCCTGGACCGCTTCGGCCTCTGTGTGGATGTCCGGGCCGAGGCAGACCGCGAAGCACGGGTACTGATGATGGAGCGACGGGAGGCATTTGATACCGACCCTGCAGGCCGTTGATC
>QYLO01000054.1 GCA_022766165.1 Candidatus Electrothrix gigas
CTGGTCCAGCATTACGACCCCAAACAGGGCGGCAACGGGGTGGATAAACGGGATGAGTACGTGTTTGACGGACTTGATCCGGTGGCTGAGTACGATATGCTCAACGGCCAGCACATGGATTATTACCGGGGCGCGGGCAATCACCTGGCTCTGATGCATCAGTACAAAGGCGGCACCCAGGGGCAGATGTACTGGTACCATTACAATAATAAGGGCGATGTGGTCGGCCTGACCAAGCATAACGGCAACTCGCACCATAACTACCGCTATGATCCCTACGGGGCTGTGCTGCCGGAGAACGGCAATTTCACTGATCCGCATAACCATTACACTCTGACCGGGAAGGAGTTTGATGAGAATACCGGGTTGGTTTGGTTTGGGTCAAGGCATTATGAGCCTGAGACTGGGGTTTGGATGGGGCAGGATTCTTATCGGGGGCGGTTAAGCGAGCCTAGGACGTTGCATCGGTTTGGGTATGTTGGGAATAATCCTTTGAGTTATATAGATTTATTTGGATTTGAACAAATACCATACAATGCTGCTGATGCTGTAGCGTATGCAGAGAAATATCGCGACATATCTTATGGCTATGATGATGGTAATAATCCATTTTATGATTTCGATAGTTACGGGGGAAACTGTACGAGCTTTGCAAACCAAGCACTGCTTGCAGGATTATTGGAAAATGATTCCGCTGATTATTTGATTAAAAATAAGGATAAATTTTACGATGACGAATATGCAGGAAATGCATGGTATTATAAGGGGGCAAATGACAGGTCAACATCTTGGGCTGGGGCTAATCAGTTGTATCAGTATGTTAAGAATCAGATAGAGTACGAGAAAAAATGTGAAGACAATAAAGGATGGCATTTTGAAGAGGTAACGCATGATACTCTTACGGACTTCATGGACTATCAAAAAGTACAGGAAGGCGATATTATTTTTGCCGACTGGGATCATGATGGAACCATAGATCATACAATGATTGTTACTGATATTCAGAAGTGGAGGCCGGGATATAATGAAATAAGAGTAACATATCAGAGTCGTAATAGAACTAGAGGGTTGGGAGATATAAATATTGAACTTAACTATGAAGCATTGTTTTATGTATATAGACCGAAATATTTTGAGGATGGAAAGTAGCCTGGGAAATAGGGTAGGTCCGCTTGAGTGCAACGAAAGCAGATGGTTCTTTGCCCGGATTGTCTGATTTCGTTGTACTCAATCAAGACCTACATGGCTGGACGCGTACCACGCAATGCCTTTCTGTCGATGCGGCGGGAGGAAAAACCATCCCAAAGGGACACAGCGCATCTTTTCAATGCAGGTCGTGACGGTAGGCCGGTAGGGGCGGCCCCCTGTGTCCGCCCTGATGTCCCCGTCAACGCAGGTATTTCCCCTGAAATCAGTCTGACCGACGCAGGCCGCATGGTTCAGACAATATGGGATGAAATCCCGGATCATTATCCCGGTGTCGATATTGATGAATTCAGGGTTATGCCGAATCATATCCACGGGATTGTGGTATTGAGCAATCCTGTCGTAGAGGCGGATCCCTGTGTTCGCCCGAATTGCCGTGTTCGACCGTATATTCCGCCATCGCGGCAGAACCACCAAGGGCAGGCACGGGGGCCTGCCCCTACGGAACCGTTATCATTACCGGATGTGGTCCAACGATATAAATCCCTGACCACCAACCGGTATATTGACGGGGTGAAACAACACGGTTGGCCGCCGTTTCCCGGTAAATTATGGCAACGCAATTATTGGGACCACGTCATCCGTAACAACCCGGCCCGTTGGCAGGAGGATGCCCTGCATCCCGACCAGCCCCCGTTCCCCGGTGAAACCCGTGAATCCTCCCCGCCCTACGGTGATGAGGTGTGGATGGTGTAAGGACTCAGGTTCAGAGCTTACCCCGGCGAAGAATAGAAATAAGCAACCAAAAACCCATAATTACAGCAATAAGAAACCCAGCAATACCTATAATAGGGACGCCGTGCCAACGTGGTTTTATGCCAGAAAGAACAATCAGGGAAGAGCCGACAATCTGGGCGGCAAGGACAATGGCAAAGGCAATTTGATTGGAAATCCGATACAAGGCCCGTTCCAGTGGACGGAGTCCGTGATGCTTGAGTTCGAGTCGTATTCTCCCCCGGCGAAGCTGGGCAAGGATGGTACGGGTTTCACCAGGCAGGTCACGAAGCAGGCTAAGGTACTGGTAGCCGGTTGCTGACAGATCATCTATCAGGCGACGAGGATGGACCCTGTCAAGCTTGATTTTTTTCATAAAGGGTTCAGCCAGAGCCAGCAGTTCCACCTCTGGCGCAAGCACCATGCCAAGCCCCTCCACTGTTGCCAATGTTTTAAACATCAGGTAAAGGTTGGGCTTTAAAAAGAGACGGTGTTTGCTCAGGAGGTCGATCAGCTCAAAATGGATCTTTTCCACCTCTAGTTCACCAATGGGCAGGTGCATGTACCGGCTGACCAAGTCGTTGATATCTAAAGTCAATTTGTCACGATTAACCTCTTTTGTATGCACTGTCATTTTGAGAATGCCGTTGACAACTTCATCCTCCTTGCCAGAGGTCATGCTGAGAACAAAATCTGTAAAGTTTTCTCTGTCCTTTAACAGGAGTCTTCCCATCTGGCCAAAATCAATAAAGCATATTTTATTTCCTGGTAAGATAAAAAGATTTCCCGGATGGGGATCAGCATGAAAAAAACCATGCACAAAAATTTGCTCCATCACAAGGTTGGCACCCCGTTCAGTAATAAGGCGTAGGTCATATCCCTTTTTTTTCAACTCATCAGCATGAGAGGCCTTGATCCCGTTTACTCGCTCCATCACAAGAATTCGTTCTGTAGACAGCTCGGGAAATACTTCTGGTATATATATATTGGGATTGCCAGACAACAGTCGAGAGAAGTGATGCATATTGGAGAGTTCAATCGTAAAGTCAATCTCTCTGGAAATACTGTTGGCAAACTCCTCTACAATCGCTGCGGGTTGATGTCCATGAACCTCTTCAAAATGATCCTCCATTAAGCTGGCAAGTTGGGCCAGAATTTCCAAATCAACTAAAATATTATGTTCTAAGCCAGGACGTTGCACCTTCACAACAACATCACGGATCAACGGCTCTGGTTCTTGCACTGCAATGCGGGCAAGATGAACCTGCCCAATTGAGGCGGCAGCCAGCGGAGTAGGAAAAAAATCCGTAAAAATTTCCTCTGGATCTTTTCCCTGCTCTTCCCGGAATATCTGTTGCACCTCTTCATAGGAAAAAGGAGGGACATTATCTTGCAGTTTCAACAACTCTTCAAGATAATCAGGCGGGATAAAATCAGGACGGGTGGAGAGGAGCTGGCCAAGCTTAATAAAGGTCGGGCCTAACTCCTCCAACCCCATGCGCAGACGTTCTGGTCGCGAATAGCGGAAGATCTGCTTACGGGGTTTGCGGTTGATCATTTGCAGACCGCTTTCCAGATAGTGGTCAATATGGAAGTAATCAACCAGATCATGAAAGCCGTATTTAAAGAGAATCCGCAGGATCTGCCGATATCGGGTAAGGTGTCGGTAGGTTCGGTTAATGGCACCCAATCGCCTTATACTGAACATTAATTACGCATCTTTCTCTGATTTTTCAAGATCTTCACTGCTTTCACAGGTATCGTTCGTTGAAGGTTCTTCTTCCTCCTTGCTCTTCAGAGTAGTCTGTAATGCTGCCTCTAACTCTTCAACTTTACTGCGCAGTTCATTCAGCTCGGCAGACGTAGCAAACTCCATCGCCTGAATGCGCTCTTCCACCTGACGATTGAGCCAGATTTCTAGTTGATTACGGGCACAGTCTGATTTTTTGATCAAATCGTCAACAAATTCTTTCCCCTCTTCCTTGGTTAACTTACCACGTTCAACCAACTCTTTACGAATTTCATCAACTTTATCGCGGGTAAGAAAGGCAGCTCCAACGCCAGTGTACAGCATGTTTTTGAGTAACTCTTTCATGGTCGATTCTCCTTGTAGATATTGTAGATATTTTATGATGTTCTCTGGTAAGGGAACGGCATGCCGTACCCCTACGCACTATGTTCTTGTTATACGGGATGCAGCTTTATCAACGTAGCAATAACTCTACCTCTCTACCTCTTTTCAATATCACGATGATACACAGTCAGTTCATCATTCTTGTCAAGGCAAGTAGAGAGCAGGGTGCGTAAGTACTCGGTTACAGCAACAGAGCGGTGGCGGCCTCCGGTGCAGCCTATGGCGCAACGAAGCTCCTCTCTTCTTCGCACCTTATGTTGACAGACCGTTAAGGTAATAAGCGAAGAGAGATGTTCTAAGAACTCTTGGCCAATTTCATTGTCCAGGGCGTATGCTGCTACCTGTTTTTCTTGACCAGTATGCTCCCGCAAATGTTCTTCCCAGTAGGGATTTGGGAGAAAACGGACATCCCAGACAATATTAGCCTCTGGGTATCCGTATTTAAAGCCAAAGGAAAAAAGAGTGATTTTCATAATACCGTCGATCCCATCCCCTTGAATATATGTTAGGATGAGGAACAGAGTAGCCGAATATCTCCGGCCTTTTCGCTGATTCCCCGCTTCAATACCTCGTGATTATAAACAGAAATCACATCTCTTCGTTTGATTTTTCCCACAACCCATTGCTCTTCCATATCTTCCACCACAGGAATTTCTTCTATTCCTTTGATATCAAAGAGCTGCATTGCATCAAAGAGGTTGTGATCCGGTGTCAGGGTGATAACATCGCGGCTGCAAATGGCCCCTACCAGATGACAACAGCGTTGTTCCTCATCATGCAAGATGGTCTTGACATCCTGCATAGAGACAACGCCAACCATTTTCCCCTCGTGGTCAACAACAGGAAAGTAGAGCGAGTCTTTGGCAATGGCAAAAAGATCCAGCAGATTATTAATATTAGCGGTCTCGCTGATAAAATCAACATCTTCACTGATAGCCTTGCCCACCCGGATGGATTTTAAAATAGCCACCTCTCGACCCTCGTGGATATCAATGCCTTCCCGGGTAAAGTCTACCGTATCAATAGAGTCACTGTAAAACTTATTCGCTGTCACTGTTCCTACAATGGCGGTCAGCATCACCGGGACAATAATCATGTAATTTCCTGTCATCTCAACGAGCAGAAAAATAGCGGTCATAGGGGCATGGGTTGAGGCGGCTAAAAAGGCGCCAATACCTATAGTGGCATAGGCCCCAGGTGTTGCTGTTAGGTTGGGAAGCAAGGCATGGACAATACCGCCAAAGGCCCCGCCGATCACAGCTCCAATAAAGAGGGCAGGGGCAAAGACACCTCCGGCTCCGCCAGCCCCAAGCGTTATGGCAGTGGCTATTGATTTTAAAGCGATCAGAACGAGCATGACCCAGACAATTCCATCACCGGCTAACACCTTGGCAATATAATCATATCCATCTCCCATAACCTCTGGAAAGATAATACCCATACTGCCGACCAGAAAGGCGCCGATAATGGGCTTGACCTGCGCATGCATCTGGACAGAATCGAATTTATCCCGAATAAAGTAAAAAAAACGGATATGGGCTACAGCAAGGAGACCGATCAGTACGGCCATGACAGCATACAGAGGGATCTCCACCAACGGGTTCACCATATAGTAATCCGGGATAGGAAAAATTGCCTCATTATTATAATAGGCCCGGGAAACCACTGTGGCCATTGCTGAAGCAACCACTAGGGCGGAAAAAGAAGAGATTTTATAGGTGCCAAGTAAAATGATTTCTGCGGCAAAAAAAATACCCGCAAGAGGGGCGTTAAAGATGCCCGCAATGGCACCAGCACTGCCAGCAGCAATGTAGACTTTCATTCGGGCTCCAGAAACTCTGAGTTTCTGACCAAACTGGGACCCTAATGCTCCGCCTATTTGAGCGGTCGGGCCTTCCACACCAGCAGAATTTCCTGATCCGATGGTGATCGCTGTGGCTGCTATTTTGATAAAGATATTTTTAGCATTAATAACACCATTTTCCAAGTTGACCCGACGAAGAAATTTGGTAAAGCCGTATCCGTTGACCTTGCCCGGAAAAAATTTGGAAAGAGGAATGAGCAGAACCATGCCGAACATGGGTATCAGGGGCAGCAACAATCTTCGCCAACCGTCCTCTTTGAACAAGTCGCTCCACCCACCGGTTTCGTTAATACCGAGCAGCTTATGACCATATACAAACAGATGCTCATGGACAAAATGCACTGACTCCCGGAAAAGGATAATTACAATACCGGCTAACAGCCCGATAACAGCGGCAGTAATAAGGATAGCAGTGTTCTCTCCTGGTATAAACTCTTTTAATTTACTATACATCTCTTCTCCGGCACATCGCAACCAAGCAGCTTGGCCTGGTGTAGAAAAAAATTATCTGTCATGCCAGCAAGGTAATCTCTTACAAGAGCTGCTGGTTTCTGGTTGTTAAGATAGGTTACTGGCATGGAATGCCAAAAACTCCGCTCTGGATGTTTCCCTGCACCCTCTGGTTGTTGAGCTAACTGTTGAGCTAACTTACTGGGTGGCTCATCCCGGACGAGTTGATCCAGATAAAATGCAAAAAGCTGTTCGTAGCAAGAATGAATACGCTTGAAATCCGGTTTAAAGAGCGGGTTGCGGTAAATCTTTTCATAGTTGAACTTTTTGAGTTCCAGCAGTGCGGAGCCAATTTCCTTACTCAATCCGATATAATCAGCATGTTCATTATGTTGTTCATTATATATATGGAGGTTGTTGGTAATGAGGTCACTTACCAAAGTATGAACAATGGTGCCATTGCTTCTGCCCAATATTTCAGCACAGGCAGCAGGGATTTCCTGTCGCTTAATGAGCTGTAATTCTATAGCATCTTCAATGTCACGACCTATATAGGCCACTGTGTCAGCCAGTCGGACTAAACAGCCTTCCAGAGTCATTGGCATGAGACTTTTCTTGTTCTTCAACTGAAAGGCATTTTTTGCCAGCAGTTGGTCAAAATGAGCAAAGTCTTTTTTGCGTGATCGTTCTGGAACAAGCCGAGTATGATTTGCCTCGCCATCATGGCAGAGGATACCGTCTAGCACCTGAAGGCTGAGGTTCCATCCTTTTCCCTTTCGTTCAATTCTATCAAGGAAGTAAACAGACTGTATGTTATGACGAAAGCCAGGTAAGCCATGATCCCGGCACAGGCGATCAAGAATATGCTCTCCCTCATGACCAAAAGGGGGATGACCAATATCATGGCCCAGGGCAATCGCCTCAATCAAATCTTCATTCAAGCCGAGAAAACGGCCCGCTGTTCTGGCAATTCTGGAGACCAGTTGCACGTGCAGCACACGGTGGGTGATGTGGTCATTATCAATCAGGGAAAAGACTTGGGTTTTGTCAATATAACGAGTATATGCCTTTGAGTGAAGAATGCGGTCAGCATCCTTGGCAAAGGGCTGACGATACCCTTCACGCTCTTCTTGTATCCGGCGAATGCCTTCTTGGCTCAGGCAGGCCAGCGGAGATAACAAGCTTCGTTCTTTGCTGGCAAGTCGGTCTCGCACTTCAGCAAGGAGCGGGTTCTCTTTGTTCATTTTTCATCCACAGTTTTTTTATATGAACGTGCCGAGTATCAAGTGGCTTTCATACGTTGTATTGTTCCCTATTTTCTGTATGGTGCTGGAAATTATTGTCGCCTTGATTTGCCGCTGTTTTTTTTAATGTAGCAAAAAAACGGTTTACTGCAAGCTGCTTTTTCATTATTGATATAATAATGTCCAGATTCAGCCCATATTCATCTGTAGCTTTTACAATCTCTTCTTCCGCCGTAGCAGGTTGATTTTTGGCTATTTCGTCTTAATGCCTTTGAAAATTCTCTGAAAAAATGATCGAATTCTTCTTGCTTCCCATGACGCAATAGGTACAATAGAAAGACATACTTTAAGGACGTATGAGAAAGATGAGAAAGGCGTGGAGATTTTTTCATCGTTTTCCCCGTTGACAGAGAAAAACAGAGAGAGAATATTGATTCGTATTTTGATTCGTATTCAGGAGAGGTTGAGGCGAGCTTATGGACATTGAAAAGTTACTTGGCAAACTGCTACAGGAGACCACAGGTTCTGGTGGAAACCACTTAAAAAAAAAGTATAAAAAGTACAAAAAAAAGAAGTACAAAGGGAAAAAAGGTTACTCTCAACAAAGCAGTTCTTCGCATCAAGTTGGGCAAACAAGCTCATTACTTGGTAACCTGACAGGTAATCTCAAATCTGGCAAGGGATTACTTACTGCCATTGGATTAGGTGTTGGAGCCTATGAAATATATCGAACAGGAAAACAGGCCAAACAACGGCAGGTACCAGGAGCAGGAGGGGTTAGGCCGCAGCAGTCTCCTCACCAGTATAACCAATACAATCAGTATACACAGGCTCCTCATGCAAATTCTCATGTAAATCCAAAGGCTAATCCGTATGTAAGCCCAGCACAAGCTGCTCCTCCTCCGCCACCGCCTCCACGAGGTGGGATGCAACAGCAGGAAAGACAGCAAGTACAACCGGAACAACACCCAAGACAAGAGGCAGGAGTACAACAGAGACAGGCTGTAGCACCAGTACAAACAGAGCTGCAAGAACAGGATATTGCCTGCCGTCTCATTCAAGCTATGGTCGCTGCTGCTCATGCTGATGGACACCTTGACAGCGACGAAGAAAAGGCCATTCTTGATCGTCTGCGTGATGTAGAACTTGCTCAAGACGAGAAGATGTTTCTGTTAGAAGAACTGCACCATCCACGCAGTATTCCTGAGCTGATCCAAGGTATTGAAGATGTTCGCCTGAAACAGGCACTGTACGCTGTTGCTGCCTCAGCAGTGGTTATTGACACAGAGAGCGAGCGGAGATGGTTTGATGAACTGGGTCAGGCTTTAGACATCAGTCCAGAAGTTTGTCAGTTTATCGAAGAGAATCATTAGTGTTCCTATAATGTCGCAGGGCAGGGGGATGAGTGTAAAGGCGATGGGGTTGCAGTTCCAGCCCCATCTGGTTCACCGCTCTTAGAAATCTGACATAATCAACAAAATGTCAGATTATCTATTCCTAATTCAACGTTGGTAGTTTCACTTGCTGGCGCAAGCCAGAGCTTCCAACTCCAAAGGCGTAACTTCGGCCAGAGCTTGACCTAGATTTTTTTTACTTAAGCCGCAAGCACTGGTATATGCTGGGCTTAATATTTTTTTTGTGCAGCATGAATATATCTATCTTTCTGCATAAGATTAGATTAACATATATTATAATAGATTGTCAAGCACTGATTTCCACCCCTTTTCACGAATCCGGAGTTGTTGAAAAAATATGTTGCGTGAACACAGTAGACTGGTAATCCATATCCACATGATTCTTGATGTGTGTTGGGTCATCCTTGCCTTTATTGCAGCCTATTATACCAAGAGAAATTGTATCTTTTTTTCAGGGCAGGGGCTTTCAACAGGTCCGAACTATTATCTCGTTTTATTGCTTATTATTATTTCGGCATTATGCTCTTTTTCAGTCACTGGGTGCTATCGTCCCTATCGTACCCAAACCTTGCGTCAAGTATACATCCGAGCTGCCAAGGCAGTTCTTGGTACTTTGTTTGGAACCATCATCCTGTTGTACCTGACACATGAGTATAATGTCAGCAGGATGCTGTTGCTACTCTTTATCTTTTTTCTCAGCGTTCTTCTACTGTTAAGCAAGGGGGGGATTTATTACAGCCTCCAATATTATCGTTCACAGAGTTATAATACCCGCAATATTCTTGTGGTTGGGCAGGGACTCCGGGCTAAACAAATTATTGCTACAATTCAGGAGCAGAAAGGAGCAGGCTTTCAAATTCTTGGCTGTTTGACTGTGGATAAACTGGATAAGCTGGATAAGCAGAGCAGCGGCCAGTATATTTCCGGTACAGTGAAGGTGTTGGGTTCTGTCAGTGCCTTGCCCATTATTTTGACTGAGGATATTGTTGATGAAATCATATTTGCGGCAGATATACAACAGATTGAGTGTATTGAAAAACTCATCAGGTTTGCAGAGTATCTTGGAGTAAGTGTTCATATTATCCCTGATTTTCAATTAGAAAAAATTATGTATCAACCAGAGATTGCCACAGTCTCTATACAGGATTTTATGGGACACCCGACCCTGTCCCTCTCAACAACCTCTCAGCGAAAAAACGCCTTACTGGTAAAAGGGATTATAGATTACAGTCTTGCCGGGCTAGGGCTTATTCTTCTCTTGCCAATATTTCTCCTTATTATCTTGCTGATTAAAGCCACCTCTAAGGGGCCAGCTTTTTTTATCCAAGAGCGGTGCGGCCTGTATGGGCGTACCTTTTCGTTGATTAAGTTTCGCACTATGGTCAACAATGCGGAACAGTTAAAAGAGAAGCTGCAAAAGGATAATGAGGCTGATGGCCCGGTGTTTAAAATACATCATGATCCTCGTATTACCCGGTTGGGGAAATTTCTTCGTAAGACCAGCCTGGATGAGCTGCCTCAGTTGTTGAATGTTTTGCTAGGCCATATGAGTCTGGTTGGCCCCCGGCCTCCTCTACCTGATGAGGTGAAAAAATACGAACCTTGGCAACGTCGGCGTTTATCCATGAAGCCGGGCCTGAC
The DNA here is from genome assembly GCA_022766165.1 of Candidatus Electrothrix gigas. Taxonomy (GTDB): domain Bacteria; phylum Desulfobacterota; class Desulfobulbia; order Desulfobulbales; family Desulfobulbaceae; genus Electrothrix; species Electrothrix gigas. Next base: position 10,669 of record QYLO01000054.1, read on the forward strand.
CTGTACTTGGCAAGTCAATGGGCGAAATACGCTGAATTTTGAACGCTGGATGCGGTTAGATTTAGAATATATTGATCAATGGTCCTTGACCCTAGATACCAAAATCCTTCTTAAAACGATTAAAGAAGTTTTCAGTTTTCATGGGCAATGAGAGGCTGAGAGGCGAAGGTACCTCCCCAAAGGGGAGGAGCTGTGTGCGTTACTCTCGTTATGTGCGTTACGCCATTAATGCCCTGAGTACATAGGGCAAAATTCCACCATGTTGATAATAGCTGACTTCAATCTCTGTGTTCAGCTTGGCAAGAGCTGTAAAGGCTATGGTGCTGCCATCAGCCTTTTGGGCTTGGACCTGAATTGTTTTGCCCGGCACCATCTCAGCGAGTCCAGTCAGGGTAAAGGTCTCTGAGCCATCCAGACCAAGTTGCTGCCAACCTTCCCCTTGCTGAAAGACAAGCGGCAGCACGCCCATCCCCACCAAGTTACTTCGATGGATTCGCTCATACGACTCTGCGATAACTGCTTTTACTCCCAGTAGCTGGGTTCCTTTTGCGGCCCAATCACGGGAAGAGCCTGTACCGTACTCCTTGCCTGCTAACACCACCAGAGACACCCCTTCCTGCTGATAGAGCATGGCAGCATCATAAACAGACATTTCCCTATCCTCGGGAAACTTGCGGGTAAAACTGCCCTCTTTTGGGGCAACAAGCTGGTTTTTTATCCTGATATTGCCAAAGGTTCCTCGCATCATGACTTCGTGATTACCCCGTCGGGACCCATAGGAGTTAAACGCCTCCTTATGTACCCCTTGCGCAAATAAATATTGGCCAGCAGGGTAGGTTGCTGGAATAGCTCCAGCCGGTGAAATATGGTCAGTGGTCACAGAGTCGCCCAGCAGGAGCAAGGCCCGTGCTGTAAACGTATCTTCTCCAGAACGGATCTCTTGTTGAAATTGTTCAAAATAGGGCGGATTCTTGATATAGCTGGAAGCATCATCCCACGGAAAGGTGGTTGCCTCAGCCACTGGCATTGCCTGCCAACGCTGATCACCTGCAAATATTTCTGCATAGTTACGCTGAAACAGCTCCTCACGCAAATGTCGCTTGATAAGGGATTCAATCTCGCTTGCATCAGGCCAGATATCCCTTAAAAAAATCGGTTCTCCGCTGGCATCTTCTCCAATCGGTTCGTTTTCCATATCCACATCAATGCGACCGCACAGGGCAAAGGCCACAACCAACATGGGGGAGGCCAGGAAATTGCCCTGAATCTTTTGGTGAATCCGGGCTTCAAAGTTACGATTTCCAGATAAGACCGAAGCAACCGAGAGATCATTCTCCGTAATAGCCTGTTCAATATCTGGGTGCAATGGCCCACTGTTGCCAATGCAGGTAGTACAGCCAAAGGCCGCAATATGAAATCCCAGCTCTTCAAGGGGACTGAGCAGGTCTGCTGTTCTAAGATAGTCTGCAACCACTGTAGAGCCGGGTGCAAAAGAGGTCTTTATATAGGCTGGCACCTTGAGACCCTGTGCAACAGCATTTTTTGCCAGCAAGGCAGCCCCGATCAGGGCAAAGGGATTGGAGGTATTGGTGCAAGAGGTAATGGCCGCAATCACAATACTGTTGTTCCGCAAGGAAATGTCTTGGTCGTCAATGCGCAGGGTAACAGTTTTTTCTTCTGAAGGAGCTATTGTGGAGGCTACTGTAGAGGCTACTGTAGATTTGAGCTTTTGAAGAGGGATTCTGTCCTGGGGACGGGAGGGGCCAGCCAGACAGGGTGCAACACTGCTTAAATCAAGCTCAATTACCTTGCTGTACTCAGACTCCTTTTCTCCGCTATAAAATAAACCAGTTGCCTTGGTATAGGCTTCTGTCACCTGAGCCTGTTCTGCCCGATTGGTCATTTCCAGGTACTGGATGGTCTGTTCATCCACAGGAAAAAATCCCATAGTGGCCCCGTATTCTGGACTCATATTGGCAACCGTAGCCCGATCCATGACATTGAGCTGCTTGCTGCCCGCACCAAAGAACTCAACAAACTTCTCCACCACCTTCTGCTCTCGTAAGATCTGGGTCACGGTCAAGGCGAGGTCTGTAGTAGTGACACCGGGCCGCAGTTGCCCAGTCAGATGAACACCAACCACTTCGGGAATAGACATGAAATACGGCTGTCCCAACATGACGGCCTCTGCCTCAATCCCGCCAACACCCCAGCCCATGACCCCGGCTCCGTTGATCATGGTGGTGTGCGAATCTGTGCCCACCAAGGTATCTGGGTAGAGTATGGGCGCATGGTTTTGTTGGTCAGTCATCGTATCAGTCATCACGACACGGGCAAGATATTCCAGGTTGACCTGATGACAGATACCGGAATTGGGCGGCACCACCTTAAAGTTATCAAAATTTTTCTGCGCCCATTTTAAAAAGGCATAGCGTTCGCTATTGCGTTGATATTCCTTGGTCACGTTTTGTTCCAACGCCTGGGGAGTTCCGTAATGATCCACCTGTACAGAATGATCAACAACCAAATCCACTGGAATCAGCGGGTTTATTTTCTTGGGATCACCGCCCTGAGCCTTCATAGCATCCCGCATTGCTGCCAGATCCACTACGGCAGGCACCCCGGTAAAGTCCTGCATCAGGACACGGGCAGGATGAAAGGGGATCTCTACCGGTTCTATGTACTGGGGTTTCCAGTTACTGATCTGGTCCAGGTCTTTTGCTGTTACTGTTGTGCCGTTCATATTGCGGAGGATATTTTCCAGCAATACCCGGATAGAAAAGGGAAGGCGGTCAATATTCACGCCCTGATCGGTGAGCAGCATGGGATTATATACGCTGTATGTTTTGCCGCTCACTGTAATATCTTGCAGGAATTCCTGATTGCTCATGTTGCTCTCCTTTACTGATTTACTGATTTGTTGTTCCAACCTGTGGTTTCACATAACCAACCTTTAAACTTGCTCATCTGTACTTTGTTGTAAAGCACTGATTTGTGATTTAAGTTCAGCAATATCCTGCACAGACTTCTTTACTTGTTTGCGTACCTTATGATCTCTAACCGTGCGCCAGACAAGATAGCCGGTACTTGCAACAGCAACTACACTGGGTGCTGCGACCAGTGCCAAAAATTTGCGGGTTGTTAGCGTAATCACATTGTATGTCATGATATTTTTCACCTCGTTGTCAAGTGATACAGTTCAACACTAATGGTCAGTCGTCTTGTTGTGTGTCTTACTCTGGCTTTCTGCATATGTACGCTCTCATTTGCGGCATGATGTCGAGTTCCTGATCAAGCTGGAAGCCCGCACGCTCAATCATACCCTTCATCACCCAGTCCCAGGTGCTGAATTCATCACGAACATGCACAACGGTTTCGTCTGCTATTTTTTCGCCAGCGAGTTCTCGCATGCCGTCAAGCCAGCCGTCGATGGTTTCTTGGTAGTCTCGAGGGTTAAAAGTAAAGACAACATCTGCAAGAAACATCTTTCCACCGGGCTTGAGCAGGTCGTGAAGACGACAAAGGGCTATTTGTTTCCAGAAATCTGGCAGATGGTGAAGCGTGATGTTGGCGATGATTGCGTCTGGAGATTCACCTTCGTGCTGGTACGTTAGGAAGCCAGACTGTAGTGGTGTGATGTTTCTTAATCTTTGGCTTTTGCGTTTGCTCTTGAGGACATCGACCATCACTTGTGACACGTCTACAGCGTACACATGTTTGCTCTTGCGAGCAAGGCAGATAGAAAGGCCGCCCGTGCCGCAGCCAATATCAAGTACGATTGATTTTGGGGACAGAGAGATGGCGGAGGCTATCTTATCGGCTTCCGCTTCGAAATCCCGGAACCCCTCATGTTGGTTGTCATAGTCTGCAACTACGTCGAAATCGGAATAGTCCACACCGACATGTGTGGCTTCATCGAATAGCCAGTCTTTATGATCGTCTTTCATATCTCGTTCGTTTTCGCTTCACACAACAGTGTTAATAAGTGGAAATTCTCCACGCCATCCTGTACGGACAGTGAGAGAGATACTGTTCATCACAGTAATTTTGCCCCCTTGCTCTTGTCAAGAACTTTTTTGCAGCAACATGATACCCGATGCGATTCAGTCGTGATACGTATAACGAACTTGCCGTGCTACCTATGACGACGAAAAAAGGAAAGGCTGCTACAGCCATATTTTTAGACCTACTTGGCCATTTTCTCAAGCAACAGCTTTTCTAAAAAATCAGCAACCATTGCTGCACCGTTCTCATGACTCTGATCATGCCGGGGCAACTGACAGAGCTTTGTCAGTATATCTGATAAATTCTGCTGTTGAAATGCCTCCTCTGTTAAGGGCAGAGACGGCATTTCCTGAGCTATAAAATCTGCCAGAGGCTGGGATTCTCGGAACCATTCCCGACCGATATAAGCAAAAGGAATACCGGCCTGATAAACCTCAGCCAGGGTGGAATAGCCTATCTTGCCGATAACTGCGTCACAGGCTGCTATCAAATCAGGATGCCGGATAGTGCTATCAGCGGGCAAGAAAAGAATATTATCCTGGTTTGCAACGCCTTTTCCCCTTTGGCCTGTTTGGCCTGCCAGTATAAAACAAAAATCTTTACACGCCTTCAGTTGCCGTACAGGGAGTTCTGTTCCCGCAATGCCACCCATTGTTACTAAGATGACTTTTTCTTGTTCTGACAAACCAAGCAGCGTTCTGACTTTTGGGCGTGTTTGTTGACAGGCCCGAGCAATGGGACGGACCACCAAGTCAGCGTGATGCGGTGCGCAGACCGGTTCAGCCTGAATATGATAGTCTGCTTGACTGTAGAGCTGTTCCAGGTCATGAATAATTTCAGTAAATTCCGGGTACGAATCCTGATAAGGTTGATAGATCCAGTTCCAGGTGAAATTTTCCACCAAGACGGAGCGTACCTGTGAGCCATACTGTTTCCTTGCCTGCGCTGCTGCCGCAATACCCACCGGTGCAATATCGCAAAGGACTAGCTGGCAATCAGCAAATAGGGTTGCCAGTTGATCACGTAACTTGACCCGGAGGGGATAGAAGGCGTGCAGATGTTCCACGGTTTGAGCAAGATCCTCATGCAGGGCATCCTGCTGCACTAAGCCTACATCGGTTTGTAAGGGATGGACGTCGTAAGAGGCTGTCAAGGACTCGGCAAAGAACCACGCTGGAGCTGTGCTGACAATCTTATAATGAACAGGTATCCGGTCTGCCAAAGCATCAAGCACAGCGCAGGCCCTGGCTGCATGGCCGAAACCGTGTGGTGTGATGCAGCAGCCGATTGAGAGACAAGAAGAAAAAGGAGTAGGCATATTGTATCAAAACAAGCTCAGTTGTTTTTTAACCTTTTTTATACGTTTGTTTTTTGGTTTTGGCGGAGTTTGCAACAGCTCCGCAGGAATTTCGCTCAGAAAAGGGGAGGGTGTTCGTTGCTCCACACCGGAAAAGCCTTGTCGCTCCTTGGCCCCGGTGAGATAGAGTATCTCAGCAGCACGGGTCATGCCAACAAAGAAGAGCCGTCGTTCCTCAGCAAGATGCTCCTGCTCTGCCTCCTTGCTCAACTCGGTTCGGGGAGCCAAGGGAAGCAGTCCATCTTCACATCCTGCCATAAAGACAGCTCGAAACTCGAGTCCCTTGGCAGCATGCAGCGTGGACAGCAGCACGGCCTCAGCACGGTCATCATAGATCAGGCTGTCCTGGTGCCTGCGCAGGTGTTCAGCAAAGGCGGATAGGCTAGGGGAGGAGGCTGCCATTCTGCGGAAGCGAAGCAGTTCAGGTTCCTCCAGGTCTACTTCATACTGCTGACAGAGCAGGTCCACGGCCTTGACAGCAGCATCCTGTTGCCTCAGTTGAGCAGCAAGTTCCTGCATTGCCTTGACACGTTGCTGTACGACTTTTGGAAGATCAGCCTTATCAGCCTTATCAGTCTTACCGCTGCCAGCATCAGCAAGGGCGGTTAGCGGGTCCTTGTGCTGGTGTTCACTGAAGACACTGAGTATGGCCTCAGCCGCAGCCAGTCCCTTGGCCCCGATACCCCTTTCTTGGGCAAGGAGAAAGAGCAGCTCTGCCCGGTCAATCTGAGCAGTAGCCAGCAGGCACCAGTAAGTCAGGCGTTTGAGTTTGCCATCCAAATAAAAGGGCTGCATGTCCACAACCTGGCAAGGGATAGTGCGGGTGGTAAGGGCTTGGGCTATGGCCTCAGCTTGGCGGGCTGTGCGGTAAAGTATTGCAATATCGGACAGGGCAAGACGGCCTTGGCCTTCACTTGGATGAGAGCCAATCATACGATCAATCTCCCGGTGGGAGGTGCCGCCGATAAGCTGCTGGATCTGGTCGGCAATAAAGCTGGCCTCGCCCTTGGCACTGCCTGCAAGATGGCGGAAGAGGGTGCCTGGGTGGTTTGAGGCCGCCTGAATCTGTTCTCCGGTATATTCTCCGGTATGATTGATTGCAATGACCGTCCCTGCTGCCCGCAGGATATCAGCACCACTGCGATAGTTCATTGCTAACTGGTGAAACTCGGGTTGCTGCTCCCTGATAAAACGCTGGAACCAGACAGGCCGAGAACCACGAAAGCCGTAAATAGCCTGATCCGGGTCACCAATGGCAAAGACCGTGGCGGTTCTTCCCAGCAAACGGACAAGCTCGTACTGGGCCGCATTGAGATCCTGGAACTCATCCACCAGCAAATGGGCTGTGGCTTTGCGCAGTTCCTCAGCAAAGTCTGCATTATTCTGGAGCAGTGCAGTACAGGCTGGTACGATCTCGTCCAAGTCCAGCAGGTTATGTTCACGAAGGTATTGAAAATAGAGCTGTAGGGACAATCCTTGTGATCGCCCTTGTTGTTTCGACTCCGCAGTACAAGATTCGTCCCTACATATTGCTGGCAGGACCGCCTGCTCGGCCAGAAAGAGGCCCGCCTCACGCTGGAGTTGTTGCCGTTCCCTTTCTGCGAGCTGGGGATACTGCTTGCGGAAGATCCAGGAACGCATCTCAGGGCCAGCCAGTTGCAGTGCAGGAGTATGGCGACGTAGCCAGTAAAGACAGAAGCCGTGAAAGGTATCCACCCAGACTGTTTTTTGTTGTACCAAAGCCAACCGCTGGCGAATTTCCTCAGCAGCCTTCTTGGTAAAGGTGATAACAGTGATCGCCTCCTGCTGTTGGTGCTGCTGGCTCAGGAGCTGGAGTACCCGCTGAATCAAGGTGTGGGTCTTGCCGGTACCGGGTCCGGCCTGAACAATAACGTGTTGAGCCTTACTCTGCTTGGCAGCACGTTGCTCTGGGTTGAGTTCTTTTTTTTCCTCAAGCGGACTGACTTGGCTCTTCTTCCTTATTCTAGGTATGGCCTTGAGTGTTTTTTTCTTCCGAGGCTTGGCCGGGGTGATACCAAAGAGGTTGAGCTGGCCAGCCAACTGCTCCTGTTCATGTTCTGCAAAGACCCGGATGACTCCAAACTCACCATCAAACCCAGGTTGACGAATGACCTTGTTCTCCCGTACCCGCTGAATTGCGGTTCCCAGCAGGGGCGAGGCGGTATTTAACTCATCAATAGGTGTTTTCAGCAGGATGTTACATTCAGAACCAAAGCGGTTGATCAGCTTGCCATAGATGGTATTGACCTTTTTGGTGGCTGGCCCGCAGTTAAACAGTTCGCCCAGCATTTCCTGTAAGGGGATCAGGCTGTGAACAGCGGGCGACCCCTTGGGCCATTGCGGCTTGTTCCGATCAGCCAGTTCCATGACCCGGTACAGCACACCAATGGTCATGGGCCTGTTGCATTCCGGGCAGATACCCTTTGCTGCCACGGTCTGCGATGGTTCATAACAGACCCCGCATTTACGGTGGCCATCGCAATGGTACTTACCCTCTTCTGGATAAAATTCCACAGTGGCCTGAAAGCGTTGCTTTCCCTGACTGTCAATTGGATTGCGCAGGGCCTGTTGCAGGGCAGCAAAGCTCAGGTCAGTGGCAAAGATGTTGACTTCCCGGCCCAGTTTAGCAGGGGAATGACAGTCTGAGTTAGAGATCAAAGAAAAACGATCAAGGGCTGAGATGTGGCGATTCATTGCCGGGTCAGAGGAAAGACCTGTTTCTAAGGCAAATATCTCGCTACTCAGGTCGTCAAAGCACTCCTCAATGCTGTCAAAGCCGGACTTGGAACCGAACAGAGAAAACCAGGGTGTCCAGATATGGGCAGGCACTAAAAAACCTTCCGGGGCTTGGTCCAGCAGGATTTCCAGGAGAATTTTGGAGTCCAAGCCAAGAATGGGCCTTCCATCAGATTCCAGGTTGCCGATCCCGGCCAGCTTTGTGTTGACCCGTTGGGCAGCATCCAGGTCCGGGACATAGAGCAGGTTATGCACCTTGCGCACCTTGCCGCCCCGCTTATAGATGGAGCTGATCTCCACGCTGAGAAGAAAACGGATATGCGAACAATCCGGTTGCACACCCGGGGGCAGGAGAGGGGTCAGTTCGGCATAATTTGGCTGGTCCTTGAGGCGAAAAAGACCTGGTTCTGCTGGTTCCAGGTTATCAACCAGATGGGCAAACCAGCCCGGATGGGTGAAGTCACCAGTGGCAACAACATCAATGCCCTTGATAGCGGCCCAGGCTGCCAGACCGTGCAGGGTGCTGGCCTTGCTGGTGGCACGGGAGTAGCGGGAATGAATGTGGAGGTCGGCGATATAGGACATGGTATCTGCTGAATATAGGTTGGGGTTGCTCGGTTCCCGATGCAGGGAGGGATACAAGGGCGCAACTTAAAGGTATGCAGGGGGTATGTCAAGAGAAAGGAGAGGGGAAGAAAGGTCAGGCGGGAAAAAGGATACTTGATGCGAATCCATCGTTATAGGTATAACGAATCTGCCGTTATACACTATGCGAATTTGTCGTGATACCCGATACGATTTTGCCGTGATACTCGATGCGATTTTGTCGTGATACCCGATGCGATTTTGTCGTGATACCCGATGCGATTTTGCCGTGATACCCGATACGATTTTGCCGTGATACCTATGACGGAACAGGCGTGAAAGGGGCTGCTGTTGCTTGTTGTGCGTTTTGCACGGTTTAACTTTCTCCTACCGACTCTGTTTCATACGAAACCTAGCATTCGTAACATATCTGGCTATACTGAGGGTCAAACAGTGCCGCCTTCTCTACCTCCGCATTCCTGCAAAAACTATAGCTCCTGAGATACCAACGGTCAGCAAGGCACCAATGACTTTCCACAAGACCAGCCCGTTGAAATTCCCCCAGGCAAACAGGGGTAAGCCAATCAGGATAGCGCAGAGAATACCAAAAAAGACATTCGGTTCCGGGATATTGTCCCTGAGCAGGGTCATGATGGTAGGCAACAGGGTGGAGGCTCGCAGGGTGCCGTAGAAGAGGAAAAGATAGAGGATCTTCATGCCGGGCAGGTTGGCAAGGACCAGGGCAGCGCAACAGAGCAGAATCATGCTCAGGCGTGAGCGGTCAAGGGCTGTCCGGGCTTTATCGCCTTTCAGGCTGGTCCACTCATGACCGGCAATAGAGGCTACAGCGCAGAGGTTAGAGTCAATGGTGGAAATCAGGCCGGAAAGCAGCATCAGAGCGACTGGAATCATCATCCAGTTGGGCAGAAGCCGAGCAACTGTTGCAATATTTACCATCTGGGTATCGCTGATCTGCCATTGCTGCCCGGCAGCTACAAACCCCAGCAGCGAAAGGCTCAGGGGAACCAAGGCGAAAAGCAGGGCCGCAGAGAAAAAGGCGGGTTTGATCCGGTCTTCCCGTAGGGCAAAGGCTCGCTGATAAAAGGACTGATCGCCAAAGGGGCCAGCCAATAAACCGATGGTGACAGGGATGCCAAAACTCCAGGCCACGCCAAGCGACTCATGGGAAAAGAGGTTGCTGAACTGACCAGTGACGCCACCCAGTCCCTGCGTGACAACGTCTAAACCGCCGCTCTTCAATAGAACCCAAGGGACCATCAACAGGATGACCACAAGAATCAGGATCATCTGGGCCAGATCGGTTTGCACTGAGGCACGCAGTCCACCAAACAGGGAATAACTCAGGGCTATCAGCATGAGAAGTAGGGTCACTGGAAAAAAGGGCAGACCAGTGAGAAAGACGATCACTGCCCCGCCAGCCAGTAGCTGGACTCCGCAGGAGCAGATAGCAAGGCCGATCAGCTGGATCTGATATATGATCTGGACCCGGGCCGAATAGCGGTTGCGCATATAGCCGGACAGTGTAAAGCCCTCTGGAGCCAGTCTGCGAATCCGGGCGGCAAAGGGTGCAAAGAGGAGCAGACAGGCCACATTG
>QYLO01000055.1 GCA_022766165.1 Candidatus Electrothrix gigas
CACACAGGGCAAACAGCAAACGCCATAACTCTGTATAACGGGCCTTTGGTACAATTAAGCGGACAAGTCCCTGTTTGGCATCCATTGTGGAAAGGACAGCCAGACCATCATAGCCCTCAAGTAAAAAGCGGAACAGGGCGATTTTATCTGGCCGTATTCTAAGATAAAAGGTTTGCATACGATCATTCGGTGCCTTGGTAGGGGTAAAAGATTTTTTGCCCTTACAATCGGGCATCTTTACACCTTGAGTGAGGCATCAACTCCGCCGATCTGATTTCGGTATTTTTTCAGGATCGGAGTCACAAACGCATCAAGAAACTCCAGGGTCTGTTCCGCAGCCCTGCCAGTGAAGTCCTGATAATTGCCGATCATGCCTTCCAGCTCATGCAGGGTAAAGGGTATTCGCTCGTCATCAGCCAGCCGATTCAGCAAATCATTTTCCAGACCCTGTTCTTTCACAGCCAGACCAGCAGCCACTGAATGCTCCCGGATAACCTCGTGCATCTCCTGACGGCTCTCACCTTTTTCCACGCACTCCATCAGGATCTTTTCTGTTGACATAAAGGGCAGTTCCGCCCGGAGATAGCGTTCAATCTGCTTGGGATAGACCACCATATCACTGGTAATGTTCACGTAGAGTTTGAGAATGGCATCGGTGAGCAGATAGGCCTGGGCCATGTCCATGCGGCGAATGGCTGAATCATCCAGAGTACGCTCAAACCATTGATTAGCCGCAGTGGCAGCAAAGTTGGCTGGCAGTCCCATGAGCTTACGGGCTAAACCGGTCATCCGCTCAGAGCGCATGGGGTTGCGTTTATAGGCCATAGCAGAGCTGCCCACCTGTTTCTTGGCAAAAGGCTCTTCCTGAACCTTGAGGTTAGAGAGCAGGCGGAGATCAACGGCAAATTTATGGACTGAGGTACCAATACCGGCCAGGGTCTCTGCTGTTTTCATGTCCAGCTTGCGGGGATAGGTCTGTCCTGTGACCGGGAACATAGTTGCAAAGCCGAGCTTTTGGGCGACGAGTTGATCCAGCTCACGCACCTTGGCATGATCCCCCTGAAACAGTTCTAAGAAAGTGGCCTGGGTTCCCACAGTCCCTTTGGCCCCACGGGCCTTTATTTGTCGCTCCAGCATCTCAATGTATTCCAGATCCATGAGTAAGTCTTGAATATACAGGGTGTTCCGCTTCCCCACAGTGGTGGGCTGGGCAGGCTGATAATGGGTAAAGCCCAGGGTTGCCAGTCCCTTATGGCAATGGCAGAACGCAGAGAGATTGGCAATGGTGTTGATCAGGGTCTTTTTAATGAGTTGCAGGGCCCTTTTCTGGATAATCAGATCGGTATTGCAGACCACAAACTGGGAGGTGGCCCCCAGATGAATAATGGCCTCAGCCTTGGGACATTGCAGACCATAGGCATAGACATGGGCCATCACATCATGGCGAATCTCTTTTTCCTTGGCTGCCGCCACCTCAAAATCAATATCAGCGGCATGGGCCTTGAGCTCGTCAATCATCTCCTGGGTTACCAGCTCCAAACCCAGTTCATGCTGCGCTTCCGCAAGGGCGATCCAGCAGCGACGCCAGGTGGTAAACTTACAACGCTCGGAAAAAAGCTCCTGCATTTCCGGGCTGGTATATCGGCTGACTAAGGGTTCCTGATAGATATCTCTGTTCATCGTTATTTCCTGCTACGTTATTTATGGGGTAGGCAAACATACAACGGGGGACATTTAAGCCCAAGATGAAAGAAAAGTCTACAGGAGAAAGCGGAAAGGGGTGGCAGGAGTATTTGTAACGTCAGGCTCTCACCTCTTTCCGGCCCACCCATTTCTTTGGCACAAAAAACGATTGACTAAAAAACTTTTTCTGATAAGTTCAGATGAATTAAGGGATAGTAATGTTTTTAATGCGGGACTTAACTCTTTTGTAAACAGAGACGGGTTGAGTCAAACTAAACAGGAGAAAATAATGAAGAAAATATATACAATTTGTCTTTTAGGGACAGTTGTCACCACCCTTTCTCTGTACTCCGAAACGGAAGCGGGATTCTATGTGGTGCCTGTCGCACGACAGGCCGCTGCTGATTTCTGTACCGGACCCAGTGAGGTTATATCAGCAGGTCAGTGCTGGATGGACCGCAACCTCGGTGCCAGTCAGGTTGCAACAAGCTCAACAGATGAAGCGGCCTACGGAGATTTGTACCAATGGGGCCGGAGCGGAGACGGGCATCAGAACCGAAGCAGCAGTATAACAACTGATCTCAGTGCCAATGATGTTCCTGGTCACAGCAGCTTCATTCAGGTATCTTCAGAGCCTTATGATTGGCGAAGCCCGCAGAACCATAGCCTGTGGCAGGGACTGGGCGGCGTAAACAATCCCTGCCCTCAAGGATTCAGATTGCCCACTATTGAGGAATGGGAGACAGAAATGAATTCCTGGACTTCTCAGGATGCGGCAGGGGCCTTTGCTTCTCCGTTAAAGCTGGTTACAAGCGGTTACCGTTCCGTTCAGAGTAGTGAAATTGAGTATACAGGAGAGCGCGGGTATTACTGGAGTAGTACGCTGGATACTAATATCATTGATGACGCAGCCCGTCGATTGATCTTTGGCAGCACTGTTGCCAATGTTGGCCCGAGTGTAAATTACCGGGCCGGTGGAATGAGTGTTCGCTGTATCAAGAATTAATCGTTCTTATGCTACCGCTGTATCTTTCAAACGGGGGACATTTAAGCCCAAGATGAAAGAAAAGTCTACAGGAGAAAGCGGAAAGGCTGTCAGGACTATCTGTTATCCTGTTTTTACCTCCGGCACATTGTAAACATTTGACATACAGGAGGGTGTTGTTATATCTTATCATTAAGGATTACTCTCCATCTCCTTCGCCGGGTCAATGCATAACAACGCTTGATCCGGTTTTTTTGCCTGCCCCCTCCCATCGCTAGGTGTTCTGAACAACAGTCTTAAAAGTCATCTGGCCTCTGTTTACATAGAATCCTCAAAAAACGTCTTATACAGTGTTGCTGTGCATTAGTATCTTGACAAAGAGAACACAATGTAGGCACTATTAAGAATAACTATTATTCTTAATCTTGAGGAGGGGTAAGATGAATATCAAACAAGAACAGATTATAGCAAAACAAGCCGGGTTTTACTCAAAGAAAATACTTCATATTTATGACATGTTAGTTCTCGGTATTCTCAATCACAGCATTTGGAAATGCCCTACTCGATTTATCGTCAACCATTATAATACGCATATTTCATCTAATCATCTTGATGTTGGTGTAGGCACAGGATATTTCCTAGATCGCTGCCGCTTCCCTATAAAGACACCGCGTATTGGATTGATGGATCTTAATCAGGCTCCATTAGACTTTGTGCAACAACGAATATCTCATTATCAACCTGAAACATACAAACATAATGTATTGTCTCCGGTAAACCACAAGATACGGAAGTTCGATTCAGTGGGACTGAATTATCTCCTGCACTGCATACCAGGTACAATTGAATCAAAAGCTGTTGTCTTTGATCATTTGAAAACTCTGGTAAAACCCAATGGTATTCTTTTCGGTTCAACCCTGTTGCAGGATGGCGTTCCCCGAACGTTGTTTGCAAAACACCTGATGACTGTCTATAATGAAAAAGGAATTTTTTCCAATAGGGCAGATCATCTTACTGGTCTGATAAAAGAATTGACAAAACGATTCAATGATATATCAATAGAAGTTGTTGGTTGTGCAGTTTTATTCACAGCTCGGGCGTAGCAACATTGCAGCATATACTATTGATATACTATTGCGTTATGTGACCGGGTTTCTATGCAAAGCATGACCCGGTTTTTCTTTTCCCTTAGCCTCCAAATCGTTACAGTACAAACAGAAAACAACAGCAGCCACGGCCTGCAAGCAGCCAAGAGTATGACTGACTGCCCTCTGACCGGGAAGCACGTCTTGCCGAGCATATCTACACTGTTACCTCCAGCACATCCACCAATCTGCCGCTGTAGTCGTTGCGGATCATCTCCTTAAGGGCAGCATAGTTATCCACCCGTATGTCCAACGCACTGACAGCTGACTCGCTGAACCCGGACAGGCTGTAGTTGCCGTCAGCGGTTATGGCTACTTCCGGGCCTGATGCACCCTCCTCGTGCATGTCCAGCAGACTGACAAGCAGCCGGTCTGTCCGCAGGTCAAGTATGGCCTGAATGCGCAGGGTCTCGTCCGCTGTCATAGTTGCGCCAAGAGCCTGGACATAGGGGGCTGTTGCATCGCCAGTCAGGTTCTTTTCTCTTGACTTTATTCTCTTCTTCTGATTACTGTTAAGAATAGTCAATCGCATGGTCAATTTAAATCAAAAGGAGCGGATAGTGGATAAATCAAAATGGATAGTCAGAATTGCCGTTGTTTTGTCTTTTATTGGAGTTACAGAGCTGTTTTTTTCAGGGAACATACCAGCGCAAATAAATCAAGCACCATTAAGCCCTGTAGTTCCTCTTCCTGATCCTCTTCCTGATCCTCTTCCTCCTGATCCTCTTCCTCCTGATCCTCTTCCTCCTGATCCTTTTCCTCCTGATCCTCCTTTTCCTGATCCTGATCTTCCTTGGATTGATCCTTGGCTTGATCCTTGGTTTCCTTGGACTGATCCTTGGCTTGATCCTTGGTTTGACCCCGGAGACCCTGACCCTATTTTTTATGATCCTAATCTTGGTTTAGGAGGAACAATAGATAATCCGATTCTTCCAACAGATATTACATTCGATAATAGCATACCGATATTTAATATACGAGTTAACGTTACAATCGACTTAGTTGGAAGCATTCAATGGTGTGATCCTGTTATTGCAGTTGGTTACAATTATTTTATAGATCACGGCCCTAGTGTGAGGGACATTGAACTTCCTGAAGGAATCGGAGATAACAAATATAATTTATGGATATTTAATCCTGCATTGAATGATTTCACGGATTCAGGTGTTGAGCTTATTGGCGGCGAAAAGTATAAGTTTGAAAAGCCTGTAAGGAAATTCAGTATACGGGGAATTGAGGTAGATGCAGGGCTTGACCCTAAGAATCAGAGGGCTTTTCCGACCGGCTTGGCTTTTGATAGAACTGGAAAAGTAAAGATGCGCATGGTTCCAATAACTGTTGATACGGATAAACAATGACATCAATTCCGAGATATTGATAACTCAACGTTACGCAACTACAAAGGGCCGCCAGCTAAATGCCAGCGACCCTTTTCCTTTATGACTACTGGGTACATGCCCAGCGCATGACCCGGTTTCTTTTACCCTTCCCCCACTGCCGAAACCACCATAACCAGCCCACCCTCATACTCCACCGTATCACCTACTCTGGTCTTTCTCCGCTTTCTCGTGTCCACTTCCCCATTCACCCGAACAAGCCCCTCACTGATCATATACTTGGCTTCCCCACCGCTGGCAGCTAGATTTGCCAGTTTCAGCAGCTTGTACAGCTCAATATACTCATCCCTGATGGCTACTGTTATACCCTGCTCGCCTCTTTGTTCGCTCATATTGTTTTCTCCTCCCCAACTACTTCTCAAGCCGCTTAAACAGGATGATCAGACTACGCTTAAGCAAGTTTGTTGCATGATAGAGATGATCAAGTTCATCGTTAGACTCAGACGGATTGGTGTAGACAAGCTCGGTATCCAGTTTTCCCGCTGCAATAGCCTCTGCACTTCTGGTCAAACGAACAAGACGCACCATAACCGAATGAATAAAGAAAAGATTGATAAGAATCGTACTGATAATACAAAAGATTGCCCAAGGGTTTATCAGTGATTGAACAATCTCTTGAATCCCAATAGCAGGCAGGCTAACACTGATAATACCTCGAACTTGTCCAATGGTATAACCAAAAGCCCTTGTGGAGTCATATTTGTTACGAACAGCCAGAGGAGCATCTTGAGGATCACCATGACATTTAAGGCATTCCTGTTGCACCAAAAGAGGACGAGCATACCGGTATGTTCCGTTTTGATACTGCTCAAAAGATTTCAGCAGCTTATCCCTTTTAAAGGCCTGTATGGCAGAGAGTTCAAACTCGTCAGGAGCATTATCATCATGCCGATAATCATCACTGGTGATTCGAAAGATAGCGTGCGTTGCCTCCTTATTGGCGATCATTGACAACTCCCTTGTGGCCACGGCTGGATTTTTTCCATAAAAGGTCTTGCCATCAACAGTATGTTCCTGCATAAGAAAATCATGATAACCTGGCACGAGTTTACATACCCACACCATCTCGGTTTGTGCAACCCAGGTTCGGAAGGCAATAACTTGCTCTGCTATAGCGCCAGCCTCATGTCGTGCGGTATGGATTCGCATGGAAGACAACGCAGTGATAAATGCTCCAGTTATGAGCAGCATTGTCAGCGTAAAGACTCCAAGGAATTTCAGTGGAATGCTTATCTTTCTTCCCATGTGTCACCTCGTGGTTGTCCCGCCTTTCTACAGATATTCTCTACTCTATGTCTACCAAACCTTATGATAAAGAAATACCATTTTTTTCAAAACAGAACACGCCAGAATCGGCCTGATGCACACTGGAATTGCTCTGATTGAAGTGTGAATTGGCCTGATTTAAATTTAAAATGGATTGATTTAAGTGTGAATTGCTCTGATTTAAATTTAAATCGTCCTGATTGAAGTGTAAAACGCTTTGATTCAAATGAACATTGGGACGATGTAGGCGGAAAAAAGACCGCTCATTGTTCGCTACCGCTGGAATTCAGCACGCTAATCTGTCGGTCGATCTCCCGTTCTTGAGTTATTGCTGGGTGATTTAACATTAGATATCAGATAACAAAGTCATCACCCTAGACAACATTCTCATTTTATTTGAAAAACAACCTATTGAAGGGGCGACTGCGTATATTATTATATTGCTGGTTTTACAAGGTTCCATTCCTTAGATAATATTTCCACATACTTTTCCTGACGAGTATTAATAATTTCTTCTGTCCAAGTATCGTAAGAAAGGACTTGAGTGGTTATTGCAAATGGCGAAACTCCTTTAACTTTAAAGTATGAATTTTTCTTTTTCTCTAACTCGTAATTACTCGCAGAACTATTCTTTGCCCGAGAAAGTAAGACTAAGTTTCCAAGTTTATGCACTAAACTTTCCCTCGTGTCTTCATCTGGTATCCATTCCATCCATTGACTGCCTTTCTTGGGATGTTGGGGCAGAACATGCTCCACGGTAATGATTTTATGATTATATTTTGCAGTACTATCTGACAAAACGGAATCTAACCGTAATAAGATCATGAGGCGAGTTCTGGTACTTTCATAAACATTGCCTTGCAAAGCAAAAAGAGTTTTATCTACCTCTTCTGAAGTTAGATCAAGAGGAGAATTTTCACCTAAAAGTTCTGCTTTCGACTTTATCAACTTCAATAATTTTGAATATCTTTTGATCCTATAATTGATATTTCCTCGAAATATCATCATGGCTGATGCTAATCTTTCAAGTTGAGAAAGAAACTTGAAAATATTTGTTGGATAATTTCTGTTCAATGAAATGTACAATATAGCCGATGGTATCCAATCAGAATTATCAATTTTATTTAACCATTTTAATTTCTCATTGATTCTTTCTGCTCCTTGTTCACTCGCAAAATTTTCAAATAAAATATTAGTATATGACTGTGAACAAGGAACTAATATTTTATTAATAAACTTTTTTGGATTTCTCCTTGGATTAACATGATCGTTAAATTCTTTTACTAATGTTCCTTGTGGCTTGGAATGCCTAAATATCATACGTATATGAGAGAAAAGATCACTAAAGCTATCCCGTCCAATACTCTCTTCTATGTCTTCCCATTTATCAGTATAAACTTGTTTTTCTTGATCAGGAATTATGCCAATAATGTTTGATTTTAAAATGTCTGTAGCTGTTAAATCAAGCCCTCGATCATTCATTACAGAAAAAATTCTATATGCTGAATCAATGTCAGGTGTTGCGACAACGACAAGAAAGCAGCGAATCAATACAAACTGTGTTAATCTGAAGAGTTCTTCTTGAGATTCACCTTTTAGAATTTTATAGACGCATTCAGCGTTTTTCTTGATATTTAAATGGCTATCCTTTAATTTCGCTGACAGCGCAAATAGTTCTTTTATACCATCTTGTTCCTGAATATATTCTTGAAAAAATTCTGCATCTCTTGGACGTAAAGATATTCTATATGTATCATTTGTTTTCAGTAATTTACTACCCTTTTGACCAAGATATTTTGTTATCTCTGCTTTGACTTCTGTGTCGTTAATCAGGTGACGCAACACTGAAAATATAATAGTTAAAGTTATGAGTCTTTGTTGTCCATCAATAACTTCAGCATTTGATTTGTCACTTTTGACAAGAACAATACTTCCAAGAAAATAAGGGTTTAGAGATTCTATCTCATCTGATTCTCCTGAAATATACTCCTGTAAATCTAATACTAATTCAGAAGCCTGTTCAGTTATCCAAGAATAAGGTCGCTGATAACTCGGAATTTTAAACAGGTAGTCATCACAAAAAATTTTATTGATAGGATATTCATGTGCTGACAAAGATTTCTTTTTAGTAATGTCACTCATTTTTTTATATTTAAAATGGAAGACTGTTGCTCAAATATCCCCTTCGGCTGGACTAGAAGCCAGCAGTTTCTCTAAAATTAGGATACCGTCCGGCGTAAAGGGTTCTGACCTGCTCAAATCAAGGGCATGACCCGGCAACATAAAGCGACCCTGTTCAACCTCTTCTGCCTGCAAGGTAAATGGCCCCTCATGCACACAGGAAAAAATACGTCCCCAGACCCGATTGTCGAGGTCCTCATAATACTGATCAAAGAGAAAGTTGAGCTTGGCCGCTACCCCTAACTCCTCAGCAAGCTCCCGTTCCGCTGATTGCTCATAGGTTTCCCCGGCCTGGACAACTCCGCCAGCCGCCACATCCCAATACCCAGGATAGACATCCTTGGTTGCAGTCCGTTTTTGCACAAAAAGCTCGTTAGCAGCATTAAAGACCAGGATATAGCTGGCCCTGTGAATAAGACGTTGCTCACGCATCAAACGACGGGGCAGCTCGCCCAGTTCCCTGTTCTGCTCATCCACAAGCTGGACAATTTCCTCTCCTGGCGTGTACATTACTCCTCCTCGCTATGGTGCCTGAATCGCCAACAACGATGCATGCCTTTGCCCTGAAAATCTTTTGGCAGCGTCTGCTCAGTTATCTCCTGCACAACAAACTCCTCTTCCAGCTCAGTATCCAAGGCAAACTTTCTATAATTGGTGGAAAAGATAAGCACACCATCGTGCGTGAGCAGGTTCATGGCCAGTCGAAGCAACTCTGGATGGTCCTGCTGCACATCAAAAACTATGTTCTTATGGCGGGAATTGGAAAAGGTCGGCGGATCAACAAAAATCAACCCATAACTCTCCCGACAGGATCTGAGCCATTGCAGACAATCTGCTGCAGTAAACTGATGTAAGCAGCCGCCAAACCCATTCAACGAAAGATTGGCCTGCGCCCGAACAAGATACTTTTCTGAGAGATCCACGGTCTGGGTGGAAACAGCGCCGCCCTGTGCAGCATACACGGTTGCTGACCCTGTATAGGCAAACAGGTTGAGAAAGGTTTTGCCCTCAGCAAGCTCTGCCAGCATCGCCCTTGTTTTCCGGTGATCTAAAAATAAGCCCGTGTCCAGATAATCGGTAAAGTTGACCAGAAAACGATAACCGCCTTCATGCACCTCATACAGTTTTCCTGCCTTTCCAGAACGTTTCTGATACTGTTCTTTGCCCTGCTGTTTGCGCCGTTTTTTGATAAAAAGCTGCGAATGAGGAATGTTGAGCAAGTGGCGAATCACCTCAAGTGCCTGCTGAAAACGCTCTTCTGCTTTTTCTCCAGATACCGTTGCTGGCGGTTCGTACTCCTGCACATGGACCCATTGTTCGTACACATCAATGGCAAGGTTGTACTCGGGAATATCTGCATCATACACTCGAAAACAGGTGATATTACTTTCCTCTGCCCAAGGAAACAGGTGCTGGCAATTCTTGCGCAAACGGTTGGCAAAATCTTCTGCAGGTCCAGCAGGATCATTTTCCCCAAGGAGCAGTTGAGGTTCCTTGACAGGTTCCTCTGCAGGTTCAGGAGAATCTGCTATCAATAAACGACATTTGAGCGGGCCGTTGTATAAACGATGACGCTCCTGCCAAGACAATCCAAGCATATCCGCCAAATCAGGATTGGCCGTGAAAAAACCTACCTGCCACCCGGAAAAAGACTGACGGAATATGCGTCCCAAGGCCCGATACAAATACTTTACCGCCTCTTTTTCAGACAGGCGTTCCCCATAAGGCGGATTGGTCAGCAATACCCCCTCTGCGGTGGGTGGCTGTACGCGGGCAAGCTGTCGCTGTTTAATGGTGATCCGATCTCCTAGTCCTGCATTGATGATATTTTTTCGGGCAACCGCAACAACTTTGGGATCAGCGTCATAGCCGATCAACAGCGGCCAGGAGGTCTCAGCATATTGATCTTCTCGTTGTATGGCTTGATCAATCAGGGTCTGCCACATCTTTTCATTATGGCCTAACCAGTACTGAAAGCCAAAGGTATCCCGCAGTAATCCAGGTGCAGAATCACCAAGAATCAGGCCCGCCTCAATAAGCAAGGTGCCGGAACCGCACATTGGATCCATAATACAGATATCTGAAGACATGCCCACCCGAATCCCGGCAAGATGAGCAATTGCTGCGGCCAAGGTTTCTTTCAAAGGTGCTTCGCCAGCACTGGCCCGATAGCCCCGTCGGTGCAAACTCTCTCCTGATAAATCCAGAGACAGGGTTGCTGTGGTTTCCTCCACATGCAGATTAAGCCGCAAACCAGGGGTACGAACATCCACATCAGGCCGCTCTCCTGTCCGTTTACGGAACTGATCCACAATAGCATCCTTAACTTTCAGGGAGGCATAATGACTGTGATTCAGCTCGGTTGTGGGCCTGACCAAGGTGGAATGCACAGCAAAACTGGTATCCCCGTTAAAATGTTTGCTCCAGTCAATCTTACTCGTCTCATCATAAAGTGCTTCCGGTGTCAGGGCCTCAAACTGCGCCAAACAAAGGAGAATACGTGAACTGCATCGAGACCAGAGACAGGCAAGATAGGCGGTTTTCAGCGAATGCGCCTGCCAAGTAACAGCGCTTGGAACCGTTGTTACATTTTTTCCGCCTAATGAGATAATTTCCTCTTGAACTATGTTTTCAACTCCTGCGGCGCAGGTAGCAACAAAACACGAGGGTTCCTTGGTATTTCGCCTTCTTTTTGATCGAACTGAGCGACCGGCCATTTGTTGAGCGTGCATAAGTGAGAAATGAGATGAGTAATGAGTAGTTAGGTGTAACCTGTTGAACAACTGGTTTGTTTATATGAAAGGAGCGAGTATCAAGCGGCTTTCGTATGGCTTTTGTGTAATTTTCGTGTGGCTTGCGTGTTGTGTTGTCCCACCTCAATCGGGGAGAGGTGGTATTATAAAAAAAGAGCAGAGGTACACGTTTACTCTCTGATAAAATCATGACGCAACCGCCCCAACTCCTGCTGGAAAATCTGCTGCAACGAGGAAATATTTTCCTCAATCAGCGACTTAAAGGCGTCTTCTTCGCCCTTTCCAGTCTCTCTGGCTGGCTCAACTCTTTTAACGTTTTCAACCTGCTTGACCTTGTTCATTCCCGGGAAATTCCCAGCAAATGTTTTTGCTCCCTGCCTCGCTTGCCTGTCTCTCTTCTGTTGCGTGTAGACAAGCTCCAATAGGGTTGCTGACTCCCGGATAGCCAGCATACCTGTGGTAGCAATTTCCTGTTGCACTGTTGTCAGCAGATCCTGTACATCAGCATCAGATGCCGGAGCGGCAATCCTCACAGAGGGAACAGCGGCTGTAGCCTGCTGCATCTTGTGCTGATTATTCTGAATACAGTCCTGAATACAGGCATGTTGCCAGGCAAAAACCTTTTGTAAAGATGCCGACACCACCTCCTGACAAGCCTCTTGCTGCCCTACAAATTCCTCTGTAATCAGTTGGTATGCTCTGACAAGTTCGTTAAGTACGTCCAAGGCTCGGACATCTGGAAGCGCACGGATTTCATCAATTTCATCAATATGCCTGATCACGGTATCCATACATACAAGAATCGGATCAACCAAAAGAAGCTGTTTTTTCTGTTCCTGACGACAGACTGCAACCTCTTCACTGAGAGCAGCAAGAATAGAATCAGAGATCTCCATCTCAAGTGAAATCAAAATATTATGGAGACGATCAGAGCCGTTTACACTGATTGCAGAAGACATGGCGTATCACCTTACCTTTGTATATGAAAGAGCCGAACGAGCCGATGTGTTGTCCCTCCCTCACAAGAAGGGATGGAGGTTTATATTTTTTTGATCATCTTTACTGTTTTACAAAAGCATAAAGGAAACCCTGCTGTTTTTCCAACTAAAAATACAGCGAATGCCTTTTTAGTGGTTACGTAATCCTGTTGATGACCTCTGAGGTACCTCTGAGACATCCTTCTTGACACGAACTTTTTCCACAGGCAAGGTGATAATGATCTGCGTTCCCTGCCCCTTCTTGCCTTGGATATGCACTGTGCAATTCATAGAAGTGAGCATCTTTTTTACAATCGTCAGCCCTAAACCTGTTCCTTTGGCCCGGGTGGTAAAAAACGGTTTAAACAGTTGTTGCTTCACCTGATCTGAGACACCACAGCCGTTATCTTTAAAAATTATCTGGGCAAATTGAGAATCTTTTTGGACAAGATACAGAGAAATATGCGGGTCCAAGGTCTTCTCAAGAGCGTTGACTGAATTGGTCAACAGGTTGAGAAAGACCTGATGTAAGGCCCGTTCATCAACCATACTCTGCACATTGCGCTCTATATGCAAATCCATCTTCACACCATTTTCCAACAGATCCTGCTCGTGCATTCTTTTAAAATTTTTTAAAAAAGCCGCAAGATCTGTCAGGGCAAGCTCCTGATCCTCCAGCACATTAAAGTTTTTTAACGAGTACAGTAAGTACTCCATCCGCTTGACCTCTCCCATAGAACGATCAAGAAATTCCCTGATCTTATCAAGGGAAAGGTCATCCAACTGCCTGAGCAGGACACTGAGAGCCATTTTTAACGAGTTGAGCGGGTTGCCAAGCTCATGCCTGATTCCAGAAAACACAAACCCAACGTTGTCCATAAGATTCGCTGCTTCGGCAATAGATTCTAACCGCTTCTTCTCTGTTTGATCATGCTTAATAACGCAAAAACTGTTGATCCTGTTTGCCTGTCCTTTTACCGGGATAATCGCCACAGATTCATTATACAACGCACCATCTTTATGACGATTTTTCATCTCTCCATGCCATTCCTCCCCCTGTGCTACAGCATGCAATACCTGCTGGCAATCAAACCGAGCCTCTTGATCAAATTGCACCTGGTCCAATTTTTGTCCAACCAGTTCTTCAGGCAGATAACCGGTAACCTTTGTACAGGCAGGATTGGCATAAAAGATAGTTCCGGCCTTATCTGCCATCAGGACACAGTCGGCAAATTCGTTAATTGCCGCTGCCAAGCGGGTACGCTCTCTGGACTCAAAGGTTCTCTGCACTGCTGTGCCGATGATCTCAGAAGAGGTTTTCATAGCCTCCACCAGCGGAGTATCCCAGGATCTTCCAGAAAGACTACAGTCAAACCCTATACAGCCCCAAAGCTGTTTATACACATAAATAGGAAGAATCAGACAGGTGTTAATATTATGAATTTTAAATTCTCTCAAGAGAAATGAAGGGAGATGTTCGTCTGGTCCAATGATCGCCTGTTCAGAAAAAAGCTCAATGGGTTGCTTCCAGATGGTCAACAGATCAACACTTGAACAGGTAATTGTATTGTTGTCTCTATACCAGGTGTAATGACGTCGTTGAGCAACTTGGGATTCAAAGGTTTTAAGATAAACATGTTCACTGTCGACATTTTGTCCAATATACTTGAGAACCTTTGTAATAATCTCTTCCCAGTTATTTGTTTTAAGAAAGGACTTTGCTACATAGTTTACTGCACTGAGAATATGATCCCGTTGCAGTAGGTGACGACTTGTTTTTTGCTGAACCGCAAGGGATTCTTTGAGCAGCGAATTTGTCCGCTCCATATCAATGGCCTGCTGTTCGAGCTGCTGCTGGGAAGCCTTCATATCCAAGGCATTCATAACTCTGGTGCAGAGCTGGAGCTTATTCACTGGTTTACAGAGAAAGTCAACCGCTCCCTCTTCAAACCCCCGCTGCTCATTTGCCTCTGTGCCGGTAGCAGTCAGGAAAATAATAGGTATCCCATTGGTTTCCTGTTGTCTCTTCAGATGAAGACAGGCATCGAAACCACTCATATCAGGAAGATTAATATCAAGAAGAATGAGATCTGGTTGTTCTTCCTTGGCAAGTCGCAGGCCATCTTGAGCATTTTGTGCATCTACAACCCTATATTGCTCATTTTCCAAAATATAACGCAAAATAGATAGAATCATAGAGTCATCATCAATCAGAAGTATACAAAACTTTTTATTTTTCATAACTTATTTCCGGCACCCTTTAGGGCATCCTTTTGAACTAACAGTATATTTTTTTTGTTTCTTTCAGGGAAAGTTATTGCTAACATAAAATGTATTATTGAGAAACAGATGTATTTGTCCTTTATCTTATGGCAAACCACATCTCCACATTGTATTATACACATCTTCAGATAAAATCTTTTTACAAACATACTAACACTCTTTACCGTATTTTGCAGAAAGAAAAAATAGAGACTAGCTGTTATGAAACAAGTAGTAATAGTTGATGATGAACCGGCTCTCCTCCTTACTATCCAGGCCGGGTTTGAAAAAAATCATCGTTTCCAGCTATTGACCGCAGGAAACGGAATGGAAGCACTGGATATTCTCGAAAACAACATTGTTGATCTGGTTGTCACCGACCTCAGAATGCCAGAAATGGATGGGATAGAACTTCTCAGCGCCATGAGTCAATCATTTCCTGAAATTCCAAGCATTGTTATGACAGCTTTTGGAAACTCCAGCTTAGAACAGCAACTGAAAAAGGCTGGCACAGTCAATATGCTCGAAAAACCACTGGACATTGATACGCTTGAGCAGTCCATCAACAATGCCTTGGATTTTTATCAGTACCATGAGGGCGGACCTGAACTAGAGATCCTTCTGCAGCTTGTGGCTATGGAGAGAAAAACGACGCATGTAAAGGTTGTTAATCAGAATAATCAATACGGTAGCTTTTTCTTTCATAATGGTTATCTGATTGATGCAGAACAAGATGACCTGACTGGTGATAAGGCGGTTTTAAGCATGTTGGAATGGAAAAAGATTAAAGTAACTATGAATGAATTCTGCCCCTCCACGAGCAAACCTGCTACGGGTCGTATCTTTGCATCTGATACACCATCTCAGCTCATATCGCTCCTCAGTGATATATCCTATCATACGGCACAGTATACTGGTGTTGGTATTGGTCCTCTGGATAAGGCCCATCAAGAATTTATCCAGCTACAAAAGAAAACATGAGCAGGTTCAGGGTTCAGTTCTGGAGATTCGGAAAACTGGGATGCTGCTCTTTATAGATGCGACAGATGGACGGGATCGGATAATCTATGAAACAACAGGTACTCATTGTTGACGATGAACCAGAACTACTTCTGAGCATCAAGTCAGGTTTTGAAAAAGAAGATCGCTTCCACTTGACAACTGCTCATAACGGGCAAGAGGCTCTTGATGTTTTATCAAGAATACCCGTAGACCTTGTGGTAACCGATCTCAGAATGTCTGTTATGGATGGGGTAGAGCTACTGGCCTCTATGACCAAGTCTTTTCCCAAAGTGCCAAACATTGTCATGACAGCCTTTGGCACTCGGATCCTAGAACAGCATTTAAAAAAAGCAGGTTCTTTGGAGGTTCTTGAAAAACCTCTTGATATTGAAGAACTTGAGCAGGCTATCCACAGGGCTTTGGATCTCCATGAACAGCAAAACCAGGGCCTTGCCGGTATTTCGCTTGCCAACTTTATTCAGATTGTTGCGCTAGAAAAAAAAACAGCCTCTGTAAAGGTTGCTCATCCAAATGGCAAAACAGGGTATCTCTTTTTTATAGACGGCAAGCTCATTGATGCAAAGTATTATAACCTTGTGGGCAAAGAGGCTGTCTTTGAAATGCTCACCTGGAAAAATGTCAGATTAAGCATGAAAAAGCTTTCACGACCTCTGCCTGTCCCTAAAATTACCTCTGAAATCATGTCGCTTCTTCTTGAGGCTGCGCATCGTAAGGATACAATGAGGGAAAAAGCACCTCTGGATTTGGTGAAAAAGGAATTCATTCGTGTACAACAACAAGAACAGAAGGAACAAAATCAACAACCTACAGGAGAGATAACAATGGCCGGGATCAAAGATTTGCTCAAAAAAATGGCTGGAGAAATGGACGGTGTACTGGCAATCCAGGTAACAGGTATGGACGGCATCACAATCGCCCTCCATAACCCAACAGGAACAGACGTTGATGCGTTTTCTGCAAAATTTGCTATGGTCATGAAACTTGTGGAAAAATCTGTTGACTCACTGCAGGGAATGGGAGATTTTGAGGAGAATTTAGTCCAGTCACAAAACGCCTGGATACTCACTCGGTTTATCACATCACAGTACTATGTTGGCATTGCCGTGAGCAGGGACGGTACACTGGGCAATGTACGTTTGGTTGCTCAACGGTATGTTGATCAGCTCCGCAAATCATTACAATGATTTATTGTTTAATGATGACTCAGCAAGTCATAAATCATTTAAATCATTTGTATAGACAACTTTTCAATTCGTCAACTTGTCAACTCGTAACAAGGGAGACCTTATGGCTACGGAAGAGCAAAAGAAAAAAAACATGATGCGCCTGATGACCCTCATGATTGCAGGCATGGCTAAGGCATTATACGACTTATTCGGTGAAACAGCTTTTGCCACTATGAGCGAGGTTGGAAAATCTACCTTGGAAATCATGGAGCAGGAAATGGGTCTTGAGGTCGAAGGCGAAGATCCGAAAAATGTCATTACTGAAATCGGTCGACTCTTTACCGATGAGATGGGTTTTATAGAGTCTTGCAGCGTAGAGCAGGAGGGAAATAAAATTGCCTTAACCGTCAACCACTGTCAGGGCTGGCATCTGACCCAATCCATCTTAAAAACAGGCGTAGAGATTCCCTTTACCTGTCCCATTATGAACGTCTGCCAAGCCGCCTTGATCCGCATGGGAAAACCAGCGCAAAAGTCTATCTTGCCTATTCCAGAAACCCACGGTTCCACTATCACGTTTAGCCTGATTGAGCAATAAGGCGAATATAATATAAAAGATACGGGGAGGTGATAAGAATCACCCCGTATTATATTGCCTGTATTACCTGGTTGTCTGCCTTCACTCCTTCAGTATTGCCTGCCCATCGTCTGCCCATTGTCTGCCCACTTCCTTCCCAACACCCAGATTCTATGACACAATTCCAGCCCGACTTCTACCCCACCTTTCTCTTTCGTCCAGACAGTCTGACGTTACAGGATGCCCGTTATTTTCAGGATCTTCTTTATCGCGCTGTTAAAATCGGTACTGAATTGGAATTTGCCCTACCCAAAGGGGTCCTATGGCAAGAACTGCAACTGCGCATTGAAAAAGTATTGCATCCATCTGGAGACATGAACCAACTGGGTGAGTTGGGCATTTATGACGTTATTAAGGAGCATTGCGGTATTGAAATTTTGGTCATTGGACGGCATCCGCATTGGGACGCCCTGCTCACTCAGTATAACCGTATCATTCTTCCTCTCTTGGCAGAAAACATCAGAATGCGGCCCACCTGTGGCCTTCATTTTCATATTCTTGGGACAGGATTGGCAGAGGAGATCCCAGAGATCATTCTGGCCAATCTCTGGAACATGACACGCCTTTTTGCCCCTGGTCTCAAATTCATGACCTCAGCAGGGGAAAACCGACAGGCACTTTGTCGGCGGAGACAGCATAATGCTCATCAGGAGTTTATGCGTTTGTCTCCTGAGCAACAGTCTATGGCAGAGATCCAAACAACGCTCAAAAAGAGCATGGTGGTGCCAGAACATCAAAACTTCTTTAATATCGAACATGTTCGCTTTAATGCAGCTGGCGATCTTTCCAAGTTTCACCTGGAGTTTCGTTTTCCAGACGGAGACCTCTCGCCAGTGTCAATCACTGCCAAAACCTTCTTGTTTCTGACCATGCTGCTCAAAGCTGTGGAAATTTCTAAATTTGGCCTTCTTCAGGTTGACAACCTTTCGCTGTTTGAGAGTAATAAGGAACTTATGAATATTATCAGTAATAATGAGGGAAAACTGGCCAGCAGCGATACCAGCACTATTGACGATATTCTTCTAAAAAAATATCAAGACAATGCCCAATGCCTCTTGTGGTTCCTGAAATCTATTTTCCTTCTTCTTGATAATCCCAGTGAGCTGGTGTTACAACAACTGGCCCTAACACCTCTTTCTCTTCTAAGAGATCAGGGAAAAGACTGGCAGGCAATTGAGGACGAACTTGTTCGGCATATCAGGCCACAGCCTGCTTTAGACAGGTTTGATTATGAGCTGATTAAGATTATTGAACTGGGTTTATTGATCAATATAGATAAAAAAGAGGCTTGGCTTGATGCAGTTGCACAGTTTTTGCATCTTCCAATAAAAGAGATCAGGCAACGCCTGCAAGGTTACAAAAATCGCTCCCCAACGTGGCAAAACGACCTCGGCAGTATGGTTTTTCTGCGCTAACAACTTCTATCTTTGCCGCACTCTCTTTTTCTGTTAAAATACACAAATGCTCTTTCTGTCTCTTGGAACAGCGAACTGGACACTTTATTTTTCTTCTCAGTATCTCTTCCTGTGCAAAGCCTTTGAAAAATCGACCAAATGTATAATTATATTGTATAACCTATGAGAAAACAACTCACGTCCTTACTGGAACGTCTGAAAAAGGAACTGCCTGGTTTTTTAACAGCAGCGGTTGTCAACTGTGATGACGGACTTTTGTTGAGCGAACTCAGTATACAACCCGGGATTGATCCAGGTACGGCAGCAGCCTATCTCTCTTCCATAGTTAAATCAAATCGTAAGGCGATTAAACTGCTTGCAAATGATGCCGTGACAGATGACATCATTATCAGCACCCAGCAACACCACTTTATTATCCGGGATCTGACCACCCTCCCCTTTTTCCTTTTTGTGATGACCGACCGAAAGGAATGGCTTGGCAGAACAAAGCTGGTTATGCAATCATTTGAAACAGAACTGTTCAATATTATGCTAAAACTTTACCCGACTGAGGCAGTTAAAGCAGCCAAGGAGGGCTGAAACAGTCTCTCAAAGGAGACAGTCAACGCGACTGGTTACTACTGGAGTACTTTTATGAAAATGCAAGAAAAATTAGCACAACTGGCAAAGATTGATGGTTTTGCCGGCGCTGCTCTCTTAACACCAGTTGGACAAATATTGCTCAAATGTGAACCAACCGGAAGTAACATTGAGCTTATCAGTTCCCTTGCCAATAATGTCTTGCGAACAGCGGAAAAGGCATCCCTTGATATGGGATTTGGACACAGTCACTTCACCTTTATTCACACTGAAAAAAATTTAATTTTAGCCAGTTGTATCAATGAAGGAAAAAGCCCTCTCCAAAGCGAACCTGGCAACGAACCTGGCAAATGTCACATCCATCTTATACTGCTTATTGATAATCCAGGCAGTTTTGGGATAGCAAAGCTTGAAATACGCAAGACTATAGAATCTTTGGCTGAAGATTTTCGGATAGACAATACCGAACCTGATACAGAGGATACAGAGGATGATGAGGATACACGCAGAACAGAAAATCTCAAAGAACTTAACGATTCACTTGATGATGAAAATATAGACGATGCATTTGACAGTTTACTCACGTAATTTTAACCTGTTCCTGCCTTTGCCTTTACATCCTCAGTTCCTTTGTATCATGGGGAGTTGGCTGAGAAACATTTAACAACGACGCACTGCACAACGGATCTGGATGAAAAAAAAAAATTGCTGGGAAGTAAAAAAATGCGGACGGCAACCTGGGGGAGATCAAGTCGCAAAAAAGGGAACCTGCCCCGCATCCACTCTTATTGCGGTGAATGGTATTAATAATGGAATCAATGGAGGACGCTCCTGCTGGGCACTCACTGGCACCATGTCTGGTCCACCAGAAAAAGTACAAGGTTCCTTTGCTCGCCTTCTCTCTATTAGCTGCTATGAATGCGATTTTTTTGAACAGGTTATGACGGAGGAACAGGAAAACTTTGAGGGAACTGTCCAAATCGTCCACAAGTTGAAAAAACGGATTGTTGCTGTTACTGGGCAGTCAGAAGAAGAGTAGAGGTGTATCTCAATCTATAATTTACCCGGTGGGACAACCGAAAATAGCCCTGTAATAGCCCTGTGATCATACTACAGAACAGAAAAAGCTATGGAACCGCTTGCTGACATACTGCAATATCTGAAAGACCACCCTGAAGTGACGTGGAGCGGAGCTGGGCTGACAGCACTTGCTGTCCTGTACTTCCTTATTACCAAGCTGTTCGCCTCGTTCTTTCGGAAAAAAACCGCCCTGCCGGTCAGCAACACCTTTACGCACAGCGGGACTGGTGACCAGAACATTGCTCAGGGTGACCACCCCATCGCTAAACAGGTCAATCTTACAGTAGATCAGGTCAGCTCTCCGCAACAGAAGGCAAAGGGCGATCATAACGTCTTCAGTCAGAGCGGCAATGTCAACTATAAGGAAGAACATCACCAGCATCACCACTATCCCCCCACCCCCAAAC
>QYLO01000056.1 GCA_022766165.1 Candidatus Electrothrix gigas
GCTCAACTTGATTGCTTTTTATCATAATAACAGGAGGTACCGAGCAGGAAAACGTGTCCACAAAACACCGATGGAAATCCTGACAGGCAAAAAACAGGAAAAAGATTGGACGGAGCTGCTGTTCGATTTGCTTGAGGAGAAAGATCCTCAATTTTTCTCAGCAGCAGCCTGAAATTATACCTCAACGGTTTCTGATTTTCAGCTAAGAAACCGTTAACCCACTCTGCGGAAGCTCCAGCGGTGTAATGCATTGGTACGCCTTCGCCATGCTGTATTCAAAAAAAGTGTCAACTACTTTTTGGGGTGTATGAAGCATGCCGCTAAATACAGATGTTTTTATCTAGGGGAAACTAAGAAAGGCTGGTCTATGAAAAATATTGCTATTATTCCAGCACGCGGCGGATCAAAGGGAATCCCCCAAAAGAACATAAAAAATCTCTGTGGCAAGCCGCTCATTGCTTACTCTATTGAAGCTGCTTTGCAAGCAACATCGCTAGATAGAGTGATTGTCTCTACAGATGATCAGGAGATAGCCAAGGTTTCCCGTCAATATGGGGCAGAGGTTATTCAAAGGCCAGATGATATTTCCGGTGACTTTGCCTCTTCCGAGGCAGCCCTACTGCATGTTTTGGAAGAATTGGAGGGAGAAGAAGGGTATCGCCCTGATTTGCTTGTTTTTTTGCAATGTACCTCTCCCCTGACGCTTCCTGATGATATCGACGGCACTGTCCAGGCCCTGCTTGATCAGGAAGCAGAGACCGCTTTTGCTGCGGCACCTTTTCATTATTTTCTTTGGTCATTGAATGCTGAAGGGGAGGCTTGCGGGATTAATCATGATAAGAAAAAAAGGCTGATGCGTCAGCAGCGTGATGACCAGTTTGTTGAAGCCGGAGCTGTCTATGTTATGAGGGTGCTTGGTTTCCTCAAGAAAAAGCATAGATTTTTCGGTAAAACTGTTCTGTACGAAATTCCTGAAGAACGGTGTTTTGAAATTGATGAGCCGGTGGATTTACTTGTCGCGGAACAGCTTATAGAAGCACAGCGAGAAAAATATGATAGTTGATCGTTGTATAAAAAAATATATCATTTTTGATGAAGACCCAGTCCAGCGTGCTTTTGAGAAGATTAACGCAAACCATATGCGGATTATCTTTGTTGTTGATGAGTACGGTGTTCTGAAAGGGATTGTTACAGACGGTGATTTACGACGCTGGATTCTTGGTCAGAAAAAAATTGATTTACAGACTCCGGTGCTGGCAACCGCCAACCTGGACTTCACCTATTGCCGAGAAAATGAACAGTCAGAAGAGATAAGCCGGAAATTTTCTAACAGGGTGGAATTTATTCCTCTGCTTGATGAGCGGATGCGTCTGAAAGCTGTTGCCACTCAAAAAAATGTAACCTTTAGTATTGGAGACCATATTATTTCACCTGAGTCTCCGGTCTTTGTTATTGCCGAGATAGGGAATAATCATAACGGCGACATTACCTTGGCAAAGAAGCTGGTGGATCAAGCGGTTTGGGCAGGTGCAGATTGTGTCAAATTTCAGATGAGGCATCTTGATGGGCTCTATCGTAATGCTGGCGATGCCAATGACGCCAGTGAGGATCTTGGCTCTCAATATGTGCTTGATTTACTTTCGAGGTTTCAGCTAAAAAATTCAGAGCTTGTTGAAGTTTTTGACTATTGTCGTCAACAAGGGTTGGCTCCACTCTGCACACCCTGGGATACAGAGAGTGTTCAGTTCCTGGAACAATACGGTATTGAGGCCTATAAGGTCGCCTCAGCAGACCTCACCAACCATGATTTGCTGCGGGAAATTGCCGCCACTGGCAAGCCCATGATCTGCTCAACCGGCATGGCTCATGAAGGAGAGGTGCGAGCTGCTGTTGATCTGCTTCACCAGCAAGGTGCTAAATTTGCACTGTTACACTGCAATTCAACCTATCCTGCCCCATTCAAAGATATTAATCTAAGCTATCTGAAACGACTCCATAAGATGACCTCGTTTCCGGTGGGGTATTCAGGTCATGAGCGAGGAAGCAATGTTGCTATTGCAGCAGTAGCTTTGGGAGCTAAAATCATAGAGAAACATTTTACCCTGGACCGCTCTATGGAAGGGAGCGATCATAAGGTGAGCCTCCTGCCAGAAGAATTTCGTGATATGGTTCAGGGGATTCGGGAGACAGAAGCTGCTTTGGGAAGTGCCGATACCCGGGTTGTCTCTCAAGGTGAAATGATTAACCGGGAGAGTCTGGCAAAGAGTTTGGTTATCAATCAGGACCTTAAGCAAGGTAAAACAATTACTGACGCCATGCTTGAGATAAAAAGTCCTGGCAAGGGATTGCCTCCTTATAAAAAGAATGAGCTTATTGGCAAAAAGGCCTACCGGGATTTTTCAGCGGGAGATTTCTTTTACGAACAGGATCTGATGGAAGAAGTCATTAAACCCCGACAATATCAGTTTGCCCACCCTTATGGGGTACCGGTTCGCTATCATGACTTGCAGGAGATAGCCTCGTGTTGCCCTATGGATCTTCTGGAAATTCATTTAAGTTATAAGGATCTTGATGTTGATCTTCAGGAATTTCTTGATCAGCCATTTTCGCATGATCTTGTTGTTCATAGCCCAGAGTTGTTCAGTGGAGATCATATTTTAGATCTCTGTTCAGATGATGACGACTATAGAGGCCGTTCTATTGATGAGTTACAGAGGGTTATAGCGGTCACCAGAGAGCTGAAGCAGTATTTTCCTCATGCGGCTCGCCCCCTTATTGTAGTGAATGTTGGTGGTTTTAGTGCTGATCATTTTATAACTCCTGAAGAACGTCAGGGGAAATATGATCTGCTCCTTGATAGTCTTGGTAAAATTGATCAGTCTGGGATAGAGTTAATTCCCCAGACTATGCCACCTTTTCCCTGGCATTTTGGAGGTCAGCGTTTTCATAATCTCTTTGTGGAACTTGATGAGATTATGGATTTTTGCAAGAAAGGTAACTATAGAATCTGCCTTGATCTCTCCCATTCCAAATTGGCGTGTAATTATAATAACGACTCCTTACTTCGTTTTGTTGAACATGTTGCCCCAATTACTGCGCATCTCCATATAGCTGATGCAAGCGGTGTGGATGGAGAAGGTTTACAGATAGGGGAAGGAGAGATTGATTTTAAGGTGTTGATGCAAAAACTGGAGACAGTAATGCCTCAAGTCTCCTTTATTCCGGAAATTTGGCAAGGGCATAAAAATAAAGGCCAGGGCTTTTGGGTGGCATTGGACCGGCTGGAGAATTGTTGAAAAACGTCTATAGATAAGTAAGCCACAGGCTATTTGCTTGGCAACCCGTAAAAACATATCAGAATGAAAAAAGAAAAATATATCCTGGGTCTTAACTATATTGGTCATGACGCCAGTGCTTCGTTGTTGCGTAATGGTGAGGTGCTGGCCTCGGTTATGGAAGAGCGTTTTTCCAGGAAAAAACATGATCGTTCTTTTCCAATGCAGTCTATCCAATACTGCCTGAGTGTAGCTGAAATTGGGATTAATGACCTGGCAGCGATTTGCTACTATATGGAGCCCAAAGAGCATTTTGAGCAGCGGGTTGTTCATCATCTTGGTCGCTATTATCCCAAATCAGCTCCGCTTTTTCCCGATATGTTGGGCCGGGCTCTTAAGGTAAATAACGTTGAAAAAGAAATTCGTGATCAGCTGAATTACCTGGGGAAAATATATTTTGCCGATCATCATACATCCCATATTGCTACAGGGTTCTTTCTTTCTCCCTATGAGGAAGCCGCTGTTATCTCTATTGATGGGTTGGGGGAAATCAGCTCCACAGTTATTGCTGATGCTCAGGGGAATGATATTACCATCTTAAAGCGAATTAACTTTCCCCATTCTTTGGGCATGCTCTATAATGCAGTGACCCATTATCTTGGTTTTAATGCCATAGGTGATGCTGGCAAGGTTATGGGGTTAACTTCCTATGGTGATCGAAGCGTTTACCTTGATGATTTTCGAAAAATTGTGCTGTTACAGGATGATGGTGGCTATGAGTTGGATTTGGAATATTTTGAATTTCCTTTTCAGCGCGATTTATGGATCAGTGAAAAATTTATTGAGCTTTTCGGGCCAAAACGGGAAAAAGACGAACCACTGGAAAAGAGGCATCAGGATATTGCAGCCGGGTTACAGGCTATGCTGGAAGAGGTGTACTATCATCTTGCTCAGTATGCTCGAAAGGCCACAGGCCGTGATTATCTCTGTCTGTCCGGTGGGGTGACTCTCAACAGTGTTGCCAATGGTAAGTTGCTGGAGCGGGAATATTTTAAAGATATTTTTGTGCCACCTCCCACAGGTGATGATGGTACCTCCTTAGGAAGTGCGCTGTTGTATAATTATCAGGAGTTGGGAAATACCCAACGCTACCCTTTACCCAATGGTTTTCTTGGACCTGAGTATTCAGATGAGGAAATTGAGGCAGCCCTGAAGCGATTTAACCTGGAATACTATAAATCCGATGATGTCTGCAAAGAGGCTGCTGCTATGCTGGCCGATAACAAGATAATTGGTTGGTTTCAGGGAAGAATGGAAGTTGGTCCCAGGGCATTGGGCAACAGAAGTATCTTAGCCAACCCGGCCCTTGATCATGTGAAGGATACCCTCAATCTGCGGGTTAAATTTCGGGAGCCGTTCAGGCCTTTTGCGCCCAGCATTCTTGCAGAAGATGTTGGTGAATGGTTTACCTATGACCACGAAGCACCGTATATGCTCTTTGTCTTTGATGTGAAGGAAGAAAAACGTAGTCAGGTTCCTGGTATTACCCATGTGGATGGCAGTGGTCGTCTTCAGAGTGTGGATTCGCAGCGTAACCCAAAGTATCACCGACTCATTACAGCCTTTAAGGAGCATACAGGTGTTCCTATGGTTATTAACACTTCTTTTAATATTAAAGGAGAACCGATTGTTAATACACCAATAGATGCTGTTCGTTGCTTCCTGGGGAACGGGCTCGATTGCCTGGTTTTGGGTGATTATATCATAAAAAAGAACACAGACCGTTGCATGGAGAGGGGTTAATGGCTGAAAATAATAAAAAGAGAGAACAGTTTGAAAAGGATACTCGTCAGCTTTTTCATAAGCTGCACAGTGCCCAGGCTGATAATGACTACATCTTTAATAGATTAACCTCATTACTTTCTACAGAGTATTTACAGGTAGAAGAAGATTTTTTTACAGGGAAAATCTGCCTGGACGCAGGTTGTGGATCTAATGCAAATGCAACCTATGCTCTACTCCAGATGGGCGCAGAAAAGGTTCATGCTTTCGACCTGAACGAAACCATCTATGAAAAAGCTCCCAAAATGCTTCAGGAATTTGATAGCCAGAGGTATGAATTAACTACAGGGAGTGTGCTTGATATACCTTTTGCCGATAATACCTTTGATTTTATCCATTGCGGTGGTGTGCTGCATCATTCTGCTGATGTATTACAAGGTTTACGGGAACTTGCCCGGGTAACCAAGCCCGGAGGAGTACTGTATATTCATACTTACGGTGCTGGTGGGCTTATCCGGGAAATGACCACCTTTTTTCGGGAAAAATATTCTCAGGATGATGCCTTTAAAAAGCTTATTGATAACTTAAATGCTCAAAAACTTCAGTTGGGAATCCTTAATATTTTTGACAGCATGGAGAGGAATGGAGATGATCTGGGGCGGAAGATACCAACTCAGATGATTGAAGAGTTAGTTGACGATGATCTTGTCCTGACGATTCAGGATCGTATTGCGGCTCCAGCATATCATGAGCACACTGAAGAACAATTGCGGACCTGTTTGGAAGAGGAAGGATTCAGTGATATTGAGCGGCTCACCCGCTATCCTTATCTAAAGAATATCAGGCGGTTTTTAAGCCCCTTGTACGAAGAGTATGATTCTGAAATTGCTCAACTCTGTTATGGGAGTGGACTGATTCAGTTAAAAGCTATTAAAAATGATTAAACATCATTTGACAAAAGGTGCCCAACAGGTTGTAGAAGGGACAAGGCAATACGAGTGGATACACCTCAATCTTAATCTTAATATTCCTCCTGTAAAGGCAGCATCTTACCCTTATTTGGTTTGGGATCTTCTTAAAGAACGCTATGATAAAGATGTTCTTCTTTGCAAGTACGATAAGA
Organism: Candidatus Electrothrix gigas; assembly: GCA_022766165.1. Lineage (GTDB taxonomy): Bacteria > Desulfobacterota > Desulfobulbia > Desulfobulbales > Desulfobulbaceae > Electrothrix > Electrothrix gigas. The sequence continues at coordinate 6,181 of QYLO01000056.1, forward strand.
AGTCATTTGAAGTTGCCCAGAAATCTAAATGTTCAGTATGTCAGTTTGATATTTTTTCATATGATTTAAAAACGATTTTGTTTTGCAGGTACTATTGGTTACTGAGTCGGTTATTCGGTTTTCGGCGAGACGTGTTTTTAGAATCTGTTGCGTCTTGGGTTACTGCAACTGGTGGAAGAAAGGTATTGTTGTGGGGAGGCATAAACTCTTTACCTGAATTACGGAGATTATTACCTGATGTAACAATCGCATACGCACAGCGACATTATGGCTATACAACCAAAGAGGATTATTATAAGTATTGCGATGTGTTAATCACTCAGACTTTTGGTCAGGTCAAATTTGCCTATGATAATTCAGTTAGAGTTGATCCCTTTGTCATAACTATCCCTAATGGAGTTGAGACACAAACTTTTATTCCTGCCACCCCAGAAGAGCGACGTAAAGCCTGTTTGGAGCTGGGCATTGATCCAAACAGAATGGTCGTGGTATTTCCTTCTAAGGTTGCTTTGCATAAAGGTAGCAGGTATTTAGAAAGAATTATTGATAATGCAGGGCAACTTTTTCCAGGGATTACTTTTCTTGTAATAGGAGGACTGCATCATTTATTGCCAAGTAATCATTATGCGTCATTAAAATATACGTTAGAAAATCATAATCAAGTAGTATGGCTCGGTGGGGTGGCTCGTGAAAGCATGCCTGAATTACTCCAGGCTGCTGATGTTTGTCTGATGCCTGCAACATGTAGAGAAGGTTTCTCTATGGCCGGTTTAGAGGCGATGGCATCGGGTTTACCTCTTATTGCACCAGCAACAGGATGTTATCCTGAGATTATAAAAGATAGAGTGAATGGGTTGCTCTGCCGGGAAGAAGCATTATTTACAGATGTCGTTGCAGCTTTGCAGCTCTGTCTTGATGATCCTGAGCTTCTCAAGTCCTTAGGAGAAAATGCAAGAAACTATGTTGTAAGCACCTTACCACGGGAAAAGAACATAAATAATTTTTGTAAATTTTTAGATGACGATTGGGAAAATATTGATACTTTCATGTAACGGAAAAATATTTTCTGGAATGCCCTTGAAAAGAAAGAAGACGTTCAGACGCTGATGCCAGTTTTTAAAGAAATATATTATTATTTTACGGTGTATAAAAAATACATTGGCTACCGAATGGTGCTGGTCTTTTTTTTGTCTGGCTTGGCGGCGGCAACAGAAGGGCTGGGGATTAGCCTGCTTCTTCCTTTGATTGAAATTGCTGATATCGGGGTTGGCGGCAGTACAGCCCAGGACCAATCAAGTATCTTACTTTTCATCAGAGGGTTATTGGATTTTTTTGGCATTTCCTCAATGGTAGGTATTCTGTCATTTATTGCGTGTATTTTTTTGCTGAAAGGTCTTATCTCGTTTTTATCAGAGGCCTATCAGAGCCATCTCAAGGCTCAGCTATTATATGAAATTAAGAGCAAGGTCTTTCATTTATACAGCTCTATGAACTATTCGTATTATAGCTCACATAATACCGGTCATTTTGTCAATATTATTAATGGGCAAGTAAATGCTCTTGTTAATTCCTTTAACAACTACAAACATTTTCTGACGATTATTGTCACGACCTGCGTCTACCTTGGTATTGTTTCTTTATTGGCCTGGAAATTTGCCGTTATGGCTTTGGTTGCTGGTGTAATCTTTTTATTACTGTTTCGTCGACTGAATATATTTGTACGTAATCTTTCAAGAAAGCAAGCTGTTGAACAGGGACATCTTAATAAATTTCTGGTGCAGACGGTTCAATCCTTTAAATATTTATCCTCAACAGCTCAGCTGAGTTATCTGAGTTCTGAGGTTATGAGCAGCATTAAAACACTCAGCAGCCATTCTCGTTATCAGGGGATTGCTCAGGCTCTTACATCTTCCTTGAGTGAACCAATCTCCATTATTCTTGTGCTTGTTGTGATAATGATTCAGGTCGCTGTGCTTGATGCGCCATTACCTCCTATCTTTGTATCATTAATTATTTTTAACCGGGCCATGGGCAATATTCTGGGGATTCAGGGGGCCTGGCAGGCATTAATGAGCAAGATAGGATCACTGGAGGTTGTGGAGCTGGAGGTTGAAAAGCTTCTGAAGAACCAGGAGATTACAGGAGAAAAAAAGCTTGAGCGTTTTACCTCTTCCATTGAAATGCGCAATGTATTTTTTCGCTATCATAAGGAGCATAAAGAGGCATTGGCTGATGTATCGTTACAAATACCAGTCAATGCGACTGTCGCGTTTGTCGGTGAATCCGGTGCTGGAAAATCAACCTTAGTAGATATGTTGACCCTTCTTCTCAAAAGTCAGCAGGGGCAGCTGCTTGTGGATGGTATAGCAGCTGATGAGCTGGATATGTTGAATTGGCGCAGGCAGATAGGGTATGTTTCTCAGGAATCGGTGATTTTTGATGATACTATTGCCAATAATATCTGCTTGTGGCGAGGAGATTTTACGAGTGATCCTGATCTGCAACAACAGATTATAAAGGCCTCTGAGCAAGCATATGCTTTTGAATTTATCGAAAAGCTTCCTGAAAAATTTAATACGATAGTAGGGGACCGGGGGGTGATGTTATCAGGAGGGCAAAAACAACGGCTATTTCTTGCCCGTGAACTTTTCAAAAAACCTCGGTTGTTAATTCTTGATGAGGCGACAAGCGCATTAGACTCTGAGTCAGAGAGATATATTCAGGAGAGTATTGCGATGCTGAAAGGAAGGACCACGGTCGCAATTATTGCTCATCGTTTGTCAACCATTAAGGATGCAGATTATATTTATGTACTAAAACAAGGGCGTGTTGTTGAGCAGGGGGAGTATGGTGCCTTGCTTGAAAATAAGGAGACAATTTTTGCAAAGATGGTAGCTTTACAGTCCTTGTAGTTCATTAGTTGAATATTATGTTAGAGATAGACCACCGTGTTATAGGGCCTGACCAGCCAGCTTTCCTGATTGCTGAAGTTGCACAGGCCCATGATGGTTCGTTGGGAATGGCCCATGCATATATTGATGCAGCAGCTGCTGCTGGTGTTGATGCCATCAAGTTTCAAACCCATATTGCTGCTGCTGAATCTACATTGGATGAACCTTTTCGTGTGAAGTTTTCTCAGCAGGATAAGACACGTTTTGCGTATTGGCAGAGAATGGAGTTCTCCTGTGAGCAATGGCAGGGCCTGAAATACCATGCTCAGGACAAAGGGCTTATTTTTCTGAGTTCACCTTTTTCATTAGCTGCTATTGAGTTACTTGAAAAAATTGGAGTTTCTGCATGGAAGGTAGGGTCAGGTGAAACGGTTTCTGGTGATATACTTCCGGCCTTAATTGCAACAGGAAAGCCGATTATTGCCAGTACAGGTATGAGTAGTTTTGCGGAAATGGATGTCCTTGTTGATGTATTGGCAGGGCAGAAAATTCCTTTTTCCTTATTGCAATGTACCAGTAAGTATCCTGTTAATCTTTCTGAGGTTGGCTTAGAGGTTCTTCAGAAAATAAGAAAACGTTATAACTGTTCTGTTGGTTTATCTGACCACTCTGGGAGTCCTTTTCCTGCCTTGGCTGCTATGGCGCAGGGAGCAGAAATAATAGAGGCGCATATTGTTTTTGACAAACAAATGTATGGCCCGGATACACTTGCTTCTCTGTGTATTGAAGATTTCAAGTTATTAGCTGATGCCCGAGATGCTTTTCATACCATGAAAACCTATCCTGTTGATAAGGACGGGATGGCGAAATCTATGGAAGACATGCGTTGTACCTTTGGGAAAAGTCTGGCTGTAACGAGAAACCTGCATAAACATGAACTGTTGACTGAAGAGGTGTTGACCGCCAAAAAGCCGGGAACTGGCATCTCCTTAGAAAAAAAAGAAGCTATTTTGGGAAAGAGAGTGAAAAAAGATGTTTTGATGAATACATTGCTCAACCCAGATGATATAGAAGGGTATAACTAAGGCTCAAGAAGAGAGCAGGACTTGCAGGTTGCTTATGAAGAAAATTTGTGTAGTGGTTAACAGTCGGGCGAATTATGGTCGAATAAAGAGCTTTCTTACTGCTGTGGAAGAGCATCCTGAATTACAACTACAGCTCATTGTTGGTGCTTCTGCTTTGCTGTATCGTTTTGGATCAGTTGTCGATATTATTAAGAAAGATGGTTTTGATCCTGTCAGTGTGGTCTACTCAATTGTCGAAGGGGAAAACCCATCTACAATGGCCAAATCGACTGGCCTGGGAATTCTTGAACTGGCAACGCAATTTGAAAACCTGAAACCTGACGTTGTTCTTACTGTTGCGGACCGTTTTGAAACATTGTCAACAGCAGTGGCTTCCAGCTATATGAATATTCCATTGGCTCATACACAGGGAGGAGAATTAACCGGTTCTATTGATGAATCTGTCCGGCATGCTATTACCAAGTTAGCTCATATTCATTTTCCTGCTACCGATAAGGCTGGAGAACTTTTGCAGCAAATGGGAGAACATCCTGATAACATTCATATTGCCGGTTGTCCTGCGATAGATTTAGCTGAGCAGAGTACAAAGAAAACCTGTACAAATCTGTTTGAGAAGTATGGGGGAACAGGAGAAAATTTAGACTGGGATAAACCTTTTCTTGTGGTATTACAGCACCCTGTAACAACAGAATATCAGGAGGCTGCTCGGCAGACCAAAGCAACATTAGAGGCGATTCGTCGGACAGGTATGCAGACAGCATGGTTTTGGCCTAATGTCGATGCAGGTTCAGACGCTGTGTCCAAGACACTTCGGGTATTTATCGGAAAGAATAAAAATGCTCCCTTTCATTTTTATCGTAATTTCACACCAGAAGATTATGTACATCTTATTAATCGCTGCCAGTGTATTGTTGGTAATTCCTCCAGTGGGATACGGGAGGGTTCTTTTTTAGGTACTCCTTGTGTGAATGTCGGTACTCGGCAAAATCAAAGAGAGCGGGGTGAAAATGTGATTGATGTGGGGCATGAAGCCGGTGCTATTTATGCTGCTGTCACGTCGCAGATTGAGCATGGTAAATATGTAAGCAGTAACCTGTATGGTGACGGAAAGGCCGGTGAAAAAATGGCTGATATCTTAAGTAAACATCATGTAGATATAAGGAAAACTTTTTACATTGCGTAAGAGAAAAACAAAAGGAAGTGTCGGAGAATTTGACACTAACTGGAAACAGAGAAAAGAGGCTGTTTATAGTCACTGGGTCAAGGGAACACCGCAGAATCAGGTGCAATTGGCCTTTCGAATGCATTGGCTTTTGTTTCAGGAGTTGATGGGGGGGCAAGACTATGCTCAATGTCTTGAAGTAGGCTGTGGCAGAGGAAGTATTTCAAGCTATTTTGCGGATAATGGCTTTGACTGCACATTGCTTGATTCGTCAAAGAGTGTGTTGGATACGGCTCAGGGAATTTTTTCTGAAAACGGTCATTCTGCCAGATTTGTTCAGGGAGATGCACTCAAACTGCCCTTTGCTGACAAGAGTTTCGATGTGGTTGTCAGTATAGGTCTGCTGGAGCATTTTGAAGAGGTCAGTGCGCCTCTGTTGGAACAGTACCGGGTATTGCGGCCAGGGGGGATCTTTTTGGGCTATATTGTGCCAGAACGTCCTGATAATGTTCAGAGATATTTTACCTGGATAAATAAAATATTATTGCTGGGATCCAAAATAGCTCTTGGTAAAAAGAAGCGGCCTGTAGCAAAAAATGAGATATATCGTTCAGATTATGGTGCTGAAAGATATCTTCCGGTAATCAAAAAACTGGAAGTGTCTGATCTTCAGGTGAGCGGAGTCTATCCACTCCCAATGATATCACATTCTCCAGAGTTTCCTTTTTCACTCTTACCCCCTTTCCTGGAAAAAGTTTTAACGAAAATTTTTATGGCAGCACTTGGTCTGAGGAAATTTTTCTATAAGAAAAATTCCTGGTTATGCAGGGAAGAGATGGGACAGGCATTTTTGATTGTTTTTAAAAAAAGTGAGCTATGGCCTCCGAAGGTAAAACTTTATCAATCTTAAACGTGGAACCCGATGGGTACAGTCCTCGGGCACGGGCTCTTCTTGATCGTTTTGCCCAGGTGAAGGAGGGACCATTAAGCCGTTCAGAGCTCTTGCTACAGATGAATGATATCGACATTCTGATTGTGCGTCTCGCACACCGGATTGATGAAGAGCTTATTCATGCTGCATCGCGATTAACTACCATTGTCACAGCCACCACAGGTTTGAATCATATCGATATGCAGGCGGCTGAACAGAATAATATTGCAGTGCTTTCATTGCGTGGTGAACGAGAATTTCTTGATACGATCTATGCTACTGTTGAGCATACCTGGGCATTGCTTTTGGCATTGATTCGTCATATGCCTTTTGCTCATGAGCATGCGGTTCGTGGTGGCTGGGAGAGAGACCTCTATAAAGGGACGGAGCTGCATGGACGAACCCTTGGTCTCATTGGACTGGGAAGAATCGGGAGTAAAGTTGCGAACATTGCGACATCTTTCGGGATGAAAGTAATCGGTTATGATACGGAGTCCATAGATAATCTTCCCAAAGCAGTACAGCAGGTCCCGCTGGACAACGTACTTGCTGAGGCAGATATTGTGAGCCTGCATGTCAGTTATTCGCAGGAGAATCACGGCATGATCGGCAAAGAGCAGTTGATGGGGATGAAAAAAGGGGCGTTGCTGATAAATACGTCCAGAGGCGAACTTATTCATGAAGCAGCTTTATTACAGAGCCTTGAACAAGGACATTTAGGCGGAGCAGCATTGGACGTACTGTGTGGAGAAAATAATCATTGGCTTGATTCGACTGGCTTGCTCGAGTACGCCAGGAAGAATAGAAATCTTATTATTACTCCGCATATCGGTGGTTGTACTTATGATTCCATGGAAAAAACAGAGATTTTTATGGCTGAGAAACTTCTCAGGCATTTAACACAAAGGGACGAAATAATATGCGATTAAAAGGCCTCGTGACGAATGTGTTAACGCCAATGGATAATCAGGGGCACCCTGATAATGATGGTATTCATGCCTTAGTGGATTACTTGGTTAGTGCAGGTATAGGTGGGCTATGGGTATTAGGTTCTGCCGGAGAAGATGTACATTTATCTGCACCGGATAAGGCTGAAGTTATTCATAGTTTCCTGGCAGCTGGTCAAGGGCGAGTGCCGATGGTGATGGGGTTAGGGACAGGAACCTTTCATGACTATATGATATTGTGCGATAATATAGAGACTGATAAGGTAGATACCTTTCATTTCCTGCCATATGATCAAAAGATTGGAGATCAGTCTTTAGTTCGATATGTAGAAAAATTAGCAGATGCACTTCCCTGTCCCTTATGGCTCTACCATAATCCAAAGCGTGGGCGCGGGTTTACCCTGGAGACAGTTCGTACTTTAAAACAACATCCTAACATCATTGGTATTAAGGTAGGGGGATATAGCCTTACCGATCTTACCAGGATGATGATGCTGGAAGATGATAAATTTCAGGTTGCCGGGGCAGGGGGGGGGCAGTTGTTTCAAATGCTGAGTCTTGGCGCTCAAGTCCATATGACCAGTGATTCCAATTGCTTTCCAGAGGTTTTTCTCGAGCTGATTTCCTTGTTTCAACAGGGGAAAAAGGAGGAGGCATTGGCTCTTCAGTATGATATTATTCGTTTTTTATCAAGAATACCCCATACTGATAATGGAGAGTATGCTGCTGAAGAAAAGTATATAGTTACCTTGCGAGGTGTTCGTATCAACGAGTATGTTAACCCTGCGTACCGTTGTTTGACGAATGATGAAAAGCAAACCATACAAATGGTTTTACAGGAGCAGGGCTTTTCATGGGCGTAACAGCTTTCATTCCTGCAAAAATGACATCTCAGCGTTTACCAGGGAAGAATATGCGTCTTCTCGATGGAAAGCCGTTGCTGTTTTATTCAATCCGTGCGGCCCAATTGGCTCAGGAGATTGATGAGGTTGTTGTCAGCTCAGAGGATGCAAAAGTGCTTGAGTATGCTGCTTCATGTGGCGTCGTGACCCATCAACGTCCGGCTGAGCTTTCTCTGCCTGAGATACGCAACCTGGATGTTCTGCGTGCCTGGCATTATCAGGCAGACAATAAGCCAGATTTGCTTGTGTTGATGCAACCGACCCATCCCTTACGTCATCCTGAAGATATAGGAGTGGCTGTACAGCGTATGCAGAAAAATCCGGCAGATTGTCTTTTTACCGTTATTAGAGAAAATTTGCTGCTCGGTACCATAGAAGAGGGGTATTTTCAGCCAGAATTTCCCCTTCCTCGGAATAAAAAAGCAGAACCTGAACGGTATCGAAATACGGGTTCATTTTATATCTTTCGGCCAGAAGCAAGCTATTTACAAGAAAATGGCTCTATGTTTGGTGACAAAATCCTTGCCCACCCTGTCCAACGCCCGGAATTTGAGCTGGATATCGATACCTATGAGGATTACAGCTTGCTCAAAAGCATGTACCAAGCCCACCAAGAGTATTTTTCCTACTTTCAGGAATGAAAATTTTAGCCGTCACAATGGGGCGTTACTTGCAGGTATTTTTAAACCTGTATAATGCAATGTCTGCCCAGCAGGAGTTACCCCGACCAGCACTTTTTGTTGCAGACTCAAAAAACTATCTTAAAGCAGAAAAAGTATTTCCTGAACTGGCTGAACTGGTCACGTTGAAAGAATGGGAGTTGACTGGGAAAGGCGCTGTTATGGTACCTGATTTTGAGCGTATTGCCCGTTTTCAGGAAGCCTGCCCTCAGACCCTCTGGAATGTGTTACTCTGTGACAGACGAATATTTTTTGGCAGATTGGTCAAGTCAAAACAGGATTATAAATCTCATTATTCCTATACCCAGTTGCTTGCCATTCTCGATGTATTTCTTTGCGAGATTGAAGCATTCCTTGAGGCAGAACAACCAGATGTTGTTTTGAGCTTTTCTTCGACAACCATCGGAGATTATCTTTTTGAAATATTAGCAAAAGAAAAAGAGATACCCTATTTACAGCTCAAAGCGACTAAAATAAATAACCGGCTCTCTCTTAACGATACAGGCACTGGAATTCCAGCGCATTTGACACAACGTCTCGCAGATCCGGTCCCTTTTTCTCAGGAAGTGAGAAAGGAAGCTCTCGCAGTTCTGGATGGAGTACGTAACAGAGGGCTCAAATACGAAGGGGCGATTCTTTTCAGTTGGCAGCGCATGCTTGATAAGTTGCGAAATGCTCCTGCTATCTTGGCAAATAAGGCTGTTCAGGCATACCAGAATGCAAATACGACCATTATTAAAGATGACAAGCATCTTCCCCCCACTTTTCGTTCTGCCTGGTATGTTAATATTGTTCACCCACTTCGTACCTATTATCTAGGAAGAAAAAATGCCTATCTCCAAGAAAGTGAGTTGAAAGAACAAGGATCTTATCTGTTTTATCCTCTGCATTTTGAGCCTGAAGTATCTCTTCAGGTGTTTGGTAAACCTTTCCAGAATCAAATTGAAACGGTCCGGAATTTAGCATTGAGCGTACCTGTGACTATGAAGGTTGTGGTGAAAGAGCACCCGCGCTCTTTGGGGTTTCGTAAGCTGAGTTACTATAAAAAATTACTCGCTATACCGAATGTTCGCTTGGTTGATCCATTTTTACCAGCAAAAAACATCATTGAACATGCTGATGTGGTGGCTGTTGTTTCGGGCAGTATTGGCTTGGAAGCTGCTATTCTGGGTAAACCAGTACTTGTTTTGGGAACAGTGAACTATGAGCTTCTTCCTGACAGTATGGTGCGGAAAATTAAGGGAATACATCGTCTTGACAGAGAGATTAAGCAGTTAATACAAGATCATAATTATGATGAAGAAGCTGTGCTACGCTATATTTCTGCGATTATTGATGATTCAGTTGCTGTGAATATGTATACGGATCTACTGGGAAAAAGTGCTCGTTACTCCCGTAACGAAGAAACTAAGGAGCTTACAGTATCCTACCAGCGTTTATCATCATATTTGATCAATAAGGTCAGAGTATCCACATGTTGATGGCGAAAATATGGAAGCAAAGCTTGGGGCCCATAAGAAGAAATTACATTTTTTTTTGATCTGTGGGTTCTTGGTGACTAACTTTATGATTGTTTCCAGTTTTTTTATGATGTCGCTATGAAATATCGTCCCGACATAGATGGACTTCGGGCGATAGCAGTATTGCTTGTGGTTGGATATCATGCATTTCCTGAAAGATTACCAGCTGGTTTTATTGGTGTAGATATCTTTTTCGTTATTTCTGGTTTTTTAATTACAACAATAATCCATGAGGAGTTAGTAAATAAAAAATTTACATATACTTATTTTTATAAACGTCGTATCAAGAGAATTTTTTCTGCCTTATTACTTCTCCTTTGTGCGAATTGTTTTATAGGATGGTTTGTTTTATTCCCTGATGAGCTCCAGCGCCTTGGGGTACATATTTATAGCGTTAATGCTTTTATATCAAATTTTATTTTATGGGCTGAGTCTGGTTATTTTGATAGTGCTTCTGAGTTAAAACCACTTTTGCATTTTTGGTCACTTGGAATTGAAGAGCAATACTATATACTGTGGCCCTTGGTAGTTGCTCTGGGAGTACGATATAACATAAAGTATTTATTTATTTTTTTATTTGTCTCGTCATTTCTGTCAAATATTATCACGGTAAAATATTTTTCTTTGATCGACTCTTTTTACCTGCCCCATAATCGAGCATGGGAACTTATGGCAGGGAGCCTTCTTGCTCTTTTTGTTCGTCAAGAAACAGAGAAGAGCTCAAGAACTCATGTGCAATTTATTACGTTTTGGCTTTCTCTGGTTGGCCTTTTATGTATTGTCATATCATTATTGCTGATTAATGATCAGCGCGATTTTCCAGGGTGGTGGGCATTGTTCCCTGTAGCTGGGGCAGCTTGTCTCATTCTAAGCCAGCAGTCATTTTTTAACAGATATGTACTTAGTAATAAATATATTGTTTATGTAGGGTTAATCAGTTATCCCTTGTATCTATGGCACTGGTCCCTTCTTTCTTATGCACATATTACAGGGTATACAAGTCTTGTACATATTTTCTTTTTTATTACTTGCGCATTTATTTTTTCAATACTGACATATGAGTTTATAGAAAAAAGAATACGGAAAAATACTCATAGAGCTACTGTTCCTGTTCTTCTTGTATTATCATTGCTTTTTGCTTTATTAGGGTATTGTATGTCAATTGGTGTACTAGAGCCTCGTAATAATACAAGTGGGATAAAAAAAGCATCAGAGGCAGCTGGTGATTGGGAATATCCAGATGGATTTGATACATTTTTTATAGAGCAAGAGCAGTTTTTTTTGAAGAAAGGCGCAAGGGGAACAGTTCTTTTCTATGGTGATTCCCATGTCGAACAATATGGACCTAGGTTTGTTGAGTTGCTTGAACAACACCCTGATCAGCTGAAAAGTGTCGTTTTTGCCACTCGTGGTGGCTGCCTTCCGGTTCCCAATGTATATGAAGATGACCATCCACTCTGCACAAAGGAGTTTAAAGATACGGTCCTGAAATATGCACTTTCAGATGATGTTGATACAGTAGTGGTTGGTGCGAGCTGGGGAAAGCTTATCCTGAAAGAAAATCTTCAAAAAGGAGATCGCTATTATTATTTGAATGGAGATCGTAAACATTCTTTTGAAGATGACGGTATCGAGTATGCATACCATGCGCTGGAGGAATTTCTAGTAACTTTATTACAACAGAAAAAGGTTTATCTGCTCCTGGATAACCCAACCGGGACCCATTTTAATCCTAAAACATTTTTTACAGGGACAAGGGTGAGCGGGATTGTCGATAAGCGGATGCTGTGGCAAGAATATAGTAAACAGCAGGATCATGTGCGTTTACAGCTGAAAGCACTTGGGAATCGTCTTGGCGTGACGGTTATTGATCCTGTTGAGCATTTTTGTAAAGAAGATAAATGCAGAACCTCGCTTGAGGATGGGACTCCCATCTATAAAGATTTTGGTCATATACGTCCATATTATGTGAAGCAGTATACAGATTATATTGATGTCGCTCTTACAAGTAATCCATAAGAAGTACCTTATTGCTCAATATTTTTTCACCTTATTCAAGAAGGCGTTAAGAAAGAAAGCACGAAGGTTGACTGCTGCCTGCGCCTTTCCAATACTTGAGAAGACGCAAAAGAAGTTTAAAAAAAAGTATGTAATGGTGTTGCATGAGCCTGATAAGCATATATTTTTTGGATATTACGATGTGTCGCCTTTTAATCGTGCAGGCAATAAAGTTTTAGCTCTGAGGACAAATCACTCATTATGCTCTCCTGACCCTTCAAGTTCTATTGATGTCGGGTATTTTGACATATCCCAGTCTAAACACTCTGCTGTTTTTCAAAAAGTTGCTTCAAGTCGTGCCTGGTGCTGGCAGCAGGGGTGCAGGTTGCAATGGTATCCTAAAAAGAAGGCTGAACAGAAAATCTATTTTAATACCTTGGAGAAAGGATGCTATGTTGGGGTGATACAGGATGTGGTCAGCGGTCAGATTCTCTCTGCGACATCCACACCACTGTATGATATTACAACCTGCGGTACCAAGGGGCTTTCTTTGAATTTCTCCAGATTGCAAAGGCTGCGACCTGGATACGGTTATGCATCATTACCCGATAGTAGTGAAAAGGAAAAAATACCGGATAAAGATGGTGTTTTTTTTTATGATTTTGCTTCTGATAATTCCGAGTTACTTGTATCATTCGAGGATATGATCCAGAAAGGAGATTTGCCTGATGAGTGGGAGGAATGTGAGCATTATATTAATCATCTTATGTTCAATCCTTCTGGAACAAGGTTTATGTTTATGCATATCTTGACCAATCAGTATAAAAGAATTACCCGGTTGATAGTGTGTAATACAGATGGTTCTGATCTAAAGTTTCTGAGTAGTGTTGGAAAAGCCTCTCATAATACCTGGCTGGATGATGATAATTTACTTAGCGTATGCAGGGAAAGCAGTAAAAAGAAAGAAATGAGTTATCTTGTGTGTGATTTACAGAAACAAGCGAGCTCACGAATATCACCCTCACTGCTTACAAGAGATGGACATCCCACATACTTTGCCGATAAGCAGCATCTTGTTACTGATACATACCCTGGGACTTTTTCCTGTCAGGAATTACAGATCTATAGCCTTGCGAGTAATGATTTTTTATTGAACGAGAGTTTTGTTAGAAATCAAAAGTTTGCTGGTGAGTGGAGAACAGACTTGCATCCAAGGCTCAGTGTTGACGAACAGAATATTTGTATTGATGATGAGTGGCAGGGGTATAAAGCAATAAAAATTATCGATATAAAAAAGGCTGTTGACAATTAATCGTGTTATGAACAATAAAAGATTTAATAGTGGTTTGTCGTGGTTGATCAAATAAAGAATGTTACAGTTATAATTCGTTCTGTTGATGAGCGTACAGAAAAATTATGCCAGGAACTCATTGTGCAACAGGGAATTCCTCGTGATAATATTATTATTTTGAGAGAAGTGCCATTTTCCCAGGCGTTAAAAAAAGGCTTTCAATTGGGGATTGAAAGAGGATTACCTTGGACCTGGTGTAATGATGCTGATATTTTGTTACGACCAAATGCGATCAAAACAATGTTGGGTTTTGCAGAAGAGCAGGATGAGCGGGTTTGTGAAATTCAAGGATATATTTTAGATAAATTTTTTGGTGGATACCGTAAGGGTGGAATAAATTTATATCGAACTTCACTGTTACCCATTGTCCTGGATAAGATTCCTCAAGAAGGTGTTGACATTCGCCCGGAGCATCGCACTTTGAAAGGAATGAAGCAGGCAGGATATCCTTTTATGACAGTACCCTATGCTGTTGGGATACATGATTTTGATCAATATTATAAAGATATTGTTCGTAAATGTTTTGTTCACGCGCATAAACATATACACTGTGCTCAGCTTTTGTTAGGGGTATGGCGAGAAAAAGCAAAAGAGGATGTTGACTACTGTGTAGCACTGCAGGGGTTTGCAAAAGGAATAGAGCATCACGGAGAGGTTTTTATCGATATACATCAGGAGGTATATCAGACTGCTTTTCGTGATTTACAGATTACAGAAAAAGAAGAGCTTGCACCCGATGCGTATACTGTTGATCATATAGAAGATATAATACAGAACTGGAAGAATCCCGCAGCATATACAGAAGCCTACCCAGAAGATGTTATTCATAAAAAATCACCACAACATCATTCGGATTTTATGTCTTTTTTAAAGGGTAAATACAGTGAAATAGGCCTGTTACGTTTTTTTGTTTTTTTGTTGGGAAGTGCTTTTTCTTTTTGTGGGCGTTTGCTGAAGGATATTTCAGAATTTACCAGTAATTGAAAACTCCACCAAAATGCGAATGAAATTATCACTTAACATATTTTTTATAAATCAATCTATAAAATTATAGCGTTATTTCCTTTATATAATGTTTGGTTATTATCGTTTTTTCCTTGCGACATTTGTACTTATGTCACACCTTGATTTTAGTTTACACTCGATGATCCAGTTTTTTTACCTTGCAAAGTTTTCAAGAATTCTGTTCAATTAGGGAATCTTTTTTGAATCCCAAAATAAGAAATAGGGAGATTGGTCTAACAATAAAACTCTGGATTAAGCTTT
>QYLO01000057.1 GCA_022766165.1 Candidatus Electrothrix gigas
GGAAATTATATTATTGATTTTTATCATGTTTGTGAATATCTGGAAGCTGCTGCTACGGCATATTCCGAGAAAAATGGAGCAAAAGCATGGAGTAATAGGCAGAAGGCATTACTGAAAGAGGGGCGGGTGGAAGAGGTGAAAGAATCGTTAAAGCCGCATCTTGAGCCTGAAGAAACTGAAGATCAACATGCTCCTGTACGGAGCTGCCTGCGTTATCTACACAATCGTCCGGGACAATTCGATTATCTAGGTGCTCAAGTCAGAGGTCTACCCATTGGTTCAGGCGAAATAGAGAGTGCGCATCGATATATTATTCAGGAGCGTCTGAAAATAGCCGGTGCATGGTGGACACCGGAAAATGCCCGGATCATGCTCGCCCTGAGAGTTGATCGTGCAGACGGGTACTGGGAAAAGTATTGGGATAATATAAAAAGAGCGGCGTAAGGTGTCAAAAACCGCACTTTTAATCACACCCGTCAGCTCATAGCTTTTTTTGAATGCCTCGACCGCCTTGTCGAATTTTCCCTGCCGCTGATACACCCCGCCCAGCGAGTTCAAGACCATCGCCTGTCCACGTTCCTCTTCCAGCCGTTCGGAAATATCATAGCTTTTTTTGAATGCCTCGACCGCCTTGTCGAATTTTCCGAGCCGCTGATACACGCCGCCCAGCGAGTTCAAGACCATCGCCTGTCCACGTTCGTCTTTTAGCAATACCAGCATATCATAGCTTTTTTTGAATGCCTCGACGGCCTTGTCAAATTTTCCGAGCCGCTGATACACACCGCCCAGCGAGTTCAAGACCATCGCCAAATGCCTCTGATCTTTAAGTGCTTCGCCGATCTCCGTGCTTTTTTTGAATGCCTCGACAGCCTTGTCGAATTTTCCGAGCCGCTGATACACGCCGCCCAGCGAGTTCAAGACCATCGCCTGTCCGCGCTGATTGTTCAGCCTGTCTTCAATCTCTGCGCTTTTTTTGAATGCCTCGACAGCCTTGTCGAATTTTCCGAGCCGCTGATACACGCCACCCAAGGAGTTCAAGACCATCGCCTGCCCGCGCTGATCATCAAATGAAACTGTCAGCTTATAGCTTTTTTTGAATGCCTCTACGGCCTTGTCAAATTTTCCGAGCCGCTGATACACACCGCCCAGCGAGTTCAGCACCATCGCCTGTCCGCGCTGATCATCTAAGTTGACTGATAAATCGTAGCCTTTTGTAAATGCCTCAACGGCATTCTCAAACTGTCCCTGCCGTTGATAGACACCGCCGAGAGTAGTTAGTCGCATGGCTTCTGCCCGCTGCTGCTCTTCCGGCAATTCAATCTTCTGCACAGTCTCTTTGACAGCCAGCAACAGTTCTTCGGCCTTGCCGGAATCCCCCTGCCAGAGGGTGAATTTTGCCTGCTGAATGTGAAACTGTGCCAACGAAAGCCAATCCTTTCTTTGCTCAGATAGAGAGATAAACAGAGTGATAATCCGGGCGGCCCGTTGCCAATGCCCCAGCCGTTCAAACAGGGTCTTCAGCGACAGATAAAAACCAACATATCCTTCATCTTCAAGCTCCACCAGCCACTCGGCAACCCGAACAAAATCCTCCAAATCCTCTACCAGCTCGTCCGGTTCCTGGCTACGCAACTGCCCGATCAGATAGTTGGCGTGCAGTCGCCGGGCCAGATCAAAGAGATTGCTCTTTCTGGCAAGTTCTTCGGCAAATTCATGCAGCAGGGGGTGAAAGATAAAGCGGTTCGTGTCAACCTCAACCTGCGCCTGATTGAGCAGAGAGAGATCAACCAGCTCGAACAGCATATCCTCAGCATCATCCTCATCTTTTACTCCTATTGCCGCCATTGCCGTGCGCAGGGCAAAGCCGCTCTGGGCGCAGGCACTCAGCCGGGAAAAGGCGGTGATCAGGTCATCCTTGTTGTCATCCTTTAGCAACTGAATGCTCTGATTAAAACAGATACGTACATTCAGGTCTTTGTCACGGGGCAGGCTGAGGCGTTCCAGATTTAATGCCTCGGCATAAGCGGCCAGCGAAAAGGAGGGTTTGTGGTGCAACCGTTTTTGTAGGGTCTTACCGACAATTTCCAACGCAAGGGGCAGGTTGCCCACCAGCTCCAGAATACGGGCAACGGCCTCTGCTTCAGCCTCCAGACGGTTGCGAGCGATAAAACAGGCCAGCAGATTTTTGGCCTCCTCATCAGGCAGAACTGGCAAATCAAGGCATTGCTCAACAGGTACATCAATCTGCTGAGGCAGGTAACGGTCACGGGTGGTGATAATAACCGCAGCTTTACCACCCGGATGCAGACCTCGAATGTCCGCTGTTTCGGCATTGTCAAAGATGAGCAACACCTGCCGGTGAGCAAAGGTGTCCTGCATGATTGCTCTTCCTGGACGAGTATCATCTGCGTCGATGTTCACCCCGGCAATCCGGGCAAAGATACGAGCAGCCGTGTCCGCATCCTTGCCGTTCACCCGTGCCGCAATGACCCCGTCAGGAAACTTATCCCGGAACTCTTTGGCAAAATGAAAGGCCAAGGCAGACTTACCAATACCGCCCTGACCAGTCACCCCGACGATAGCCGCTGTGGCCGCTGTTTTTTGCTTTTCCGGTTCAAGCAGCAGCTCGGCCAGTTTGTCCAGTTCATCACTGCGCCCGGTGAAGCGGGGGATGTCCTGGGGAAGGAAGAAGACCGGTTTAAGACTGGGTTTAGGAGATTTAAGTGCTGGCGTTCCGGGTGGATAATGATGATGCGTGATGTGAACGTCTCCGGCACCGGAAAAGACGTTATCCTTGCCGTCAACGTGCTGGTCGATTTTGTCAGCCATTGTAGATGATCCTCGTAGGGGCAGAACCCTGTGTCTGCCCTTATCCTATTTTCGGGCAATCACGGGGGATTCCCCCTACAGAATCTGCTTTCAGCGGGTGACAGTGACATTACCGGAACCTGAAAAGATGTTGTCGTTTCCAATTACCTGCTGGTTGACAATCTGCTGAACAGCCTCTTCACCGCCCGGCTGATCTTTTACTGCGTCCAGCACCGCTTCTGCCGCCGTCACCAATTCAGTATCTTTATCCGCTCCAGCCCCGGTCAGGGCGGCCTCCAGCATTTTCCGCCGTGACTCCTCTTCTGGTTCCTCGCTTACATGTTCAACAGCAAAGGTAATGCCTTTATCATTTTTATACCGATCCTGAATCAGCTTTTTCAGCCCGTTATAGGCATCTGTGACGGCCTTTGACGCTGTATCCTTGAGACCTGCACCTGCGCCAAGGGCAACAGCCGCTGCAATAGTGGTGATTATGGGTTCCATAATAAGTTCCTCCAAAAAGTATGCACAAGTTTTTCCCAATGGAGCATAATTGTACCACAACAAACCTCTCTATGCAGGAGAAAGGGAGAAAGGTTTCTTTTTACCCCTGCCGCTGTGCTTGCAACACTCTGGGGTGTCCAGCCCAATCCGCTACAACCTTGACATTCTCATATCCTTCTGCTTCCAGAAAAACCTGTTCTGTCTCTTTCCCAATATCCGCACCAATCTCCATGAAGAGCCAACCGCTGGATTGTAAGAGGGGGAGGGCATCTTGGCAGATGCGGACAACGCTCTCCAAGCCCGTGTTCCCGCCAGACAAGGCCAGATGCGGTTCCCAATCCCGTACCTCTGGTTCAAGCGTGGATATGTCGCCAGCTTTAATGTATGGAGGATTGCTGACAATAAGGTCAAAAGTCGGAGTACAGGAAAAGGCGGTGAGCAGGTCAGCTTGGAGTAACTGGATTCGATCCTTCAGATGATGGCGGGAAATATTGTGCTGGGCCACACCAAGAGCGTCTTGGGAATAATCACTGGCAACAACTGTACTCTGGGGAAACTCCTGAGCCAGCACAGTTGCAATGACTCCGCTGCCTGTGCAGAGATCAAGGATGCGTTGCGGGTGGTCGCTTTTCGGGTTGCTGCTCTCTTGCTGTTCCAGCGTGGAAAAGCAATGCTCAAGCAGAAATTCAGTTTCCGGGCGGGGGATAAGAACTGCTGGACTGACAAGGAATTCCAACGACCAGAACTCGCAATTTCCTATAATGTACTGGAGAGGTTCACGTTGGCATCTACGCTGGACCAGGCCATGAAAAGACCGTTCCTTTTTTTGCGTAACCGGTTGATCGTGTAACAGAAAGAGTTTACTGCGGGAAACATCAAGGCAGTGGCGCAGGAGCAGTTCCGCTTCAAGACGGCTGTCTTCAATTCCAGCCTTTGCTAGGGAATGTGTTGCAGCGGTGAGGAGCTGGTGGACATGGACTGTGTTGTCCTGCATATTTTTCTGGAAGGAAGAGAGGAGGGGGAGGGGGACGATACATAGGGGCAATCCTTGTGATCGCCCTTATTTCTTCAGCAGGCGCAATTAATCAGATCAATCCAATTCCTTTAACGCCTCGGTCTGATAATGGGTGATAATGGGCAGGATAATTTCATCAAGATCACCAGAAATAATTTGATCCAGTTTATAACAGGTCAGGTTGATGCGATGATCGGTGACCCGGCCTTGGGGGAAGTTATAGGTTCTGATCCGTTCACTGCGGTCGCCACTGCCGACTTGACCTTTACGATCTTGGGCAATTTTATCATGCCGTTCCTGTTCCAGCTTATCCAGTAACCGGGCCCGCATAACCATGAGGGCCTTGGCCTTGTTCTTATGCTGTGATTTTTCATCCTGACAGGTCACGACCAAACCAGTGGGCAGATGGGTAATGCGGACAGCAGAATCCGTGGTGTTGACTGACTGACCACCAGGACCAGAGGAACGATACACATCAAACTTGAGTTCATTCGGGGCAATCTGAAGGTCTACTTCTTCGGCTTCCGGGATAATTGCCACTGTTACTGCTGAGGTATGAATCCGGCCCTGGGTCTCGGTTTCAGGAACCCGCTGGACCCGATGCACCCCTGATTCGTACTTGAGACGGGAGTAGACCCTGTCCCCGGAGATCAAAGCAATCAACTCCTTAAACCCACCAATACCAATGGGATTGGAACTCATCACCTCAATCTTCCACCCCTGTCCCTCTGCATACCTGGAAAACATCCGATACAGATCGGCAACAAACAGGGCAGCCTCATCACCACCAGTACCGGCTCGGATCTCCAGAAAGATGTTCTTTTCATCGTTGGGATCAGGTGGGAGCAGCATCAAACGGATTGCCTTTTCCAACTCTTCCTGCTGGGCAAGCAGCTCTTCCATTTCCTCCTTGGCCAGTTCTGCCATTTCAGGATCATTCTCTGCATCGTGAATTAACTCTCGGTTATCCGCTATATCTTGCTCAACCTTGGTATAGCCTGAATAGAGTTCATTCAACTTAACAACACGGGAATGCTCTTGGACAGTTTCTTGGTATTTTGTCCGGTTATCGAGGAGTTCCGGGTCAGAAAGCTGTCGTTCTAGGGCAGAGAGCTTTTCATGGATATCAACAAGATTTTCAAACATGGATGTATGGGGCAGGTCGCTGGATACAGTGGAGAAAAGATAAAAAACCACATGACAGAACAAAACTATGCTGTTCTACCAGGTTCTACCATGCGGCTTGGAAAAGCAGGGTGGTTATACCTTGTTATCTTGTTAAGCCTTTTTATGCGCAAAATGCTTGGCGTATTTCTTCTTAAACTTTTCAATACGACCAGCAGTATCAACCAATTTTTGCTTACCAGTGAAAAAAGGATGGCAGGCAGAACAGATCTCAACGTCTATGCTCTCGTTCACAGAGCCCAGTTCAACTTCATTGCCACAGGCACATTTTGCCTTGATTTTATGATATTCAGGATGGATATCCGGTTTCATTGGATTCTCAGCCTCCAGAGAATATATTCGCATAACAGCGAGTTATTATTAACGAGTTCTTTAGTATAGATTAAAAAATATACCACTTTACCCGGTTTAGCTTTTTTAACAAAGGAAAATTTCTTTTAAACGTTTTTTTTATTGTCAGAAGCTGTCTGACCGCTGGATGTTACCTGTTCATTGAGGCAAAAAAATCAGCATTGGTTTTGGTCTGTTCCATCTTTCCGAGCAAGAATTCCATCGCATCTGCTGGATTCATTGAGGAAAGCAGCTTACGCAAGATCCACATCCGATTCATATCCTCTGCCGACAGCAGCAGATCTTCCTTTCGAGTGCCTGATTTCTGGATATTGATGGCCGGATAAATACGTCGATCTGACATCTTACGATCCAAGACAATCTCCATATTACCGGTTCCCTTAAACTCCTCAAAGATGACATCGTCCATGCGGCTGCCGGTCTCAATCAGAGCCGTGGCCAGGATGGTCAGGCTGCCGCCTTCCTCAATATTACGGGCTGCACCAAAAAAGCGTTTGGGACGATGCAGGGCATTGGCTTCCACACCACCAGAGAGAATTTTACCTGATGCCGGGGTCACAGTATTATAGGCACGAGCCAATCGGGTGATGGAGTCCAGCAGAATGACGACATCTTTTTTATGCTCGACCAGTCGCCTTGCCTTTTCAATAACCATCTCTGCTACTTGGATATGACGCTGGGGTGGTTCATCAAAGGTGGAACTGACCACCTCTGCGTCCACACTCCGCTTCATATCTGTAACCTCTTCTGGCCGCTCGTCAATCAGGAGAACAATAGGGATAATTTCCTTGTGATTTTTTACAATTGCCCGAGCAATATGCTGCATCAGCACTGTTTTACCGGTTCGCGGCGGGGCAACAATCAGACCACGTTGCCCTTTCCCCAGCGGAGAGGCGATGTTCATGACCCGGGTAGAAAAGTTATCTGGCTCATCTTCCAGATCGATCCGTTCATCGGGATGCAGGGGCGTGAGATTGACAAACAAGGTCTTGCTGTTTGCGGCCTCTGGTGGCTCATGATTGACCTTGTCAACCTGGAGCAGGGCAAAGTAACGCTCGTTTTCCTTGGGCGCCCTGACTTCTCCTTCAATGGTATCGCCTGTTCGCAGATTGAGGCGTCGGATCTGAGAGGGAGAGACATAGATATCGTCAGGCCCGGGTAAATAGTTGTAATCCGGCGCTCTGAGGAAACCAAACCCATCCTGGAGTACGTCAAGTACCCCGCTCCCACGAAGTTTGCCGTCCTCATCAGCCTGTGATTTGAGAATGGCGAAGATGAGTTCCTGCTTGCGCATGGAACTGTAGCCTTCAATTTGTAAAGATGCTGCCAGTGCGACAAGTTCTTTGATGTTTTTATTCTTTAACTCAGTAGGATTCATCAACGGATCCTTCCTCCTCATGTTCAGGTAGTATGTTAAGATGTTTAAAATATATAAGAGATACCCTATCTTCTTGTCATCGCATCAAAGGTGTTCTCGGATGCGCTGCCTGGCACTGTTCTGCCTGTTCGGGTGTTCGTGTTTTTTTATTGTATACTCTCGCTTGGAGAAAGTGGACCTTGGAGTCGTCTGACAAACTTTTATCTTGTAATTATCCGGGTCAAGAGCCGGTATGGGTGTTCTGTCAACAGGCTTATTTTTTATAGAATAAAATAAAACAGGCTGGTGCATCCGAAACACGGCTAACAATAATCTCTGTACGAGTTCGGTACACGGTACAAGGTACACGTAGAAAGATTGAGGCGGAACGAAATATAGTTACCGATGTTGTGGAATTGCAGAGATTGTTACAGTAACAGATAGGGTACTAGGGTACGCCGCCCTGATGTTTTTTATTGAAAATATCGAATATTGAGGAAAGTAAGTTAAAAATATATAAATATTTTGTAAATACTTTATTGGTTTTCAGCGGTGTTGTCAATATTTTTTACTAAAAAAATTATGGAATTTTTTGTTCGTTCTTTAATCTGTTGTTTGTTAAAAAAATATCTGTGTTAGCAAGCTCTTGGAGCTGTAAACAGGTCTGTTCCCAAGATCCGGAGTTGTCAACTACATGATCTGCTGCTGCTGCTTTTTGACGGAGGCATTGCTGGGCTGCAAGAGCATTCTGGGCCTCTTTTTCGCTGACATTATCACGCTGTATAATACGCTGTACACGTACCTTAGTACTTGCAAAGACAACGAGAATGCTCTCCACGCTCTCCTGCCAACCTGCCTCAAAAAGCAAAGGGATTTCAACCAGAACAGTTCCATCGAACCGTTTAATCTGTTTGTTCATTTCCTGCCGAGCAAGGGGATGCAGGGCCGCATCAACTTGGCGACGCAGGGCAGAATCAGTAAAAAGCTGCTGGCGAAAGTATTGACGGTCAAGTTCTCCCTGTGGAGTAAAGTATGTTGCTGGCAAGAGGGAGTGGAGGGCCAGCCAACCAGCGTGCTGAGGTTGAAGAAGAATTTGACAGAGCGTATCAAGATTGATTAACGGGAGGTTGTATTCTTGAGAGAGGAAGGAGGCAACTTTGCTTTTTCCTGATCCTATTCCACCGGTAATTCCAATGACACGTTGTTTTTTTTGCTGGGAATCACAGGGCATAATACAACATATTTATCCTGTTGAAACATCCTGGAGCTGGGCAAGCATCTCTTGCATATCTGGCCATAACTGAGCAGTGAATCGACAGTCTTCCCCAGTTATTGGGTGCGTAAAAAAGAGGGTTGAAGCGTGAAGGAGTTGTCGATCTGCGATAAGTCCTAATTTTTTATGCAGCTTGCCACCGTAAAGGCTATCGCCTGCCACTGGGGCGTTGAGCGAAGCCATGTGAACTCTGATCTGATGGGTACGGCCTGTTTCAATACCTATCTCTGCAAGGCAGAGGCCGTTGGAAAAGGTTTTCAGGATTTTCCAAACTGTTGCAGCATAGCGTCCATCGGAGCGAATAGCCATTTTTTTACGACGAACCGGGTGCCTGCCAAGAGGGGCGACAATACGTCCGCTACGCTGTCCGTTGGGTTCTGTAGGGCAACGTAACAGCAGAGCATGATAGGTTTTACAGATCCTACGTTGTTTAAAGGCGGTTGATAACATGGCCTGGACTTGCTTGGTTCGGGCCACCAGCATGATTCCCGAGGTGTCCTTATCCAATCGATGGACAATGCCTGGCCGGTCGCCTGCAAGGGCTGCTATGTCTGGATAACGGTAAAGTAACCCGTTGATCAAGGTCTGGTCGGCATGTCCAGCAGCAGGATGAACAACCAGTCCTGGTGGTTTACTGATGACAAGCAGGCTCTGATCTTCATGCAACACCTGAAAATCCACAGGCTGGGCCTGTGGTTTGTTCCCCACAGCACGTTGGTCGGCAAATTTTGAAAAATTCACCTGAACAATATCTTGATAATGTAACCGATACCCTGGTTTTACAGTCTTCTTGTTGACAACAATAGAGGAACTCCGAATGTATTTACCAAGGCTGGAACGAGAATACTCGGGAAAATGAAGGGCCAAATAATGGTCAAGGCGCATTCCATGTTCCCGGGCCTGAATCTGATGCAACGAATGGCGAGGCTGGCGAGGCTGAAAAGTTTGATGAGGTTGACAAGACGAGGTAGATGACATGATTCCGCAACAAAGAGTATCAGTCAAAAATCTTATCGATTTGTTTTTCCACCTTTTCCTCTTCAACCTTTTTGGCAAGAGAAATCTCTTTAATTAAAAGACTCTTGGCAGTATCCATCATCTTGCGCTCACCATAGGAGAGATCTTTATCACCCTTGAGCAGAAGCAGGTCACGGAGTACGACAGCCACTTCAAAAACAGAACCTGTTTTTATCTTTTCCATGTAGTCGCGGTATCTCCTATTCCAGGTCTGGGCACTGACCTTGATATCGCGATCTTTGAGGATATCGACAACCTTTTTGACCTCGGTTTTGGAAATAATAGGTCGAAGCCCAACGTTTTCGCTGGTTGCCGTGGGGATCATGATCGTTATGTCGTTATCAATAATTTTGAGAATATAAAATGATTGATCAATACCCCCAATGGTTTGCACTTCAATATCTTCAATTTGGCCAACGCCATGTGAAGGGTACACTGCCATATCACCTGCTGTAAACATAATTTTCCCCTTGCCTTTATTCATAAAAACTCCGGCTGACTGCAAATTGAATACATATTGAAAATGACCATAGGAAGCAAATAAGCACTATACCATACTTTTTGATTTTTGGCAAAGTAAGGAGAGTTTTGTTGATCTTTTATGCAGAGTGCCTGTACCTGTTTGATTTTTTTTGGGGGGGAGGCAGGGCGTTGCTTCATTCCCTCATTCTTGTTGTTCTTGTTGTTTTCGTCCGTTGATCCTGTTCATACATTTATCCACTCCCTGCTCAAGGAAGAGGTCAATGGCCTCGTGAATCAGACGCAGGCGATCATTGAACAGAGCAAGCTCTTTATCAGTAAAAGTATGCAGCACATAGCGGTCAACAGGTACTCCTCGTCCCTGCTCATCACGTTCTGGACGTCCAATACCTATTTTCAGACGAGCAAACGTTGAGGTGCCAAGGTGTTGGATCAAAGAACGAATCCCATTATGCCCACCAGCCCCTCCTTTGGCAGTGACCTTTATTTTTCCCTGAGAAAGATCAAGGTCATCAGAGATAATCAGGATATTTTCAAGAGGAATTTGATAGAAATCAACATAACGAATAACGCTTTCCCCTGATTTATTCATAAAGGTCTGCGGTTTGAGAAGGATAACCCGTTGCCCGTTAATTCGTTCGGAGGTGTACTGTCCGTTCCATTTTTCCTTGTCAAGGGAGCAGTTTTGCTGATCAGCATAGTCATCCACGGCAAGAAATCCCGCATTATGACGAGTGAGTTCATATTGTGTTCCTGGATTACCAAGCCCGACAATCAGGTGATATGAATCAGCCATGACAGCATACTCCTTTGTTTTTAGCGTTTTGAAAAAAAAATTAAATAAGACAGGGAAGGGGAGGGGCTTTCATATAAAAAAAACCGAAAGAAAGGATTTTCTCTCGGTTTTGATGTACTCAACTGATGGACTCAACTTTTGCTGCTGTACGTGCTGTACTTGCGAACTGTAAACTGTAAGTCGCTGCTAGTTGATAACAATAGCACAGACATCTGCTGGATCGTCCAGCATTTCTACATTATCCGGTATAGAAAGATCCTTGCAACAGAGTCCCTTGCCGCCTCGCTCAAGTTCTGTGATATCTGCTACAATTTCATCCGGTATATCCAGCGGACGACCGCGTAAAACCACTGATACTTTAGGGACAGAAAGCTCACCGCCGATGTCTACACCCTTGGCAACACCGGTCAGACGTAAATCAACAGAAAATTTTCTGTTCTCTTCAAGATTAATCTCCTGAAAGTCAACATGAAGAACCTTTTCCTGAACAGGATCCTTTTGAATTTCACGAACTAGAACATGACGTTTTTCAGCGGAATCTCCTTCAATATCCAGAGAAATAACTGCATTGCGACCATGAATAAACAAGAGTTCTTTGTACAGTACTGCCTCATCAAACTGCAAGGCACGAGCTTCCTCTGCCTTACTATATACTACAGCCGGCGTCTTTTTATCCATACGAAGACGCCGTGACCCACCTTTTCCGAAAACTGTCCGAGTAGCCGCCGGAATATCAACCTGAATCATATCACTCACCTTCCTTTGTATATGAAAGTATGCGGTGGCTCCTTAAAGTCTCCCGATGAACTTTCATGCTTTTTTGTCCCTCCCTCAAGGGATGGGATGGAATTTATACAAGATATAGCAAAAATAGAGTTTGGAAATGTTCTACTGGAACAGTAACTGAACAGCAGGCAGGTTACACAAAGAGATAACTCACCGAATCTTCCGAATGGATACGACTGATAGCCTCACCAAGCAACTCACCAACAGACAACACTTTAATCTTGTCGCAACGTTCTCCCTTATCAGCAAGAGGGATAGAGTTGGTTACCACAAGTGATTTTATCTGCGAATCATTGATTCGTTCAATGGCTGGACCGGAAAGAACAGCATGGGCGCAACAGGCATGTACTTCCTTTGCACCATTTTCTTTTAACTTTGCAGCAGCCCCGCAGAGGGTACCAGCAGTATCAACCATGTCATCGAGCAGAACAGCTGTTTTACCGCTGACATCACCGATAACATTCATAGCCTCGCTCTCATTGGCTCGCTCCCGGCGTTTATCAATAATAGCCAGATCTGCATTGAGACGCTTGGCAAAGGCTCGAGTTCGTTCTACGCCACCAGCATCTGGAGATACCATGATCACGTCTTCAAAATTCCGTCGAATATGCTTGAGCAAAATAGGCGCAGAGTAGAGATGATCCACTGGAATGTTGAAAAAACCTTGGATCTGGCCAGCATGGAGGTCCATACAGAGTACTCTTCTGGTTCCCACAGCCATCAGCATCTCAGCTACAGCCTTTGCTGTAATTGGCACCCGTGGACGAACTTTTCGGTCTTGGCGTGCATAGCCGTAATAGGGAAGAACAGCGGTGATACGTCGGGCAGATGCTCTACGTAAGGCATCCACCATGATCACCAACTCCATTAGATGGTCATTCACCGGTGTACAGGTTGGCTGGATAACAAAGACATCTGTACCCCGTACATTTTCTCCGATCTCAACAGAAACTTCACCATCACTGAACTGCTTCACTTCCGCCTTTGACAGCGGCATATCAAGATAGTTGCAGATTTCCTGAGCAATTTCTGGATTGGCGTTACCAGTGAACACCTTCATTATATTGGGCATTTTTAAAAAACCTCTATATCATGCCTGTGTAAAAAATTGGCTGGGGCGGAGGGATTCGAACCCCCGAATACAAGGATCAAAACCTTGGGTCTTACCGCTTGACGACGCCCCATCCGATTTTTCAAATGCTCGTTCTCTTTTTGACCAAGTTCTCTTTAAGGTCTCTTTGTATAATTTTCTCTCAAAGAGGCGTAACAAGATATACTTGGTTATATTTTTGCTGAAGCAGACTGAAACACTGTTTGGCCTTGGCCGCATCTTTTTGATGAAAGAGACCAAAAACAGTTGATCCAGAGCCAGACATCATAGCTCCTGCTGCTCCACTGGCAAGTAAATACTCTTTGAGCTGCTGAATAACAGGGTAGCGTTCTCCAGTTACCTGCTCAAGATCATTTTGTAAGTCCTCTGCAATGGTAAACTGCTGCGTCAGCATTGGAGTAGCTTTATTTCTGCATTTTTTAGAGCAAGAAAATATAGACGCCTTTTGTTCTTCTGTCAATGGAATTTTTCTCTCTGTCGAGGAAAAAGTTTCATAAGCCCACTGTGTCGAGACTTGAATGCCTGGGTTGACCAGCAGTACCTGATACCCCTTGAGGGAAGGGGCCTTTGTCAGTTGTTCGCCTCTCCCAGTGGCATAGGCCGCCTGAAAATCATAAACAAACAGAGGAACATCAGAGCCTATTTGTCCACCGATTGCGGCTCGTTGTTGTACAGAGCAATCGGTTTGTAAGAGCTGATTGAGGCCATTCAACACAGCAGCAGCATCACTGGAACCACCGCCAAGGCCAGCAGCTATGGGAATATTTTTTTTCAGAAGAATGCTGACCCCTTGTTCTCTATTACCTGTCTCATTGAGAAAAAGCTGGGCTGCCTGTACCGCTATATTCTTTTCATCATGAGGAAGATGAGCAAGAGCTGTTTCCAAGCAATGAATACAATGAATGTGTACTCCTGGCTTTTCTGTGAGACAGAGGGTCAGTTCATCGTACAGGGAGATTTTTTGCATCAGGGTCTCAAGCTCGTGATACCCGTCCTCTCGTTTTTTGAGAATTTTTAAAGAGAGGTTAATCTTGGCAGGAGCCAACAGGGTGATTTGAGCGGTTTGCTGTTCCACGTCCATTACCGTTTCATTACCGTTGCACAAAATGAATGCATCTGTTTTTCAGAGATGTTGCCTTTACGATTGCCTTTGAGATTGTTTTTGCGATTATTTTTGCGATTGCAAGACGATGCCACCACGGTTGGGTCTGGGTGGCCTGCTCCTTGGTAAGCGATTGATCAGGACAAGAGAGCTGCTGGTCACTCATAAATTGCTGTATTCCATTCTCTTTGACTTTGATGCTGACCTCAAGGTATTCACCTGAACCTATTATCCCTTTTTTCAGAACAGGCAGATGAAGGATTGGGTCACGGCCATAGGAAAAAATAATGTTTTTTCTGTCTTGGAAAAGCCACTTTGCATCACCGGTGAGCAAGAGACGCTGAAAATCATCAGGTTCTCGAAAGGCCATCACCTCGATATCTTGCGTTGTATTACGTACTGTAATGAAGTCAATTTCAATAATACCAATTCGTACACTCGGATCTATGCGCAGCCAAAGTGGTGCTTTTTCTATTTTTAGCTCAAAGGAAATCGTTGCCCACTCCTCACTTGGATAATACTGCGATTGTGTATTTTCCGGATTAAAATTCCCCTGAACATCCCAATAAAACTCTATGAGATTTTTTTTATCTGTTTGTCTTCCTTCCCAGGCAGCCCTTTCCCGATCAACAAAAATATTATATGCTTTGGCTTCTTGGAGAGGTTGTCTTGTCTTAAAGAGTTCTTCTGTATATTTCTTGAGATATGCTCTGCTTGCCGGTCGTTTGGTTGCTATTTTGAGCAAGACCTGTTCAAAGCGTTCTGTTGCATCATCCCAGTCAGGCCATTGTGAGGCTGTCTGAAGAGCTCCCTGTTTGAGGCGTTGTAGCTCTTGCGGATTTTTTTTGAGATGCCGAAGATAATGAATAACCTTTTTTTCTTGATCTTGTGCAACGACATAGCTGTTTTGATTATGCATAATGTATTCGTCATGCCCTGTTACATCATACACGAGGGCTGTGCCACCGCAGTGAAACATCTCTAAGGGTGGGCCAAACATGCCTTCCACATAACTGAGTTTTAACAGGAGATCACATGAACGGTAAATTTTTGGCGTTTCATGAATCGGGACCTGTGAAAACACCCTGTCAACATCCTTGTACTGTTCAACAGCAGATGAGGTAAGGAGCCAAATTTCATCGGCCTTGGCTTTTTTTGCCAACCTAATAGAGGCAGGAACATTTTTATACACAACATCAACTGGCCCTTCGATCAAGACCCGGAAGCGATCTGGCTCACGAGGGGCTACAGCATCGCCCTCTACTGTATAGATATCCTTACGAATACCGTTGCGAACAAGCTGCGGAGAGTTATTGTATTTTTCGTAAATATATTCCTGTATCCACGTTGCCTCAGTAATAATCGGCAGGGCATAGGAATAGGTTTTTTCACAGAGTTCCTGCCAGATAACGTTGTCATACGTGGTGTAATCTGATGGAGTATACGGAGGGAGAAAACGAGTTTCAATAGACTGAACAAAGTAGGCGTAATGGGTGGCTTGGAGTTCATGGAGCAAGAAAGGACTTTGCCACCACGTTGCCAACACTATGTCAAAGGATTCTCTGGTGGCCTGTTCTAGGGTAAGCCATTCCAATGTATGAGCAGCTGGATGCCAGGCATATTTTTCTGGCACTACCTCTTGCCGAGTGACGAGAATAACCTGGTGGCCCCTTTTTTTTAAGCGAGAGGCGTGTTCATAGATGACATAGGTTCCACCGTTGATTGTTGGAAAGCCAAGAAAAAAGCCTATTTTCATTGATGCTGTTTTGTCTGATATTGCATTGATATTACTTTAATATCCCAATGAGAATACTAAATAATTCCAACATATCAGTTGGTACGCGATAGGTATTTATATCCTTGATTATTTTCCTGTTTAGAGCTTCCAATTTTCCGAATTTCCACAAATCTCCGGTAGTGATAGCACCAAAAAGCACATCAGGCTCTTCATTTTCGTATTTACTCACAGCAATCATTTCAACCGCCAGTTGGGTGAACCCCCTTTCCAAATCGCCTTTTTTAGCTTCAATAACGGTAAACTTTTTATCCGATCTGACCAAATAATCTAAGGTGCCTCGTAGGTTTTTTTCAACAGCCAAAGGGTATTCCGCATTAATACGGATATCAATAAATTTTAATAATTGCAATAAAACTGGGGCGATTAAAAATTCCCTTCTTGCTATTTCAGAATGTAGGCTAACTTTTGGCAAGCTGTTGATAATTTCCTGTTGAAATATTTTAATTTTTTCTTTCTCTGTATGTACTTGCGGCAGCTCAAGCATCTCAAAAGCAAAAGCATAACCGAATTCTGCAACAATGTCTTCGACCGGATATGCCAGTTCAAAAAAATCACTGAATGTATAGTCTTTTTCTGCTGAAAGTATAAGCTTTTTCATATCTCTGGCCTCACATTGAGCGGGTTGACATCATATTTTGCTATCCTAACCCAAGGATTGGGATGGAAGTGATACAGATTGAACAGACAGTGATTCTAAGTTATTGTTAAACATGCCGTGGATGCAACGTCCAGGTGCTATTGCGGACAGAGAGACAATATTATGCGCCCAGCACTGGACAACATGCCGAAAAGGATCGCTTCCCTGACCAATGCCGATGGTGAGCGTATATTTATCTGGAAAAATTTCTGGCCAGTACAATGTATATTTAACCTGATTGTATCCTGCTGCAAGATGTTGGCTTGAACTTGTCAGGCAGAGGCTGTTTTCACCAAAGATGGCATTGCCAACCCGATCTTTCACAGTATAGCCAAAAATAATTTCATCCAGAGCAAGTGCGGCATACACAAGTAACTCTATGATGATCAGATCTCCTGCCTGCACCACATCAACCATTTTTTTGTCATTGCCTGTGATGCGCAACCGTTCGATGACCGCCTGTCCAGCACCTGATCGCTTGTCTGGGGGAACTGCAAACCATTTGGAAAAATCATTGCTCAAGACAGAAGTTGCATCTGAAGTTTCATCTGAAGGTTTATCAACAGGGGGAGGCGAAGGTTCTGCAGCAGCAGGCTTTGCCTCTTTATTCACCTTAAAATGTTCATCATGCATGATTTTTGTATACTTACTTACCGCCTCTGCCGGATTTCCCGTAAAGAGAATATTGCCGGCTTCCAAGAGCAGAACTTGATCACAGAGGTTTGCAATTGAGTGCATATCATGACTGACCAGCACAATAGTGCATCCTTCCATCATCTTTTGCATGTGGGTCATACATTTTTGCTGAAAAAAGATATCGCCAACTGACAGAGCCTCATCCACGATCAAGATTTCTGGCTGTACGCTGACCGCAGCGGCAAAGGCCAACCGGATATACATACCGCTGGAATAGGTTTTCACTGGCCGATCAATAAAATCACCAATATCAGCAAAATCAGCTATTTTCTGAAAACGCTCATCTGTATCATCAGCAGAAAAACCTTGAATCGCCGTATTAAGATAGACGTTTTCCCTGCCCGTGAATTCTGGATTAAAGCCAGCACCAAGTTCAAGCAGGGCAGAGATACGTCCATTAACCTCAATCGTTCCTTTGGTCGGCTGCTGAATACCGGTTATTAGCTGAAGGAGAGAGGACTTGCCGCTGCCGTTTCTTCCAATAACACCAAGAGACTGCCCCTTTTTAATATCAAAGTTGATATTCTTCAGCGCACAAAACGGCGTATGATATTTTTTATTCAAAGGGTGAAATATTTCCAAAATCCGATGCAGTGGTTTTTGATAGAGCGAATATGTTTTGGTTACATTATGAACCGAAATAGCTGAATCAGACATAGGCGTAACGGCTTACAGTACGTCGGGAAATTGAGGTTTCAGTTTCTTGAAAATATATGCGCCGCTGGCCAGCATGCCAAGGGTAAAGAGCCAGTAATACACGGTGTAGGAAAGATGACTCCAAAAGGGCTGAAAGCTGATAAATGAATCTCGATAGCCCTGAATGATATAGTAGACAGGGTTTAGTTTAAGAAACCACTGCACTTTGGGCGGCATCATCTTGATATCCCAAAAAATAGGTGTGACCCAGAACCCAACCTGCAGGAGCACGGTGACAAGTTGCACCACATCGCGGACAAAGACATTCAGTGCAGATAAGGCCCAGGAAATACCCAAGGCAAGCATTAACATGCAGAAGAGATAATAGCCAGCCTGAAGATAGTACAGACTCAGGGGCATCTGCTGAAAGATCAACAAGACGAGTAAGACAAATAAGAAAATAGCATGGGTGACCAGACTAGAGAGGATCTTTATCACAGGCAAAATTTGCGGGGAAAAAATAGTCTTTTTAATTAGATGACTATGAGTAACAATAGTATTTGTTGAGCCGCTGATAATTTCGGAAAAGATATACCAAGGAGCAAGCCCTGCTGTTAGCCAGACGACAAATGGCACATCGTTCAGAGGTTTTGCCTTAAAGCCTATGCTAAAGACAAACCAGAACACCGTGATCATGACCAGCGGGTGAATCAGGGTCCACAGCAGCCCGAGCGAAGAGCCGACATACTGCGCCCGGATTTCCCTTACAGCCATAGCGGTTATCAGGCGGCGGCGAGTATGCAGCAGGCGCAGAAAGGAGACAAGACTGTTCATATTATGCGAAAAAGGTCAGAGACGGGTTAGATTTTTTAAAATTTCAAAGGAACAGCCAAAACAGGTTAAGGATAATTACAGGAAGAGGTAGGAAAAAGCAATATTTTTGTTGCTGATTCTGAGACAGAGACAGGGAAAAGTTTTCTTATCAAGAAGATGACAATTATTATCGAATAGAAATTCGTTGAAATATTATTCTAATTTTAACAGATTGTCGTTTTTTTATTGACTTCTTTATTTTTTTAACGTAATCTTTTTTTTAAGTTCAATAAAAAATTATTGCCGTTTATGGCAACATATTTACGATTCTGATTCTTTAAAGGTTGTCAAATACGTTATGAATACTTCAATACATGGAAAGATTTTTTTTGCGGCAATTGCCTTGAGTTTGATAGTACTCATTGTAGCTCATGATAGTTTTGCGGGTTCATTGGTGCTAGGCACCCCTTTGACCCCGACAATCACGCTGGAAAATAGCTGCATAGCAGGCACAATCACAGGGCAAGACTTTGATTCTTGGCCCACAACTTCTGCGGATTTAACAAATGTCTCAGCAGGAAGTATTGAAGTCGCCTGTTCAAATGGTCTGACATACAGGATACTTCTCAACGCCGGTCTCCATAGCACATCTTTTATGGGGATGACAGTCAGAAATATGCAAGGTACTCTTGACCCAACAGAAAAGATTCCTTATGCTCTGTATTACAGTGGTGCAGCAGTAGGCGACAATAATCCGTATGAAACGTACACTGTAACCATGTCGGCAGCAGGAATAAGTGCCACTGGCAATGGCGATACAGTGAATTATCAGACGTATGATTTAACTGCTGATGTTTATTTCAGCATGAGTAGCCGAGCAATTGACGATTATAATGACACTGTTGCTGTCACAGTGCAATGGCCATAACGTAACATTTGGGTGGCAGATATGGTACAATCATCTTATTTATCAATAGTCTACAAGATTATGAAAAATTTTTTTATAGCCTTTGTTGTCGGAGGCGCAGGCTTTTTAATTGCTGCACAAAATAGTTCTGCTGGGTCGCTTGACGCTGGTGATTTGAATTACCATGTCGCCTTGGTTGGTAGCTGCACAGCATCTGTGACAAACGGGACAATATCGTTAGGTAGTCAGTTTGCCTATGACGGCAACATTCTGAACGCTGGCGCCGGAAATATCCTTGTCACTTGCACCAATGGCATGTCCTATAAGCTCTGCGTGAACGGAGGAAATGCTCCTACAAGTTCCCACAGACGGCTGGAACATACCACCAGTGCTGGAAACTTTCTGGAATACGACTTAAACTATTTAGGCACGGTTCTGGGGGACAAGGACTGTCTTGCTGCTGGTGCATTGACAGAAACTGCGGCATGGGCCAATCCTATCAATGCTGTGGGCATAGGCGGTCTTCAAACCTATACGCTGACAGCAGATGTGTTTGTCCCTGTGGATTCAATTCCAGGAACCTACAAAGATGCAGCTGTGGCCGTCACTGTTCTTTGGTAAAACTGACATTCAGCCTTGCAATATTAAGGGAAAATTATGAAAAAGCAATTTCTTCTCCTTGCCGCAGGTGCGATTCTGCTGACAGCATCTATCCAAAGCAGTTTTGCAGCATCAGCATCAGGCGGCTCTGTGAATTATCAGGTTGTGTTGAACCCGGGCTGCACCGTGAACTCATTCAGCGGCGGCGGGAATTTTGATTTAGGCAACCACTCCAGCGTTGGCGGGGACCAAACTGTGCCGGGCGTAATCAACTTGGACATCACCTGCGCCACCATGACGTATGGCATTTGTGTGAGCGGAGGCACTCATTATACTGCCAGCACAAGACGGCTGAACGATGGAGGGACAAATTATCTGGATTATGATTTGCTGGATGCGAGCAATGACACTCCGGTGGGCGACAAAGGCTGCAACGACTTCGCTTCTATCGGGGTAGACACAGCGGCATGGGCTGACCCCTTCGGCGGCCCTGTTCCCGGCATCAACGGCACCCTCGGTAGCCAAACCTTTTCCATGTATGCCATCGTCACCATCCCGTCCAACTCTGCACCGGGCAATTATTCGGACGATGGTGTGCAGCTAACGATTGTTTGGTAAAAAAACTGTTGATACAGACCTCGTAAAAAACCGGTCAATTCCAGTTTACAGATAAAGTAAAATCAACGTTATGAGATTAAAATGGACATTTTAATTTTCTGATACTTGTTATTTTATAATTAAAAGCTAAATAACGTTAAAATATATTTCTTTTTTTTGAAAAACCTTTTATATTGAATGAAAATTAAATATAAAAGGAAGATACAGTGCAGCAAACAACACTCATCGAATCTGATAAAGATAACAACCGAACGCATATCGGCAATGGGATCAGCCTTGAAATTCGTGGTAGTACAGACATAGTAAACGACCCACCAAAACCCCATATTTTTTGGACAGTTCAATTTACCGTGGATCTTCACCGACCTCAATAACCATCAACTTTCCTGACGGTAATCTGGTTGCCAGGTATGTCAGCTTA
>QYLO01000058.1 GCA_022766165.1 Candidatus Electrothrix gigas
GTCTACCCTNGTTCTGACAACGCCCATTCGCTTTGAAGGTCGGCTTCTTCAAGTGGTTGGGCGGATCATGCGGCCAGCAGAGGGGAAAAAGGCCCTGGTTATTGATTATGTTGACAGTAAGACCGAGATAGAACGTTGCGGTCAGTTTGTTCTGCTGGCTCCAGCTGCCGTCTGTGGCACGGGTAAAAACATAGGTTGAACTTTTGCGAGGTGCCCCAATCAGGGCGATGTTACCGTCTGCGGACAGGGACACGGAATCACCGAAAC
The DNA here is from genome assembly GCA_022766165.1 of Candidatus Electrothrix gigas. Lineage (GTDB taxonomy): Bacteria > Desulfobacterota > Desulfobulbia > Desulfobulbales > Desulfobulbaceae > Electrothrix > Electrothrix gigas. The sequence continues at coordinate 268 of QYLO01000058.1, forward strand.
TGTCAGGCGTTGCGCCGTCCTCGGCAGTCAGCTTGGCTTGCTGGCTCCAGTTGCCATCTGCGGCACGAGTGAAGACATAGGCCGAGCCGGAAAAGCTGCCCTTGTCGTCATCGCCGTAGGCCCCAATCAGTGCAGTTCCGCCGTCTGGGGACAGGGACACGGAAGCGCCGAACCGATCATCCCACGCACCATCCTCGGCAGTCAGCTTGGCCTGCTGAATCCAGCTACCGTCTGCGGCACGGGTGAAGACATAGGCCGCACCCGTGTTATCCGAGATATCCCCGATCAGGGCAATGCTGCCGTCTGCGGATAGGGACACGGAATGGCCGAAGCTACTTGCTCCGTCTTCAGTCAGCAGCTTCTGCACCGTGGTTGGATCAAATGCCGCCTGCGTCTGTCCTGCTGTCAGCACAAGCAGTGTGATAAAAAGAATGATACGCTTCAATGGTGTTTTCATGTACTCCTCCTTTTAAGGTTTGTATGGTGTGCTACGCCAAGTAATGCAGCTATGAAAAATGAAATATAGTTGATTGATTAGCTACCTGATTGTAATTTCAGCAGATTTGAAATGTATGTATGATCGGAACAGTCAGGTGTCTTTTTACTTTGTCGCCCTTTGCGACCGCTTTGGTTCACTCATAGGCGCAACCTTTTCCGGTATCACCCTGTCATTCAGCTCTGCCTTGCATTCTTTCATAGACAACACATTAAGGTCACGAATATTTTTCTGTACAGCTATGGATGCGAACAGGGCCAGTAGATAGGCCATTGCGTAAAATCCCTTTGCACTGATCTCAAAGGTGGCGTTCCAAAGGCCGACCCCCAACAGTACAAGAGATATAATGATAGATACCCAGCATATACCATAATAGATACCCGTCACATGAATGCCTTCGAGTTTATCCCGCACTGATTTTTGTAATGATACGGAAGCAAAAAGGCCGTACAAAAGAAGGGTGAAATAATATCCTTTTTCATTAAGCTGCATATCGGCGTTCCATAAACCAAACAAATATGCTCCGCTTCCAATAAACAACGCAGCCCAAGAGGCTCCAACAAACGCTCCTGTCGGCTTCTGCATATTCCGTTGTATAGTTTCACTCATAGCTTGCCCTCTTTTTTAAGTATTTCGCTCTATCGGGCAGAACACAACAGACTCTGCCTTGTTCTGCCCGCCGTGTCAAACAACAGTCATTTCCTTTCAGCTCCTTAATAGGCGTGGGTGCCGAGAATCACCTTAATGCCCATATTTTTTTCCAAGGTCACCTGTAAGTCATCAAAGTTGATTGGACAGCCTGCCATTTCCATTGCGGATTTCATGCAGGTTCCGAGATGCAGCACTTCAATGGGTCTGTCAAGGCCCTTAGTGGTCTCGTTGAGTAGTTTGACCTTGGGTATGGTCAGGCCGGGGCAGTCGCCGCAGTCAGTCATGGCAACGAGCTCAATATCTTCATCTTCGTACTGAGCAAAGGCGCCGTTTTTTTCCGAGATAGCCTTGTAGCATTTTGCGCAGGCAACACATGATTGATCTTTGATTTTCTTGCAGTAAAGGATTGCGATTTTAGACATCTGGTTCTCCTCTTTAAGTATGAATTGATAGGATGGATTGAATCGTTGGTCGCCACAGTGGCGTTAGAGTGGATAACATATCACAATATGAAAGAAAACGATACACTTAAAGGGTAAAAAAGAAGAACAGAAGAACAAATGTCCCGTTCCTCTGTTTTCAGCACCTCATGCTATTAAAGCGTTCTTCACAGGAAAGTACCTGCTCTTGTGTGGCATACGCAAGAACCTGCTTGGCAGTGTTGACATCTTTTTGGATCTGCGTGGAGAGTTCATCAATGGAGTTAAATTTTACCTCTCCGCGTATATAGCGAAGCAAATTAAGGCGTAAAGGATGGCCATAGATATCTTTGTTAAAATCAAAAATATGTGTTTCTGCAACCAGCTCGTTTTCGCCAAAGGTAGGGTTATAGCCTATGTTTGTCACGCTACCGTACATCTTGTTATTATACAGCACCTGGGTTACATATACTCCTTTTTTAGGGCAAAGGTCCTCTTCTGAGAGCTTGAAGTTGGCTGTGGGAAAACCAATCTCTGCCCCTCCCCGCTGTTTGCCCACCTGCACGTGGCCGTGGATATAATAACAGCGGCCCAGCAGATTGCGTACATCACGCATCCGTCCCTCCATGACCAGTTCCCGTATCTTGGTGCTGGAGACGAGCATATCATCCTCGTAATACGCATCAACCACTGTCACTGGAAAACCATTTTGCTCTCCTTGGTGACGGAGAAAGTCGATATTGCCCTCTCTGCCCCGACCAAAGGCATAGTCATATCCAACCACTAATTCATGAACCCCTATGGTGTCACAGAGAACCTTGCTCACAAACTCAGTGGCTGTGGTTTTGGCAAACTGTTTGTCAAAAGGGAGAATGACTAAGGCATCAACTCCAGCCATGCGGATCAGTTCTATTTTTTGTCGGGTCGTGGAAATGAGCCTGATACCATTAGGTCGTAAGATCTTGAGCGGATGCGGATCAAAGGTGATAGCCACTGAGGTGCCTTTGCTCTGTTTTGCACGAATTGCCACCTCGTGAAATAAAAGCTGATGGCCTACATGTACTCCGTCGAAATTGCCTATGGTGACAACAGGCCGTTTTAATGGATGTCTAATTTCTTGTATATTTCTAAATAGCTTCATATAATTTTAGCCTCGTTTGATCATGCAGGATCATGTTTTTTATCTTTTCCAATACGCTTGACCGTTTCGGAAAAACAAACAGATTTCCTTTGGGCAAAAGAGAGTATGTACTCTAACCAGACAAAACCCGCAAATCAAAACAAGAGGCAACCTTAGAAGACAGTGAGGCAAAGTTATTTTTTTTCAAACAAGATGATAAAAAGTTGTTGACAGTCAGCCAGAAATAAGGCATATTTCTTTCGCTGTGCCGAAGTGGCGGAACTGGTAGACGCGCTAGGTTCAGGGTCTAGTGGGCGTATGCTCGTGGGAGTTCGACTCTCCCCTTCGGCACCATCTCAGATTTTATAACGTCTCTTGACGCTTTTACCCGCAACCTTCATTGGCTTGCGGGTTTTTTTTTGCCCTTTTCTGCTTCCCTTTCTCAAATTTTAGTCGGAAAGCCCTTGTGTGGATGAAAATGTTCTGCACAGAAAAAGACACGTACCAAGGAGAATGATACAATGAATATTTCAGGAAAAATTTGTTCCGTGCTTTCTGTACTCGCCATAAGCACGAGCGTATTTTTTATGAGCAACGCCTCAGCAGGAGAACCGATAAAGATAGGCGTGGCAGGTGCCCTGAGCGGTGATTTGGCCTCTTATGGTCTACCCACAGCCCGAGCAGCAGAGCTTGTTATCAAGGATATCAATGAGAAAGGCGGGATCAACGGCGTTCCGGTTGAGTTGTTGATTGAGGATGATGTCTGTAAACCAGAGGTGGCAACCAACACAGCCACCAAGTTACTCTCTGCTGGTGTCAAGGCTGTTATTGGCCATATTTGCTCCAGTGCCACCAAGGCAGCTCTGCCAATCTATGATGAGGCCAATGTTCTTGTTATATCTCCCTCAGCCACGGACAGCGATCTGACCAAGAGCGGAAAGTATCCAACCTTTTACAGAACCATTGCCCCTAATGATGCTCAGGCTAACTCTATTGTAACGTTTACTGTTGACAGCTTAAAGGCGCAAAAGATAGCGATTATTCATGATAAAGGTGATTACGGTAAAGGGCTGGCCGAGGACGCACGAAAAATTATCAGAGACGGCGCCTTGGCAACGATTGTTCTCTTTGAGGGTATAACACCCGGTGCGGTTGATTACTCTGCTGTGGTACAAAAAATCAAACGAACCCGTGCAGATGCGGTTATCTTTGGCGGTTATCATCCAGAGGCTTCTAAGATCGTGACCCAGATGCGCAAGAAACGGATGAAGACCCTGTTTATTTCTGATGACGGTGTTAAGGATGAAAGTTTTACCAGGGTAGCTGGAAAATATGCAGAGGGCGTGTACGCCACTGGTCCGGCTGATGTGTCAGCAAATCCGATCACCCGGAAATATCGTCAGGCGTATATGGAAACATACAAGGTTGAGCCGGGACCATTTTTTGACAATGCGGTTGCTGCTGTTCTTGCCCTAACAAATTCGATTCGAGTGGCAAATTCAACAGACACGGACAAAATCGCTAAGACCCTTCGTACTCAAGCCACTGCAACACCGTTTGGCGAGATTATGTTTGATAATCATGGGGACGCCATTGGGGTTGGGTACTCGTTGTATGTGGTGAAAAAGCGTAAATTTGTTCAGGTAGATTAGTTCAATGCTTGTTGCGAAATACAGTATTACTGCATTGTACAACGCATTGTTTTTTTGCTATGCTTAATGAATACAGATGACGATATCAATCTATCAAAGGGGGGCGTACTATGTGTAGCGGTCTTAATTTCACCAAAATCAATCAGAAGCGGAAAGAGCTGATAACCTCAATTTTTGCCCGATTTAGCTCAGTAGATGGCAAAGAGGGAGGCAAAAAGGAGCAAGTTCTTCCTATCAAAGAAGACAAGGTTCTGCATTGTACGGACTCCCGATAGGGAACATTACAAAGAGGGGCCGTAAAATTATTACAGCCCCTTACGTAACATCTAACAAGAAGACATTAAAAAAAGTATTTAACACCTAGGTTTACTTCGTAGCGATCCAGAGAACCTTCATTCTCTATCTCAAATAATGTCCCTGTGGGCATTTGCACTGTTCCCTTAACGTCAGCATCCTCTATTGAATATTTCCCTGCTATAAAAAAGGAGTAGTCCCTGACAGGATATTCGATCCCGGCTGTCAGGTAGTAGAACAAACTGTCATCCACCTCTGTACTTATTCCCTGACCAGCGATAAATTCACTTTCCGAGGAGTCGTTAAAGGAGTAGCCAATGCCTGCGCCGATATATGGATTAATGACGTGCGTATAAAAATGATAGTTTACGCCTAAAAAAAGAGGAATATGACTGTGTTCGGCAAGTTCGTTGCCAAGTTCATCTTCTATCGTAGCTTCCAGAATATACTCTAGGCCGAAGTTGAAAGAAAAATTATTATAATACTTACTCAGGATAACACCAAATTTACCCGCCACGTCTGATTCCATTTCATGGGTCACTCCAGGCCGAAACGGATCTGGCTTCTCTTCGCCCTCAAAGTCGGCCATGCCGATATATCCGCTGATTGCCCAGTCACGGTATGATATATGTTCTGTTTCTCCGCTTCCTAGAGATGGGGACGCATGGGACAGTTGGACGCTGCCAGCAAACAGAAGTACGGCACCTGCTGCTATTACTTTTTTCATTTTTTCTCCTGTGTCGAGATGTCGAACTCGATATTGGTTACATTGTTTTTTACAACTCTTAAACATACTGAACAATACTGAATAAGAGGTGGTGAAGTAAAGAGAAAAGTTTGCAAACTAAAATAGTTATGCGAAGTGTTTGCTTTTCTGTTTGGTATCCACTCCAGAATGGAGTATATATTGTTTGAGTTTAAACACCTGCGCATAATATATGAAAATTCAAACGAATGAGCTTATATGCCGACCCGTCTTTTTCTCCTTCGTCATGGCCCGACCGCTGCGCCTCCAGGCTGTTTTGTAGGGAGCAGCGATGTTCCCCTTTCTGGTCAGGGGCTTGCCCGTTTAGACAGCATAAGAACACAGGTACAGCATGTTGACTCCTGGTACTGTAGTCCAATGCTCCGTACCAGACAAACTCTGGAGTATTTACAGCGCAAGGGATGTTCAACTGGAAAACCTTTCTTTGACGAGCGATTGCGGGAGATTGATTTTGGCTGCTGGGAACTCCAAACCTTTGCCGACATTGCTTCGGATCAAGAGCAACAAAAGCAACTTGCTGCGTGGAATGCATACCTTGACTTTGTTTTTCCTCAAGGAGAAGCTGTTGCAGCCTTTATTGCACGGGTTCACGCTGTACTGACAATGTTCAGCACATCCGAACATGCTACGGTTGCCGCTGTAACCCACGGCGGGGTGATTCGCACCATGATTTGTCTTGCTCTGGGAATTTCTCCACGCAACTATCTTTTATTTGATGTGCAGCCAGCCTCATTAACCGTCTTGGAGTTATTTTCCGAAGGCGGTGTCCTACGTGGCCTGAACCTTTGATTTTTACCGAAGCCCTGATAACATTTTTTCTCTTTTTCCTGATTTGCGAGGGTATACTGATGACTAATCAGCAACAGACTGTTTTTACCTCTAAAGCCCTTGAGGCTAACTTTCAACAAACTGCCAGTAAGGTGAAAATTTCCAACCGGTTCAGGCTGCTGCAGGAGGTCGTGGCCCGATATCAGGGCATCAGCAAAAAGCTGGACCATCTGCTCTATGAGATCAGTCATCCGTACAGAAACTGGCAGATGATTATTCCTGAACTCCGCCCCTTTGTTCTGAAAAACTTTAATCTGTATCGCCGACATGAACATGGCCCAGCCTGCTTTGCCCTGTTTACAGAGGTCTTTCTGGATGCCCTGAGCGAATCAAAAAAAATGGCAAGGTTGTTTCTATGACTATGGAGGCTATGTTGGCCTATGCTGATAAGCTTATTGCCTCCTTACACTCTGACTCTCTTGCGTTGTACCGGGAGCAGCTCGATGCCTTTTTTGAGCGGCTGGTTGGCCTAGATACAGTTGATGAAAACGTGATGATGTATATAGTGCAAGGGCATCATCCCATGAAAAAAATGGCTGTGCATCTGCTAAAAATTGGGCGTGACAACAAAGATGTCTCTTTTTCCTGCGCTCCTCTTGCCTTGCTGATGAAAAAGATCCTTGGCCTGAACTATCAGTATTGGCTCACTGAAGAAGATCCACAGCCCTGGTTTGAATCGCAGTGCAGTTCATTTTGTACTGAGTGGCAGACAGGAACCCGACTCGCTGCCATCTCTCATGAGCGTTTTCAAGAGCATCTGGAGACCCTTGATCTGATTGATGTTGAGGCAGATCCCTATCAGGCGCTGAGTGAACTCCTCAAACTACCAGCTCATATTGATATCGTCCGTCTGTATCGAGAAATTCCCAAGCAGTTATCCCTACATGCTGCTGATGATCAAGAAGCCTCTTGTTCGGAAAATCGAAAGCTCTTTTTTCTCTTTCGGATCATGGATACCTCGGGTCTTTACCTGATTCATGAGGAAAGCCTGCGTGAGATTAACCGGTCATTGATTCAACTGATTCGTAAGCAAAGTTTTGAAGAGATTGAACAGTTTTTTATCACAACCTTTCAGCTTCTCAAGGCCAATGTGCGTAAATATCCGCATACCTCTTTGCAGTGTATTCAGGTTATTGGCGGGGAGGTTTTTCGAAGGAATAACTCACGGTTGGTAGAGGCATTCCTCTTTGAGGCGGTACGCTTTGGTTTTCAGTATGCCAATGTTATGGGGGTGGATGAGGACTGGCAACCCATTACCAATCCAGCCCATCTGGCCAATATCCGGGTCTGGTTGAGCCTGATTATGCAGGAGCCCAAATGGTGTTCTACGCTCTTTTCTGCCCTGATTATTAATATCAAGCTTTCTGGAACCTGTGTAAAGGATACGGATCTCTTTCAGCGTGATATTACAGATTTGCTCAATCATCCCATTGTACCAATCTATAACTTGGCCAAACAGTTTACCAAGCTGATGCCGGTCTTTTTTAACGAGATCGGAGCAGAAGGCGAGTTGCGAGATGTCTCCACTGAGCTGGATGAAATCCATAAACGGCATGATGTACTTATTCACTTTCTGCGCAAGCAATCCCATGTTGAATCTTCCAACCTGATTGTTGGTTTTATCAGGGAAATCTTTATCTTTTGGATAACGTTGGACAAGGACCATTTGCGTCCCTTTTTGCCTGATGAAATCCTCAGTCAAGTACTGACAAAGGGGCCTTTTATTGATGATTTGCATATATTGAGTAAGCGGATTCAAGAAGAGCGAGAAATTCACTCTATGGATCAGATTCTTGATTGGCCTGAAGAAGAGCGTCATGTCTGGCTTGCTCAACAAGAGGATATCTCAGCAGGAGAACGAAAGCGTTTCAGCCTGTTGGTTAGAATGTTTAAGCTGTTGCGCCATAAGTACAGCCTTGGTCTGCAGGAGTTACGCCATCAACTGCATCATGCGACCCAAAACGGTTTTCCTGAAATGGAGGGCTTGCTGGAGGTTCTGGAAAGGGGAGATAGCTTTGCCTGCCTTGATGCCCTGCTCACCCAGTTGGAGCATTTAAAGGAGATTATTCTCAGTGAGGAGAAGTTTGAACCCAAGGAGGAAATCTATTACAAACGACATATTGCCGTGGATATTCCTTCGGTCTATGGCCGCTATTCTGAACGAAAATTTGATGCCCTTGGCCTGAGTTTCCGCTTAGAAAATCTGGCAAATATTTATATTGAACGACTGACCCGCTCCATTAATCTGGGATTCATTACCCAAGCCACTTTTATCCGTATCTCCCAATGCCTGTTGCTGTTTTTGCGGGCCTTAAAGGTCGATGGTATTACCAGTCGACGTCTGGATACCTACACCAGTTTGCTCAGTTCCTCGATCACTATGAAGCGTTTCACCTATACCCAGCATCTGGATATCGTGCGCGGGTTATCTGAAGGGGTGAAAGACGTGATCTATGCCTATTACACCAATGTACATCAGAACAATCTCTCCATGATGATTCCCCAGATCGGGCGACAAAATCTGCTGACCAAGTATCGTTCGCTTTGGGAGGATGAGGATATTCCCTCAACAGTTGATCGGCTATCTGAATCCTTTTGTCGAGATCTTATTGCCACCACCTTTGGTTTGCAGCATCTGGATAATTTTATTATCCGCATTATTCATACGCTGGAAGCACAGAAAGATATTCTGGATGAAAAGACCATTGATCTTCTCATGACCTATAATCCAGAGAAGACCATCTCTTCACTGTATAATGAAAATTTGCGAACCCATAACCTGATTCATTTGGGTAACAAGGGGTTTAATCTGATGGTGTTGGTTGGTGATGGTAAGCCGGTTCCACCAGCCTTTATCATTACCACAGAGATCTTTCGTTGCTGGCGAGCTGTGCAGAGCTTTAAGCGGGCCCGAGAGGAGTTTATGCAGCAGGTGCGAGGAGCAATTACCAATCTGGAAGAACAGGTTGATCGAATTTTTGGCTCACCCAAACACCCCTTGCTGCTCTCTGTCCGTTCCGGTTCAGCTATGTCTATGCCCGGCATGATGACTACAATCCATAATGTGGGACTGAATGAGGAGTTAGTCGAGGAGCAGGTGGCAAATCATCCTGAAAAAAAATATTTTCTTTGGGATAACTATCGGCGTTTTCTTCAGTCCTGGGCTATGGCTGGCGGGGTTGAGCGGGAAGAGTTTCAGGAGATTATGAATGCGCATAAACAACAGCATGAGGTCAAGCTGAAACGAGAGTTTTCTGCGGACCAGATGCGGGAGCTGGCCTTGGATTATCAGGCAGCCTTGCGAAAACGTGGATGCAGTGCCCCGGAAGACCCGTGGTTGCAGTTGATCGGAGCAGTGGAAATGGTGCTCTCTTCTTGGAATACCACAAAGGCCACCCAGTACCGTAACCTGATGGACGTGTCAGACGACTGGGGAACTGCGGTGATTGTTCAGTCTATGGTCTATGGTAATATGAGCAAACAGGCAGGAAGTGGGGTTTTATTTACAGCTCATCCCTATCGCAAGGTTCGTCGGGTGGCTCTGTGGGGGGATTACGCCTCGGGCGATCAGGGAGAGGATATTGTTTCCGGTTTAGTGAACAGCTATCCCATTTCTGTGGAGCAGGCAGAACTGGACGGCAGACCTGTTGAATGCACGCTGGAGCGTAAATTCCCAGCCATCTATGCCCGCCTGTTGCAAATATCTCGGGATTTGGTGTATACCAAAGAGTGGAATCCCCAGGAAATTGAGTTCACCTTTGAAAGCCCTGATGCCGAAGATCTCTATATATTACAAACTCGTGATATGATTACAGTAAAAAAGAAGGAGCGTTTTAATGTTTTTCTTGAATCAGAGACCTTGCAGGATAACATCCTTGGCAAAGGTATTGGGGTAAGTGGTTCTGCTCTGTCTGGTTTAGCAGTCTTTACTGAAGAACATATTCAACAGTTACGACAGGAGCAGCCAGATATGCCATTGATTCTCATTCGGCAGGATACGGTTCCTGAAGATATTCGAGAAATTTCTATGGCTGATGGTCTTCTTACCGCCCGGGGGGGACAGACCTCCCATGCCTCAGTCGTTGCTACCCGGCTGGAAAAGACCTGTGTGGTGGGTTGCCGGGACCTTCAGGTTTTTGAAAGCGGTGAATATGCGTTAAGTAATGGCGTCCGCATTAATTTTAGTGACCCTGTTGCTATTGATGGGCGTAAGGGATCATTTCTTAAGGGTATTCACGAGGTAGATGAGGAGGTGCATATTTTACCTCTTTGAGTATTTGATGCGATGGCACCTTGTTTTTTTTGAAAGAATTGTTTTTTAAAAAAATATTTGTATCTTTTTGGGCGATTGACCTATAATAGGTTTTAATAAAACCTATCCTGGCCCTTGAGCTTGGACAACAAAAGATGAAAGAGAGTACTTTCATATAAAAAATACAGGATGTTTGTTTAATTCAACACAAAAAAGGAGGAAGAATGAAACGCAAATACATTGGCTTGGCGATTAGTTTACTCGCTGGATTTGTTATGACGGCCACAGTAAGCTTTGCGGAAGAAAACAACAAAGATAAAGAATTGCTTTCTTTTAAACCGTCAAACCTACAATGGGAAAAAACCAAGGCTGATTTTATTGCACCGTCTGTCTCAACCTGTGCTGGCTGTCATCCAAGACAGTACGAGGAGTGGCGCGGATCAATGCATTTCCAGGCTTTCCAGGATCCGATTTACCTCGGGGAGCTGATGTTGGCCGTTAAAGCGGTGGGGAAAGAGGTCACCAAGCAATGTGAGGGCTGTCATACTGCGGCCGCTGTTGTTATGGGAGAAACAGAAGACTTGGATTTTGAGAAACTCAGCCCCTTGGCTAAGGCCGGTGTGTCCTGTGACGTTTGTCACTCAATTAAGAGGTATACGCATTGGGAGACCCCGTCGCATGAGCCAGAAAACGGCTCCTATGTCCTGTCTCCAGGAAGAAATGAAGACAAAGATCCAAAAGGTTTTGTTCGGACAAAGTACGGTCCTTTTCCTAATTACGAAGGCTGCGGCGGCGGTTTTCATGAGTGTATTGAATCTCCCAAGCATCTGACCGCTGAACTCTGTGCAGGCTGTCATCATGTCTACCATTATGACAAACACTTTCCTTATGAGTTTACTTACGGCGAGTGGAAAAAGAGTCTATACGCTCTGAACGGCATCCAATGTCAGGACTGCCACATGGTCGATTTTAAGACCTTTCTGCGTTCTGCTGATCATTTTATCAAACCGAAACGGAATGAGTATCACCATTACTTTAACGGGGCCAACTTCCTGATGTATAAGTTGAGAGGAATACAGGCCGAGCGAGAGGGTGATCAGAAGCTGGTAGAGAACCTGAAAAAGAAGTACGAAATGGCTGTGGGAAGGCTGCAGGCTGCGGCTGAGATTGAAATCGACCCGATGTACAACAAAAAGGGTGATCTGTACAAGATCAGGATTCGGGTGCATAACCGGAGAGCCGGACACAGCCTGCCGACCTCATTGACCGCTGTGCGCCAAATGTGGCTCGAAGTCCTGATTACGGATAAGAGCACAGGTAAAGAGCTGCTAAAAAGCGGGTATGTAAAAGAAGGGGGTGCGCTGGAAGGAAATACTATCATGTTCGATACCAAGGGAACAGATGAGCATGAGATCTTCCAGATTGATCCCTGGAAGGTTGTATCCAATGCCGAGTCAGGTCTTATTCCGCCCAAGGGATATCGGGATATCGTGTTCACGGTACTCTATCCGCCGGGACCGGGACATGAGCTGGATGTTCATGCCAAGCTTCGTTTTCGTCAGGCCAGTCAGGCTGTTGCTGAAAAACTGCTCAGTGAACTCCCCAAGGGTGTCAGCCTGAAAAAGTGGTACGGCTTGGATAAGGTACCTCCGGTACCGATTGTTGATATGACTGAAACCAATGTAACGGTCAAGTCCACCGGGGAGCCGAGTGACGAGCCGACTGTTATGAAGAAACTGAAAACATCTTGGTCGCACGTAGACTCCTTGAAGGAAAAGAAGAAGAAGCAGTAGTTTAATTTGCTCTTTTCGGGCATAAACACAAGCACCTTGTATCCGGCATTTTCTTTGGGATCTGCCGGATTTTTTTATCTTTCAGGAAACAAACATAAAAGGAGGTAACTATCTTGAAAAAAACAGTTATTTTTGCCTTTCAGGGGAATCCCCTCTGTTTTATCCATGTCCTGCTCAATGCCTTAAATATGGAGGAACAGGGGATGGAGGGAAATATTATTTTAGAAGGTGAAGCCGTTAATCTGGTGCCGAAAATGGCAAAATCAGATCATTTTCTCCATAGCCTGTACACAAAGGCCAAAGAAAAAGGGCTTATTTTTGGTGCCTGCCGGGTCTGTTCTCATAAGATGGGAGTGACAGAGGCAATGACATCTGAGAATATTGGCCTGATCGGAGATATGGCCGGACATCCTGCAATGGCTGACTATATTAAACAGGGGTATACAGTGATTACCCTATAAAACTGCTCAACGTATAACGCATAACGCATAACTTCCCTCCCCTCTCTATTCCCGCTGGGGAGGGACAATAAAATACCTCCCCCGCCAATATTCCTTCTTATATTCTTATATTCTTTCTTTTATTTCATGAACAGCTTGGTAAATAGCCCCCTTTTTTTGAGACAGAATAACCGTTTCACCTGACTGAATGCATTCCTCAGCATGCTCTGGCTCAATCAGCACATAATGCGTCTGTTGATGCTCATCCCGTACCTTCCCCTGCACAGGTTTTCCTTGACGTGCAGTGCCTGCAAGAAGAGTTGCCGATCTGCCGATCAGACTCTCTTCAGACACTGCTGAGGTTTCGTCCTTGGGCATATAGGCGTTGAGTATCCCACCGATGATACGAACAAGAGGGATGGTACAGAAACAGGCAGGTATCATTGCGATAAAGGGTGGAAGTAGCTCACCAATAATCGCTCGGGTGATGAGCTGCAAGAGGAGGCCAGAAATCCCAAAAGCTGTCAAAGCCACCAAGATGAGCATGAGCAAGGGAACTTCACCAACTCGAAACCAACTGAGGATTTGCATAAAGGTCGTAGGGTCGCTGTCAGGTAAGTCAAGGTCAATATCTCCATCTACATCTGGTAGCAGAGAATCCAAGATCCCTGATACTCCAGCACCAAGAAGAAGAGAGAGTGCTTCTAGGAGGACAAAGACAATCATCAGGCCAAGAGAAACTGAAAAAGGGAGGTTTGCTGCTTCTGTCAAAAAAATGAGCATCTGGTAATCCTTGTTGTATATTGTTACGCTTATTCAGCATATTGAACAGAGAGGTGCGTGAATACTCCCCTTAATGTACTGGATATGATGGGGCTGTGGCAAGCGCAGTTGCTTGAGCGGTTTGTTTTTTGCCAAAATTTTTCCTCCTGTTTTTCCTGCCAAGCTTTTCTTTTCGCCTCTGGTAACAGCTTTTTTCCTTGACTGTCGACGTGTTTTGCGGTTAAGCAGTAGCTGCTCTTTTTTGAGACAAAAGGATTTTTATAAAATACATTATGTTCCCCCGGATGGACTCAGGATCAGGTATCTCTGTGCCTCTGTGTCCGAAAAGGGTGTTCGGCCTGTTGCGTCGGCCTTTTATAACGGCGCATTTGGCTGACGGAACGGAATAAATTGGTTGAAAAGTACAAAACAAGGAGGCCGTTATGGCTGAGAAACAGATGGAGAGTGTGAGTACGCAGAAAGAGCGCAACGAGGTGGTTGCCGACAAGCGGGGCTTTCTTCGGTTGGCGGGGGCTACACTGGGGGTGGTCGTGGCGGCCTGTTGGACCGGATTGGCGATCACGAAATCTGCCCAAAAAGTCGAAGGTGCGAACACCCGTGCCCACTCGGTTGATGAGGAGTTGCGGCAGCAGCAGATCATGGCTGGCAAAAAAATGGTCGTCATGACCCAGGAAGAGAAGCAGAAGATGCTTGACCGTATCCTGCGCAACCATTACCGGACGGTGTCCTGAACGTATTCGGGATGCCATATTAACGGAGGCAAGAGACAATGTCGGAAGACAAAAGAAAAAATGATATCGATGAAGGACAGGACGACGGGACGACCAAGGAATCCCGTCGTGATTTCCTGAAAAAGATGGGTGTTGCAGCAGCTGTAACAACAGTAGCTCCGGCAGCTACAGCAGCTACGACTAAAGCAGCCAGCATAGCCGAGCACTTGCAGACGCATTTTGAGATGATGAGTGATTCTCAAAAGGAAGCAGCCATTGCCCGCCTGGAGAAACGCTACAGCGAGCAGTTTGAGAAGCAGGTCACGGTGGCAAATACACCAGCTCCAGATGAAGTTTTGTTCGGGTATGCCCTCAATATCTCCAAATGCATCGGCTGTCGTCGCTGTGTTGAGGCCTGTGTTCGGGAAAACAATCAATCCCGTGATCCCGCCATCCAGTGGATCCGCGTGTTGCAGATGGAACGGGGCAATGACACCTTTGAGCTGGAAAATTGGCATAAGGGATCCCCCAGTAGTAGTCGCATAGGTGATTACGGTGTTCAGTCCGGTGGCCATGCTGATAAAGCTGTCGGTATTTCCGGCCATACCGACCATTACTACGAACCAGAGCAGGTTCCAGAAGAGAATGCCTTCTATTTCCCGGTACAGTGTCAGCAATGTGAAGACCCGGCCTGTGTTAGAGCCTGTCCAGTCCAGGCAACCTACCGCGATCCCAATGGCATCGTGGTTATTGATTACAACTGGTGTATCGGCTGCCGTATGTGCCAGTTGGCCTGTCCCTACTGGGCACGTCGTTTCAACTGGAGCGAGCCAGCCTTGCCAAATGAGGAGATGAATCCTAAGACCCATTACTTGGGCAACCGTCCTCGTATGCGCGGGGTCATGGAAAAATGTACCTTTTGTTTACAGAGGGTGAGAGATGGACGCTATCCAGCCTGTGTGGAAGCCTGTCCTGTGGGTGCAAGAAAGTTCGGCAACCTGCTTGATCCTGAAAGCGAAGTGCGAAAGATTTTGGCGACCAAAAAGGTATTCCGGTTTAAAGAAGATTTCAACACCGAACCGAAATTTTTCTATTACATGGATTAGAGGAGTATTACTGATGACAACGACAACGCAATGCGCTTCACCTGCTCAGAAGCCGATAGCTTTTGCCCGCGACTTCTGCATTTATGCCGTGAAAGGAGGAAAAGTCTATTATAGCTGGCTGCTCTTTCTTTCCTTTTTTGTTCTGGTAGGCCTTGTCACCACCTATATACAGATGACAACTGGCCTTATCGTCACCGGAGCCACAGACCAAATTATATGGGAGCTGTTCGTCTCCAACTTTATTCACTGCCCCTCCATAGCATCGGCAGCGGTGCTGGTGGTAACCCCTGCTTATATCTATAAGCGGAAAGATATGAAACAGTTGGCCGTTATTGGCGAGGCCATCGCTATGGTCTTCGTGATTATCGGCTTCAACTTCATCTTCTTTCACATGGGACGACCAGACCGCTTCTGGCATACAATTCCCGGGATAGGCATCTTCAACTTTCCCAGTTCGGTCCTTACCTATGACATCATCGTGCTGAACGTTTACCTTGTTCTGAACGCTGTGGCGGTCTTCTATTATCTGTACAAACACTATGTTGATCAGCCGCTGAACACCAAATTCTATACGCCGCTGATCTGGTTTGCCGTGGCATGGGGACCGTTCATTCATATTATCACCGCCTTCATCCTCAGCAGCAATGCCCAGATGGCTGTATGGCATTCCGCTCTCATGCCCTTTTCCTTTTTAGCTATGGCAGCAGCAGCCGGACCTGCCTTGGTCATCGTAACACTCTTGGTGATTCGTAAATTCACCAAACTGGAAGTTGCGGACTCGGTCATTGACTTCTTTTCCCAAGTCATTATCTGGGGTGTGGGACTCCTCATCCTGATGTTTGCGGTGGAGTTTTTTACAGAACTTTATCCTGCTACACATCATGCTGCTCCCCTGGAGTATGCGATTAAAGGACACAACGGTATGAAGCCCTATACTCCGTGGTTTTGGGGCGTTATGACCGTGTTTGTGGTGCAGTTCCTCCTGCTGTGCAACAGCAAAATACGGAAGAGCTACAACTTCCTGCTACCACTGATCTGCATCTCTGTCTTCCTGAGCGTTCTGATCGAAAAACCCTCTGTTTTGATCTTTCCGGCCTTCAGCCCGACCCCCTTGGGTGAGTATGCCGTCTATCATCCGACCTTGATTGAAATCTGCAACGTCCTGTTCATCTGGGCAACCGGCTTTATGCTGTTGACCATGATCCTGAAGGGTGTGGTTGGCGTTTTGGTTGGTGATGTGCGAGATTCCGATGTAGCAGTGGAAGGAGGTGCAAAATGATTTCACCAAAAAAATACGTGAGAGCAACAGTTTTCTACGGATTTTTTGCTGTAGTGACAAGCGGCTTGGTACTCCAAGATATGCCGAGTCAGGCTACTACACCAGAAGATAAGTCCGGTGCAAAAGAGTGTTACGAGAGTATCAAAGGTGCCACAGAACTGGTAAAGAAGGATAATGTTGTCCCCAAGTACGGGTATCCCAACGTAAAGTGTTCACCCACCACTGGAGCTGTTCTCTGGTACGGTGATCCCTATGATGATACTGAACCTATGGGTGATATGCCAACCTTTGGCGACCATACAGACGGTGATTTTGCCCAGGCCGTTATCAGGACACGGACAAAGCACTTGAAAACAATCATACAAAACGGTACAAAGTGTAGCGGTTGTCATCCCGCTGCAGATGCGACGACGCAAAAGAATGATCCCCGTGAACTGATGATGCACCAGGATATCGTCAGTAATGCGACGAAATTGCAGCATGGACGGGGGGCAATATGGTGTTTTGACTGCCATAATGCTGCCAATCGTGACACCCTTGTTGACCATAAAGGGCAAGAGATCAGCTTGAATGAACCCTACAAGCTCTGTGGAAGCTGTCACGGCGTCACCTACAGCGAGTGGCGGATGGGGCTTCATGGCAAGCGCACTGGTGAATGGAGAGTTGGTGGGAAAAAACGGTGGTGGACCTGTACAGAATGCCATAATCCGCATACTGTGCAAGAACATCGCTTTCAGCCGATTGCACCTGAACTACCTCCGGCTCTGCCTCGTGGCATGACCAAGGACGACTTCAAGGGTGCCAGCGGTCACGGGGGGCATTAATTAATAGCCAGCCGTTTTACGTGACGTTTTTTCAGGTCGGAGACAGCAGTCTCCGGCCTTTTTTGTTTTTTTTACGAACACCCTTGAGTCATACTATCAACTTCGATACGTTATCTTGTATAATAAAAAAAGCAACAGCACCTCTGGCAATGATTACAACCCGATTACAATCCGATTACAACGAACAGCACAACAAGTTCATCAGGAGTGAGGTATGAAACCTTTTCGTCTGTCAGTACTATCAGTACTTTTAGGTATTTTATTTTTTGCTGCCGTATCAGCCAATGCAGCCTGCTCTCCTCCTTTGAACAAGCTGATCCGTCACGGCGGGTATGGGGTTGCGGATACCAAGGGAAAAATTCTCGCCTCCTGCAATGCTGACAGATCCTACATACCTGCCAGTATTATTAAGCTTGTCACCGCTCTTGCTGCCTTTGATATCCTTGGGCCAGATTATCGTTTTACTACGAAATTTTATACGGATAAAAAAAATAACCTTTACGTTAAGGGAACAGGTGATCCCATGCTCGTCTCTGACGAGATTCGCCAAATTTTTAAGGTCTTGAAAAAACGAGGCGTGAAAGAAATCAACGGAATATATGTTGATCTGTCGGCCTTTGCCCTAGAGCATCGGATACCGGGACGGGAGGACAGTGATAATCCCTATGATGCACCGGTTGGCGCAGTGTCGGTGAATTTTAACAGCGTACCAGTTCGGGTGACCAAAAAGGGAACAATCCATTCTGGAGAAAAAGAAACCCCGCTCTTACCCATTATGGAGGAGTTGGCAAAGGGCTATCCGGCTGGTCGGCATAGAATTAATATCTGTACAGGCGGAAAGGAGGCCAAGGAACAGGTTGCCTGCTATACAACGGATCTCTTTCGTGTCCTGCAAAAAGAGGCTGGAATACCAGGAAAGGGAGAAAGGGGCATAAAGTTGATTCCCAAACATGCCAAGCTGATCTATCGTCATAAAAGTAGTAAGGATGTAAAGGAACTGGCCAGCTCTTTTTTAAAATATTCCTCAAACTTTATTGCCAACTTGGTGTATCTGACCTGCGGAGCAAAAAAATATGGGTATCCTGCAACCTGGGACAAGGCTGAACGGGCTGTCAACGAGGTACTGAAAAAACGGCTTGGGAAAAAAACTGCAGCAGCTTTTGTTCAGAAGGAAGGAGCTGGTCTGTTTCGTGGTAACCAAGTAACTGTTCGAGGGATGTTGGCACTTCTCAAGGCGTTCAGGCCCTATGCCTATTTGCTCCGTAACTCTATGGGGGTACCGACAAAATCAGGGACCATGAAGGGGATCTATAACTATGCTGGCTATCTTGATGATGGGAAAGCCTATGTTATCCTTTTGAATCAGAGAAGCAATCAGCGCAGAGCTGTCTTGGCTCATCTGAAAAAAGAAAAATATCAGGGCAATGGGAAAGGAAAAGGGAAATACGTGATAATAAAAAAGGGTGCTGGTAAGATAAAGATAGGAAAGTAAAAACCTCTGTCTCTCGCCTTTTTCACGATGAATCAAGAATGAACCAAGAATAAAGGGAGAGGACAGAGGTGCTTGGAAAGATGCTTATGCTTAATGCTTAAGCCTGATATCAGCTACCGCATCCTCCGGTACTACAGGAACCAGAACTGCAACCGCCACCGCCTACAGCGTTTTCAGATGTTATGGAAAATCCTGAACGGTATCCTGCCTCTAAAAAGTCCACCTTAATGGAACCGCACGTCTTGAGCAGTCCTTGCTCAATCAAAAACTGCACGCTGTCTTCTTCAAAGGTTGCATCATTTTCTTTTGGCTCATCCAGAGCCAATCCCAGTGACGGGCCTGCTCACCCGCCCTGCATCAAGGAGATGCGAATTGCAGATTCAATATTGTTGTCGGCGAGATATGTTTTGAGATTCTCTACCGCCGAACTTGTTACTTCCAGCATAATAACCTCCGGGTTGTTTGTAAACTGCTTGTGATATCCTGTCCTGAATATCAAATATCTTCTTTGTTGTTCTGCCCGTTTTTTCGCTGTTGAAACGGCTCTCTTAGGAGTCGGCCTGCAAGGAAAAAACAGAAAAAACTGTTCAGATTAATTATATGGTACGGCAGTTTATTTGATAAGTCAACGCCTGAAGGGATATTAATGAGATTTAATATCAAAACAGATCGGTTCTGCTGGGATGACCGCATCCCTTTTTTCCGGTTTTTATCCTCCAGCAGGATATTTGATGATTGACGATTCACATGCACCCAAACGGTTATTAATTGGATCATGCGGTTATCCTTGGCGATAATACAAAGATCTGCTCAACTCGTCGGCTCTAAAGTTCATGGAGACTGTTTTTCTAATGGTTTTATCTGGATACTTGATACCAGTATCGGATTGGGGACGGGCAAAATTCTCACCGTTCTTGCACTTGACGCTCATCATCATTTACAAAATGAAGGAACTCCCACTCTCCAGGAAGTACACTGCATAGCTGTTTCAGTGGCGTCCTCTTGGACAGGCATGTGGGTGCTCAAGCCAGAGGTCTACCCATTGGTTCAGGCGAAATAGAGAGTGCGCATCGGTACATTATTCAGGAGCGTCTGAAAATAGCCGGTGCATGGGTGCGATTAAAAGTGCGGTTTTTTCGATTATCCGGTGCATAACGGCTTATCTTTCTGTTAGAGTAGTTTCTCTGAAAGAGAAACAGAAAGTAATCATCAGGGTGTGCCGCCCGTTCATATAATTG
>QYLO01000059.1 GCA_022766165.1 Candidatus Electrothrix gigas
ATCCAGCTCAAACACTCGAACAGCTTGCTTCCAAGGTAAAAGAATCCGTCATTTCTTTGGCTCCCTCGAAAAAGCACATGGTAGGCAGAGATCTTGGTCAATTGGAAGCAAGTCCATCATTGCAATATAGAGCTGCCGGGTGATTAAGTTACTATGATTTAAAATACAATTTAAGGAAAATGTGTCAAAATAAAAAAACTGGATCATCGAGTATTGAGCATCTCGGACAACTGAAATTGCTTGATGCTGGGGTACTTTTCAACACCCTTAAGGAGTATATTTTTTGAAAAAATATTTTGAAACAATGGATTAATATATGAGCATTCCCTTACCCCCAAACCCACATGCTGTCTTTGTTCTGAGCTTGACCCTGGTAGCACTGTTTTTGCTGAGTCGAGAAAAAATCCCCCTTGAATCATCAAGTTTATTTCTCCTTGTCACCCTCAGTGTGGTCTTTGAATTTTTTCCTTACACGGTCGGTGACACAACATTGCATGCCATAGACTTCTTTGCCGGTTTTGGTAACGAGGCCCTTGTTGCCGTGTGTGCCCTTATGATTGCTGGTCAGGGTATTCTGCGGACAGGCGGTCTGGAACCACTGGGCCGGGTCCTAGGTAGGTTCTGGAAAATTTCCCCTGCCATGTCCTTGCTCCTCACCCTGTTATTGGGAGCCTGTATCAGCGCATTTATCAATAATGTTCCCGTGGTGGTTCTGTTACTTCCTGTTCTGATCACTGTCTCTTTACGAACCCAGACCTCAGCTTCACCACTCTTGATGCCTATGGGCTTTTCTACCCTGTTGGGGGGAACCTGCACAACCATCGGCACCTCAACAAACTTGCTGGTGGTTGCAGTGGCCGCAGATATGGGAATGAAAAAATTTGATATGTTCGACTTTATTCTGCCAGCAGTAATCGCCGGAAGCGTCGGGATTGTCTATCTGTGGCTTATTGCCCCTCGCTTGCTCACTCAGCGCACGTTAACCTTAACAGATAACGCACCAAGAATTTTTGCGGCCCATTTAGCGGTCTTAAAAAAGAGTCCTATAGTCGGCGCCACCTTGGCTGAGGTCGTAAAGCTCACTGATGGCAAGATGAAGGTCACAGCGGTAGAGCGTGGTCAAGAAAAACTGTTTACCCACCCGAATCTTGTTGTGCAAGTCGGTGATCACCTTGTGGTGCGAGATACGCCGGTCCGTCTCAAAGAATATGAAAAGGTGCTCAAGGGTACCTTGTATCCTGCTGATGCGGAAGATATTCCTGTTGATGATGAGCATCCCTTACAGGCTGTTGATCAGCAGCTGGCAGAGGTTGTTATTGTAGAAGGTGCCCGACTGAACGGAAGATCGTTGAGCAATTACCGATTCGCCGAGCAGTATGGTCTCATTACTTTGGCACTCCATCGCACAGGCAGGAAACTCAGGAAGATCCACGATAATATAGGCAATATCCCCTTGATGGTCGGTGATATCTTATTGGTTCAGGGGCCTCGTGAACAAATTTCAGCGCTCAGAAAACGTCCGGGATTACTCGTTCTTGATGCCACAGTTGACCTGCCTTTTTCCCAAAAAGCACCACTTGCCTTGAGCATAATGGTAGGTATCATTTTGACTGCTGCTTTGGGAATATTACCTATTGCGCTCAGCGCCTCTTTGGGTACTTTAGTAATGATTCTTTCTGGTTGTTTGAGTTGGCGTGATGCAACCCGGGCCTTGAATGCTCAGGTGATTCTTATCGTCGTGGTCAGTTTGGCCTTAGGCAATGCCATGCTGAAAACAGGCGGTGCAGAATATCTTGGTTCTCTTTTTACGGCCTTGGCAGGCAATGCTCCACCAGCTGTGGTCATCAGCGGTTTGATGTTCATGATGGCGATATTCACCAATATTATTTCCAATAATGCGGCAGCAGTCATCGGCACTCCTATAGCGATCTCCATTGCCAGCCAGATGGGACAACCTCCTGAACCTTTTGTCCTTGCCGTGCTTTTTGGCGCAAACATGAGCTATGCCACTCCGATGGCCTATAAAACCAACCTTCTTGTGATGAACGCGGGAGAATATACCTTTTCCGAGTTTCTGAAGGTGGGGATTCCCCTTGTTTTTATCATGTGGGGTATGTTGTCCTTCCTTCTGCCAATGCTATACCTGTAAGAGGGTAAGAGGGTGTTCCTGTAAGACTGTGTTTTTTACTACCCAGAGGCTAAGGAACCCCAGGGTAACACTCTGGGAATCCATGTATTATAAAAAATCAAGCAAGCAACCCTTCTATCACCTTATGCAGTTTCTTGATTGCCAGAGATGACGGCGCATCAGGATACATATTCACACCCAGATCTCCCCGAGCAAGGGCCTTGGGCAGGTGCGGATCATAGGGGATTTCTCCCAACAGGGGCAACTCGTTTTGGGCAAGCCAGTCCCGGGTGGTTTGGGCAGATTTCTCATCCATATCGTTGCGGTTGAGTATGACACCAGCCGCGATGCCAAAACCTCGCACCACTTCAACTATCCGTTGCAGATCACTCAAAGCCGATGGGGTTGGTTCAGTGACTAACACAGCATAATCAGAGCCTTTAAGTGCTGCAATAACCGGGCAACCAATCCCCGGGGGGCCGTCTGTTAAGAGCAGGTCACTGCCATTGAGCGAAGCCTCTTGCCGGGCCTCCCGCTTGACAATATCCACCAGTCGTCCAGAACTTGATTCACCAATACCCAAGGCGCCAGCCACCACCCGGACAGTACCCGAGGTGACAAAGTTGACAACACCGTTTTCCACAGGATTGATTGTAATGGCCTCTTCCGGGCAAACCAGAGCGCAAACACCACACCCCTCGCAGGAGTAGCTGATAATGACTGGTTCCTCAGTACCAATAATTGATTCAAAGGCACAGGCCTCCAGGCAGGCCATGCAGCTACTGCACTTGTCGTAATCAATCATTGCCTTGTCTGAAGCCGCAACAGCTCTGCTTCGGTCAAACTCTGCTCCCAGTACAATATGAAGATTTGGTGCATCAACATCTGTATCAGCTAACGTCAGGCGATACTTGCCCTGTTCTGTCAACAACTGGGCAAAGGCGGCTGTGAGTGAGGACTTGCCCACCCCGCCCTTACCACTCAGTATAACAATCTCTTTCATAACGGCTGCTCCTGTCTTGCCTGTGTCTTTTGATTCATAGAGGTTGCTGTCAGGTGATCAGCCATTTTCAGAAAAATACCTGTGATCGCTGCATCAGGGAACAGCTCCACAACCGGCTTTCCTTGCAAATATCCAGCCAACAGATCGTTGTCCAGCTTGATTTCTGCTACAATGGATGCGGCAGCATTATGGGCTGTCTGTTCCACGGTTTCTCTTTTGCCGGGCAGATCAGCACGATTAATAACAACGCTCCGTTGCATCTCAAACATCTCCAGCAAGGAGAGAATCAACGCAAGATCATGGGAACCCAGTGGGGTGGGTTCAGTTACAGCCAAGACATGATCAGCCCCTTTTAAGGCGCCAATGACATTGCAATGGGTTCCAGGTGCTGTGTCCACCAGGATAATATCAAAGCGATCAGCCGCAGCAAAGGCCAAATTTCTAACCGCATTGACAACCAAGGCACTTTCTGCCAACCCCGGTTGAAGTGCCCCGGTAAACAGGGTTAAATTTCCCTTGGTACTTCTGTACAGGGTACCCACAGCATGGCTGCCCCGTTGGACAGCGTCTGCTGGACAGACCAGATAGCAGGCTCCGCAACCATTGCATTCCCCCATCAGGGAGATGCTTTTCTCCTTGGCCCGGAACAGGCTGTTCATCTGACATGCCTTAACGCATTGCTGACAATCTGTGCATTTTTCAGGGTCAAACGTGGGCTGCATGATCGTGACCGGCTCAGGATTTTCCAAGGGCATGCCAAGGAGCAGACTGTCATTGGGTGCATCCACATCCGCATCAACCAGAGCAACATGTTTACCAAGGGCGGCAAAGGCAGCAGCCAGATTCACAGCTATTGTTGATTTGCCAACACCTCCCTTGCCACCCGTAATGCCGATAATCGGAGTGGTAAAACCGGTTTCATGGAAATGTTTAATAATTTCCGGATGAAGTTTTTTCACTGGCCTCTCCTCCGTCCTTGGCCACCTCCTGTTCCTCGGCCACAACCGCAACCGCCTTTCCCACGTCCCTGACCACCCCCTCGTCCCTGACCATTTCCTTGACCATTTCCTCCACGGCCTTGACCAGCACTGTTACCTCGCGGTGTACAGGAAGCAGTAGGAGAGGCAGAAGAAGCTCCTGTTGTGCCTGTTGTATAGTTGCCTGCCTGGAATTGTTGCAGAGCCTCAGCAACCGTTGACTGGCCTAACCCTTCGTACATAGTAATTCCTGATGCCTCAAGTGCTGCTTTTGCCTTGGGTCCGAGCCTGCCCGTCAGGACAGCATCAACACCGTTTTCGCTCATGGTTTGGGCTGCGGCAATACCTGCGCCTTGGGTAGCCTGGGCTGAAGTATTTGCAACAGCCTGGAAAGCTTCTGTTGCAGTGTCAACTAAAATAAACCAAGGTGCCCTACCAAAGGCGGCATCTGTTGCTGCATCTTTCCCGTTACCTGCTGCTGTAATACAGAGTTTCATCTGTTTACCTCCGTGTTGTGTAATTTATGTGATTTGTGTAAGTGTTTTGTCTCACTTCATCCCACCTTTTGGGGATGAGATGGAGTTTATATTGTGCATATGCACATAATAGATACGAGGAAATCTTTTGTCAACAGTTGGTTAAAGATTTTGTTTTTTTATGGAAGAAATCAAATCAATCCCAGACTCTCACGCTTCTTTTATACTGTGTTGTCACAGATGATTGGGCAGGGTATGATGCGTTATTTTTTAAGACTTACTTTTTTAAGGATATTGGATGAAAGATGTAGAATTTTCCAACAATGGGGAAGAAGGGACTGATTGCTCTACAATACTTCCTGAGCAGTTTATCGTTACCAAGAAAGAGCTTGATCCGGCTCTATATGAGCAGTTCCTTGCCATGTTGGAACAGGGTTTTCCAGCAATGGATTACGAAGAGTATTACGAAGAGCTTTTGCAGCAGGGGAAGCAACTTGTTAATAACAACCTCTCAATTGTCCAAAAGAAGCTGGCCTTGGCACAAGGAGATACGAAAGACCCTGGACAGCGTATGCCGAAAGCATCGTTCGCTTGTTGAAGAGGCGCGGTTCCGTCCCTCCTGTCTGTATGTGCAGGTGCTTGTGCCGCTGGATGTTGCAATCGGTGAGGTGATTGAAGACAGTATCGCCCGCTTGAATCAGGGTGTTGCTCGGGTGCGGCAGGAGTATTTGGCGACCAATGTTGCTGTACCGACTGAAAAGGAGATACAGGCGTTTCTGGGTGGTTAGAGCTGAATATCCAGCACATCCACCAGTTGCCCGCTGTATGTATTCCTGACCATCTCCTGTAAGGCGGCATAATCGTTCACCCGGATGCTGAGGCTGCTGACAGCCGAGTCCGTAAAGCCCTGTAGGGTGTATTCGCCATTCTCACGCACCGGCACGGCAGTGCCTGTCCTACCCTTTTTCTCCATATCCAGCAAACTCAAGAGCAGTACCTTCTTGCGGTGGTCAAGGGTGACCTGAATGCGGAGCGTCTCGTCCGCTGTTATGCTGCTGCCAATGACCGAGATGTACGGGCTGGCCGCGTTGTTGGTGAGGATGCCGTGCTCCGGCGGATCAGGTAGACCAAGGCCGCTCAACCTGAGGGGGCTGCGCAACATCTCTCGGCAGGTGCCGGTACGCAGAGTACCGTGCGTGCTGTAGCGGGTCGAGACTGAGACCGTATACTCGTTATTCCATGGCTGACTCTGGGCAGGGATGTCGGGTATGAGTATGATAATGCTGTTCTCAATCCTGCCGAAACGGCTCTGGACGACACTGCCGCTCTCGGTGCCCTTGATGAGACATTGGCTCCCAGGCTGCTGCCGGTCAAAGGCCAGATTGCTGCCCCTAAGCTGGAGTATACCGTCAGGATTGAGCACATTGTTCAGGTCGAGTAACGTATCGCGGACTGTGCTGATCACTGGCTTCTTTTCGCGCACAGGCAACCGTTCTGTACGGGCGGATTGACGGATAGCCCTGGTAAAGGGCGGTGAGATGCGCACATTGATATTCAGGCATTGATCAATCGGCGGCAGCGGGTCGGTCGGGTGGTCCAGCCTGCCGCTGAAGGAGACAAACCAGCTCCAGCTGCCCTCCTTGGTCACCTGCTCACCGTTGAGAAGCCTCGTCTGCACGGCCTTGTCCTCGGCCCGAAGGATGGTCAGGATGTCTGCTTTGCTGAAGTTGGGGTGCCTCAGGGCGATGTCATCAGCGATATCCTCAATGCCTGCTGATCTGCGGGGTACGGCAAGGATGCGCCAGGATGGGGGATTTGTCATTGCGTTTACTTCAGGTCGCCATTGGATTGTCTGCATGAGGGGCCTCCTCTTTTACGTATTTGGTTGAGATGGTGGAACGAGCTGATAATGCTTTATCGTAAAGCTGAGGAAGGAGAGTGTCAACCAGTTTGCAAGGAAGGGTTCCACTATAGTGGAAAGGATGGTTGCACTGTAGTGGAACTGGGATTTGCACTATAGTGGAAAGAGTGGTTGCACTATAGTGTGGCGGATGGTTGGACTATGGTGGAAAGGGATGAGGAAAGACAATGGTTGCGTTATAGCTTTGTTCTTATCTGGCTGGGAAAGGTACTGTGGAAAAGGAATAGTGTCAGGGGTGAGGAAGGGCTTAGATGAGGTCAGTTTCAATATCCGTCCAGAGTTCGTCAATCGGCATTGTTTCTCCGTTCACGGCTTCCTCCCAGCCTTGCTGAAGCTCTTTTCCGCCGGTTTCAGCGTGATGCTTTCACGGCGGAAACGGGGCACGATATTAAGAAGGCCGGGAAGGTATTCTCGTTGCTTCACTGGCCCGCTTTGGAGGACTTGGTCAGGCGCGTAGATGCTGCTGCCAGTTCCAGTAATGAGCGAAGGGCATTGTTCACAGCTTCATCATTGGGAAATGCCTGCGCAATATCAGGTTCCAGAAGGACAACGTTGGATTCCTCCTTAATCCGATCTGCGTATTTGCCGCGTACAATCGTACCGAGATCTGATCTCTTGTACTCGGGACGAAGTTCATCTGGTCGTTCTGTTTCAGCCTTGTTCATAAATCTGCCTCTCCGATGTTGTTGCCGGTCGTGCCGATATAATGCGAATCGCATTACCTCGTTCTGTATGCGCAACTGTGAGCAGGCGTCCTCGGGAAGATATACCAAAGGTCACAAACCGATCCTCATACTCGGAATGATCAGGGTCGTATGCGGTCGCTGAGAGGGGATCACGCAGGGCACTTGATGCCTCCTCGAATGTGACACCGTGTTTGTGCCGGTTTGTTCTTGCTTTCTTGGGATCCCACTCAAAATACATGTGACCGTTTCCTGCTCTGCTTGTTATAAGGACGCAGGCCGGGTTGCCTGCTGCGCCTTTCTTGCTTATATGATCAGACTAAGAGGGAGTGGTTGTTTTGTCAATAGTTTTATTGCAGGTATTATTCCCCTTGCCGCGCTGACCGCACCTTCGCTAATTTATCGCGGAATTGCTCTAATTCAGGAAGACCGATAGTCTCTGCAATCTTCACGGCCAGAGTAATGTGTTCCCCCGCCTTAGCAAGGTCGCCCATATCTTCATAGGTGAGGCCGAGGTTCCAGCAGGTTACCGCTTCTCCGGCTCCGGTCCTTCCAGTGCCGAGATACCTTCCTCACGAAACCGAAACCTTTCCCGGTTGACAGAGACAGTTTCGTTGCTTATTACTGTAGCTTGATAAAACAAGCTATTGGGGGACTGCTTCGCTCCCTCCACCCTACGTTACTTAATTAAATTCAGGAGATTTTATGGGTACCCTTACTGAGCAACCTCGCCACTTACGCACTAGCATTACAGAGAATATCGATGGTGATATCGCAACAATGGTGGATTTGGCAAAGAAGCACGGTATCAGCGTCTCGGACGTAATAGCCGTTGCGGACATGCTGGAACGTCGACGGTTCAATTTCCTATACCTTGATAACGGTGATTTCTTTGACATGCACATGAATCGAATTGCTGAAATTGGTGAGAGTCTTCAGCGCATTGCTGATGCACTTGAAGAACTCTCCCGCCGCAAAACCGAATAATTCCATCAAGAGGACTGCCTACAGCAGAGGTATGGGCAGCTCTCCATCAGGCGCAGGCAATCCGCAGGGCCAGAGGCCAGCCGCCCAGCTGCTCACAGACGGCATGTACTGTGGCCTCATCTGCTGCTGTGTTGCTGTACAGGCAAAATGCCTCAGCAGCGGGCAGCTCGTCCAAGCGTTTGACCTCAAGCAGGCTTCCCGGCGCATCGCTCCGCTTTCTGCTGGTGATCAGTACCCCGCAACCGCCGCAACAGCGGAGTACAGCAGGCAGGTCGTCTGCCTCCTCAGCCCCGTCCAGAATGATCAGGGCCTGCTTGCCCGCCAGCAGCTGACGCACAGCCTCGGGGCCGTTGTCCTGAGAATTATCCACATAGCTGCGCATCAGGTGGTCAAAGGCCAGCCCCACATCCTTACGCCCATAAAAGGAGTAGAAGATCAGGCCATCCGGGAAACAGGCAGGGGGCCTGCCGTCAGGACTCAGTTCCCAGGCAGCTCTGGAGGCCAGGGCGGTCTTGCCGATGCCGCCGGGACCGCAGAGCGTAACAGCCTTGCCCGGTTGCAGTGCGGCCAGTACCTCCTTGACCATCTCCTCCCTGCCGACAAGATGGTCTGGCTGCCTGGGCCGCTGCAAGGGAATGCCCTGCGGAGTGCGGGGATAGTGGTGGTGATGCTCCTCCTTTGCCTGAATCAGCGTGGCATTGTCTTTAACAACCGTCTGACTCCCGCCGCCGCTCTCAAAGTTATCCCCTATGATGGTCTTTGTTCCACTCATGGCTCATCCCCGTGTTGAGGTCATCCAACCCACTTCGTCCACTGCTCGCCGCAATAGATCAAGCCTTGCCCCAGCATGTTGCCCACAGCCACAGCCGCCTTGACAGTCTTCGAGCTTTCCAGAAGAACGGCTGTTGCTTCCCGCAGACTGTCCACGATCTTCTTTCGATCCGGCGGATTTCGTTGCACCTGCCGCAGCGCACCATTGACCTCGTACTCGACATCCTCCTTGACCTCTTGCGACACAGGCAGGGTCGCCAATTTCTGCTTTACTTCATTCAACAGGGTAAGCAGTTCCTCAACAGGCACCTGCTGTCCCTCATTGACAGTAAGCATAGCATTATCTTTGGCAATGTATTGCTTACCGCCGTCCGTCTCAAAGTTATCCCCATAGATAATTTTGTTACCGCTCATACTTTTCCTCCAAGCATCTTGTTATTATCCTGAACATATAATCTGTTTTACAAAAAAGGGCGAGTGAAAAGGTTTTTTGCATCCTCCCAAGGAATCGGGTAAAGTGGCAACCAGAGACGTTTCCCAAAAATAACAACTGTACGCAAAAGCCCCCATTCCCATGCAGCTCAACTACCCAACCCAGCTCCCCATCACCGACCGCAAGGACGAGATCGTTCAGGCCATCAAAGATCATCAGGTCATCGTTATTGCGGGCGATACCGGCTCCGGTAAGACAACCCAGCTCCCCAAGATGTGCCTGGAGGCGGGCAGGGCAGGGGAGGGGGCCATGATCGGCTGTACCCAGCCCCGTCGTATTGCCGCCCTGTCAGTCACTGAGCGGGTGCAGGAGGAGCTGGGGCAGGTCCGGACGGTGGGGTCCAAGATTCGCTTTCAGGATCGTACTGGCTCGAAAACCCGGATCAAGTTCATGACCGACGGGATTCTGCTGGCCGAGACACGGGGCGACCGTGACCTGCGTGCCTACGACACCCTGATCATTGACGAGGCCCATGAGCGTAGCCTGAACATCGACTTTTTGCTCGGCTACCTGCACCAGTTGCTGGCCCGGCGCAAGGAACTGAAGCTGATCATTGCCTCAGCCACCATTGATACGGAGAAGTTCAGCAGGCATTTCCATGATGCCCCGATTATTCAGGTGGAAGGGCGCACCTATCCGGTCAGGGTGGAATACTGCCCCCCAGATGACAAGGATGATGAGAGTACCAAGGATATTGACCGGCTGGTTGCTGATCAGGTTATCGCCTTAATGAAGCGGCCCGGTGGGGATATTCTGGCCTTTCTGCCCACAGAGCGGGACATCCTGGATACAGTGGATCTGCTGCGCAAGGAACTGGCAGACCGTGCCCTGATCCTGCCCCTGTTCGGACGGCTCCAGGGCGGGGAGCAACGGCGCATCTTTCGTTCTGCCCATCAGCGCAAGATCATCGTGGCCACCAATGTGGCAGAGACCTCCATCACGGTGCCGGGCATAGAATGCGTAGTGGATACTGGCCTGGCACGGATTGCCCATTATAATGTGCGGGCCGGAACCACTCATCTGCCTGTAACCCGTATTGCCAGGGCGAGTTGCGATCAGCGGGCTGGCCGTTGCGGTCGTGTCGGGCCGGGACACTGCATCCGTCTCTACAGCGAGGAGGATTACCTTGCCCGTGATGAATTTACCCTGCCCGAGATTCAGCGTTCCAATCTGGCCGAGGTTATCTTGCAGATGCTCAGTCTTCGCCTGCCCGAACCGCGCAGGTTTCCTTTTATTGATCCCCCTGCACCCAGAGCGGTCAATGACGGCTTTCGTATTCTGCGGGAGCTGGGTGCCATTGACAGCGAGCACCGGCTCACCAAGCGGGGGCAGATCATGGCCCGCCTGCCCCTGGACCCACGCATCTCCCGGATGATTATCGAAGGCGCGGAACTGGGCGTACTCCGTGAAACTACAATCATTGCTGCGGCCCTAGCGATTCAGGATCCCCGTGTCCAACCGCCGGACAAGCTGGAAAAGGCCCGGCAGGCCCACCGGGCCTTCAATTATCCCGGCTCGGATGTGTTGACCTTGGTGAATATGTGGGATGCCTGTAGGGGCGAACCTGTGTGTTCGTCCGGTGCATCCCCGGATAACAGGCAGGTTCGTAATAAAGGGCAGGCACGGGGACCTGCCCCTACGCCGTCTGCCGGGCAGTTACGCCGCTTTTGCAAGGCCAACTTCTGTTCCTGGCAACGGATGCGGGAATGGTTTGATATTCATGACCAGATCCTGCGTATCCTGAAACAGCATAAGGAGTTTGATAATGCCCTGGATCGTAGGGGCGAACCCCTGTGTTCGCCCGATTCTGGTGATAAAGGGCAGGCACAGGGACCTGCCCCTACCGCCCCGCCCCTGGTGCATCAGGCCCTGACCGCAGGTTTTCTCCGCAATATTGCCCTGCGCAAGGAAAAGAATACCTACCAGATCTCCGGCAACCGGGAGGCCATGCTCTTTCCCGGTTCTGGCCTCTATAATAAAGGGGGGCAGTGGATCGTGGCAGCGGATTTTGTCCATACCTCCCAGCTCTTTGCCCGTATGGCCGCCAATATTGAGGTGGACTGGCTGGAACGCCTGGGCGGCGACCTCTGCAAACGTTCCTACTCAGACCCGCATTGGCAGAAAAAGTCTGGTCAGGTCATTGCCCTGGAAAAGGTCACCCTGTTCGGCTTGATCATTGCTGCGGACCGGCGGGTGAACTACGGTCGCATCAGCAAGAAGACGGCGGCGGAAGCCAGGGAAATCTTTATCCGGCAGGCATTGATCCCTGGTGAACTCAAAGAAAACTATCCCTTTTTAGATCATAATCTCTCCTTGCTCCGAAAACAGGAAGAGCTGGAGGAACGTCTGCGCAGGCGTGGCATTATGGCAGACGAGCAGGTGCTGTACGAGTTTTATGATCAGCGACTGGGACTGGTCTATGACCGTTTTACCCTGCATCGTTTTCTCAGCCAAAAGCGAAAACAGGCCAAGCCCGGTACACCAGCGGACGGCTTTCTCTGGATGACAGAACAGGATCTGCAGCAAGGCCAACCAGAAAACGATGAGCTGTATCGCTTCCCCAAAACCCTTGCCACTCCCCAAGGCGAGCTGCGCCTCCATTATGTGTTTCAGCCCGGCAAAGAAGAAGACGGTGTAACCGTGGATATTCCGGTTTCCTGCTGTTCAGCCTTGGCCCCGGCCCAGTTTGAATGGCTGGTACCTGGGCTGTTGGAAGAAAAGGTAATTGCCTTGCTCAGAGGCTTGCCCAAACGCCTGCGCAAGCTCTTTGTCCCCCTGCCTGATACAGCGGCCCTGCTACTGGATAGCCTGAAACTCTATCAGGGATCGTTGTACCCGGCCCTGGAACGCCTTCTCTTGCGCCGTTTTCAGGTCAGGGTGACACGGGCGGACTGGCAACTGGAAAATCTTCCCCTCCACCTGCGCATGCGCTTCCGTCTCTGCGATGAGCAGGGAAAGACTCTGTATTACACGCGTGATTTCCATAAGCTTGCTCTGCATTGCGGCTCAATGCGGCAGACAATACAGCAGACAATGCAGAAAGGGCAGGCGCATAAGGTCGAAGACCTGCCAGAAAGAAAGAATATCCAGGTATGGGATTTTGCCGTGGCTCCGCGCCCTCTGCCTGCACGGGACGAGCAGAACCGGGTCACGGGCCTCTACTATCCGGCCTTGTTCCTGGGATTGAGCAAGAGGCAGGAGCAGCAGCTTTGCCTGAGGTATATTGCCGATCCTGAGCAGGCAGTTCAAGAGAACAGAAAGGGGCTTCGTTTCCTCTATGGGCAGTATTTCAGTAAGGAGATCAAGGCTATCACCAAGGAATGCAAGGCCGCAGTGGCCGGGCATACTGCCTCCTGGCTCTCCCTTGGGATGAAGGCCGGTGCCGGAGAAACCAAGGACCTGTTGCTCAACTGTATTATGGATAGTCTGTTTCAGATTGACGGGGATCTACCGAACAAGAACGACTTTGAGCAGCTCCTTGACGATCTCCGGAAGCAGGGAGTGACCCGACTGGCACGGGAGCAGCTCAATCAGGTGCTGGAACTGCTGGCAGAACGGCGCACGACCCAGGTGGCCCTGACCCAAAGCAGACAGCGGGCTGGCAAGAGCCGGAGTGCGGATCAGGCTCGTTTTGCCGAGTACCAAGAACTCCTTGAAGGGTTGGTGCCTGCCGGTTTTCTTATCGACTTTGCTCCTTCAGAGGCGGGGGATCGTAAACGTTGGTTGCAGGCCCTGACCAAACGAATAGAACGGGCCGAGCATAGCCTGCAGAAGGATACGGCGAAGGCCAAACGGGTCCAGCCCTTTGTTGTGCAGCTGCGTCAGTTGGAGAGGAAAGAGGCGGAGCAGAAAGCAGGTGGCAGCATTGCAGCTCCCTGCCAAGATGCTGTAGCCCGGTATCGCCGTATGGTGGAGGAGTTCCGTATCTCGGTCTTTGCCCCGGAAATCGGCACAGCCATGCCGGTCTCGGAGAAACGACTGAAACAACAATGGCAGCTCGTGGAGGAGAGTTGTCGGCGGGTGGAGTGAGGTTGCCCAAAGAAAATGTATACTCATTCACTGTACCCCACCTCACTGCTTTTTATATGAATAACAAGAATACAACCTTTACAAAACAAAATAACAGACTATCATAAAGAGACAAGAATCCAGTAAAAATATAGACAACTTTAAGGAGCGATTTATGATAATTGCAGTGATGAAGGAGCGACATCCACGGGAAAAACGAGTTCCACTTGTTCCCTCAACAGCAGCCAAATTGGTCAAACTCGGGGCAGAGGTGGTTGTTGAAACCGGCCTTGGTATGAACTGTCGCTTGAGAGATGAAGAGTATCAAAAAGCTGGGGCAAGCATTGGCAGCTCACGGACGGATATGCTTAAAACGGCTGATATCATTATCCGTCTGCGCAAACCACCCAAGGATGAGGTTCTCCTCATGAAAAAAGGCTGTATCCATCTGAGCTATCTTGACCCCTTTAACGAGGTAGAACTTGTTGAAACGCTGCAAGATGCTTGGGTTTCAGCAATCAGCTTGGAGATGATTCCTCGTACTACGATTGCCCAGAAGATGGATGTCCTTTCCTCTCAGGCCAATCTTGGCGGATACGCCGCTGTCACCTTGGCAGCAGACCATTTGGATAGGGTTTTTCCAATGATGACAACACCGGCAGGAACCATCAAACCGGTGCGGGTCTTTATTATTGGTGTTGGTGTTGCCGGACTCCAGGCTATTGCCACGGCCAAACGCCTAGGAGCAATAGTGGAAGCCTTTGATACCCGGCCGGTCGTTGAAGAGCAGGTTAAATCCTTGGGAGCAAAATTCGTTAAGGTTGATCTTGGTGAAACCGGGCAAACCAAGGATGGATATGCCAAGG
Organism: Candidatus Electrothrix gigas; assembly: GCA_022766165.1. GTDB lineage: Bacteria > Desulfobacterota > Desulfobulbia > Desulfobulbales > Desulfobulbaceae > Electrothrix > Electrothrix gigas. The sequence continues at coordinate 14,314 of QYLO01000059.1, forward strand.
CTCTGACACCGGAACAGTTGGCTTTACAACAAGAAGGCATGGCGCAGGCCTGCGCTCGGGCCGATATTGTCATTACAACAGCCCAACTTTTTGCTCGACCAGCACCCCGTATTATTGATCATACTATTATAACGCAGATGCGGCCTGGTTCGATTATTATTGATATGGCTGTCGAAACTGGCGGTAATGTAGAAGGGTCTGAATTAGATACAATTGTTGAGATTGAAGGTGTCAAGATTATCGGCATAGCCAATCTTCCTGGACGAGTGGCAACAACAGCCAGTGAAATGTACTCTGCCAATCTGGGGAACTTTGTTGAGCATTTCTGGAACAAAGAGAGCGAAATGTTGGTTGTGGATGAAAAGGATGAAATCATGCAGGGTGCCTTGATCACCCATCACGGTGAAATCGTCAGTCAGATGTATAAAAATATCATGAAAAAATGAGGAGACAACATGGAATCGGTATATTTAACCTTTGTTTTTATCTTGGCAATCTTTTTAGGCTTTGAGCTTATTTCCAAGGTTCCTTCTACCTTGCATACTCCGTTGATGTCTGGTTCTAATGCCATCTCCGGCATTACCCTTATTGGAGCCATTGCCTCCCTGCAATCTGATAATCTTCTCTTGTCCACTGTTCTTGGAACGCTTGCTGTTGCCTTTGCAACCATAAATGTGGTGGGCGGTTATATGGTGACCAATCGTATGCTTGAGATGTTTAAGAAAAAAAAAGAAAATAAAGGAGTGTCCCAATGAATCCTCTTATCAACTTTATCTATATTCTCTCAGCAGCCTTATTTATTTTTGGCCTGAAAATGCTGAGTTCGCCTGCAACGGCTCGACAGGGAAATCGCCTCTCCTCTGTTGGTATGCTGATCGCCATCATTGTCACCTTGATGCATGCTGGCTTGGACTATAAGTGGATTTTTCTTGGCATTGTTATTGGAAGCGGCATTGGTGCCTTTGTTGCAATTCGGGTGAAGATGACCGATATGCCAGAAATGGTGGCCCTGTTTAACGGATTCGGTGGTATTTCCAGCCTGCTGCTGGCCTGGGCTGAATATAATCAGAACAGAGAACTGTCTGTTTTTATCGCCTTGGTAGCCTTTCTCTCTGCCTTTATCGGCGGTGTAACTTTTTCTGGCTCTATGGTGGCCTTTGGTAAGCTTTCCGGGAAAATTACTCAAAAGGCGGTTGTTTTTAAGGGACAGCATATTCTTAATGCGGCCATCCTTGTCATTGCTTTAGGAGCAGCGGTTCTTTTTTGTATAACACCTGCAAGTAGCTTGGGCTACCCACTCTTTACCACGATACTGCTGGTTGCCTTAGCATTTGGTATAACCTCTACTATACCCATTGGCGGAGCTGACATGCCAGTGGTTATCTCTCTGCTGAACAGTTATTCCGGCCTTGCTGCCTGTGCTGCTGGCTTTGTTATTTCAAATAATATTTTAATTGTTGCCGGTGCGCTGGTTGGTGCCTCTGGGATTATTTTGACGAATATCATGTGTAAGGCCATGAATCGTTCTTTGGCTAACGTGTTATTTTCTGGTTTTGGCAGCACAACAGCGGTACAATCTGGTAACGGACCCCAAGGCGAAGTGCGACCAGCTTCAACTGAAGATGTGTATTATATCCTTGAAGCTGCTGATTCGGTAGCCTTTGTTCCAGGATATGGTCTGGCTGTGGCGCAGGCCCAACATGCGGTGAAAGAACTGGGAGATCTGTTGGAGGCGAACAACACAGAGGTTTCCTATGCTATTCATCCAGTTGCTGGACGTATGCCCGGTCACATGAACGTGCTGTTGGCTGAGGCCAATGTTCCATACGATCAGCTTGTCGAGATGGATGAGATCAATCCTCGCATGGACACTGTTGATGTCTGCGTGGTTATTGGTGCCAATGACGTGGTTAACCCTGCTGCCCTTGATGATGCATCCAGCCCAATTTACGGTATGCCAATTATTGAAACCCATCGGGCAAACACAGTGATTGTCTTAAAGCGTTCTATGAATCCAGGATTTGCTGGCATTCAAAATGCCCTCTTTTTTGCTGAGAATGCCCGTATGTATTTTGGCGATGCCAAAGCCTCTCTTCAGGCCTTGGTAGCAGAGTTTAAAAACGATTAGTTTGAACGGGAGTTAAATACAACGCAAAAAGGAGGAAGAAATGGTAACAGATTACTGTTCTCAGGACAGATCAACCTATTGGTCAGTAGCTGCTTTCGTTTATATTATAATAAATATTCGTGTTGAAGCTGGATTTGCCACACAGCCCGAACGAATACTTGACGGTTCAGTTGCGATCTCTTTGTTTCTACTTATGCTGTATATCGGAACAATGTTTTTTAGAGATTATGGTAGGCAAGAGGAGAAGAGAGAGAAATAAAAAAAGGGAGAATGAGTTGTGTATTACTCATTCTCCCTTATGCATTCCCCTTATGTTTTAAGAGGGTTTACCAGAAGCGAAAACGTAATCCTACCCCAAATCGTCCTTCATCACCGAAGTTGTCAAAATCATCAATCCCTGACCGCGCTTCAACAAAAAGTGAGGTGTCAAAGCTTTCAGGATGACCAAAGATTTGAAATCCAAATTGAGCAATGACATCTATGTCGCTGTCTTGAAAGTTTAAATCATTATTCCAACCGCCTAAACCAAAGCCAAAAAAGACGGGATTCCATGAGTACATGTTGTACTGCAGCATAAGGTCTATCAGCCAAATATCATCGCCATTTTCAGCATCTGTAGTTCCACCAACCATACCAAGGAAAGAAAGCCGCTGGTTAAATGCATATTCCAGACCGATTCTACCAAAAGCAAAATCCGATCTATCCTCAGGTAAGAAAAAATATCCACCATCAAATACGTAACGGATAGGGGAATCACAGGAGGGACAACACAGTGGTGGCCCTTTCACAGGTACCTTGACCTCTACAATGCGTTCAGGACCAGGAACTCGTTTAATCACAGTAGGACCGGGAACTCTTCTGATTACCGGAACTTTTACAATTCGCTCAGGACCGGGAACCGGAACTCGTTTAATTACTGTGGGACCGGGAACTCTTCTAATTACCGGAACTTTTTTAATCACAGTGGGACCGGGAACTTTTCTGATTACCGGAACTTTTACAATTCGCTCAGGACCGGGAACCGGAACTCGTTTAATTACTGTGGGGCCGGGAACTCTTCTGATTACCGGAACCTTTCTAATCACTGTAGGGCCAGGAACAGGAACCTTTACAATCCGTTCAGGGCCGGGAACAGGAACTTTTACAATGCGCTCAGGACCGGGAACAATTCTTTCAGGACCTGGAACAGGAACCTCTACAATGCGCTCAGGACCGGGAACAATTCTTTCAGGGCCAGGAACAGGAACCTCTACAATGCGTTCAGGACCAGGAACAATCCGTTCAGGGCCGGGAACCTCTATAATCCGTTCAGGACCGGGAACCTCAACCCTTTTAGTCTTAACAACAATATGTAAAATATTTTTTAATGCCAGATTACCACAAGAAAAAGGTACTGCAAAAACATAACGTTTATTGCCAGAATCAATGAAAAATTCATACGCACTTAATGCAGTTTTACCAGCCCAGATAAGATCTGGAGCCGCTTTCACCGAACCAACTCCGTTTGTCCTAAACAGCATCCAGTGGAAGCTTACTCCTGCGGGATACTCAACGTGTTGAATCTCTGCTTGGGGAAATTGCTGCATAAGCGGAGCATAGAGTTCAGAGACACCCGCTTTTTGTAATCCATCCAGAATAGCAGATTGTTGGGTCTGCATCATGCCTCTGAGATCATCCACTGATGTGAGAGGGGGCTTATAGAATGGATGTCGTCCAATTGTTGTCAATCTTGTAGCCGCCTGAACGGTACACACTGACAACAGTAATAAAAAAAATACCTGTACCAAAAATTTGAATTTCACTCTTTTCATCCTCCTCCATTCCCTGTTTATAACAACAATAAAATAGGCCAGCCTATACTCTTTCTGCTCACCATAAAAAATTACTTTAAAACCTTGCATACTACCTATTTTTCATCGAATATATTTTCAACGAAAAAAAAGTGATTATCTCACATAAACAAGGATACCTTATCATAGAAGTTGTGACAACCGATGATTGCATTGAATTACAATTTTTTTTATATATCTCTATAATGGTCTTGAAAAGAATACAAAATTATGCATTCTACATTTTATAATCAAACCTCAGCTATCATAGTTGCAAACAGCATAGTTTTCTGTTTTTATATGTAAAATAGGCTAAAAATATTTATTCTTGATTTACTTTTAGGTAAAATATTTTGTACAAAAAAAATCAATCTTGAATAACGTTGCCTTGTAACTTAATAAATTGTGCAGCACCGTCACCCCTCAAGGCAAACGGTGCGTGTTGTGATGGCGAATAACCTTCCGTATATGAAAAAGAATACCGTCACATATAGAGGCTAATAAAGTACTGCTCGTCGAGGAGAAACAATAATTCTTGGAGCAGGTCGCATAACAGGATGACGATATCTTCTTACTACAGGATGACGATACCCTACTGCTACTCCCGGATGTATTGCTCTTCCTACTCCCGGATGTATTGCTCTTCCTACTCCCGGATGTATTGCTCTTGCTTGATAATGTGGTGGAGGAAAATAACACCCTCCAAGCATAACCGCAACTGTTGCCAGCGTAAGAAAAATCGAAATTTTTTTCATGATCTCATATCCTTTTTTAAACAGCTCGGAAATCCCAACCGTCCTGTCCTTTACTGAACCGGATTAATAAGTACAGGTAGGTTTATAGACAGTCCTACAGGTGGGCTTGCAAACAGGCTTGCATCCCATATTTTTTTTTGCTTTTTTAACTTTTATTGGAGATGGACATTGTGTTCTATAGCCAGCAGAATACGGAGGACACGGAGAGATATAACAGCCGCTAAGTATAACCGCCGCAGTTGCTAGGGAAAGAAACATTGTGATTTTGTTCATGGTCTTTTTACCTCTTTTTGGGGGATGATAGAAAATAACCAGTACTGTTGATACATAACTGATTGTGTTCCATTTACGCTTTTTTATAAGGCTTCAGGAAAACTAATAGTCTGTTTTTTTGTGTAAAAGTTGCGAGTGACTCCCTAAGTTACGTGAAGTTACGTGAAGTCACCCTACAATTTCATTGTCGTTGTTCTCTTGAGTTTATGGACAGCAAGGCTCTGGTACTAGACAGTAGTCTGGTTCCGGTAAGGGTGGCGGACAAGAGTTGCTGCTTTCATCATATCGGGGCATATCATCGAGCATAGAATACGATGTGATTCTTGACGACCCCGCTGGGACAGTCGTAACTCTTGTGTCTGGAGTTATTGTTGGAGGCAAAACAAACTGTGATATCGAGGTGGTGCATGATCTATTGCCAGGCATATTAATGACAGTCACCTGTGTTGCCGGAGTTTGGGTAGCTGTTCTACCTGTTGGCGGCATAATATATGGTCTGCTGTAGCGGGTCGGCAAGGTTGTTGTAGAATAGGAACGGGAACGTTGTATAGGTGGTGTATAGGGTACATAGCTTTGAGAGGTGTAGTTGCTCATAATTTGTGACGAATTGCTTATTATTGGATAAGAATTGCGAACTGCTGGCGAAGACCTACGTACAACTGGTTTTGAGAAGCGAACAACTGGTGGTGTAGAGCTACCTGCTCTGTTCCCTGAAGAATACGTCGTACTGGGTACAGACGAAGAACTGCGAACTACTGGAGAGGAGCTGTAGCTAGAGCCAGCCGGTTTTGAGAAGGGGACAACTGGTGGTGTATAGCTACTTGCTCTGTTCCCTGAAGAATACGTCGTACTGGGTACAGTGGGTACAGACGAAGAACTGCGAACTACTGGAGAGGAGCTGTAGCTAGAGCCAGCCGGTTTTGAGAAGGGGACAACTGGTGGTGCAGAGCTACTTGCTTTATTCCCTGAATATGTCGTACTGGGTACAGACGAAGAACTGCGAACCATTGGAGAGGAGCTGTAGCTAGAGACAGCCGGTTTTGAGAAGGGGAAAACTGGT
>QYLO01000005.1 GCA_022766165.1 Candidatus Electrothrix gigas
GCAACCTGCGCTGTCCCGCCTGCCGCAGTCACAGCAGCCTTGATCAGGTCGGGATAGCCCCCCAGGGGCTGGTGCGCTGAAATTACGTCGTTGTACGCAGTGATAATCCCAATATTGGGCCTCTTCGCATCAAGCAGGGCAGGACGACAGGACGGACATCCGGCCAGATCATGAGCAAGATTACTGCTCGGCAACTGCATTCGGAAAGGGCCTTCAGCCTGCTTCCGAGAAGCCGCTTTGATTTGCTCTACATAGGCTGTGCGACTCTCTTTGCTGCGTTCAATGATGCGGCGGGTGACTTGTTCAACGGTTTTATGCATGGTATCAAATAGTTGTTTAAAAATGACAATATATTGAAACTGACATGTTTATACGATCTCACGCCTTCCCTTATATTTCCTTATCCAGCTCTTGCTCTTCCCGGATGCGCTTCAGGACTTTCTCACGCAGGGTGATGGCCCAGTTACGGAGTTTTTCATCAGGAACCGGATTTTTTATAGCAATGAGCTTGTTCAGACAGACATAAGCGGCATTGTATCTTTCAAAGCCTATCAGTAGTTGCGCCTTGAGATACAGTGTTTCAGGGTGTTTCGGGTTGCGGGCAAGTACGGCATCTGCGGTTTCAAGTGCATCGGTGAACTTCTCTTTGGTTTTCAGAATTTTGATCTTCTCCACATCAGCGGCAAGTTGCTCATTCAGTGAGAAGGTTCCGCCGCCGTTGTAGAAAAACATCAGGAAACCTGAAATCTTATCAATAAGGTATATGGCGGGAACAGGAAGAATGAGACCAGCCAGCATGATAACAATAAAAAAGAACCATCCATGCTTGAGACCGACCGGGACTCCAACCAGCAGGCAGGCTGGTAATACCCTGCCGTACATACTCAAGTATTGACTTGCGGTGAACGACTCAATTTTTTTTAAGAACATTTCTTATTCAAACTTATCAGTAAGTTATTGTACAGTTCCTTGCCAATGTTTCCGTTTGCCATGACTGTTACCGCCGGGCCGGTTGCCCCGTTCCGTTCGCCTTCAGCCCGCTTCTGCGCAGCCGCTTCAATTTGCTCCAAATGGACCCTTCAACTCTTAGGAAGATATCTTTGAGTACAAATCAACAGCTCTTTTCCATAGAACCTAATCAATAAATTGTAAAAAAGCAAATAGCTCCATCTGAGGATATTATGCCTTTCTCTCTTTCTTGCAAAAAAGTATCTGCTCTCCTATATATTAAGCGGCTCTGTCTGAGTAATCCCCTTGCTATTTCTCAAGGTATACGATAATATCATGATATTTTTTCCAGCAAGGTGTTGATCCCAAAGAGGTAAAAAAGAGAGATTTATTATGAATGAAAAAACGCCACCGCAGTTATTAAAAGGTTGTAAACCTGAAATTAATTACCCCTGTGTCTGGCAATATAAAGTCATTGGTATGGAACGCCAGGCCATGCAAACCGCCCTTTCCAACGAGATAGGAGACGCACCCTATTCCCTTTCCGAATCACGCACTTCAAAAAAAGGAAAATATATCAGCCTCAATCTGGAACTTACCGTGCATAATGAGGAGCAACGACTCCATCTGTATAGCACATTAACAGCTCACCCCTCTATTAAGCTGGTATTATGAACTCGGCTGCCCAAGATACTGTTAAAGAAGCTGCGTCAACCGTTGACACGAAAATCATTCCTGTTATGCGGCAGGCCATCACCACCGTACAGATGATTCTCTTTCAACACCTCAAAAAAAGCATCTTTCAGCGATATACCGACTTTTCGGAAAAAGAAAAAATTCGACTGGCCGGATCTGTTGTCAACAACCTCTATGGAAGTGATGCTGTTGATTCCCAAGTCAATCTCTTTGCCCGCAATCATCGCGAGCTTGTTGAAAAAGAGTTACGTGATCTGAGTAAGCATGTCGCCGAATTAATCCCTCATATCACGGATAGCCTCCGGATGCAGACCCTTTGCGACAATCAAGAGGGCATTCACTCCATGCCCTGCCTGCTGCTTGCCAAGGAATTAGATCTACTGGATGAAGAGCGGGAACTGCCCATGCCTTCGACTTTTATGCAGTCTGTCCGCAAACTCGGGGCAGAAACCGGTCTTGTTAAGCACATACAAAGCAGTCCACCGCTACCGGAACAAGAAAAAACCGCAGCAAAAAAAGAGTAAGCAGATGGAGATTATCCTTGCCAGACCACGTGGTTTTTGTGCCGGCGTTCATCGAGCTATCAATATAGTCAATAAGGCGCTGGCGATCTACAAGCCACCAGTGTATGTTCTCCACGAAATTGTCCATAACACCCATGTCATCAAAGAACTGGAAGAAAAAGGGGCTGTCTTTGTTGAGGAACTTGAGGATATACCAAGCGGGTCCCGAGCTATTTTTAGTGCCCACGGAGTTTCTCAAGCTGTCAAAGAACAGGCAAAACGTCTTGGTCTGCAAACCATTAATGCAACCTGCCCCCTTGTCTCCAAGGTGCATCGCCGGGTCAGTCTGTTAAACACAATACATTATGATGTCCTGGTGATTGGTCACAAGGGACATCCTGAAGTTGTGGGAACCTGTGGTCATGCCTCTGGTTCAGTGCATGTGATCTCTTCACCAGAAGAGATTCAAGACCTTCAGATAAACGATCCAAGCCGAGTAGGTTATGTCACACAGACCACGCTGAGTCTTGACGACACTGCTCACCTGTTGACAGCTCTTCGCAAACAGTTTCCTGATATTAACGAACCTTCACGAACCGATATCTGCTTTGCCACCAGTAATAGACAGATAGCCGTGCGTAATCTCAGTGAATCTGTTGACCTTATTCTTGTTGTTGGCTCAAAAAACAGTTCAAATTCAAACCGGTTACGTGAGGTTGCAGAAAAGAAGAATATACCAGCATACCTTATTGATCATGCTGGAGAAATAAACCAAAAATGGCTAGACAATAGCAAACGAGTTGGTATAACAGCTGGAGCATCAGCACCTGAATACCTTGTAACAGAGTTGGTAACCTGGCTGCGCAACAACTATAAGGTGGCAACAGTGCAAGAAATGGATGGGGTGGATGAAAATATCTGTTTTCAGTTGCCAAATATATAATTTTTACTCTTATTTTCCTCTGTGGGTTCACAATAATATATTGAAAATATTTCCTTTTCTTCTCCTGACTACCTGTACCCAACTACCTGCAAACCCCACAACGACGACAACCACTCGTATCACAGGGCGAGGTGCTTTGACCTGTTAAGGAACGCTCTAACTCTTTGGCAAGATATCCGGTCTGAATGCCGTGATCAACAACCTGCCAACAGAACAACTCATCATGATCTCTCGGTCGAACTGCATACTGCCATGAGGAGAGTTTATGTCTCTTCATGGCCTGTTTAAAAGAACATTTTCCCATACCAATATCAAGTAAGGCTGGCGCAACCCGACGATCTGCCCGTGAAAAAACCGCCTGCGTAAGCACTTTATCCGGTCGATCAACTTTGAGATGAAGATTATCTACTTTGGCAAAGGCTTTTTTCAGATATTTTATCTTCTTTTTCAGGTTGTATACAGCCGCTGTACAGTCCCTATCCTGCATGGCCTGCTCTTTTTCTTGCCCGCCAAAAGAGAGGTACTGAAACGGGGTCCAGGGTTTAGGCACAAAAGAGTTTACCGAAAGGATTAGCTCACAGAGGCGTCCTTTTTTTTGTCCAATAGGTAGAATCTTTTCCCGAATTTTTTGGATAAGCTCGACAAACTCGGCAAGATCCTGTTCTGTCTCTGTGGGCAATCCCACCATAACATAAAGTTTGAGGGTATAGATTCCAGCCTCCACCAGTGCAGTGGCCGCTGACAGCAGATCATCCTCTGAAAGGCCCTTGTTGATCACTTTTCGCAATCGTTCTGAACAACCATCCGGTGCAATGGCAACCGATTTCAGGCCAGAATGCGAAAGAAGTTCAAGTAGCCCGGGGGAAATGCGGTCTGCCCGTAAAGAGGAAAAGGAGAGCGAACACCCGTCCTTTTGTAAGGTCTCAGCAATCTGATCCAGAAGCTCTGAATCGGCCATTTCCATACCAAGCAAACCCACCCGTTGAACATCCGGCGGACGTTGGGCAAGTCCAGCAAGTACGGCATCTGCCTGCCAGAGCCGGGGAGGACGGTAGATATAGCCTGCTGCACAGAAACGACAACCACGGCTACACCCACGTCCCAGTTCTGTCATATACATTCCCAGTTCAGCCTGGGGAGAAAGGATTTCAGAATGAGCTGCAACTCTGCTCTGTTCCACGGAAATTCGACAAACCTGTTGTGGCAAACCATCACGAACAGTAATCTCCTGTAATCTTCCAGCACGGTTATACGCAAAGCTATAAGATGACGGAATATAACATCCTGGTATTGTTTGCCCTATATCTAGCAACTGCTCTCTTGTATGTATATTGGCCAGCGCTGGCAGGAGCAGCGGCAAGACAGGCTCTGCTTCACCGATCACCATTAAATCGGCAAAAGGGGCCAGAGGTTCAGGGTTCATAAAAACACCTACCCCACCAAGGACAACAAGGGGATGACCAGGTGCAATCTTTTGCAACCTGTCCACTGCATACGGTTCAACCCGTCCGGCAACCAGCATTGCGGCTAATCGTGTATAATCATGCTCAAAGCTAATTGAACCCAAAAGAAGGGGAAAATCTGCTAAAGGCCGGCTGGACTCTAAGGAACGAAAGGGTTCTTGATGTTGGGGATAAACAAAACGTTCACAGACAATCTCTTCAAAGGCATTGACGAGGCGATAAAGAAGCTGAAAGCCAAGATTGGAAACAGCAAGGGGATAGGTGTTAGGATATAAAAGGGCCACCGGTAGGCGACCCTTCCATTTTTTGCGGACTGTTCCGGTCTCTGTTGTAAGCAGGGGGTGCAAAACAAAAAAATATTAACGGCAAATGATGCGCTGGAGAGAAGGGCGCATTACAGCCTGCAAAAAAACGCAGAAATATTAATTTGCCTTTTTCCGGATATACGCAGGTTCATCCCATTCTGCCAGATCATTCTGCTCATCAAAGATCGGCGTTGGCATAGGGCGTAATCCTTTAGGTACCGGATTAGGACGGGCAAAGCTGGTTGGCTGAGTACGTGGCGGACGTTGTTCCAGCTCAATCCCTCCCTTTTCGTTGCTGACATTGAGGGGTTTTGCCGTTTTCGTACTGCTTGCACGACCAACCACATCAAACTCAGAAATGGTATCTGTAGAATCCTCAAAGTTGGCAATACCCGTGGCAATGACAGTCACACGCAACTCATCACCCATATTTTCATCAAACAGGGCACCAATAATAATATTGGCGTCTTCATGGGCCTTTTCCTGAATAAGAGCAGATGCCTCCATAAACTCGCCCATTGTCAAGGAGTTGGTTGCTGAGATATTGATCAGAATACCCAAGGCACCGTCAATACCCACATCTTCCAGCAACTGGTTGTCAATAGCCCGTTTAGCCGCCTCGCTGGCACGATTTTCGCCAGAAGCCTCACCAGATCCCATAATTGCTGGCCCAACCTCCTTCATAACCGTCTTGAGGTCGGCAAAGTCAACGTTAATATGGCCTGGAAGATTGATGAGGTCAGTGATCCCTTTAACTGCCTGCAAGAGGACATCATCCACCATTTTCATCATATCGACAAGGGTGGAGTTCTTTTGCATCAGGCCCAACAGCCGGTCATTGGGTACCGTGATAATGGTATCTGAATTTTTCTTCAGCTCCTCCCAACCAGCCTCGGCATTATGCATGCGTTTTTTCGCTTCAAAATAAAAGGGTTTCGTAACAACTGAAACGGTCAACGCACCCTGCTCTTTGCTCAATCCGGCAATAATCGGTGCAGCACCTGTTCCTGTTCCGCCACCAAGACCTGCGGTAACAAAAACCATGTCTGCATCTGAGATAGCATTGGCCAAGTCATCAATACTCTCCTGGGCCGCATCACGTCCCATAGCCGGATCAGCGCCAGCACCCATGCCCTTGGTAATATTCGGCCCCAGTTGGATACGAATATCCGCTTTTGAGTTCTCCAGAGCCTGCATATCTGTGTTGGCTACAATAAATTGTACGCCGGCAAGCCGATTATCAACCATGGTGTTAATGGCATTCCCTCCACCGCCACCGACTCCGATTACCTTGATAGTCGCTACCGACTCTTCTTCTGCCATTCTATATGACATGCTTTCCCCCTCAAGCATTTTGCTCCCACAGCAAATTAACTAATTAAAATAATTAAAAAATCAACTTATGGTATAACTCTATTCATCCCCTCTTGGGACTCGACATTGGACAATACAGCATACAAGCTGCTCAAAATAATCAAAGGACTTGTAAAAAAATATCAGCCACTTTTATCATCGCATCCATCTCTTTCCTCTGGGGAGGAACAATAAAACATGAAAATGCAAAATGACTCGGGAAGTCATCAATCACCTTCATATAAAAATACAATAATTCTCTCTTATAACATTTTTACTATAAAGCTGTCATAGAATCTTTTCCAGTACTAAATAATATTTTTCAAAAAACTCCTGATCCTGCTCACAAGATTTTCATGCTCAATTGGCATAATTTCCTTTTCATTACAACCATATAAGACGAGACCAACCGCTGTTGTACACCGTGGTGATTCAACATCCTCTACTCGCCCTCCAACACCCCGTGGAAAACTGATCCGTACCGGCATATCAAAAACCTGTTCGGCCATTTCAACCACATTAGCCAACAGAGCAGTGCCACCCGTGATGACCATGCCCGCATTAATTCGGTTTCTATACCCAGAACCGCAAATTTTTTTATTTACCACCTGCAGGATTTCCTCCATCCGGGCTTCTAGTATTTCAACCATTACCCGCTGCGAGACTTTTCGAGCCTTGCGGTCTCCAACCGTGGGAACCTCAATGATGTGGTTTTCTTTAATCAAAGAAGAGACAGCTCCACCGTATTTATACTTGAGCATCTCTGCCTCCTGCAAGGGGGTGCGTAATCCCACAGAGAGATCATTGGTCAGGTTATTCCCACCCAAGGCCAGTTCCCAAGTACACTTAATCGTACCGTTGCAAAAAACTGCCAGATCTGTGGTGCCACCGCCAATATCCAACAACGCCACGCCCAGCTCCATTTCATCCTGCGTCAGCACGGCGCGGGCTGAGGCCACAGACTCCAACACCACCTCAGCCACATTGAGTCCGGCCCGACTGCAACTGGTGACCAGATTATGCAACGAGGTGACATCAGCAGTCACAATGTGGACATTGGTTGCCAAGCGTACCCCGGTCATTCCCAGTGGATTTTGAATACCAGTGTGATCATCAACCATGTACTCTTGCGGCAGAACATGAATGATCTGTTGATTATCCGAAATTTTGACAGTCTGGGCAGCATGAATAACAGCTTGAATTTCTTTTTGCCTGATCTGTGCATTGTTAATGGCAATAATCCCGGGAGAGTTAAATCCCTTGATATGCGTTCCGGCAATACCAACATAGACGGTTTCAATATCACAACCAGCCATATCCGAGGCGCTGTCAATAGCCTGTCGTATCGCCTTAACGGTTGATTCAATATTGACCACCACACCCTTTTTCATTCCCGAGGATGCAGCAGTTCCTACCCCGATGATGTTTACACAGCCATCTTCAAAGACTTCGCCTATAACAGCGCATATCTTGGTAGTACCGATATCCAGTCCAGCAACCAGCTCTCCGGAACCACGATTTGACTCAACTCTTTCGCTTTCTTGCGCCTGCTCTGTTTCTTCTGCTTGATGAGCAGCAACCTTTATATCCAGTTCTTCCATTGCGCACATTACCTACGGCTCTGACCTGGCCACCAGAATACGGCCTTCATGATAATCCATTCGAATCTCTTTAATCCCCTCGATTTCTTTCTTTCGATAAAATCGCTCAAGTAAGACAACGAGCTGATAATATCTTTTTTCGACGTTACCATATCCAACATAAATAGGAAAGGGGTGTTCAACAAGATAAACAATAATTCCTCTCTCTGCATCTATATGTATTTCAGAAATCGACTGCAAGGGCAAAATCGGATTTCCTCGTGCAGCAACGTGTAAAAATGTTCGTGCATCCTTTGTTACTGTATCCTTTGTTAAATCAAGCGCAGATGCAGTATCTCTTCCAGCCGGCAAAACAAAACCAGTTATAACAGGATAATCTATATCCTGCGAAGGTTCAACCTGCGCAAAAAGAGTTTCGTCATAGCCAAGGTAATACAGTCCAGAATGTTTGCCCTCAATATTAATCATTGCCAAAGGACGATGCTCAAAAACCTTTATGAGTAAGGTATCTGGCCAAGCACGCTCAACCTCTACTTGTTCCACCCAGGCGTCCTGACAAATGCGTTCTTCAACCTCCTCTGGGGTTATAGAAAAGAGCTGTTTCCCGTATTGGATAGCAGCAAGAGTACGTATCTGCGTCTCAGTAAGCATGCGATTCCCCTGAATTGCAACCTGACGCAATGCAAACGCATCTGAATGTTCCAAGACCCTCTTGCCTAAACGAACAGTCACAGCACAGAGCATAACCAAGATCAGCAAGAAAAAAAACCTTTTGATCAGCAGAAAATTCCACTTTGGCCTGCGGGAAAGAGAGGTCGGCTGCTGATATCGCCCCATATTAACCCGAATCCGCAACTGTGCAGGCGGTTGGACATAATGCGAGCGAAACTGACGGAGCATGGGTGAACGCCCTGCCCTCTGTCGTCTATATCGTATTTTTTTTCGAGCCATGAGATCCTAATCCCCTGATCCTGTTCCTCTCTGGCATTTCTGGGGACCGACGGATAGGACGGATGGAAAGATACGAAGGTAACCCAGTAACTCTCTAAATATTTTTTAAATAATTTCTACTTCCGGTTCCAAACGAATCGCAAATTTTTGAAAAACCGCTTCCTGCACCTGCTCCATTAAGGTCAAAATATCTGTTGCTGTTCCTTTCCCAGTATTAACAATAAAGTTGGCATGTTTTGGAGAGACCAATACCTCTCCGCAACACCGCCCTTTCAGGCCAGCAGCCTCAATGAGGCGACCAGCAGCATCGTGAGGAGGATTTTTAAAAAACGAACCTGCAGAAGCTACCCCTGTGGGTTGCCTTTCCTTTCTCTGGGCCAGAAAAGCTGCACAACGGGAACGCACCTGTTCTTTTATCCCTGATCTCAACCTAAAATAAGCAGAGACGACAAGCAAGGAGTTTCCGGAATGTAAAAAATTTAAAGAGGTACCTCTTGGTTTAAACTCTGCCTTGCGGTAGGAAAGCTGGAGTTCCGATCGCAGCACCTGCATAACATGTCCATAATCATCAACACAGTCTAAAGAATGTAGACAGTCACTGATTTCTCCGCCCACGGCACCGGCATTCATCCGGACAGATCCACCCACAGAGCCAGGAATACCAGCCATACATTCTAAACCTGACAGCCCCTGCATGATACACCAAGAAAGTAATTTTCCCAGAGAACAACCGCCTCCTGCCTGGACAAGATAAAATTTTTGGTCATTTTCCGCATCAAAACTTTTTTTAAAGGCAATCTGCTCAAATGCACCTTTGAGCCGAATCATCACACCGGGAAAGCCTTTATCTGTTACCAAAATATTGGAACCACGACCAATAACTCGAAAAATAAGCTGTTGTTCATGTAGGCAACCTACAAGCTCCTGTAACTCGGAGAGACAGTAAATATCAATAAACCCTGCTGCTTTTCCACCTGCCCGCAAAGTGGAATAGGAAGCCATAGGCACATCAAACTGGATGGATGACGGCCAATCTGCTGTTAAGGCGATAAGTTGCTTCCGTTGCTGCTGCTTCATACTGATTATACTTCCTTTTAACTCAGTAGCTCAAGAAGCTGTTCGCCGATTTGCACGATACTACCAGCTCCAAGAGTCAACACCAGATCGCCCTCTAAAATAAAATCAAGCAGTCCATGCGGAAGTGTTTTTAAATCAGCATGATAAAAGGCATCTCGTTGTCCGTAGCATTTTATTGCCTCAAGTAACGCCTCACTGGTGACCCCCTCAATGGGTTTTTCGCTGGCAGCATAAATATCTGTCAGGATAAGGACATCAGCTCGATAAAATGCCGTGGCAAACTCCTCAAACAGTCCCTGCGTACGGGTATACCTGTGCGGCTGAAACACAACCACAAGCCGTCGATTCGGCCAACCGTCTCGAACAGCGTCCAAGGTTGCCCGAATTTCTGTGGGATGATGCCCATAATCATCAACCACCAAAATGCCCTGTTTTTCACCTTTGACTTCCAGCCGCCTTTGCACCCCTTCAAACTGTGCCAGCGTATGAGCGATCAGGGGAAATTCTATTTCCAGTTCCAAGGCAACAGCAATGGCAGCCAAGGTGTTGTAGACCGTATGCCGTCCCGGTGTATTCCGCTGAATCATTCCCAGTTCCTTGCCCTGGTATGACACCATAAATTCGTTTTTGCGGCCATCAACTGCAATCTTTGTTGCCTGAAGATCAGCCTGTTCTGTCAAGCCGTAGGTGATCTTTCGCCGTTGAATTTGGGGCAACAGACTGGCAAGGTTATGATCATCCAGACAGACAACTGCAACCCCGTAAAAGGGGATCTTGTTAATGAATTCAAGAAATTTTTCCTTAATATGATGTAGGTCACGGTAATAGTCTAAATGCTCCAGATCAACATTTGTGATAACCTCAATCACTGGAGAGAGCTTGAGAAAAGAACCATCGCTTTCATCAGCCTCAGCCACCAAAAATTCACCCTCACCCAGCTGGGCATTGCTGCCACCAAAACAGTCAACCTTGCCACCCACCACCACTGTGGGGTCCAAGCCAGCTTCGTTCAGAAGAGCTGCAACTAAAGAGGTGGTAGAGGTCTTGCCATGACTGCCAGCAATGGCAATGCCAAACTTTTTTAATCGCATCAGTTCGGCAAGCATCTCAGCTCGTTGGATCACGGGAATCTGTTTGTTTCGTGCGGCCAGAACCTCGGGATTGTCCTCACTCACTGCTGTTGAAACCACCACCACATCCACTCCAGAGACTCTGCTTGCCTGATGGCCTTTATATATGGTTCCGCCAGCCAGTTCCAAGCGTCGGGTAATATCTGTTGTCCGCAGATCTGAGCCACTGACCTTGTAGCCCAAATATAAAAGCAGTTCAGCAATCCCTGACATACCAATGCCGCCTATTCCGACAAAGTGGATATGCTTATGTCTTTTTCTTTTATACATCCAATACTATCCAGCAAATTTTTTTCTGCATAATCCTATCGTTGATCTTTGATTAGCGAATTTTCAAAAAATAAGTTCACCGTTTTCAGTTCGCCCTTACATACTTATTTTCTAATAAGTTCTATACAGTTCTCCAGTATATGCTGGGTAGCCTCTGGTTGTCCCATACGGTTCATGGAATACCCCATCTGTTGTAGCTTATCAACATCATCCAATAATTGCGAAAGAATTTTATAGAGCTGCTGTGCATCGAGGTCAGATTCCCGATACATCACAGATCCTCCACCTGCAACATAGTATGCAGCATTTTTGGCCTGATGATCATTTGCTGCATAGGGATATGGGATCAGCACAGCAGGCAACCCCATAACAGCTAACTCAGCCAGCGAGGTTGCGCCTGCCCTGGCAAGAACCAGATCAGCCTGACTGTACAGCGAGGCCATATCAGTAAAAAAATCCCGAACCTCAGCCTGAACCCCAGCAACTGCATACCCATCTCTGACCTTGTCTTTGTCTACACTACCGGTTTGATGAATAAGTTTTACCAACTTTTTTTGTTGCTCATCAAACTGGGCTGCAACATCAAGCATCAACATATTGATACGATGCGCTCCAAGACTACCGCCCATAATCAGAAGAGTCAAAACTTTTTCTCTCTCTGCTCTGGTGCCTTGCTGCTGTTTGCGTTGTGCTGCTATGACAATTTCCTGACGAACCGGATTCCCGGAAATTACGGTTCTTTGTTCAGAAAAGGGATAGTCACCAGGAATGGAAACAAAAATCCTGCTGACAAAAGAGGAGGTCATCCTGTTAGCCAGCCCTGAGATCGAGTTCTGCTCATGGATACAGGTGGGTACAGAACGCAGGCGGGCTGCCAGTAGCACTGGTCCGGTGACATAACCACCCACACCAAAGACCAGATCCGGCTGAAACCCCTTTATGATCTTCCAGGCTTCCAAAACTGCGAAGGGTAAACGCAGCAGGCTCTTGATACGATGCTTCAGCCCCATGCCCTTCAAGCCCATGCAGGCAATGGATTCTCGTTGAAAACTGAATCCGGCCAATGCCTTTTGATCAAGCTGGCGTTGCGTTCCAATGAACATTATTTTACAGTCAGGATATTTTTGCTGTAATGCGGTTGCCAAGGCAATACCGGGAAAGAGATGTCCGCCGGTTCCGCCGCCTGTGATGATTATGCGCATATAACTTATACGTTAGAAATGGGTGAGACGATATCGCCGAGAATCTTCCCCTTTCCAGCAATGACAGGAGAAGGTTTCCTTCTCTTCTTACTTTTCCTTTTCTTCTCTGGTATGAGGAAGATAGCCTCCATTCGGACATTCGGTGGTAATTTGGGTTGATTCACCAGTCTTCCTTGTCGATCTGTTTCAAGGATCATTTTTTTTGCTTGCATGATATCCTTCCTATTCTTTATCTTCCTGAATATGATCTCACCGCATCCGAAAAAAATCAATAAAGTTACTTTTCCCTGCTCTGTTGCCGCCAATAAGGGCATTGAGATTGGTAAGACGAAAGTCTTCAAGATGTTGAATAGACTTGAAGCCTTTAATGGTTAATTGATTTAACGGATGTGCCATGTTTCTTTTTAAGTCTTATGCGTTAAACGAAGATCACGAATAACCCACCCCGCCTTCTCCAACTCTGTCTCATGTCCTGATACATGTTCATTACAGCAGGCGAAGGCGAGAAGATGTGTTGGACGACTGAATGCAACATGGGTAATTTTGAGATTCTTGCGATGACGCACTTTTTTGCTATCAGATTTAGGATATTTTCCAGAACAAAATGGCAATATCCGCTTTGAATCTAATGTATAGTAGAACGTTTCAAGGTAAAGTACCGCTGTATACGTCTTTCCCTTAACCGAATGAACGGTAGCAATCTCAATTTTATCACCTGCATCAGAATCAAAGGTATTAACACAGTCTTTTTCCGGCGGCTCAAAATCAACAGAGTCAGAGCTTAAAAATTCGGTGAGCCCCTTTATTTCTATTTTGTTATCGAAAAAGTGATCTCGAACGAATTCCGAGATGAAATCACGAAACTGCTTTACCGCAATGTTGCCTTGGCGGAATGCAAGAATCCACTCGGCAAGAGACAAGAAAAGTCCTGTATGGAGTTTTTCATTACTCTGCTTGAAATAGCTTTTGAAGGTTGCAACAGTAAAGGGGCGTTGGGAATCGGGATGTTTTAGACCTGCCAAGCGAAGAGCATGCACAACGCCGCTTAGTGCCAAATCAATCAGACCTTCTGCACTTTTCGGATTACGCTTCAATAATACATCCATCGCCTGCACGTACGACAGAAGGGTTGTGAAACATCGTTGCTTACTATTATTGCCGAGAGATTTCTGGTATTCAGGATGATAATGGCGAAGACATACTTTTCCTTCATCTGTATTGTCTTTGCCGATCCAACCAATAGCACTGAATTGTGGATTTTCTAACTTGTGGAGTTCATGTTCACGGATGAGATTGCCGAAAGCTGGAAGAACATTGTTTTCCGATCCAGAATCATACAACAATATGTGAGGAGCTACCGATTTTTGGTTGAGATTGGGTTTAAGGGTCAGAGTACGGTCAACGCGAACTGTATCAAGTACCTTAGCGATAGTCGCTCCATAACGCAGGCTGTCTGAAAATAGTAAGGCGGGAACAGTTGGTTTCCAGAGTATATCTTGTTTTACTGTGGACTGATATATAGCCTGATTGGGATCACCTAAGCATTGCAGGGTCACCTCCTCGTCGCAACTGGTAAAAAGTCCATCTAGCACACGCTGTTGATGGTCATCAGTATCTTGCATTTCGTCGATGAAGACAAATTTAAATCGCTGTCGAATTGCTTTTGATACTTCCGGGAAGCTGGAAAGATAATACAGAGCAAACGAATAGGCATCATTATAGCTCAATATACCACTATCAAGAAGCTTCTGCCGAATACCCTCTATACTCTTGTAGGTTTTCGTTTCCCGTCTCAATTTGGGAATATCATTATCAAGATCTTTCCCAACTGTTAGATCGGAGCATTGCAGCCAGTATCCTCCAAGCGTGGCCGCACTTCCACGGCGTTGTTCAATCCAAGTTTTCAGCCCGTAATTTCGATTATAGTGCCTTTCGATTTCTGCATAGAACGGAACATTATCAATTGATTGTACTGCACGTCCATATTTAATCCGATAGCATGGTATGGCGAGAAATCGATTAACGAAACTTTGAATTGTTCCAAAAAAATTTGGATGACGAAAAAGAGCATCAGCAGCACTGCCCGCACGTTTTTTAATTTCATCAATTGCGACATTTGTGTGGGTTAGTACACATACTCCCCGACCGTCAGAAAACGGCATATATGATGCGAGAATTAACAGTTTTGCGAGCAAGGCGGTTGTCTTACCACTACCCGGACAGGCAACAACATCCCGTGACTCCATACATTTAATAAAAGCTCGTCGTTCTTCATTGAAGGAGCATCCTGCCGGGAGCAGTAATTTTTCAACTCGCGCGATATCATCATCACTAATCTGTAGCATTACCTGCCTCCGTATCACGCGGTTTGGTAACATAGCAAATAGCATCGACGAGATATTTAAGGCGCTCCGAATTAAGGATGGTCGTCGCTATTTCTTTTCTCTGTTTCCTGTTTGCAAGTTTCTCGGCAAAAACCTGAGCAGTTATTGCTTTTGAAATATCCTTACCCAACATCGTTTGGTGGTAAATCTCGAATGCTATCTTCTCGCTTTTCCTCGAATCACCATCCCAACATTTCTCCCATTTACCAATATCTTCCTGAACTTTATTCCAGACCTCTCCGGCTTTTTTCTTTTGCGGCTCTCCTGTTTTCGCATTGCTCAATTTTTCAGCCCACAAAACTGACTCATAGAAACAGTAGGTGAAAGTTGGGTCTAAAGCTATATCATACTCAAGCGTCCAGTTACAGGGTAAAAATGCTTTAACACTACCTCTGTCGAATTCCTGCGACACATAGTCTCTTCTTTTGGCCTGTTTCTCCACAACATCTTCTTTTGTCGGAGAATTCCCCTTGCCATCTTCCCACTCCAGCGGCTTGACATCCATATCTGTTACAACAGCAACAGGAATATCCATATGTTGTCCATCTTTGCGGGAAAAAATCTTAGCATAATGCAGGAATGCTGTACTCCCCACATTTATGATTGAAACGCCGTAGCGTTGTAAAGGTCTATCAATAATCTCTGCTATAACTGGGACTAAAAGGTTTTCAGCAGCCCCTTCGACCAGAATAACACCACGAGCAAAGAGTAGATTAGCCTTTGTTGCATCAAGGAATCTATGAAGAAAATCGTAGTTTTTAGGATAAAGATCAGTGAACTTGGGAGCCATTGGAAAAACTTTGCTCCCTCTACAAATCAATAAATTTTTAAGGTCAATGCTTGCACCCATTGTGGTGCTGTGCGTGGTCAGGATAAACTGTCCCCTGATTTCTTCAGCAGCTTGTTTTTCAAGAAAATCTATTAATCGAAGCTGAGCCTGTGGATGTAAATGAGCTTCGAGTTCCTCAACTATTCCCAAGCGAAGTCCTTGGAAATCAGAGGACTGAAGCAGAAGCAGCTCTGTAGCAATATAAAGCAAATTCAGAGAGCCCAATCCGGTAGGATTTTCTTCTAATTCTAACGAGAGACGCCGCAGAATTTCCCCTAAATTTCCTCCAGAAATACTGATGTCCGCTGTTGGAGGGCAATCTCCATCGGAAAAAAAATCTTCCAAATAGCCATTAACAGTCCGCATGATTTCGTAACCATGCGCCTCTTCGTCTTTTGCCGAGAAGTATTCCTTGATTGCAGTGTTAGCCTCTTCAACTATTTCTTCAAGCTTATGTTTTTGCTCGGACTGAGCAGATGGCGTTTTCTGAAAGAGTTTGTGGGCGGCTAAAATCTGTGCCAAACGAGAACGACGCCCTGGGGTCAGCTCGCTCTCTGCATCGCGGAGTGGTTTCAAATAAGTAATACGAAGAAGTTCTCTAGCCTCTCCGTCTAGTTGAGAGCCAACAGGATCAGCGCCAGCACGAAGATTAGTTATGATCCTATCGACTTTACGTTCCGCCGTAAACCGAAGCGTCAACACATATTCCTGCTTACCATTTCGCTCTTCGAATCCCATCCATTCAAGAAAAGGAGCTGCTTCCTTTGGGGTGAAATTTTGAAAAATAGCTTCTATTTTAAGTTTTTTAGCACGATTTTTTTCAGAACCATAAAAATCTGATTCATCAAGCCGGTACCACTCACGGCTCTGTGTACCAAGGAGATGCCGGATAGAATCAACAATCGCTGTTTTTCCTGAGTCATTCTCACCGATCAAAACATTGAACCCCTCATTGAAAGGAACCATAATCCCCGGATCAACACCGTCAAAATCATCTGTGCCAACGCCGTATTTTCGGAAATTCCACAATCTCAGTTCTGACAAGAACATAATTCCGCACCTTATGCAGAGTAAAAATCAATATTTTTGATTAGCTAATATAAGTTTCCTCAGCCATATTTCTAATACACCGCTCAAACACCTCCCCCCGCTGCTCATAACTCCTAAACATATCAAAACTCGCGCAAGCCGGAGCCAATAGCACCGTATCGCCTGGAGATGCAGCGGCAAAGGCCATTACAACCGCCTCTTCCATATCAGAGGCAAACTGATACCCGACACCAGCTTCCTCGGCAACCGCAGCCAAATCAGAAGCAGATTCACCAATCAAAACGATATATTTGACGTGCTGCCGAAACGCTGGAACCAAGGCATCAAAATCGCCCCCTTTATTCCTTCCGCCAGCAATCAGGATGACTTCCTTCTCAGCACCCATCCCAAAGCCTGCCAGGGCCGCAACCACGGCCCCCACATTGGTGGCCTTGGAATCATTAACAAAGCGGACTCCGTTTATTTCTCCAACAGGAGTCATGCGATGCTGGGGCGGTTGAAAATCGGCCAGTCCAGACTTAATATCCTGCTCGTTGCAGCCAAAGGCCCGGACTGCAAGGATGGCCGCAGCGGCATTGTACAGATTTACTCTGGAGTTCAGCCGAGTTTCTGCCAAATTATACAATTCGCCCTTCCCGTCCGGCCCAAATCCTGGCTGCATATAGACTGATTGCCTTTCTATTCGAGCCCGACAATCGGACTGGGAACCAAAACCGTATACATTCTCGGTAACAGAAGGTGGAGCAGCTACAAGAAAGGGATCATCCATGCCAATAATCGCCGTGTCTCCCCTGCCCTGGCGAGCAAAAAGGTTCATCTTGGCTGTAGCGTACTTCTCAAAGCTGCCGTGCCGATCAAGATGATCCGAGGAAAGATTCAGCAGCAGGCCGATATCAGGCCGAAAATCTTCAGCTACTTCAAGCTGAAAACTGGATAGCTCCAGCACCACAACTTCAGCATTGCCCGGATTCAAAAGGTATTCCAGAATCGGTGTGCCGATATTGCCACCAACAAAGACCTTCTTGCCGCAACTCCCCAGCAGATGGCCGATCAGGCTGGTCACGGTGGTTTTGCCGTTAGACCCGGTCACGGCAATTACCGGCACCTGAATACGTCCGGCCGCCAAGGCCAATTCCCCGACCACGGGTACGCCCCGGCTTCGGGCCGCTATCAAGATCGGCAAATCCGCAGGCACACCCGGACTTGGCACGATCAGATCCGCATCAACAAAAAAAGCAGCCGTATGACCGCCTGTTTCCAGCCCTGTGCCTGGATCTACATCGCATTGCTCCAGCACGGCCCGCTCTTCCTCTGGGATCTGGTCTCGGAACTCAGAAACCGCAACCTCCAGCCCTTGTTGGTGCAGATACTGGACTGCTGCCAGCCCGGATTTACCCAGACCAACCACCACAGCCTTCATACCCGCCTTGAGTGTAATCATAAAAGAGCAACCAAGATAGCATTTATTCTTGAGAAGACGTTACTGTCGTTGGTGCTACAGCCTGTTGCGTCTGCGGAACAATGCTGATCAGGACATCCCCGGCTACAGGATCTACTGGACTATCAACTGTGCAAACTTCAATGGAATGATTTGATTTAAGAACAAATAAGACGATTGCGGCGTTATTATACTCGGACATAAACGCCTGATAATCAAACTCCTTGGTCAACTTAGTCAGCTTAATTGTTGGATCACTGCCAAAGGCATGGTTGAGTCGGAAAAAATCAAGGCCCTCGCCAAAGAGCAGACGGCCATGTTGTTCCTGCGGAATCGCTTTATGCCGGCTATCTTGCTCCACAGGGGGAAAGGAGAGTTGGTAGACCTCCTGCCGACCAAAATCTTCCATAAAATGCGCACAGGTCAAAGCGTTAACCGCATCATTGGCTGTCATTGCGAGCATACGGCCCAAGCCGCCGTAATCAATTTCCTCACGGGTCTTTTTTGCCAAAGCGTTTCCATAGAGAGCAGGCATACCTGCCATTCGAGAAAGGGCAACATTCTCCCGATCCGTGTCGATCAACACAACAGAAAATCCTTCCTTCATGATCGCCTGGGCCATAGCCCTTGCCCATGTATGTGCGCCAACAAAAAGAATGCCCTGCGGATTAGCTCGTGACAGACCAAACTTCCGTGAAAGCGGAACCGCTGAAAGCCCGTAAATCAACACGGTGGCAAAAACCATCAGAAAGATGACAGGAACAAGTTCAAGTGCCTGTGGATATCCTTTGGCAGCAAATTCCAGGGCAAACACAGAGGCAACCGCAGCAGCCACGATACCGCGTGGTGCCATCCAGGCCATAAACAGCCGTTCTTGCCAAGGCAATGATGAACCAATTGTCCCTGCCAGAATAGAGGCCGGGCGCACCACCAGAATCATGAACGCAACAAACAGGAAGCTGTTCCAACCCAGCCCCTGAATATCCTGGGGTTGAAGGCGCGCTGCTAGGATCACAAAGAGGCAGGAAATCAGCAGAGTAGTCAGGGTTTCCTTGAATTCAATAACGTGCCGGATGGACACCCATTTCTGATTGGCAAGGGTGATACCCATGACCGTCACTGCCAACAGACCAGCCTCATCCAGCACAACGTTGGCTGCTGTGAACGAGGCAAACATCAGCATCAGCGAGACAGGGTTATGCAAGGCATCAGGCAACCAGAATTTTCTAAGGACCACAACCAACACTGCTGCAGCAATAAAACCAAATGACAGTCCAACGGCAAGGGTCACTCCGAAATCAATGAGTGCCTCTGTTAAACCATCACGCAGGTTGCTGTGACGCACCACTGTAAACACCAAGACCGCTAGGGTTGCGCCCAGAGGATCAACGACAATACCTTCCCATTTCAGCAAAGAACTGACTCGCCCGCGGAGCCGAAGATGTCGCAACATCGGACCAATCACCGTGGGTCCGGTTACAACAAGGATTGCTGCCAGCAAGGCAGACACCGGCCAGGGGAAGCCAATAATATAGTGGGCAGCAACTGTGCCAAGCACCAAGGAGATCAGCACGGCAAGGGTCAATATCTGCAACAACACGCCCCTGATTTTCTGTTTACGCAGTTCCCGAAAGCGCAGATTCATCCCGCCTTCGTAGAGAATTACTGCAACAGCAAGGGAGACCATCGGAAACAGGAGGTCGCCGAAGAGTTGGTCAGGATGTAGTAGCCCAAGACCCGGCCCAACGATCAGGCCAGCGATCAGCAGAAACAGGATAGACGGCAGGTGCAGCTTCCATGCTGTCCACTGGGCAATGATGCCCAAGATAAAAATTCCAGTAAGTTGTATCAGGATTTCGTGCGACAAAATGAACCTCAAATAAACAAATTATTCCTACAGGGTATTCGCTGGAGCATCAATAAAAAAGGAAGCCCTAGGAAGCCCTAGACATCGGTACTGCCTGGCTCCAGCCTCTTCATCCTAGAGCCACATCAAGAATCATCATAACCGTAAAGCCGAGCATTGTCGCCATAGTGACCAGGTCGATATTCTCATGTATTCTTTGGGATTCAGGGATTAATTCCTCAACAACAACAAAGATCATTGATCCTGCTGCAAAGCAGAGGGCATAGGGCAGGATGTGCTGCATCCTGAGGACAAAGTAGGCCCCGATAACACCGGCAATAGGCTCCACCATTCCAGAGGCCTGCCCCAACATAAAACTTTTGCTCCGACTCATCCCCTCACGCCGCAAAGGCATTGCCACGGCTGTTCCTTCTGGAATATTTTGAATCCCGATACCAAGGGCCAAAGCCAGCGCCCCACCAATGGTCGCAGAGGGCAGATCCGCTGCAACAGCACCAAAGGCAACACCAACAGCAAGGCCTTCAGGAAAATTATGAAAGGTTATGGCAAGCACCAACAGGGTACTCCGTTGCCACGACGTTTTAACCCCTTCCCTTTTATCCATACTGAGACCGGGATGGAGATGGGGAAGAAATTTATCAATTATGCGCATAAAAATGCCACCAGCTAAAAAGCCGATACTGGCGGTTAACCAGGAAATCTGTCCCATCTGCTCTGCCATAGCAATTCCAGGTGCAAGCAGAGACCAAAAGCTCGCCGCAATCATAACTCCGGCGGCAAAACCAAGCAGAGAATCCATCAATTTGTGATGCACTTTCTTGGTGAAAAAAACAAGGGCGGCACCAAGGGCCGTCATTGCCCAGGTGAAAAACGTTGCAAGAAGAGCCTGGGTCACCGGGCTATATTGCTGGATAAAATCAATCATTACAGCGTAGTCCTTTTTTAATGAGAAGCGTAGCAGATGGAGATGAACGCTACCGCTCTCTGCTATACAGGTTTTTTGGTGCAAATCGTACCGAAATCATCCCTATTCAAATTGAAATCAACATATTTTACGCTTCAATTGGCCTGATGTACATTTGAATTGGTACGATTTCAATTTAAATTGCCCTGATTGAAGTGTGAATTGGCGTGATTTAAGTTTAAAATGGATCAATTTAAATTTGAATTGGAGTGATTGAAGTGTGAATCGTGTTAATTTAAATTGATTTTGGGGCGATGTAAACGGCAAATAAGAGTCATCAATGGTTTGACAGTTCCCTCCTTGTCCGCTTTCGCTTCACTTAAGCAAAGTCCCGGCTTAAGCTAACAGTCATATTGTTATATTTTTTCAAACAAAAACAAACCTATGTCTTGATTTAATAAAATTGAATCATAACACCGAAACCAGCATGTGATAAATAACAAATTCTCGTGATGGCAAAGCGTGGTACGTTTCTTTCACATGATTTCCTGCTGAAATTGATGAGTCATGAACTTTATGCGGTGGCATGAGCTTGAGCTGTTTTGCGTTCTTGCGAACAGATGCTGCGATTTTGTCTTCGGCTCGGACAATGTCACCGTCAAAGACATAGCCGAGCATAGCCGCAGTCTGTTGGGATGGCGAATATTTGCCTGAGATAAAACACATCATCCCCTGGCTGCCGGTCACGTACTCACTAACCAGGGATTTCCAGCCGGAAGGAAATGTCACATGCAGCCGCTTGGCTTCTATGGCAAAATAGGTCTCGTCGCCTGGAGGGCGAATAAAGTTGATATCTATTCGTCCGCTCTGGCTTTCTTTACCGTTTTCATCAAAAAGCTGGTGCTCACGGACAGGGACAAAAGGTGCAGCCCGGAAGATCTTATCCTTTCGTAACCGCTTAAAAAGTCGATCGGATAGAACGTCTTCTCTTTCCGCATCATGCTTTTTTCGAATCTTGCCAGCGTGGAATAGCACCAAATCAAGGATACGAGGTATTTCTTCCGAGGGAAAAAGTGGGATACCATTTTCAGCGTCCAAACGAACTCCTCCTTGTTGCCTGACGTGCTTTTGCGATACTGGCATACGTTTCTGCCGCATCGTTGAGGGCGGCGGTTCTGGTCCAATATTCGATAGTATAAGGTTTGATAAAATGAATACGCGTATTATCAAACCAAAAAATCCCCCGCAGATAATCCAAGTGACCTGCCGATTGCTTTACGGTATTTTGCAATTGCACAAGAGCTTCAGACAAGCCACCGGACAA
Source organism: Candidatus Electrothrix gigas (assembly GCA_022766165.1). Classification (GTDB taxonomy): domain Bacteria; phylum Desulfobacterota; class Desulfobulbia; order Desulfobulbales; family Desulfobulbaceae; genus Electrothrix; species Electrothrix gigas. The sequence continues at coordinate 22,239 of QYLO01000005.1, forward strand.
CTCTTCCGTTTTGAAAGAAAAAGGCTCGTCAGTTTGTTGCAGAGTAACACAGGCCAAACCTTTCTCTACATCCACACCGCCTGATGGTGAAACTCGAACTTCACTGCCCGCTTGCAAAGCCCAGCTGTTGAGGGTATTGACCAGAGTCGTGGCATAGGCTTCAAGACCGTCCCGATAGACAGGAAGATCATTTTTATGGATGAGTTCCAAGGTGGGAATACGGGAAGCAAGGCCGGGTGGAGTGGCACTTTTGATAAACACTTCGACAGTATCTTCAATTAAGATGATTTCCTGATCAATCAGATCGAAATATTGATATATCAGCGGCTCAACCTCGGCCTGAAGTGCGTTGACCGCCTCTTGACGCCGAGCTGCCAACAACTCTGGAGTATCTCCGGAAAACAGAAAATTCTCCCTTGGATTGAAGGTACATCCCTGCTCAATTTTCTTTTTGAGCCTCCGTGCCTTTCCGGCAATTGTTTTCACAATTTCTTCAGCGTCTTCAACAGCATCTTCACTGCCGGGAAGCGGAAAAGGCAGGCGAAGCAGTTCATCAAGATGAACCTTGTCTCGTTCCGTTCCCCAATTTGCTGCTGTATGAAAAAGGAAGTAGCGGGCTAATTTTGATCGCAAATAACAGGCTAAGAAGAGCAGTAGGTCTTCATCTTCCTTCGGTCCGGCAATGGATTGAAGGGAATCTTGGAAAAGGACGGGAAAATCGCAAAACACGACCTTGGGTAAAGCACCTTTGCTGATTCCTTGGCTGATAATCACCAAGGGCGGCGAGAAGAGTTCTTGATTTGGTGACCTTCGCAGGCTATTAAAAGTATCTTCAATCGGTCTGCAATCATTGGTTAATAGAATTAGTCCAGGAATATTATTTTTTGCAGTCAAGAAGAGACGAGATGGCTTCCACCATGGACGCTTAGGAGGCAAACTTTCCTTTTTTGTTACAGGCTGGAATCCCTGCCCCTTCATCCAACGTTTCCCTTTATTCGGCGGCCCTGTTATTTCTCCCAATGTCGGCATCCCAAGCAGAAGCTGCAAAAACTTACTGTCTCTCGGTGTCCCCCAAAGATGCTGTTTCCAGATAACGGGAGCCTTTTTTTCACGGGCACCATGCAGGAGTTCACGAAGCAGGATTCGTTTTCGGTCACAGGGAGCTATTGGAATAATTCCCTTGCGAAGGTCAATCCGTCTTACCTTCGGGGTTTCATACTCGACTAAATGGGTTGCTTGATCCGGCGGGGTTGCGATAAACCGCGCGATAATACTCGGGCAAATCGCATTTTTAAAAAGAATAAAACGGTAATCGGCCAACTGGACAATCTTTTCCAGAGTAATTGATTGCAGCCATTGCGACTGAAAAGGGTTGGAGGTGCTGTTGAGCAGTACCTTAGAAGGGAGAAGAATACAGGCCCGTCCTTGCGGAACCAGATATTCCGGGATTTGCAAAGCAAAATCATGGGCTATCTGCTTTTTCCCACGGCCCTGCCAAGGCGGATTTCCCACTACATAATCGAATCTACCCCTTGAAGATTGAGACGAACAAAGAAAATCTTTTTGAAAAATGACCGGAAAATCCGGCTCAGGCGTTATCTCGTCGTCGATCTGAATGATTCGAGGGAGTTTTTTTCCGGTTCGTTTCAGGTATCCAATAATGTCCGGCGGGTCAAAACGATCCAGAAAAGCCAGATAAAGGCTGAAGCAGGCGATGCGACAGGCTGTCGGGTTGATGTCAAAGCCGCACAACTGCCGACGCATGATATTGAGCAGAGCCGCTGCTTTTTCTTCATACGTACAGGTCGGGTGTTCAATCAGCCAAAGGCTGACCAGTCGATTGAAGAGCGCAACCAGGAAAATACCGGATCCGCAGGCCGGGTCAAGAAAGCTTTTTGTCGCCCATGAGCTGTCGTTCTGCACAGCAACATCAAGTACGGTTTCCGCTAAAAATCTCGGCGTATAAAAAGCCCCTGTTTTCTGTTTGCCTTTACGATCCTCTTTGGCAAGAAAATCTTCGTAAATGGCACTAATGGTTTCTACCGGAATCCATTGAAAATCGTAGGCCCAGAAACCGAGAGAGAGCTGCCTGCTTCTTACTTTATGACCACGGAGAAATTTAACGAGCAAATCAATGTGGTCATCTTGTATCTGTTCCTGTTCAGTCGTGGAACTCTGTTCGAACATACTGCCGTTGAATTTTTCTTTCAGGTCGGCAAACAAACGATAGAGAATTTTTTTAGCGTCAGTTGCCTTCAACGGCTCAAGCACATCAACGAGTTTTGATCCGGGTTGGCAGGCACAATAGGGAAAATTAGAAAGATCTATGATACTGCGATCAATAAGGTAACTGCTGAAAAGAACACGGGCCAGAAAGGTATGGGCCTCGGATTTTTTGAGACCGCACGGGCCAGCGCTGATCTCATCGCGAAGAGCACCGAGATTATCAAGCAAATAGGTATCAACGCTCTGTTTTGTATCGAATTTATCTGAATTTTGCTGATAATAATTCCCTGTGGCCAGTTGAAAATAAAAATTCTGGATACGAAGAGCATAATCTGCCAAGGGAATTGTTTCGATCAGGCTTTTTGCAACGCTCTTCCTTTGTTGAGGGTTTTCCGGTATTGCCAAGCCTGAGTAAAGCCTGACATTTTTTGGATCAGCAAGAACGAGGATTGTTGCAACGCCTTGATTCCAAAAACGCCGATGATAATCTGTCGCCTTCGCTGAATCCAGTGGTTCGGAAAAGCAACAAAGATAGAGCGTAGGAATGCCGGAAACACAAATAACCCCGGTAAGTTTGAAGTCACGCCATGCCTTGCCGAGCAGATGAGAATACGCACTAAGGCCGGGTTCCTGTGCAATCTCTTCAGACGAAGTGTAAAACTTTATTCCTTCGGGAAGTTGAGCATGTGCTTTCAATAATGTTGAATGTGGTGATATACTGCTCACTTTTCTGTTTTCCTCACCATGTAACGTGGATAGCTACTCAAAAAATAGTGTGAAAGTTAACAAGCTCTGCTGATCACCGCAACTTCAATGTAGCCAAAGCCATCAGCCCAAGGATAATAGAGATAATCCAAAAGCGAACCACCACCCGAGGTTCTGCCCAGCCCTTCTTCTCAAAATGATGATGAAACGGAGCCATAAGAAATATCCGCTTGCCGCCGCTCATCTTAAAATACCCCACCTGCATAATCACCGACAACGCCTCCATCACAAAGATTCCCCCGACAATAGCCAGTAAAAATTCCTGCTTAATGATAATCGCCACCGTACCCAAGGCCCCACCAAGTGCCAACGATCCCACATCACCCATAAAGATCTGGGCTGGATAGGAGTTAAACCAGAGAAAACCGAGACAGGCTCCAACGACAGTGCAGCAGAAGACCCCTACCTCACCGGCTCCCAGCACATAAGGGATCTGAAGATACCCTGCAATCAGGACATTGCCCGCTATGTATGCAAAGATAAAATAGACCACTGCTGTAATCATCACCGTGCCAGAGGCCAGCCCATCCAAGCCATCAGTCAGATTCACCGCATTAGAAGAACCGACAATTACAGCCACAGCAAAGGGAATATACCACCATCCCAGGTCCGGCTGAATCCCCTTGAAAAAGGGAAGACTCAGCGTACCGTCATACCCCGGATGAAAGTGAAGAAACAGGCCCACAGTGCAGGCACCCATTACTTGAAGAATCAACTTGCCACGAGCAGATAAGCCCTTGGTGTTACTCTTTGCAACCTTTTTCCAGTCATCAACAGAACCAATCAGGCCATAAAAGAGGGTCAACAGCAGACAGACCCACACCAGGCTGTTGCTCAAGTCGGCCCAGAGCAGGGTTGAGCCGGTGATAGCAATCAGGATTAAAAGACCGCCCATAGTGGGTACGCCCTTTTTGCTAAAATGGCTCTCCGGCCCATCATCACGAACCACCTGCCCTATCTGCTTTTTTTGTAACCAACCAATAAATATTGGTCCAGCAAGAAACAAGATAAGAAAGGCCGTGACAGCAGCACCAATGGAGCGAAAGGTCAGGTAACGAAAAACATTAAAGGCACTAAAATAGACATGCAGGGGATACAGTAGATGGTACAACATAGTTTTATTGACATTCCTTTTCGTTGATACCGGTGGCAAAGCGGTATTCTAGCTCTTGCACAACTTTCTCCATCCGCATGCCCCGTGACCCTTTGAGCAACAACCAGTCATCTTGCCCTATCCCAGACTGAATCATCTCACTGTACAGCCAGTCTGCCATACAGTGGGTATCGACAAATATATGCACCTGTTCTTTCTGCATTCCTGCCCGATATGCACCCTCAGCCATCTGGTTTGAAAAGTTGCCCACCACAGCCAGATGATCATACTCTAACTCTGCTACCTGCTGCCCAACCTCGACATGCGCAGCCTCGGCCTCTGCACCCAACTCCAGCATATCGCCGAGCAGGGCAATACGTTGGCAATCCTGACCAAAGTTGCTCACAGTACGCAGAGCCGCTGCCATAGAGGCAGGGTTGGCATTATAGCAGTCGTTGAGAACCCGCACCCCGCCGGGAAGGGTCATCATCTGCATCCGCTTGTCCGTACTCTGAAAATCGCTTAGGGTAGCAACAATGGTTTCTGGAGCAACACCACCAGCATAGGCCATTGCTGCCGCAGCCAGACAGTTACTGATGTTATGTATTCCTGGTGCCGGAATATTCATACGTTCCTGCCAATCTCCAATATGGAGGGTAAAGCGCATTCCCCTTGCACCGCCGTCAAGGATACGGGTTGCCCGCACAACAGGGTTATAGCGGCGACCAGTAGTTGTGCAGGAAAAGCCGATAATCTTTTCAGAGCTTTTGGGCAGGCGGCGTACCAGAGGATCATCATAGTTGACCACTGCCACGGTGTCAGAGCGCATTCCCGCAAAGAGTTCACCTTTGGCCTTGGCAACACCTGCAACACTGCCCAATCCTTCAAGATGAGCAGCCTGGACATTGGTAATGCAGGCAATATCTGGATCAGCTATTGCTGTGAGCTGTGCAATTTCACCAAATTGATTCATCCCCATTTCCATGATTGCGACCTTATGCCCGGCCTCAAGGGGAAGCAGTGACAGGGGCAACCCAATCAGGTTGTTAAAATTTCCTCTGGTTTTGAGTACAGGGTTCGTGCTTTCCTCAGTAGAACTCGCTCGTGGCGCAAGCTCCTTAGCAAGTTGCTGAAAATGGCGACTGAAAATCGCTGCGGTCATCTCCTTGACTGTGGTTTTGCCGCAACTTCCAGTTATGGCGATAAGGGGCAGTTCTCGACCAAGCAGACTCCGGCGATAGGCTGCAAGCTGGCCCAAGGCTGTTAATGTATCTGGAACCTGCAAGATAACAACATGCTCAGGCAGAGTATCCAGCTTTATTTTGCGCTGCACAATAACCACTGCGGCTCCAGCTTGAGCTGCTGTACCTAAATAATCATGACCGTCAAACTGCTCTCCGGCCAAGGCAACAAAAATATCTCCTTGGCAAAGGGTTCGGGTATCTGTAGAAACTTGGCCCAAGAGACCTGTCAACTTGCCTTTATGCAGGAGCTTGAAGCCCTTAAGATCCTTGAACGCCCTGAGGAGATGGGGAACAGTCCAGCATAACAGCCCGTTACCTGCCTCCACCCGGTCATCAAAGAAAAACCGTTTGTTGCCAACGAGCTGATAATCTTCATGCCCTTTGCCAGCCAGCAGAACAATATCACCAGGTACGGCCAACACACAGGCTGTCTGCACAGCATCCCTTCTCTTTTCAAGACAAAGAAAACCGGGAAAATCACCGTTCCGAATAGCTTGATCACTGATCAGCTCGTCCACTGTTCGTTCAACTGCGCCAACCGAACGAAGTCCTTGGGCAACCTCCTGAATAATTGCTGCGGGATCTTCAGAGCGGGAATTATCTGAGGTCAGGATAGAAATATCTGCAAACTGGGCACTGACTGCCCCCATCAAAGGACGTTTGCCCTGATCACGATCACCGCCGCAACCAAACACACAGATCAACTGGCCTGTTGCCAATGCTCGCAAGGTCTTGAGAACGTTTTTAAGGGCATCTGGGGTATGGGCATAATCAACCAACACACAGGGCTGTTTATCTTGACGCAGGCCGGACAGGAAGACTCGTTCCAAACGACCTGGTACTTGCGTTACTTTTTCAAGACCAGAGAAAATCTGCTGCGCCTTTATATTCAACGCCTGACCCACACCAACAGCAGCTAACATATTCAGCACATTGAACTCTCCTGTTAGCTGAGATTTCAAGATACCCAAGGTACCCTGTTGTCCAGCCAAAGAAAGTTCGCAGGAAAAGCCGTTGATATCCTGACGAAGCTTATCAGCACTGATCAGCGCCTTGGCAGAAAAACCGCAGTCAATTAGCCCCGTACTGCCTTGTTGTTCAGCAAGCTCCTTGTAAAGCCGCTTGCCCCAGTTTTCTTCGCCTCTGTCACCAGACTCTGTAACCACCACGGCCTGTCCACTCTTCTTGAGATAGCAGGTAAAGAGCAACTTTTTTGCAGCAAAATACCTCTCCATAGTACCATGAAAATCAAGATGATCTCGGCTCAGATTGGTAAACACTGCAACGTCAAAAAAAAGACCAGCCAACCGTCTTTGCTCCAAGGCATGAGAAGAGGTTTCTATAATGACATGGGTCACGCCCTGCGCAACCATCTGCCCAAGAAGCCGTTGGATCTGCACCGGCCCAGGCGTGGTCAGAGGGGCTGGCTCAACAATCACCTTGCCAGAGTGTTCCTGATAACGATAATTCACTGTCCCAATGACTCCAACCTGATATTCTGCACTGGTAAGCATCTGTTCAAGCATCCAGGAAACCGTGGTCTTACCGTTGGTGCCGGTCAGGCCAATTAACGCCAGAGAACGAGCTGGAAAGTTATAAAAAGCTGCTGCAAGCCAACCCAATGCCTCTGAGGAGTTGTTCACCCTGATCACGGTGACTCCTGAGAGGGGGCCAGGGTCATGCTCAACAACTAGGCAGCAACTTCCCTGCGCCACTGCCTGAGAGATAAAATCATGGCCGTCAACCAAGGTTCCCTTGAGAGCAACAAACAGACTTCCTGACCTCGCCTCTCTTGAATCATCTGTTATTGTTGAACATTTTTCAGTAGCCTCATTATAAAGAACCTCCGCAGCCAGTTGAGCTGGGAGGCAAGGCAATAACTCATCAAGACCTTTTGCAACGGGCCTTGTTTTTTTATTTTCTTTCAAGTATTAGCTCACAATTTTCTGTTTCATTCAGTAGTTCACCAGCAGCTGGTTTCTGCTCGACAATACGACCGCTTCCTTGGATACGTACCTTGATATTATAACTGTTTATTTGCTGCAATCCTTTTCGCAAGCTCAGGCCAATTAAGGACGGCATGATAGGTTCTGTATGCACAAGACTTTTCTTCACCTCAGTAGAACTCAATTTTTTGCTTAAAAAATACCGTCGGAGGTTGGCAGCATTTTTTTCCGGGATGGGTTTTGTAAAGCTTTTTGTAAAGTCTTGCACTGTCCCAGCGTGTTGCAGCAAAAGGGGGAGTAGATTTCGTCCCACACCGAGAAGTCCGCCTACATTTCGATGTTCTACCTCTGGAGGATAGGGATCCAGCGTACCGTAATCAACCGTAAGAAGCAACAAAACTTCTGGTTGTTCTTGAGGAACAGCGGTTAAAAGCACCTCTTGAATATGATGAACACTCAGTCCGTTTTGTTGAGAAGTTGTTGAGACGCTATGGGCAAATAAAAAGCCCTCGTCCTGAGAAAAAGAAGAATCCTTGAGCAACTCCCGCCGTAACCAAATACCCTGAACAGGGGGAAGCATCCGTTTTCGTGGAAAGGCGTTATTGTCATGAAGAAAAAAACGTTTTTCATGGTGATCATACACTCCATGTAACAGCCACGGCATGACTCGATACCCACTGTTCAACAGGGTAGCCACCCCGTAGATCATCTGCATAGGGCCGAGCATTTCAGATGAACCAAATACATCTTCAAGCGTATGAGTACCATCGGTACCAGGAGTAAAAAATTTTTCGTCCTGACTTGACGAAACTGGAAGAAAATCTGGTACAGGTTGCCGGAACCCAAGTTTCAGCCAATAGTCGTGTAACAGTCGCCTTGGCAGGCCATAATCTGGGGTACTTACTGTGACTGGCAATACGGGCTTCATACTGTTTTCAAGCAGAGCAGTAGCCTGCACCAACAAAGGTCGCAGTAAATCCTGATGATAGCGAGGTGCAAATAAGGCATCATGCCCACTTTGTTCGTCTGTTTGCCAAAAATAGTTGGGATCAAAGCCAGGCTGACTCACCATAGCCACAATTTGCCCTGTATCAGGTTTGATGGCAATGGCACTCCCACTGCTTGCGCCTTTTCGTTGCCGATACTCATCCAGAGCCACATCAAGCTGTCTCTGCAAGCTCATATCAACAGTCAGGACAATGTCAGATACTGTTTTTCCTAAGATATCATATCCAGAAAAATCAACAGCCGGAATATTAACCTGCCTGAATTCACCAGGTTCTACAACAACATCATACAGAGCTTCAACTCCACTTAACCCGGTATGACCGCTCACAAAACCAAGAATCTGACCAGCAACGGCATGATCTGGGTAATAACGAACATCTCTCGGCCTACAGTAGACACCTGAGAGGTGCAGTTGTTCTAACTCTTCAACCTGCCGTATTTCAAGATCATTAGCCAGTTCAACATGGTCTTCGGCATATTGTAAGCGTTGCAGAATATGCTCTTTATCCATATTAAGGATCAAGGCCAATTGCTTTGCGGCCGCATGCCTATTTGCCAACTCAGTAGGCTGAACAAAAAGAGAAAAAAGCCGGTAGGAAACCGCCATCTCTTCCATATTTCTGTCATAAATTGTTCCGCGTAGGATTGGACCTTCTTCTTGTTCAGAAGAGCTCTCGCTCTCTAATCCTGCCTGACTATCACCTTGAGCATGATGCTTCAACGATCGATTCTGTAAGCTACTGAGAGGCAGTTTAATCAATTTTCCTATATCCTGTAATGAAAAAGGAAGAAAAAAAATCACCCCAAGTAATGTAATACCCAGCAACACTAGCAGCAGAAGAAACGTTCGTCCTGTTCTTTTTTTTTGTAAAGGACGCCCAGGAAGCCTATACGTATAGCCGCTTTTTTTCGCTACGGAATCCCTTTTTTTATTAAAAAGGAGGAGAAATAAGTGTTTGAGTTGTTCCATCATGAATATCGGCAACAACATCGGCAACAACAGAAGAGCTGCTCTTTCAATGGAACTCCTGATAAAACCCCTGATAAAACTCCTGCTGGAATTTTTGCAACCGCCCTTTCCTTTCCATCACCAGAACCGATGCTCTTAATACAGCTCAATACAGATCTCAATACAGAACTCAATACAGGTAATACTCCTGTTCCTTTTCGGGAAGGTGGAGGTCTAATTGCATCGCAGCTAAAGCGACTAAGCGAGGCTTGGCAAGCAATTTATCCCTTTTTGCTTTCAAAATAGCCTGTTCCTGACGCAGGCTTTCATGAACAAGCTGTTGCTGCATAAATGTTCCCTTTTCCCGGCTGATATTCCAAGAAAAAAATATGCTCACAAAAAAGAAAACCAAAAAAATAGTGCCCAGCGTATATGCTGATAACTGAACAAAATCTTCTGAAAAACTGTCTCCCTGTCTCAAAACTTTCACCTGCCTCCGCAGGCTGGTAGAGAGAGTAGGTGATCGTATTGAATGTACTGAATGTATAGTATGATTCATATCAGTTCCTCTCTTTTTGATGCCTGATTCTCCATTGTGCCGTTACACTCTCTCTGCAACCCGCAATTTGGCACTGCGAGCCCGCACATTTTTCCTTACTTCATCCGCTGTGGGCAGCACGGGTTTGCTGGTCAACACCTTGTAATGCGGTGTCTTGGCAAAGGCCTGTTTAACAATACGATCTTCCAGCGAGTGAAATGTAATAATACATAGACGTGCTCCCGGTTTGAGTAACCTTGGTGCATCTGTCAGTAAACGGGTTAAATTGTCCAACTCTCTATTGACTGCTATCCGCAGGCCCTGAAAAATTCTGGTGGCAACATGAATTTTTTTAGGATGATATTTTCTTGGAATAGCCTGGGCAATAAGCTCTGCAAGCTGCCGAGTGGTTGTTAATGGCTGCTGGACTCGGGCCTCCACAATAAAGCGAGCCACCCTTCGAGCCTGCCGTTCTTCTCCGTAATAAAAAAAAATATCGGCAAGTTCCTCTTGAGAAAGTCTGTTGACCAACTGTTGAGCTGTTACCTCTTGTCTGGTATCCATCCGCATGTCCAGTGGAGCATCTTTTTGAAAACTAAATCCTCGTTCAGGACAATCAAGCTGAAGTGAGGAGACTCCAAGATCTACCAGAATCCCATCGACCTGTCCTTGCCCATACCGATCCAACTGTTCAGCCATGTCCGCATAGGAGGCCCGCAACAACTGAAAGCGATCTCCAAAATCTGCTAAACGTTTCTCGGCAAATCTGGCAGCTTGGCCATCCCAATCAAACCCCAACACTGTACCTGCTGGCGCTGACTGCTCAAGAATCCTCTCTGTATGACCGGCCAGCCCTAAGGTGCCGTCCACATAACATCCAGGGGAACAGGGCCTGAGCCAATCCATAACCTCCTGAAGCAAAACTGGGACATGCAATTCCCTTGCCTTTTTTTCTACAAAAACAGTTTGTGATGTCATCACAAAATATCCCGTAAAAAAAACTCATCACACAAGATGATACAGTCTTTCCGGGTGGAGCAAACCTCATGCTGCCAGGTACTGTTATCCCAAATTTTAAAACGATTCAGCATGTTATTCACTATACAATTTAACATATTTTAACATATTATGTAATAATATATTGTTTCAAAGCAATCGGTTGTTCAATGTTCAATAATCGTTCATCCTAGGCGTTGAGCCTCTTTCCAATGTTTCACCATCTTTTCTTGTTTTATCCTACCGAACACCTTCCGTCAAGAAAAATAAGGTAGAATATCAAAGGGTTCGTGTTGGCAAAAACAAGATAAAAAACAGATAACCCAGCAAATAACGTCTATCCCGTCTCTCTAGGGAGAGAAATTATATCAACGATTATACCCTCAATCCTTATTCCTTTGTTGCATAATCTCCTTCAGTTTTGTACATTCCTCAAGTTTATTCTTGATCGTTGGTATTATTGTATTCCATCTTATCCCGCTGGACCAGGATGGGAGTATATTAACAAACTAACAAACAAACTCATATCACTACACAGCCAGCATGATCCTTGACACCATTATAGCAAGAAAAAAAGAAGAGGTAGCTGCCCTGAAACAACGGGGAATCCACCCTCCAGCAGTTGAAGCACCAGTTGAGCCGCCCCGAGGATTTATGCAGGCTCTTGTTGCTGCACCGGGTGTTGCCATTATTGCAGAGGCAAAAAAGGCATCGCCTTCTCAAGGTGTCATTCAACCTCATTTTGATCCCCAAAAAATTGCCCTCAACTATAAGCAAGGCGGGGCGCAGGCCATGTCTGTACTCACGGATCAGGACTTTTTTCAAGGTTCTCTTCACTATATTTCTCTTATCAGAAACACCGTAGATCTCCCTGTGTTACGAAAAGACTTTATCATTGATCCTCTACAAATAGAGGAAGCTGCTACCTTTGGAGCTGATGCCATTCTGCTCATCGCAGCTATTTTATCCATTGAGCAACTGAGAGAATTTCGTTTACAGGCTGAAGAGACGGGTATGGATGTTCTGGTTGAAGTACATAATGAGGCAGAACTGGAAAAGGCCCTTGCAGCAGAGAGCAAACTGATTGGCATTAATAATCGTAATTTAAATGACTTTAGCGTGGATCTACAAACTACTTTTCGACTGCAACAAGAAATTCCTCAAGAAATTCCCATTGTCAGTGAATCAGGTATCTCCAGCCGTGACGAAATGCTTTGTTTACAGAAAGCAGGTATCACAGCAGCCCTTATTGGAGAAAGCCTGATGCGAAGCACCACACAAGGAGAGACGCTCCGCCATTTTCTTTCAATATAATCTCCCTCCCTCTTTCATGTTATGAAAAAAAAGAGAATTCGTATCAAGATGTGCGGCACGACCAACGCAGAAAATGCCCTCGCAGCAGTGGAGGCTGGGGTAGATGCCTTGGGATTTATTTTTTATACAAAAAGTCCACGTGCTGTTGATCCGAATGTGGCCAAAGTCATTATTGAACAGCTCCCTCCCTTTGTCAACACTGTTGGGGTCTTTGTTGATCGCAAGAGAGAGGAAGTTGAAGAGATCATCCGTTTCTGCAACCTCGGTTATGCGCAACTGCATGGTCAGGAATCACCAAAATACTGTGAACGTCTTGCCCGTTTTACTGCCCCCTGTCAGATAATTAAGGCCCTGCGAGTGGGTAAAAAATTACAGGCAAAGGATATCAGAGCCTATAAGGCCTATACTAAGCATGTAAAAGGCTTTCTCTTAGATACCTACCAACAAGGGATACAGGGTGGCACTGGTCACTGTTTTGACTGGTCCTTGATTCAGGACTTGAAACTCCAACGGGATATTATTCTGGCTGGTGGCCTTGATGTTGAAAATGTCCACAAAGCACTTGATGCTGTTAAACCCTCTGTTTATGCCTTAGATGTCAATTCAGGAGTAGAGACAACTCCAGGGCAAAAAGATCATAACCTGATCAAAGAGTTTATTCAGCAGGTACGCACTTGGGAACAGAGTCAGAGGGAACAGGGCTAAAATAAAATCCGTAAAACAAATATTTATCATATCATGCTGACATGCCAACTTTAAAAAACAGGGTTTCCCCAGACGAAATTTTATTATTTTTTTTATTGCTCTTCGGCCCCCTTGCCCACGGCACAGTGGAAACATGGTCAATAACCACTGCCCACCTCATCGTTATTTGTCTGATCTCAATAGCGGTACTGACACAGGTCTACAGAGGACAACTCAAATGCTATCGCACTCCTGTAGACCTTCCGATAGTTCTTTTTTTTCTTGCAATCCTTATCTCATACTTTACCTCTGTTGCCCCCTATACAAGCCGAACTGTTATCTATAAACTCCTTGCCGCTGTTGCCCTTTTTTTCTATATTATTCATACCCACAGAAGCCGAAAAAAAATCAACCTTCTCCTTTGGGTAATCGTCGTTCTTGGCACAATATATGCTATTATGGGCTTAACCTTCATACAAGGAGATATTCTAGGATTTAAAATATTCTCTGGAAGACATTACAGGATATCACTTTTCTATGTTAATTATAATCATTTTGCCGGATACCTCGAGCTGGTCTTTTGCCTCTCTGTCGGACTGACAGCTGCAAACAGAGGCGGTAAACGAATACTGCTGTTTGGCATGACGATCCTGATTGCCCTTGCTCTGCTCTTCACCTTGTCCCGAGGCGGCATTTTAGGGGCAAGTGGCGGTTTGGCTTTTTTTATGATTACCTCAGCTATTATACATCGTAAGAAGAAGGGATACCTCCTTTTTATCTCTGCAATATCGCTGGGTCTTATCATTATAGCCTGGTTTGGCCTCAATCCTGTCCTAGAGCGGTTAAGTACTCTTGACAATCTTTCAGTTGCCGGTAAAGCCAGAATACAGATATGGCACGATGCCCTTGCTATGATTTATGATCGTCCCCTTTCTGGTTGGGGGCCAGGGACCTTTTCAGTGGCCTTTCCTGCATATCAAACCTATGGATTCAAACATCAATTTGTCAACTATGCGCATAATGACTATGTGGAGTTGACGACCGATACCGGAATACTTGGGTTAGCCGTATTTATCAGTGGACTCTTCTGGCTTTACATTTCTTGCCTAAAAAAATTAACAAAGACGCAGAGCAAGTACTTGCCCAACATCGGGGTTGGATCGTTAGCAGCCTGTTTTTCTATCCTTATTCACTCTGTAACTGACTGTAATCTTCAAATTCAGGCCAACCTGTTTCTCTTTGTCATTGCTGCCGGTATTGCTGTCATTGCTGCGGATAAGAGCAGAAGAAATAGTATGCTTAGAGCAGATATTTTTCTTGACTCTCCTACCAAGAAGCGTATTCTTTTTATAGGCTGTTGCCTTCTCTTCTGTGCAAGTGCCGCAATAGCAGCTTTACCGTTTTTATGTGAACAAGCCCTTACAGCGGCAAAAATTTCTTTTCGCCAAAGAAAATATGATGATGCAATTTCTCAAATAGACCAAGCACTCTTTTTCAACCCAGATAATACTGAACTCCTCTCCTTAAAAGGAGATATTTTATTGACAAAGAGAAGTCAAACAGATAGATTGAGTGATATAAAAAGTTGTACAGGATGTAAAAATATCATATTTTGGTATGAAAAGGCAAGTAAAGCTGCTCCTACAAACAGCTCGTATTTGAGGAAGCAAGGTGCCTTTTTTGAACGATACCAAAAAATTGCCCAGGCAAAAAAAGCCTACAAAGAGGCGATTCAACTCTCTCCTATGTATGCGCCGCCGTATTACCGCTTGGCTATCCTGTATCTCAGACAACGACAAACTGATGATGCGTTAAACGCTTTTCGGCAATACCTCGAGCGTGCTGGGACAACAAAAGTGCCACAGGTTCTGGATGATATTTGGAGTGCAGGCGGAGAATATGAAATGCAAAAACGAGCTATTCCTGCAACAGCATCTTTTCAACAGGCGTTTGCAAACTATCTTGCCCGAAATGGAAAAAAAGAACTTGCAGAGCAGGAAAATGCTTTTGCCTTTAGGCAAGATCCCACGGCTCGAAATGCGCGAGTGCATCTCAACTTTCTCTGGCGCAACAAAAATTTTACTGATTCAGTCAAGATGAGCAAGGCGTATCTGGACCAGTTTCCCGAGGATATCTGGATCAAAGAACGATATGCTGTGAGTTTAGAAAAAATAAAGCAATATGAACAAGCTGTTTTGATTTATCAACAACTTGCGACTACATTTTCTGACAAGCCCCAAAAAGCGGCAGAATATTTTATCAAAATCGCTCGACTTTATGCTCAACAAAAGTTATACAGCAAAGCTGTTACGGTCTTGCATCAAGGAATTGAAAAGTATCCACGCACAGGAATTCTCTTCTATCACACAGGTCTTTACTTGCGAACAATGAAAAAAAATGAGAATGCGTTGCATGCCTTAAAAAAGGCTGGTTCGCTTATGCCTGATAATGTCTGGGTTCGTTATCAGCTTGGTGAAGAGTATCGGCGCAACAAACTTGAGCAGGAAGCCTTAAATGAGTGGAAAGAGTGTTTAGCTATACAACCTACCTTTGCCCGTTGTAAAGCCGGTATTAAACGAATTGAAAAAGAGTTTGGGTTGCCTGTTTCCGGGCAATAGAACAAGAACAGATAAATCCCGCCTTGAGGAGAAATTATCATGAAAAAAACCGTTGTAACGTTATGCTCGGCAATGCTTTTGTTGTACGCAACACAGGGAGCAGTGAATGCCCAACCATTAAGTCCCGTTGTTCCGCCAGTTGTTGTTCCGCCGATTGTTGTTCCACCGGTTGTTGTTCCGCCGGTTGTTGTTCCGCCGATTACCCCGGCTACTGAAAAGGCTAGGACGGAAGAGGCTCTTGAAGCTACTGAAGAAGCGTTAGAGAAGCTGAGTAATGCAGGAGGAAAGGGTGCCATAACCAAGCCTCTCATTCCAAAGATAGACACCAGTCAGGGAACAGTACTCTACACAACTGTGATTCGTCCTACCTTTGATCAGGCTGTATGGGTAGAGTCTCCTGCTATTAGTAGATCTGCTACCGTATTAAGCTGGGGATTTTCAGTGTTACAGGGTTCTCGCCGCATCACACAAGTTGACTTGCCAGGTTTTGAAGATAACATTTTTATCTTACTATTTTCTTTGCCAGATCGATCAAGTAGCCAACAAGTTGAGGTCAAGGGGGGTGAAAAGTATCAATTTCGTGTTCCGATAAGACAATTTGTCATCAAAAGAAAGAACAGAGCTACTGGAAAGATTTCAGTCGGATTACATTATACAGGATCAGGCAAAACAAAGCTTGGTGTGTATCCTGTTAATAACTAAATATAATGGGGGGGATATGTTGCCAATAAAAAGGAAGTTGAGGGAGAAAAAAATGAACCTGACGGTCTTTAATGCAAAAAAAGAAGTTATACAAGGGTATACGTCGCTGGTTGCAGCCGGAGTCATTATACCATTATTCTGTTGTGGAGTTATTTTACCTAACTCGGCTTCAGCTATGCAAACAGCAACTACTGAAGCGACCCTAGGGGTCACTTTAAGTGCTGAACAGGATGATAATGTCTTCTTGTCAAGCGAAATACCACCTGATTCTGCAAAGGAAGATGATTTAATTTTTCATCTGATGCCGACATTGGATGTAACCCATTTCTTGGGTGATCACAACTTGACTGCAAATCTGAAAGGAGACTTCCGAAAAGGTGCAGATATTGTTGACGGCGAAGTGAATCTTGAAGCCGGTGTTGGAGCAGAGTTCAACTTTGCCGGGGGGCTTATGATCGGCCTGTCGAACACGTATAAAAATGAACAATTCGATCAAGGTCTGTATGCAGAAACAGGTGTCACAGACAGTCAAACAAATACCTACGGAGTAACGACTGGATATAACTTTGGAGAACGTACATCTGTTCGAGCGGGATATTCGCATAAATGGGAAGAATACGATGATCAGCCCGTAAAATCGGTATACGATACTGACAAGGTCAACGGTCGGATTACTATTCCGATAGCAACCGAATGGCAGAGCTATTTGGATGGACAGTTCAGCACCATAGAATCTGACGAAATATCAATCCGCAATAACGATAAGTCACGTGCAGTCATCGGATTTCGGTGGGAAGGGCCAAACAGGTTTTCTTACTGGATTGAGGGTGGTATAGGTGAGGTTGACTATGAGAACGATGCGTTGGAAGACTATTCTGAAGGAGTCGGCGAAATTGGTGTAGAAGTTGCTTTAAGTGCTTGGAGTTCTTTACAGGCTGCTATAGGCCAGAACAGCTATGGAAAATTCAGATATGAGGGTGTATTCAGGCATAACTTTAGCGATAAAGTGGAGTTAACCTTTGGAGCCAATCAGGATACCCTGTCATCCTATTCCACAACTTCAAACGACAAGACCTATGATGTAACTTCCTTTCGACTCGGATTGAACACCACCTTCTTGAACAGAGTTGAAGCTGGTCTCACAGGAAGTTATCAGATACAGGATACAGCAAATTCCGTTGAAACTCTCATAGGTAGATTTACCTTGGATTATCCAATTCAAGATTGGATTAAAGCCGGTGCTCATTATCAATATGCGACACGAACAGCCGACAATGCTGGAGAAGAATATGATGACAACAGGATCGGACTCTTTGTCACCTTGTCACTCTAAAAGCGTTATTTGCTGGATACTGCTGATTCTTGTGCTATGCCTGCCCGTCTGTGGGCAGGCTGTAGAGGGGCGAAAGGCGATCTCCAGTAGAACCGAGCATTCCTCTGCGGCTCTTCCTCCAGCTAACAAAAAAATAACGCATATCTTTGCGGATGCTTCAGCAACCCGAGTCTATAGAAACAAAAGGGGTACAACGCAGTACGACTCACCTGCGGCTTCATCATCGACCCGAGCCTATAGGAGTAGGAGTAGCACAAGGGACAAAAGGGGTAAAACGCAACACATCACACCTACGGCTTCATCATCACATCAGGTATACAATAAGGACGTTCGTTCATCAAGTAAGAGCAGTTCTCTTCCACCTCCTGTGGTAGGTGCTGGCTTAACTAAGGGGAGTGCCTATGCTGTCGGACCTGAAGATGTACTTGCGATTGAGGTTTTTGACAACCCAGAGCTGAAAGGTGAATACATAGTGTCAACTGATGGCGACATAGTTTTTCCTCTTATAGGACAGGTAAAAGTTGCTGGTCAAACGCTTGCTGCCATTAAGAAAAAGCTGACTCATCTTTTAGAAAAGGACTACCTTTATAATCCCATTGTCAGTGTAGATGTCAGCAAATATTTAAGCAAAAAGGTCAAGATAATGGGCAAGATTGGTAAACCAGGTGTTTACTATCTTGAAGGTCCAACTCGTCTTTTTGACCTGCTGACAAGAGCTGGAGGCATTGTAAAACAGTCTGGAGAAAGCGTTATGAGTGGTCAAAAAGTTCATATTACACGAGTTCTTTCAAATAGAGGCCGACTCACAACTTCCTCGAATAATACGAAAACATATTATGTAGATCTTCATCAGCTACTGGTTGAAGGGAAAGATGAAACAAACGTCTATCTTCAATCTGGAGATGTCATTTTTATACCGAATACCAGTTCATTTCATGTAATAGGAGAAGTGAAAAAAGCCGGTTCATTTCCCTTTGAAGAAGGCATGACACTTCTTAAGGCAATAGCTTTAGCAAGCGGACTTACTGACAAAGCCGATGCCGATGCTATTGTGATCAAACGGATACAAAACGGTAAAGTTAAAGAGATAACAGCGAATAGAGAGGCAGACACAGTATTACAACCTAGTGATACAGTTATTATCCCTCAAGCCAGATCTGTTGAAGTTGTGGGAGAGGTGAAAAAACCGGGATCTATATCCTATGAACCCGGCATGACGGTTTTAAAGGTAATAGATCTTGCTGGCGGGGCAACCCTGAAAGGCTCAAGTGATAATGCGCTTATTAAGCGCCTGAGCAACGGTCAAGTCTTAGAAATGAAAGCGAATAAATTCACTTCTGTGCAACCTAATGATACCATCTTTGTTCCAGAGGTTCGCTCCTTTCATGTAACTGGTGAAGTTGTGAAACCAGGTTCTTTTCTTCATGAGCCACGTCTGACTCTGCTCAAGGCAATAGCTATGGCTGGTGGTCCCACTAAAAAAGGAGACCTAGAAGGTTCTATCATTAAACGCCTTATAGACGGTAGGATTAAAGAGATTAAGGCAACCCCTATTACCCTTGTCCAACCAGACGATGTCATTGAGGTTCCATTGAGCTTCTGGTAAAACTATTAATCAATACAACAATATAAGAAGCCGGATATATTTTAATCCGGTTTCTTTTTTCTTTAAAGATACGCCCCGCAAAACGATATAACAATGATCCATCACAAACAGACAGAAATACAAGAACAAGAAATCAATCTCTATCAGTTTTTGTTAGTTCTCCGTCGAAGATACCCCTATCTTGTTGCTATTTTTCTTGTAACCCTTCTGCTTGTAGGCGTGTATTCTTTTCGTCAGGTTCCTCTTTATCAGGGGACGGCGCTCTTGATTTTCGAGCCAAACAGTAATGCGCCTGTTGATTTTGAACAGTTGGATCGGGTAAAAATCAATGACTTTCTTGAGACACAGAAACAGATTATCACCTCCCGCAAAGTCATTAGTCGCGTACTAGAAGCTCTCAATTTACAGCAACTGCCACAAAAAAATACTGGTGGACTTTCGCATCTTCGCAAGGAACTGATTCTTAAAGTTCGAGAACTCCTTGGCATAGCTGAGGATACAGCCGAAGAGGATGCTACAAAAACAGATTTTATTGCTCTGTTCAGAGAGAAAATCTCTGTTGAAGCTCCACGCAACACCAATCTGATGGAATTACGGGTAGCTGACCCTGATCCTCAACAGGCTGCACGTTATACAAATACACTTGCGAGAATATATATTGAGTATGATCTGGAAGATCGTAGATCCGCCTCTGGTAATGCCTTTACTTGGCTATCCGAGCAGGTAGCTCTCCTGAAAGCCAAGGTGCAAAAATCTGAACTGGATCTTCTCAAATACAAGCAGGAAGAGGCATTGACATCCATTGAAAAACGACAGAACACCATTGATGACAAGATTAATGAACTGAACGAAAATCTCTCCAAGCTGGTTATGCAACGCATGGAAAAGGAGGCAATCCTGCAGGAGATTCGTGGATTGGCAAATAGGCTACATAAAACCGATATTATTCCTGCAGTACTGGAAAACTCTCAAATCAAATTGCTCAAAGAAGAGTACAATAAAATTGAAATACAATTTGCCCGAATTTCTACAAAATTTAAAAGGAATCATCCTGAAAGGGTTCGTCTTAGTACGCAACTTTCTCATATTAAAAGAAAAATCACTGATGAAGCTAAAAAAGTTGTCAAGGATATGGAGATATCAATTTATATTCTCCAAAAAAAACAAAACGCTCTTGAACTCTCTTTAGAGTCATATAAAAAACAGGCTCGAAGAATCGCAGAGCAGGCTATTGAGTACGGTGTTCTCAAGCGAGAAGCTGAAAGTAATAAACAGATGTATAAGGTTCTTCTTGAACGGTTAAAAGAAACAGATATTGGCAGCTCTATTGTTGCCAACAAAATTAGAATAGTAGACAGTGCAGAAGTTCCCAATGCTCCATTCTCTCCCAATATTCCACGTAATCTGCTGCTTGCCGGGGTATTTGGTCTTTTTGTCGGTACTGGAGCCTGTTTTCTGATCGAATACTTTGACAATACGGTGAAGAGTCGAGATGATCTTGAGCTGTTACTTGGCTTAAATTTTATTGGAGCAGTTCCAGAAAGAAAACAGTCTGTTGCTCTAGGGAGTACAATGGATAAACTCCTGAGCAGAGGGTTTCAGGAGAGTAAGTCTATATTGGATTTTTATCGAAAGGATCATCTTTTGCAAACCCTTATGATAACAAGTGCTCTTCCTGGAGAGGGAAAGACCTCTACTATTGCGGGACTTGCTATCACCCATGCACGAGCTGGCAGGAAGGTCTTGATGATTGACGCTGATATATTCAAACCTCGCCTGAGCAAAATATTGGGTCTTCCTAATACACCTGGTCTTTTTGATTATTTTTATAAAGGAGCAAAGCCAACGGAGTTAGTCATGCAAACTCCAGAAAAAAATCTTTTTCTGCTGCCCAGCGGCCTAATACCACCCAATCCTGCTGAGTTGATCTCGTCAAAAGAGATGGAAAAAATCCTCAACGCATTTTCTGATCTCTATGATATGATTTTTATTGATGCACCTCCGATAAGTGCTTCTGGCGGGATTCCTATATTAGCAAGTTATCTTGATGGGGTAGTCCTTGCTGTGAAAGCCTATAGTACAAATCATCATACATCTGCAAGTGCAGCAAAAGATCTGCAAAAGGTCAACGCAAATCTAATAGGTGCAATCCTCACCAGAACCCGTAAAAAGTATGGGTATGGATACGGTGGGTACGGGTATGGGTACGGGTACGGGTACGGGTACGGTAGTAAAAAAACAAAAGATCATGCTGTAATGACAGATACAGAGAAATCTTCCTGAGCCGTAGACAGAAGACTCATGGGTTACTATCTTAGTTTACTGAAAGAAAATCTTTCATCCAGTCTGTTTCACCTGAAAGTACGCCTGAGGCATATCAACTTTTGGTTACTCTTGTTCAGTGATGCGTTACTGATTATTCTTGCCTATAATATTGCATTATATATTCGATTCATAGACAGTCCACAGCTATCCTCCTCTCAGGTGGATCTCCATAAACAGCTTCTTATTGTGGTGATAAAGATTATATCTTTTTACAGCTTTGGAATGTATCGAGGTATGTGGCGCTATACAAGTTATAGCGATATCCTCAATATCCTGAAAGGAACATGTTTAGCAAGCATAGCAACCGTAACTGTGTTTACATTCCTTTATCATTTTCAAGGATTTTCACGCTCTGTCTTTATCATCGATGCAATGGTCACCTTCCTGTTGATCAGCGGCAACAGAGCGTCAATACGTTTTTGGTTTCAAAAAACAGAACAACGACGTTCATTACAACGTCATCAACAAAGGGTTAAGAAAAAAAATTTGCTCTTGATAGGGGCTGGCTCGGCAGCCGAAAAAATACTGCGTGAGTTAAAGGAAAACCATATTATTCCCTATCGTCCTGTTGGACTTGTTGATGATGATCCCCAAAAAACAGCCGGAAGAGTCCACGGCATCCCGGTGGTTGGTCTGATTGAGAATCTTCCAGAACATGCTCTCCGCATGGAAGCAGAGGAACTCTTGATAACCATTGCCTCGGCAACCGGTTCGCAGATGCAGCGCATCGTTGATATATGTCAACTCACCAAGCTCCCTTATAAAGTTCTCCCTGGTATAGGACAGCTCATCAACGGCGATGTTTCACTCAAAAGTATACGGAATATTTCCTATGCAGATTTATTAGGTCGTGAAGAGGTTTGTCTAGACACGCATCTTATTGGAGACTATCTTGAAAATAAAGTGATTCTTATTACCGGTGCTGGCGGATCAATCGGCTCAGAACTCTGCCGTCAGGTTCTTGCGTTTGCACCGCAACTGCTTCTGCTCTTTGATGCTGGAGAAGAAAATCTCTACAGCATTCAAATGCAACTGAGTAATGAATACAACTTTCAATCTCTGGTTCCAATACTGGGCAAAGTTCAAAATAAAAAGCTGCTCAATAAGGTGTTTCAACAGTATAAACCTGCTGTTGTGTTTCATGCTGCTGCGTACAAACATGTTCCATTAGTTGAAAACAATCCATGGGAGGCTGTGGAAAATAACGTTCTGGCTGCCCAATACCTGATCGAAGCATCTATTATTAACCGCGTCCAACGATTTGTTCTTGTATCAACAGATAAAGCTGTACGCCCTACCAATGTTATGGGTGCTTCAAAAAGGTTGACTGAAATGCTGATGCAGGCATACTCTGCATCAGCAAACTGTCCACTGTACAAAGAAAGTAAAACAAAAAATAATGAGACTATGTTACATTGCCATACCGTTTTTATGGCGGTTCGTTTTGGTAATGTACTCGGTTCATCTGGTTCGGTTATTCCACTTTTTACACAACAAATTGAACGAGGTGGACCTGTTTCTGTTACTCATCCAGAAATCAACCGTTATTTTATGTCCATTGAGGAAGCTGCCCAGCTTATTCTGCAAGCCGGAGCTATGGGAGAGGGAGGAGAAATCTTTCTTCTTAAAATGGGCAAGCCAATTAAAATTGTGGATATGGCAAGGCAACTCATCAGACTTTCAGGTCGGATACCTGATGTAGAAATTGATATTAAATACACAGGACTACGAGAAGGAGAAAAACTCTACGAGGAACTCATCACTGACGGAGAAGGTATTGTTGAAACTGGACATGAAAAAATAATGGTCCTTCGGGGTATTCAAAAAGATAACGATCATCTGTTCAAGGGTATTAATCTTTTGCTCGAAAAGGCAGGGATACAGGATAGCAAGGGTATCAAGGAAATTATGCAGGAAATTATTCCTGAATACCAACCGGATTACAAGACAATAGGAACACTCTCAACAACAAACTGATAGATGAAAAATATTGCCGTTATAGGGACAGGGTACTGGGGAAAAAATCTTGTTCGCAACTTTCATGCACTGGACGCATTACATACTTTTCAAGACAGTATATTAACAGTTTAGCAAGACACAAGGAAGCTGAAAAGAAAAAATGAAGAAAGCCTTAATAAGTGGTATTACCGGTCAAGATGGAGCGTATCTCGCAGAATTTCTTTTAGAGAAAGGCTATGAGGTGCATGGTATTAAACGACGGACCTCCTCCTTTAATACCGAGCGAATTGATCATCTTTATCAAGATCCTCATACAGAAGGACGCCGCTTTGTTCTTCATTATGGTGACCTGACCGACAGCTCTAACTTGATACGGATTATCCAACAAATCCGACCAGATGAAATTTATAATCTGGCCGCCCAATCCCATGTTAAAGTTTCTTTTGATTCGCCAGAATATACCGCAGATACGGACGGCTTAGGAACTCTTCGTTTGCTTGAGGCAATTCGCCTTCTTGGGCTGGAAAAAAAGACTCGTTTTTATCAGGCTTCAACCTCGGAGCTGTACGGCTTGGTTCAGGAAGTGCCGCAAAAGGAAACTACCCCGTTTTATCCGCGTTCCCCGTATGCCTGCGCTAAACTCTATGCCTACTGGATTACGGTCAACTACCGGGAGGCCTACGGCATGTATGCCTGCAACGGAATTCTCTTTAATCATGAATCCCCTGTTCGTGGCGAAACCTTTGTGACCCGGAAAATCACCCGATCTTTAGCTCGGATTGCTCTTGGCTTACAGGACTGCCTCTATCTGGGCAATATGGATGCACTGCGCGACTGGGGTCACGCTAAAGACTATGTGCGGATGCAGTGGATGATGATGCAGCAGGATACAGCGGAAGATTTTGTCATAGCCTCCGGTGAACAGCACTCGGTGCGAGATTTTGTGGAAACTGCAGCGAAAGAACTAGGGTTCAGCATTGCATGGTCTGGAAACGGAGAAAAGGAAGTCGGCGTTGTATCTGAGGTGAATACAGATGATCTTGCCCTGCAACCGGGACAACAGATCGTTGCAATTGATCCGAGGTACTTCCGTCCAACAGAGGTAGAAACCTTGCTCGGGGATCCGGCAAAGGCCAAAACAGAATTGGGCTGGGAACCACAGATTACCTTTGACAAACTTGTTCAGGAGATGGTAGAAAAGGATCTTGAACTGGCCAAGCGGGATAAACTCTGTGCAGATGCGGGTTTTACAGTATGTGCGTATCATGAATAAATTTAAGCAACATTTTGTTAGTATAGGAAAAGTATAACTAATGGAGTAGTAGCTCAGAGGTCTGCTGACGATTTTTCTGATGAGGTGTGTAGGGCAGAGACTTGAATGGATAGCCTTGAAAAAAGGTTGTCGTGTGGTGATAAGCACCGAAGAATATACCAGTAAAACGCATCTGCAAACTGGTGTGGTAAACAGGAAACTTGGTAGTGCAAAGACTGTCAAGTTTCCTGATGGGTCAAGAGCTTGCAGAGATATAGTAGGTGCTTTCAATTTCTTTTTGAAAACGCTTATGGTAGATATGCCCACCTTTAATTAGTTGTAACTTATAACTATTTATAAGAAAAAATATCGATTAGGACTAGGACAGATTTTTTGCTACGCAAGGTCTTAAATAATTTTTTAACGGAGTCTGTAAAAAGACGAATTTGTGGCAAATCCAAAAAAAATACTGACCATCTTCGGTACCCGACCCGAAGCCATCAAAATGGCCCCGCTGGTCCGGGCCTTGCAGGCGGCTGAGGGTATAGAAGCCCGTCTGTGCGTAACCGCCCAGCACAGGCAGATGCTGGATCAGGTGCTGGACCTGTTTCAGGTCACCCCTGACTATGATCTGGATATTATGCAGCCGGGCCAGGGACTGACCGAGGTGACCTGCAATGTGCTGACCGGGCTTCGTGATGTACTGGAAGAAGTGCAGCCGGATCGGGTGCTGGTCCACGGCGATACGACCACAACTCTTGCCGCTAGTTTGGCTGCCTACTATATGCGTATACCAGTTGGCCATGTGGAGGCGGGACTGCGAACCGGCAATATCTATGCGCCTTGGCCGGAAGAGATCAACCGTAAACTCACCGGCGGAATAGCCGATTGCCATTATGCACCCACTCCTTGGGCTAAGGAGAATCTGCTCCGGGAAGGCGTACCGGAGGAGCAGGTACTGGTCACGGGCAATACCGTCATAGACGCCCTGCTCTGGGTAGACAGAAAGCTGGAACAGGACAGCGGTCTGCAGGAAGCTATGGCTGATCGTTTTCCTTTTCTGAATAAGGAACAGCAATGCATTTTGGTGACCGGGCACCGCCGGGAAAGTTTCGGGCAGGGGTTTGACAATATCTGTCATGCGCTTTTAGAGCTTGCGCAACGGGATGATGTTCAAGTAGTATACCCTGTTCACCTTAACCCAAATGTGCAGGAACCAGTGCATCGCATCCTCGGACAGAAGGAAAATGTTCATCTGATTGAGCCGGTCGATTATCTGCCGTTCATCTGGCTAATGCGCAATGCCTATCTGATCATTACCGACTCAGGCGGCATTCAGGAAGAGGCCCCGTCCTTGGGCAAGCCGGTTCTTGTCATGCGCGAGACCACGGAACGGCCCGAGGCGGTCGAGGCAGGTACGGTCCAGCTGGTCGGTTCGGACCGGAAAGCTATTGTCACGGCAGCGCAACGCCTGCTTGATGACCAACAGCAGTATGAACGGATCAGTTTTACCCATAATCCCTACGGCGACGGGCGGGCCTGTGAGCGGATTGTTGAGGATATAAGGAAGAGAGCATAAATATGTCATCGGTTCAGCGCAATATGCAATTCAAAAAGGTATCCATGATCGGACTCGGCTACATCGGCCTGCCCACAGCTGCAATTATGGCCTCCAGAGGCTTGGAGGTGATCGGTGTTGATGTTAATCAGCAGGCGGTTGAGACGATCAATCAGGGTAAAATTCATATCGTTGAACCGGATTTGGACATTGTGGTCCGCAGTGTGGTCCAGACAGGACAGCTCCGGGCGACCACTGTACCTGAAGCGGCGGATGCCTTTCTCATTGCTGTACCTACGCCGTTTCAGGAAGAACATCAGCCGGACCTAAGCTATATCGGGGCTGCTGCCCAGG
This sequence comes from Candidatus Electrothrix gigas, assembly GCA_022766165.1. Taxonomy (GTDB): domain Bacteria; phylum Desulfobacterota; class Desulfobulbia; order Desulfobulbales; family Desulfobulbaceae; genus Electrothrix; species Electrothrix gigas. Next base: position 48,709 of record QYLO01000005.1, read on the forward strand.
CCATAGCTCCTGTGTTGACTCAAGGCAATCTTGTTGTTCTGGAATCCACTAGTCCTGTGGGCACAACAGAACAGCTGGCTGGCTGGCTGGCGGATGCCCGACCTGATCTCAGTTTTCCCCAGCAGGATGCGGAACACGCGGATATTCTGATCGCCCATTGCCCGGAACGAGTCCTGCCCGGACATGTCCTCCATGAATTGGTCAGCAATGACCGGATCATCGGCGGCATGACCCCGCGATGTGCCCAAGCCGCTATGCAGCTTTATAAAGTCTTTGTGAAAGGGGAATGCCTGATCACTGATGCACGCACGGCGGAGTTGAGCAAGTTGACCGAAAACGCCTATCGAGATGTCAACATCGCCTTTGCCAACGAACTTTCTTTGATCTGCGAAGAACTGCATGTTAATGTCTGGGAGCTGATTGAACTGGCCAACCGGCATCCGAGGGTGAACATCCTCCAACCCGGTCCAGGGGTGGGCGGTCATTGCATTGCTGTGGACCCTTGGTTTATCGTTGACTCGGCACCGAAACAGGCCAGATTAATCCGTACTGCCCGTGAGGTGAATGACAACAAGCCAGAGCAGGTGCTGGAAAAAGTAAAAGCCAAGGCAGAACGCTTCAAAAAAGCGAAAATCGCCTGTTTCGGTCTGGCCTTCAAAGCGAATATTGATGACCTGAGGGAAAGCCCGGCTTTGCACATCGTGCAGCAGTTGGCGCATGATGAGGTCGGTGAACTGCTGGTCGTGGAGCCGCATATCACGGCTTTGCCGGAGAGCTTGACTGCGTATCCGCATGTTGATATATACGGCATCAACGCTGCCTTGGAGCAGGCCGATATTGTTCTCGGACTGGTGGATCATGATGCGTTCAGACGGATTGATCAGGATTTGCTGAAAGAAAAGATCGTTATTGATTGTCGAGGAATGTGGCGCGGATGAGGAAACATTCCTATATCAGTAGAATTATGTTGATCTGGCTGACGGTCTTACCAAGCCTTGCCGTATCAGCTTCTCTTCGCATTGTCGAAAACAATAAACCGCTTTCCTGTATTATTGTCACTCAGGATGCCTCGAAACAGGTGCGTACCGCCGCAAAAACCTTGCAGGAATATATTCAGAAAGCCTCGCAGGCAAAGATACCGCTTATTGATAATGATACAATCCCGGCAGATGATAATCGGATACATATCTGGGTAGGGCCTTCAAAGCAGGCAGCAACATTAAAACCTGTTTTGCGGAAAATGGACGATGACGGTCTGATAATATCTTTTCCCTCTGAAAAAAATATTGTGATTGTCGGCCCGACGGACTGGGGCACGGAATTCGGAGTTTATGAATTTTTGGAACGGTATCTCGGAATACGCTGGCTATTTCCCGGCCCTGCAGGTGAATATGTACCCTCTTCAGCAACCATAGATGTTCCCATGTATACAGTCCGGCAGGAACCTGTACTTTCTTTAAGGATATTAGGTGGAATTGAAGGAACTAAAGAAAATTTATTATGGACACGTCGGAACCGTATGAATTATCGAAAGGTTAGATATGGTCATAATTTACGGAATATTTTTCCGCCTGAACAGTATACGCAAACGCACCCTGAATTTTTTCCCATCCATGATGGTAAACGTTACCTCCCCAAAAATCATAAGGTGCTTGGAAACTGGCAACCCTGCTTTACTGCACCGGGCCTTGTCGATGAGGCAGTAAAAAATATCTGCGCATATTTTGCAAAGCATCCAGATGCGACATCGTATTCTCTGGGGGTGAATGATGGATGGGCCAACAGCAGCGGCCATTGTCAATGCGATAGTTGCCGCTTACAAGACAGCGGGAAAAAAAATTCGCTTGGCCGCAGAGACCTCTCGGACAGGTATTTCGCATGGGCTAACGCTGTTGTTGAAAAGGTGCTTGAAAAATATCCAGACAAATGGTTCGGTTGCCTTGCCTACAACGAAATCGCTGACCCGCCGTCGAAGATAAAAATTCATCCGCGTATTGTCCCGTTTCTGTGCTATTCTAGAATGAAATGGGTTGATAGTGATATCAGACTGAAAAGGCAGAACATTATAGAGCTGTGGCATCAGAAGGCTTCAATTATTGGGTGGTATGATTATATTTACGGGACGCCATATCTGCTTCCAAGAGTGTATTTTCATATCATGGCCGATTATTACAAGTATGCGGCGAAACACGGTGTGAAACATATAGTCTCAGAGGCCTATCCGAACTGGGGGGAAGGGCCGAAGCTGTATGTTGCCCTGAAGTTGCAATGGAATCCTGAGTTGAATGTGGACCAGCTCCTGCATGAATGGTATGAAGCTGCGGTCGGCAGACAGGCTGCACCGTATTTAGCGGCCTATTACCGCCTTTGGGAGAAATTCTGGACTGAGCGGATTCCTGCAGGAGAGTGGTTTACACGAGATAAAGAAAAAATGCAGTATCTCTACTTTGGCTGGCCAATATATCTTGATCAGGTTCGAGTTGAAGATCTAGAAGAAAGCCGTAATTTATTGGAGATTGCGTCAGAAAATGTTCAAACAAAGGAAGAAAAAAAACGAATTCAATATCTTTTAAAAGCGTTTGAATATTATGAAGCATCCGCTTTTTCCTATCTTGGCTTGAAAAAGGGGAAGAGGCAGGAAGGAAAAAATATTGAATATTATCAAATGCTTAATAAGCGGCGGTATGATTTGGTGGAAAGTTTTGATACTGATCCAGTCCTGAAGCATCCGTTGCGATTTGATAGCAAACGATTCTCTGAATATTTTGCATGGTGAATTTACAACCGATTGATCGTTCACTGCCGTAAAAATCGCGGACAGAGTTTTGTGAAATGCCCCTTGTTGTTTCAGTAACCGATTGTTTTAAGGGGAGCGAGGTTAAGGTTAAATTCAAAGATTTTGTGTTATAGCGATTCTGAGAGTAACTTTTAAAAGAGAGAAAATGACGCTGTCCCAGAGAACGGGTAGTTTTGCAGGAGATCTATGAAAGCAGTCATCCTTGCCGGCGGATTCGGCACACGTATCAGCGAAGAAACACATCTTCGCCCGAAACCCATGATTGAGATAGGCGGCAGACCTATCCTCTGGCATATCATGAAGATTTACTCTCATTACGGGATCAATGATTTTGTCATCTGTCTCGGATACATGGGATATTTCATCAAAGAGTATTTTGCTAATTACTTTTTACACATGTCTGATGTTACTTTTGATATATGTCAAAATAAAATGGAAGTGCATCATAATTATTGCGAACCGTGGAAGGTGACTTTGGTGGACACCGGATTGCACTCTATGACCGGGGGACGGCTCAGGCGGGTTACCAAATATCTTGAAGACGAGCCGTTCTGTTTTACCTACGGCGACGGCGTGGCTGATGTGGATATTTCGGCAATGGTCGAATATCACAGGCACCACGGGACACTGGCTACTATGACGGCGATTCAGCCTCCGGGTCGTTACGGCGCACTTGACATGCAAGGAGATCGGATTCGGCAATTTCAGGAAAAGCCGAAAGGCGACGGCGGCTGGATCAACGGCGGTTTTTTTGTGCTTGATCCCAAGGTGATTGATTATATTAAGGATGACACAACGGTTTGGGAGCAGACACCGTTAGAGCGGCTTGCACAGGAAGCCCAGCTCTGCGCCTATAGACACGAAGGTTTCTGGCAATCCATGGATACTCTGCGGGATAAGATGAAGCTGGAAGAACTCTGGCAACAGGGCAATGCTCCTTGGAAACTGTGGGAAGATAGCTGTCTATGCAGACACTAAATTCCGCATATCGGCTCTTCGGCAGTATCTATCAGGAAAAACGGGTGCTGGTTACCGGGCATACCGGGTTTAAAGGTTCTTGGCTCTGCGCTTGGCTGACCTCCTTAGGTGCGGAAGTGCTTGGCTTTTCTTTGGTGCCAAATACCTCACCGAATCATTTTGATCTGATCGGTTCGGAACTTGCAATGGATTCCGTGTTTGGTGATATCCGTGACCCGGCTGCGTTACAGGAGACTTGGGCCGAATTTCAGCCTGAGATTGTCTTTCATCTGGCCGCACAGCCTCTGGTTCGTCTCTCGTACGAACAGCCTGTAGAGACTCTACACACCAATGTCCTCGGCACGGCCAATGTGTTTGAGGCATGCCGCAGCACTTCGTCGGTGCGGGCCGTTGTCAATATCACCAGCGACAAGTGCTACGAAAATCGGGAATGGGTCTGGGGATACCGGGAAAACGATCCAATGGGAGGATATGATCCTTACAGTGCCTCCAAGGGCTGTGCGGAACTGGTAACATCAGCGTATAGAAATTCCTTTTTTAGTGGAGATATGTCTCGTCTTCTGCTTTCCAGTGCGCGTGCAGGTAATGTGATCGGTGGCGGCGACTGGGCCAAAGACCGCATTGTAACGGATATGATGGAGGCCGCAAGCAGGGGAAAAACATTGCGCATCAGAAATCCTCGGGCGACCCGGCCTTGGCAGCATGTGCTGGAACCGCTTTCCGGCTATCTTCTGCTTGGTCAGCGGTTGCTGGAAGAGAAACAGGAATATGCTGATGGCTGGAATTTCGGTCCGAACGATGATGGAGCAATCCCGGTTATTCAGGTTGTACAGGCAATGCAGAAGACTTGGAACAAAATTGTTTATCAGATAGATGAGGATGCGGAGAATCCTCATGAGGCCGCTCTGTTGAAGCTGGATTGCTCTAAGGCCAGGATGCGACTCGGGTGGAAAGGGGTCTGGAACAGCGAAATTACCTTTACTCGGACGGCGGAATGGTATAAAAGGTTCTACGAAACAGGAACTGTGATTACAACAGAGCAACTGACGGCATATATTCATGATGCCGGACAGGCCGGTGTATCTTGGGTAGAGGAAACTGGAGATTGAGAAAACAAAGGACGATGAACCGATTCACTGTCAGCAATCTGCCACTTGTCGGGCTTAAATGTGTCATGCGCCAGAGACTAGGCGACCAGCGTGGCTTCCTGTCTCGTCTGTTCTGCACCGAAGAATTGGCTGCCGCTGGCTGGAAAAAACCGGTTGCCCAGATCAACCACACCTTCACCGCCCGGTGCGGCACAGTCCGGGGGCTGCATTATCAGCTGCCGCCGCAGGCCGAAATGAAATTAGTGAGCTGTATCTGCGGCGAGGTTTGGGATGTGGCAGTTGATCTGCGGGCTGATTCGTCTACTTTTCTGCAATGGTACGCGGAAAAGCTCTCAGCGGAAAATGGTCGGGGCCTGCTGATTCCGGAAGGTTTTGCCCACGGCTTTCAGACGTTGACGGACAACTGCGAACTGCTTTATCTGCACACAGCGGTCTATACGCCTCAGGCAGAGGCAGGGCTGCGTTTTGATGACCTGCGTCTCAATATTTCCTGGCCCTTGGCTGTCACTGAACTTTCTGCCCGCGATCAAGCTCATCCATTATTGACAGAGACTTTCAGAGGGATAGACATAGCATGAACTGTCGTCATTGCGGAACACCGCTTACTCATACTTTTCTTGATCTCGGAACAGCTCCGCCGTCAAATGCCTACTTGAGTGCAGATGAGCTGAATCGTCCTGAGCTGTATTATCCGCTCAAGGTGATGGTTTGCGACCAATGTTGGCTGGTACAGACCGAGGATTATGCGCAGGCGGATGAACTCTTTAAGTCGGATTACGCCTACTTCTCCAGCACCTCTGCCAGTTGGTTGCAGCATGCCGAGCAGTATACTCAGGATATGATTGCTCGGCTCAATCTGGGGAGAGACAGTCTGGTGATTGAGCTTGCCTGCAATGATGGCTATCTGCTGAAAAATTTTGTTACCGCTGATGTACCCTGCTTGGGTATTGAACCGACTGACGCCACTGCGTCGGCTGCCGAACAACTCGGCGTTCCAGTATTGCGCGAGTTTTTTGGTGAGCAAACCGCCCTACGTCTAGCTACGCAGGGCAGGCAGGCAGATCTACTGATAGGCAATAATGTCTACGCCCATGTGCCGGACATCAACGACTTCACACGCGGGTTAAAGGCAATGCTTAAACCCGGGGGAACCATCACGCTGGAATTTCCGCACCTGTTACGGCTGATTGAGCAGAATCAGTTCGACACCGTGTATCACGAACACTTTTCCTATCTTTCACTGGGGACAGTTAGCCGCATTTTTCAGACAGTAGGGTTGCGCGTCTGGCATGTGGAGCAGCTTACGACCCACGGCGGGAGCCTGCGCGTGTTTGGTTGTCACAATGACGATCAGCGTGAGAACACAGTTGTGGTTGATGATCTGCTGAAAGAAGAAGAAAAGAATGGGCTACAGGATCTTGCTGCGTATCAAGGAGTTCAGGCTCGTGCGAATCGGGTAAAAAACGATTTACTTGCTTTTTTGATTGAGCAGAAAAGTGCAGGAAAAAAAGTTGCGGCCTATGGTGCAGCTGCCAAGGGAAATACCTTGCTCAACTATGCCGGAGTTAGACCGGACCTGCTGCCTTTTGTCTGCGATGCTGCGCCGTCCAAGCAGGGTAAATACCTGCCGGGCAGCCGTATACCGATTCTTGACCCGTCTGCGCTGCAAGAGTACGCGCCTGACTATGTTCTGATCCTGCCGTGGAATCTGAAAGAAGAAATTATGCAGCAGCTGAATAGTATCCGCTCTTGGAACGGGCGATTTGTTGCAGCGGTTCCTGAGTTACTCGTTCTTTGATTATTTGAAATTATGAAAATTGCAGTAACTGGAGCCGGAGGGTTCATCGGACAGCATGTGCTTGCTGAACTATCTGGAAGGCAACATGAGGTTGTTGCCGTTATAAGAAAAACTTCAGATAGTTCCCAGCTACCTTCTTTCGGTACGTCCGTACACCTTGATCTTGCTGAAGCGGATGCTGGAGTATATGATGATCTGGGATGTCCTGATGTATTGATTCATCTGGCTTGGGGCGGTTTACCGAACTATCGATCACTCCATCATTTTGAGCAGGAGTTGCCCTTGCAATATCAATTCCTGCGGACGATGGTGCAGTCGGGACTATCCTCGCTTTTTGTCGCAGGGACTTGCTTTGAATACGGGATGCAATCTGGGCAGCTACATGAAAATATGCCTGCGAAACCGGATAATCCCTATGCTTTTGCAAAGGATACCCTGCGTAGACAGTTAACCTTTCTACAGAATAATTTATCCTTTTCGATGACTTGGGGAAGACTTTTTTACCTCTACGGTGAGGGGCAGGCCGAGAATTCCCTCTACCCACAGCTACAAAGTGCTGTGCAACGAGGAGATGATGTTTTCAATATGTCAGGTGGTGAACAGCTACGTGATTACCTAACTGTGACAGAGGTAGCACGGTATATTGTGGACCTTGCCGTGTTGGGCAAAAATATAGGTGTTGTGAATATCTGCTCAGGTCAACCTGTTTCAATCCGAAGCCTCGTTGAAGGTTGGATTGCTGAAAACAACTGGAATATTAAACTGAATTTTGGTCATTATCCGTATCCTGACTATGAACCTATGGCCTTTTGGGGCGACCAGCACAAGTTGCTCTATTGTTTGGAGCTGTCATGAATGCGATAAAGGAACTGTATAGAGTAGAGCAGTTACCAGTATTGCAGAATCGCATGTATGCAACTGAGCAGGAGGCTGTAGAATGTCCCAAGGGGGATGTTGTTTTGGTTCAGGATAATGCAACAGGATTAATTTACAACCAATCGTTTAGACCGGAATTAGTTCAGTATGATCAGGAATATCAGAATGAGCAGGCTGTCAGTGAATCTTTCCGATTGCATCTGGAAGAAGTATCTACGATTTTCAGGCGGCACTATCAAAACTATTCACTGCTTGAAATTGGCTGCGGAAAAGGTTTTTTTCTGGAATATCTCCAGAAACTCGGTTTTGAAATAACCGGAGCTGATCCAGCTTATGAGGGCAGGAATCCTCGTATTCTGAAAAAATATTTCACATCTGATCTCAATATACGCTCTGAGGGCATTATTTTACGACATGTTCTTGAGCATATTCAGCATCCTGTCAGTTTTTTAAAAAAAATTGCTGAAGCAAATAAAGGGACAGGCAAAGTATACATTGAGGTGCCTTGTTTTGACTGGATTTCTCAGCACAGGACATGGTTTGATATTTTTTACGAGCATGTAAATTATTTTCGACTTGCTGATTTTAAAGAAATATTTGGAACTGTTTATGAAGCCGGTCATGTGTTTGGCGGACAATATCTTTATGCGATTGCCGATCTTGCAACACTCAGAGAGCCTGTCTGCCGTACCGACTGTCAATTTGAATTTCCAAAAGATTTTCTTTCTTCTGTGGAAAAATATGCAGAAAAAATAAAGAAAACGACTGTCAGTTCTATTATCTGGGGTGGTGCCTCCAAGGGAGTAATTTTTTCTGTCTTACTGCAACGGGCGGGAACGAAAGCTGACTTTGTTGTAGATATAAATCCTGCAAAACAAGGTAAATATGTACCTGCAACCGGTTTATTGGTTCAGCCATATGAAGATATAAAAAATAAACTCAACCGCCGGAATGCTGATATTTTTATAATGAACAGTAATTATTCAGATGAGATTAAAAAAATAACTGAAAATCAATTTAATTATATTGAGGTGGACTGCTGTGATATTTGACGATGAAGTGAAAGAGCGGGTGGCAGCTAACGGGCAAAATAAAGCGTTGTTAAAAGATACTGCTGAGTTTATAACTACCTCAATTGATGCCGGGTACTCCTACAATTTTTCATGGCAAGGCCGTCCGGTCATCCAATACCCTCAGGATATGGTTGCAATGCAGGAACTAATCTGGTCGATTAAACCTGATCTGATTATTGAAACCGGCATTGCCCACGGCGGTTCACTCATCTTTAGTGCCTCTATGCTGGCCCAGCTGGATATCTGTGATGCGATTGAAGCAGGTACCAATTTTAACCCTAAAGAGTCCCGACGTAAAGTATTGGGCATTGATATTGACATCCGTGCCCACAATCGTGCAGCCATTGAAGCGCACCCCATGTATTCGCGCATCCAGATGATTGAAGGCTCAAGTATTGCGCCGGAGATTATTGATCAGGTCAAAACAATAGCCTCAGAGTACAAGCGTATTCTTGTCTGCCTTGATTCCAACCATACCCATGACCATGTGCTAGCTGAACTGGAGGCTTATGCCCCGCTGACCTCTGTGGGTAGTTACTGTGTCGTGTTTGACACCATTGTTGAAGACCTGCCCGCAGATATGTTTCCCGATCGCTCTTGGGGACCGGGAAATAATCCCAAGACAGCTGTATGGGAATATCTCAAGACGCACTCGGAATTTGAGATTGACAAAGATATACAGCATAAACTGCTGATTACTGTTGCGCCGGATGGGTATTTGAAACGGGTGAGCTAGAAAGAAAAAAAATGATGATTGAATAACGCTACGTGACCCTGCTCAAGAAAAATATTATTGCCAATTTTGGTGGCAATATCTGGACTGGCCTGATGAGCCTTGTCTTTGCCGCTGTATATCCATTTCATGGGGATTGAGGCATACGGGCCTGACTGGATTTTTTGCCGCACTGCTGGGAGTATTCATTCGTCTATTTAAAGCCTCGCAGCAAAATGTTGTGGATACAATTAATGATGTTTTCAACATGGAGAATTATCATGGAAACCAGAAGATTCATAACAAAAGCGAATACCTCTCAAATCCAAATTGATTTGCCCGACTCAATGGTTAACAAAAAAATAGAGATTTTAGTGATTGCTTTGGAAGAAGCAACAGATAAGAAAAAAACAAGAAAAAGACATCCGCCGATTGAATTGGCCGGTAAGGTAAAAGAGCTGGGAAACGTAATGGAGTCTGCTCCTCTTTCCGATTGGGGCATTGAGTGAATATGATTCTTATTGATACTCATATTTGGCATTGGTGGGTCAACCAAATCCCGGACAGACTTCCTCCTGCCATCATTGATATGATTGAATTTGCAGATAACGTGGCTGTATCTGCCATTTCCTGTTTTGAAATGGCTTGGTTGATCAAACACGGACGTATTGATCCCGGAATGTCTTATAGCCAGTGGTTTGATTTGACATGTAATGAAGAAATTGTCTCTTTTTTGCCGGTAACACCGGAAATTGCATCTATGGCTGTCGCCTTACCTGAACACCATAAAGATCCGCATGATCGTATGATTATTGCAACTGCAATATTTCACGGATGTCCTTTGATCAGCTTCGACCGAATCTTTTCATCATATCAGGAACTGGATGGTCTACTGATTAAGCATACGTCAAAATGATGATTGAATAACGCTGCGTGACCCTGCTCAAGAAAAATATTATTGCCAATTTTGCTGGCAATATCTGGACAGCCCTGATGGGACTTGTCTTTGTGCCGTTGTATATTCATTTTATGGGGATCGAAGCTTATGGCCTGACAGGATTTTTTGCTGCCTTGCTCGGTGTATTTGGAATCCTTGATATGGGGTTGAGTACGACACTGAATCGAGAAATGGCCCGTCTGTCTGTGCAGCAAGACAAGGCTCAGGAGATGCGAGATCTTCTCAGAACGCTGGAAATTCCGTATTGGTTGGTTGCATTACTGATCGGGATTATTGTTCTGCTTGTCTCGCCGTTTATTGCCTATCACTGGGTCAAAGTAAAGGAACTCTCTCCGGACAGTGTGCATACGGCTGTTATGCTGATGGGCCTGTGTTTGGCATTCCAGTGGCCTATGAGTTTTTACTCTGGCGGTTTGATGGGACTTCAGCGTCATGTGTTGCTTAATACGATTAACGTCGTTGCTGCTACATTTCGTGGAATCGGTGCTGTGCTGGTACTCTGGTTGATTTCTCCGACAGTGGAGGCGTTTTTCTGGTGGCAGGCTGTAGTCAGTGCTTTCCATATAATGAGTATCGTTTTTTTCGTCTGGCACAGTCTGCCGTCAGCTCCAAAATTGCCACGCTTCCGCCAAGAACTTCTGCGGAATATCTGGCGTTTTGCCGCAGGCATGACCGGAATCACGCTTACAGTGCTTTTTCTTGTCCATTTGGATAAGATTATCCTGAGCCGCATCCTGAGTCTGGAGATGTTCGGGTACTATACCTTGGCATATGTTGTCGCCGGGACGCTTTACAGGGTGATAGGTCCGGTTTATTCTGCGACATACCCAAAAATGACCACGCTTGTTGAATCGGGTAATGAAAAAGAACTGATACAATTGTATCATAAGAGTGCGCAGCTAATTTCCGTCTTGGTTTTGCCAGCTGCTCTATTACTTGCGTTTTTTTCAAAGGAAATACTCCTGATCTGGACGAGAAATCCTGTTACAGCGGATAATACCTATCTTTTGGTGAGTATCCTTGTCATGGGTACTGCCTTTAACGGGCTGATGAATATTCCTTTTGCGTTGCAACTGGCGCACGGCTGGACACGCCTTGCTTTGAACGTGAATATTGTCTCCGTATTAATACTTGTCCCGTTGCTCATAGTTTTTGCACAAAAGTACGGTGCTGTTGGAGCGGCTTCAATTTGGTTGATATTAAATACCAGTTATGTGTTTATTACACCAACACTTATGCATCGCCGCCTGTTGTCCGGTGAAAAATGGCGGTGGTATGTTGAAGATGTTGGGCGGCCATTGTTTGCGGCGGGAACTGTCTGTTTGGTCGGACGTATGATAATAAATTTTGATTGGCCTGTGCTGCCGCTTATAACGGGAATAGGTATGGTGAGCTTGGTTGCTTTGTTGGCTGGTGCCCTCGCTGCCAAACAACTGGATATTCCAGCAAATGCTATGGTGATTTTGAGAATGATCCAAGCAAAATATAAAATTTTTACTTCCCGAAAAACAAGATAATGAACCATCATTTTACTGTTATAATCCCCACCCGTGAGAGATGCGATACACTTGAGCATTCACTCCGCACCTGTGTAATACAAGAATATGATAATTTAGAAATCATTGTTAGCGATAACTTCAGTCAGGATCGTACATATGAAATGGTCGAATCGTATAACGATTCAAGAATCCGTTACATTAACACGGGAAAACGTGTCAGCATGACGGAGAACTTTGAGTTTGCGCTGTCGCATGTCAAGCCTGAAGGCTATGTCATATATATAGGCGATGATGACGCTCTTTTGCCCGATGCAATTCAAGATATCAATATTGTGATTAACCAGACGGGAGCACAGGTTTTGCGGTGGGATGTATCACGTTATGCTTGGCCGTGTGCAGGAGAAAATAATCGGGGAAATATGTTAGAAATTTCATCTGTTAGAACAGGAATTACGATACAGAAGTCTGCGAGCGTGATTGAAAGAGTGCTTTCGTTTAAGGCATTGTATCAATCACTGCCGATAATGTATATGTATTCGGCCATCAGCTATGAGGTGATAAAAAATATAAAAAAAAAATCAGGCAATTTTTATAATTCAATAACTCCTGATGTGTATTCCGGTTTTGCTATTGCCGGGGCTGTTGACAGCTTTGTCAATTCAAGACGCCCTTACACAATTGGAGGAGGATCAAGGCATAGCACTGGTCGAAGCAGCCTGAAAGATTCGGTATCTGAAGCAGGAAGAAAGTATTTTCAAGAAAATACTCTTCCTTTTCATAACAGTTTGGTTCTCTCGAGAAGTCTTTCTTTAATTGTTATAGAATGTTTTTTACAGGCTCGGGATCACTTACCATTTTTTCAGCCTTTTACCTTGGACATTGAGTTCCTTCTCTTCAAAATAATGGAGGATACGGCAGGAAAGCCACAGGAAATTTATATGGAAAATAAAAACTCTGTTATGCAGCTGGGTGAAATGTATAATATTTCTGATGCGGCGCAACGGGCTATAGCGGCTCATCCAATGCGGTCTCCTGGCTTCAGAAGAAAATTCACAATTCGTAATCTCGGAAAAGCAGGGCTATTCGTGACACGTCAATTTATAAATGACCTTGTTAAGAAGAGGGTATGGATAAACTGTTCTTCCTTGAATGTCAATAATGTATACGACGCGTCGCTGTTGTGTGGCTATGTCTTAAAATTGCATGATATGAATCTACTTAAGAAATCAGCAGTTGTAACTTCCTCATTAGCCAATATAAGAAGGATATTAACGCTTGCTCCTGAGGTCATTTCCCATGAGGAGACAACAGGTAACACTGGCGGTTTGGTTCATAAGTCTAAATGAGAGTAATAATCTTTATGACCCAATTCTATTGTCTGAGCGGAGCAGAACGCTTGGCGGTAGAACTGGCGGAAGAACTCAATAAACGCGGTATCCATACGGATATCCTGAGTATGTATACCGAGGATCTTCCCGGTGTAAAAGAGGCAAAACAAGAATTGTTAGCTAGGGGAATTCCTAATATTTATTTTCTTGGAATGAAAATTCATCCCCCTGTTCGGAGTTTATTTCCAGCAATTTTCAAATTGAGACGATTGATTCAAAAGCAACAATATGACATTATTGAGACATCGATGATGTCTCCTTCCGTTATTGCCTCATGGGCCACTTTGCTTGGGAATACAAGGCATGTTACAGGGGTGCATGATGTTTTCAGATGGGAACGGCAGAATTTAGCACAACATAAGTTTTGGATTTTTTCTCTTCGATGTAACCGACGTAATAGATATTATACAATATCTGAATATGTTCATGATGCTTGGAAAAATTATTCCCGTATATCTGACCGATACGGCAGAATAATATACAACGGAATTCCTAATGATTGTTTCGATGCTGTATCAGAACGGCACTCAGTTCTCAAAGAATTCAGTATTCCGGACAACGGACGTATTATTCTTTATGTAGGACGTTTGGCGAAACGTAAAGGATGTGATACCTTGCTGGAGGCATTAGCCCCGATATTAGATCAGCATAACCTTTATCTAATGTATACCGGAATGCTTGATCCGAATGTAGCGGGGTCAACGCAAATGCTGTATGATATGCAGCAACAGGTTGAAGATGAAAAGTTAGGCCATCGAGTACAATTTGTTGGTTATCGTAAGGATATTCCACGGCTCATGGCATCCACCGACCTCCTTGTGCATCCTGCCCTTATTGAGGGCTTTGGTTTGGTTTTGGCGGAAGCTATGGCGGCTGGTTTGCAGGTTGTCGCAAGCAATGTAGATGGAATACCTGAGGTGCTTGAAAGTACCGACTCAATAATGGTGCCCCCAAATGATGTCCATACGCTTCGAGATGCAGTGTTGAAAACATTGCATCACTCTCCAAGTGAAAAATCTCAGGCTATTGAGAAGGGAAAAAAGCGGGCGGAAAAGTTTCGTATATGCAACCGGATAAATAATATGGTGAGTCTTTTTCAGGATATCCTTTCAGGAAAATTTTAATATGAACACATTACAATTGTCAATACCCTCGAATCAACTACCTGTTGCTTCAGAGCGTCTTAAAATATCTCTTTCTGTTTTTATAGCTTCTCTTTTGTTTGTTCTTGGTAGTTTACTCCATATTATAGCATATAAATCTCTAATACCGTTGTTGCCGGCTCTGCTTTTTTTCTCTTTTGGAAAGATCGTTTTGTTTTCTCCAAAAATCGGCGGTCATTTTGAACAAAAGATATTTCAGACAGCTTTTTGGGTTAACTGGTTTACTACCAATGGGAATCGGAGTAACATCAGGTTCTTTGTTCTTTTCTTTGTTTAAGGAAGATAGAGACGGAGCTTTTCGTTTAGTTAGAATTTCATTTTTTGTGTGCGCCGCCGTAGCCCTTTTGCATGTTTTATCATCATTTTACAGTTATGGCATTACAGGAGCCTTTGCCCAAGTGGTGAATAAGGATAAAAAATATAAATTATTTATATTGGGTAGGGATGAAGATGGAAATACAGAAAAACTAAAACAGTTATGCGATGAACTGAATGTACAGGACCATGTACATTTTCTAGGATTTCAAAACAATCCGTATCCATACTATAAATTTTGTGATCTGTTTGTGTTGTCATCCCGTGCTGAAGGATGTCCCAACGTACTTTTAGAGGCTATGTATTTTGAGCGTCCTGTTGTGGCTACTAAATGTGTGCCTATTATAGGAAAAATTGTAGAGAATAGAGAAACCGGTTTTTTGGTTGAACCTGAGAATCCAGAGCAATTACGGGATGCGATTCTTGCATATAAAACATTAACTCCTAAAAAAAATAGCAAAAATTCCAATGAGATTGTTAAGTTTATTGATCAACTCTGCTGCAATTAAAATCTCAATATTGATGGTTTCGTAAAAAGTCCAATTTGATGAAAAAACACCTTGTAACCCATTGAGCTATCGTCCATGAATAGCCTTTTTTCGACTTTTTACCAGATAATCAGCTTTCTGAGTTTAATATATTGTTATATCGTCAAAAAGCGGTGGGTAGCCATTTATAATAGAAAATTCGGGAATTCAAAAACTATTTAAGATGACATCTTAAAAATAGAAATCCTATACTATCACGTTAGAAAGTTGAGTTAATGTTTTTACAAAAGCTATTTTTTATACTATTCTCTTTTCCCCTCTTCTTTGACGGAACAGGTGTATATCGTGCGACCGACTTCAGTTCCGTTAATTTTGCTTTGCCGTTATCGTTGGTTATAGGAAGTTGTTTGTTGTTATTTCAGCCTGCAAACATCCGATATTTTTTTGTGCGATCTTTGTTTTTTTTCTGGCTCATGGCGAGCTGGTGGATATTTGTTTTTTTATTAGGAGCATTTCTCACAGGTGATACTGACCCTTCTTTGCTACTTATCTATTTACTACCAATGGGAATCGGAGTAACATCAGGTTCTTTGTTCTTTTCTTTGTTTAAGGAAGATAGAGACGAAGCTTTTCGTTTAGTTAGAATTTCATTTTTTGTGTGCGCCGCCGCAGCCCTTTTGCATGTTTTATCATCATTTTATAGTTATGGCATTATAGGAGCTTTTGCAATAAGAGGTGAATTTTCCATTTTCGGCGTATTTTCAATATATCAGAAGTTTATATATTATCCGACGATCTTATCGGTATATTTTATTATAGGATTAGGTATATTAAATGTCTCGCATCGTAAAAATAAAAATGTTATATTATTTTCGTTAGTTATAATTTTTATTGATGTGTTGATGCTTGCTGCCCGGGAGGCTGCACTAACAGTTTCTGTTGGACTGTTTCTATACTTCCTGATCAATCCTTCAAAAGGAGCCCTTTTTCTTGTGATGATTACGGTGGTTCTCTCTGTATTTTTTCAAGATATGCTTGATGTAGTGGGTAATTCCTCAATTGTAAATAAAATTTTAGCGTTACAACAGAATGCAACTGCCGGGAGAAGCGAGGTGGCGGCCCGTGTTTTTTCCGAATCGTTAGATCAGTACAATTATTTGTTCGGGACATTTTTTTCCATGTCATTAGGTGTATTGGGGACACCTCATAATCAGTTCTTAGAAATTTTACTGCGGACAGGTCCAGTAGGTTTAATTCTGTTATTAATGTTAGTTGGCATATTTTCTATCAAATCTTTTGTGAAATTTTCCTTTTTGCATCAGGATAAACTTCTTCTTTTTATCTTTTTTGCCGTTTGCGCAAATTTGTTGATAGCATTTAATGTGAACACACCAATTCGTGCACCGTTTGGCTCAATTCCATTTTATTTCTATTTTACTTTTTTGTATCGTTTGGTTACGGAATCGTTGCCAACGGAAAATGGATATTCGAAATCAAAGAAATAATATTGCTACAGAAGACGCAGGCTATGGAATCGTTGCCAATGGAAAATGGAATTGCAATTATTGGTCGTATACCTCCCCCTTATGGAGGAGTAAGCGTACATATTTATAGACTCTTAGAGAGATTGAAAGCAGAAAAACTCCCTCATACTTTTTATCAATTAGATAGCAACACTGCAAACGATCTGCCTATAATAATTCATGTTTTAAGAGGTGTAAAGTTATTTTGCCAATTAGCTGTTTCTAATCATTCGCTATATCATCTCCATATGAGTAATCCTATGGGGGTGATTCTAGGTGGAGGTTTGACAAAGGTATGCAAAAAAGATGTCTGTTTCTCATTGCATGGAGAAGGTATACTAAATGATATTCAAAATAAAAATATACTATTATCCTATGCTCTCAAATTATCTATACGATCAGCGGATCATATTTTTGCAATTAATCCTGATGCCCCTAATAAACTTCAGAAGCTAGGTGTTTTTGAAGATCGGATAACGTTGATGCCGGCATATATCCCCCCATATCCTGATGAAATCAATTATCCTGTCCCGAAAGAATTAAAAGATTTTATAAAAAGACACTCCCCTATTCTTGCAAGTCAGGGTTCCTTTGGAAGTTTTATTTGCAAAAATAAAGAACAAAAAGATATTTACCGATTCGATTTATTAGTACAATTGTTAGTTTCTCTTAAGCAGGAGTATCCTGATGTCGGTTTATGCACGATGATTTCAAAAAATTTTGATTCAGAACATCGTAAGTTTATTTACGATTTAATAAATAAATTTGACCTGCATAATTCTTGGTATATTTATGAAGGTACTCCTATGCCAGCTATTAATGTTTACAAACAATGTGATGTATTTATTCGTCCAACCGAAACTGATGGAGATTCGGTCAGCGTCAGGGAATGTCTTGATCTGGAAATTCCGTGCATTGCCAGTGACGCTGTACCTCGGCCTGAAGGGTGCGTTTTATTTACAGCGGGGAATGCTCAAGAATGTTACAATAGGGTCATGAGTGTTCTTGCTAACCCCGAAACGTATCGGCTTAAATTAAGGAAAAAACAGCCGACAGATCATCTGGTTGGTTTGATAAAATATTATCGAGCGAGAATAAGCCATGAATAGTTTACAGAATAAGCTCTATACTCATCTTCCGATCTTTCTTCAAAACGTTTTGCATGTAATATACATGGGTTTAAGCAAGAAAATTGTGATATGGCAATAGCTTCTCGGCAGCTTGCACTTGAATTAGATATTGGGAAACGAACTGTACAGCAGATACAATTTCATTGGTATCAGTTTGATAATGAAAATATTAAGTTGACTTTACAAGCTGATGAGGATTGGAACGGAGCTATACTGAAAGAGCTGACCCCGTTTTCAGAGTTTTCACATGCAGAGTATGGCAGTTGGTTTAAGGTAAGCAGAAAAAAACGTAAAGGTTTGCCTATTTATTATGATTATCGTCATATAGTAAGGAATGGGATAAAAGATAACTGGGTAAAAGTTCGTCAATTGATGATTAGTATACTATTACTTCTTGGATTAAAATCAAGTATATCAGAGAAGTAACTGATTTTACCATCAGAGGTTAGGTTATGAACAACTTGCAGAATGCTTTCTATAATATTCTTCCAATATTTCTTCAAAACGTTGCATGTAATATTCATGGGTTCAAACAAAAGAAATTGCGATATGGCGGTTCCTTTCGTGACCGCCTCGAATGGCTTGAGGGGACTCAATGGTGGACAGTTAATCAGATTGAGGAGTATCAAAATCAACAACTGAAGAAAATTATTGCTCATGCTTACCATACTGTTCCGTATTACAAAAGAGTTTTTGATAATATCCGATTAAAGCCCAATGATATAAAAACGAAAGAGGATTTGTCAAAAATTCCTGTGCTAACAAAAGAGGATATTCGTAGAAATTTAGCCGATATTATTTCACGAGATTTTAAGAAATTTGCATTGATTCACTCCCATACCAGCGGAACAAGCGGAAAAAGTTTACAGTTTTATATGGAGCCGGAAGCTGTACAATTTAGATGGGCAGTTTGGTGGCGACATAAAAAAAGATTTAGGATTGCTTTTGATGCGCCATATGCAACCTTTACAGGGTTAAATGCTATTCCTTTAAATCAGAAGTATCCTCCATTCTGGCGTGAAAATAAACAGATGAACCAAACTGTGTTCACGATGCATCATATTGTTCCCAATAAAATTCAAGCCATTGCAACACGGCTCAATAAGGGCGGTTTTACATATTATGCCGGGTACCCTTCTATAATTTATGTCTTAGCACGCTTGCTTCTGGAACATGGCCTAAAAATAACCCGTCCACCCAAAGTTATCTTTACGGGTGCAGAGAACCTTTACGAGCATCATCGGAAAGTTATTGCTGAAGTTTTCCAGTGTGTTGTGACTGATCAGTATGGTTTTTCCGAAGGGTGCGGAAATGCATCTCGCTGTCAACACGATGTTTTTCACGAAGATTTTGAATACGGTATATTAGAATGCAATAATTCTGTGGTACACAGTGATAGGAGTAAAGAGGGGCGTATTCTTGCCACAGGGTTTTCAAGTTATGCTATGCCGTTTATCCGTTACGAGGTGGGAGACGTTGGTATCTGGAAGCCTGAAGCATCATGCAGTTGTGGACGGCATTCTCGCGTATTATCAAAGATAAACGGTCGTGTTGAAGATTATGTGATTACCCCGGAGGGAAGCAGGATAATGCGGTTTGACTATATTTTTAAAGATAGCCATGCGGTTGAAGAAGCTCAAGTGGTTCAATATGAAAAGGATTCTATAACTGTTCGGGTGGTAAGACGACCTGAATATTGTCAGAACGACGAGGAGCTATTACGCTCTGAAATAAAAAATAAGGTTAGTTCAAAATTAAAGGTAAATTTTGAATATATACAAGAAATAGAACGTGAAGCGAATGAAAAATTTCGTGCGGTCAAGTCTTATTTGAAAGAAGAGCAGAAAATTTCATGAAACAAATCCTCCAAAACATGTCCACCGGTGAAACCCGTTTAGCGAACGTACCGGTTCCCCAATACGGCAAAACCGATCTGCTGATCCAATCCACCCACAGCCTCATCTCCATCGGCACAGAACGGATGCTGGTGGAATTCGGCAAGGCTAATATGCTTTCCAAAGCCCGTCAGCAGCCGGAAAAGGTCAAGATGGTGCTGGAAAAGGTCAAAACAGACGGGCTGGCTACCACCATTGATGCGGTCAGGAGTAAACTGGATCAGCCTTTGCCGTTAGGATACTGCAATGTCGGGATTGTCCGGGAAACAGGTACTGAAATCTGCGGATTCAAAGCCGGAGTCAGGGTTATTTCCAACGGTTCTCATGCCGAGATGGTTGCTGTATCACAGAATCTGTGCGCACGGATTCCCGATGCTGTCAACGATGAAACAGCTTCTTTTACCGTACTCGGCTCCATCGGTCTTGAGGGAATCCGTCTTGCCGCTCCGACGCTGGGAGAATATTTTGTAGTCACCGGCCTCGGTCTTATAGGCCTGCTCACGGTTCAGCTCCTGCGCGCTCATGGCTGCCGGGTCCTCGGCATTGATTTGGATCCGGCAAAACTTGAACTGGCCCGTCAGTTCGGAGCAGAGACAGTTGATCTGGCAAAAGGAGAAGATCCGGTTGCAGCCGGAATGGCCTTTTCCAGAGGGCGGGGTGTTGACGGGGTGCTGATTACCGCAGCAACCAAATCCTCTGACCCGGTCAGTCAGGCTGCCCGCATGTGCCGCCAGCGAGGGCGGATTATCCTGGTCGGGGTGACCGGGCTTGAGCTGAACCGGTCTGATTTTTACGAAAAGGAACTGAGCTTTCAGGTTTCCTGTTCGTATGGTCCGGGACGTTACGATAGCAGCTACGAAAATCAGGGTCGGGATTATCCCTTCGGCTATGTCCGCTGGACAGAACAGCGCAATTTTGAAGCCGTCTTGGACATGATGGCCGAAGGGAGACTAGATGTGCAGCCGCTGATTTCCCATCGTTTCAGCTTTACCGATGCGGTTGCCGCCTATCAGGTGCTGAGTGATGACCGCCATGCCTTGGGCATCCTCCTGCAATACCCGCATGTTGAGCAGAAGAATGATGGCGATAAGGCGGCCACACGGGTGACGATCAGGAAAAAGGTCAGTTTTGCTGCCGACAGACCGATCTGCGGTTTTATCGGGGCTGGTAATTACGCCTCCCGTATCCTGATTCCCGCCTTTACCAAGGCCGGTGCCCAGCTCCATACCATTGTGTCCAGCGGCGGAGTGAGTGCTGCCCACCACGGTGAAAAAAACGGTTTTCAGCAGGCCGCCACGGATGTCCAGGCGGTATTTGCGGATCAGGATATCAACACGGTTGTCATCGTCACCCACCATAACAGTCATGCCCGTTATGTCATCAAGGCATTGGAGGCAGGTAAGCATGTCTTTGTCGAAAAGCCCCTGTGCCTGACTCTGGAAGAGCTGGATACGATCCAAAACCTTTATTCATCTCTTCTTGAGGACTCTTCTTCCTCGCCTCAGCTTATGGTGGGATTCAACCGCCGTTTTGCTCCGCAGATCGTGAAGATAAAAGAGTTGCTTGCGCCGGTAAAACAGCCCAAAGCCTTTATCATGACCATGAATGCCGGTGCTATACCTGCCGATACTTGGATTCAGGATAAAGCGGTTGGCGGCGGACGTATTATCGGGGAAGCCTGTCATTATATTGACCTGATGCGCTACTTGGCCGGTTCTGAGATTGTTGCTGTCCAGGCCCGCCGGATGGGTGATCACCCGACTATTGAGGTAACTGAAGACAAGGCTGCCATCACCCTCGGTTTTGCCGACGGTTCATTCGGTACGATTCACTATCTTGCCAACGGCGGCAAGGCATTTCCCAAAGAACGCATTGAGGTCTTTGCCGGAGACGGGGTGTTGCAGCTGGATAATTTCCGTAAGCTGAAAGGATACGGCTGGAAGGGTTTTAAGAAGATGAACCTGATGCGGCAGGATAAAGGGCAAGGGGCCTGTGCAGCGGCATTTTTAGCGAGTATTGCCAAGGGAATAGCTGTGCCTGTTCCTTTTGAGGAATTGATAGAGGTTGCGCGGGTGAGTATTGAGGCGGCGGAATAGCTGCGGGGGCAGAAGGAGAGAATCTCATGAGGCAAGACTTGATAAACCGCCGATTTTTTGAGCCGTTGATTTTTACATGATGCACTTAGACATCAACATTGTGCTGTCGAACGGAGAATCACAGACCGTTGAATTCAAAAAATCCTTCGGTCGAGAGACCGTAGAAACATTGGTGGCTTTTGCCAATGCTCAGGGCGGGACAGTGCTGGTCGGCGTAGCGGATGACGGTATTCCCTGCGGCGTATCTGTGGGCAAAGAAACGTTTAACGATTGGCTCGGTCAGGTTAAGTCCGGCACAAGTCCTTCCATTATTCCTGATATAGATGCAGTTGCCGTTCAGGGGAAGACGATTGTCAGAATTCACGTTCATGAGTATCCTGTAAAACCTGTCAATACAAAGGGCCGCTATTTTAAGCGAATCGCCACTTCAAATCATCAGCTCTCGTTAGGAGAGATCACTAACCTGTACCTTCAGTCATTGCAGATTTCCTGGGATGCATACCAAGCTCCGGGAGCATCACTGGATTCCTTATCACTGGACAAAATAGACAAATTTATTGCTCAGGTAAACCAAAGCGGTCGTTTCACCTTAGACCCTTCTCCTCTGTTGGCTTTAGAAAAACTCAAATTTATTGCTCAAGGACACCCGACGTGGGCGGCTCTGCTCTTATTTGCCGATGAACCGCTCCGGCATCATATTCATATCGGGCGATTCAAAACATCAAGCATCATTATTGACGACCGCCAGATCACCGATACCCTGTTCGAGGCCGTAGAACAGGCCATGAAATTTATCATTGCCAATATCCGCGTGGCGTTTGCATTTGACGGCAGTCTGCAACGGCAGGAACGATTCGCTTATCCTCTGGCAGCCCTGCGGGAGGTCCTGCTCAACGCTGTTGTTCATCGGGATTACACCAATCCTTCTGATATTCAGATCAAGATCTTTGATAACAGTATTACCTTTTTCAGTCCGGGAAAACTCTACGGTGATTTAACCCTTGCCGATCTGGAGACGGACAGTTATTCCTCGCACCTACGCAATAAACTGATAGCTGAAGCATTTTATTTAACGAGGAATATTGAAAAATATGGGAGCGGTTTTATCCGTATTCGGAAAGAATTGGCCGACTATCCTGACCTGCGCTTTCGGATTGAAGAAAGCGGTTCAGGGCTGCTGGTTACTTTTGAACTGACAGAAAGCTATTCCCCTCCGATTACCCCTCTAATCTCCCCCCCGATCTCCCCCCTGATGACAGAGTTGGAGCAGAAAATTTTATCTGTATTAAAAGACAACCCTAGAATTACCAGCAGGGAACTTGCTGATCTGCTGTCCATGCGACCGGATACAGTCAAGGAATATTTCGGACGATTAAAGGCAAAAGGGCTGCTGAAGCGTGAGGGAAGTGCTCGTTCAGGGTACTGGATTGTTTTGTAGAATTTGGAGAAGAAGAAGTATAGGAGTTACGCAGTTGAAAACAAGAAGCTCAACTGTTACAATAGGTTCGCTTGTTGGAGGTAAAAACCGTCAGTTGAACAAAATCAACGGGTTATAAAACCAACTGCGTAACTCCTAGAAGGAATAGCTATTTTTTACAAAATAAAATGAAATCATGCAGTTACAAAGATACATATTCTTTACTTTTACCCGTTTTTACCATTTGGCGAAGGTATTGAATTAATATGAATATATTAATTCTCACTTTTTACTATCCTCCTGATTTGAGTGCAGGATCTTTCCGCGTTGATGCTTTGGTCAAGCAATTAAGCACAAAGATATCGCCAGAAGATACTGTCAGTATTATTACAACAATGCCGAACCGATATCATTCGTACCAAACGGATCAGGTACAAGAGGTTGAGCAATGCGGCAATATACATATCCATCGGATCAGAATTCCGCAACACAAGAGCGGCTTTCGAGATCAAGTCAGGTCGTTTACCGTATTTTTTTATAATGCGCTCAAGATCGCTCGAAAAGAACAGTACGATGCTGTTTTTGCCACATCAAGCAGACTGTTTACCGCCTTCTTGGGAATGCTCATTGCCCGCTGGAAAAAAATTCCGCTCTATCTTGACATCAGGGATATATTTACCGAAACAATTGAGTCGGTTTCTCAAGGCCGGATGAACAGATTATCTCTGTTATTCATTTATGGTATAGAATCCCTTACCGTCAATTATGCAAAGAAAATCAATTTAGTTTCAGAAGGATTTGCGCCCTATTTTCGTACACGATATCCGTATATGCCCATATCCTTCTTTCCAAACGGAATAGACGCTGAATTTGCAGACTACAATTTTACGGCAACACAAAAAAAAGAAAAGATCACTGTAGTATATGCCGGAAATATAGGAAAATCGCAAGGGCTGGAGAATATATTGCCGCCTCTTGCCGAAAAATATCCGGCAGTCCATTTTATTATTATCGGAGACGGAAGTGCGAAAGTTCAACTGATACATCACCTGAAGGGGGCAAGAAATGTTATACTCATGGATCCGATGCCGAGAACAGAACTCCTGACGATGTACAGAGAGAGCGATTATTTATTTCTGCATCTGAATGATTATGCAGCATTTAAAAGGGTGTTACCTTCAAAGATATTTGAATATGGAGCGACCGGAAAACCTGTTCTGGCAGGAGTGAGCGGATATGCAAAAGAATTTATAGAGAAGAACCTTCCGGACAGTATTGTTTTTGCACCGAATGATCCGGATGATTTTTCAAAAAAATTTAATCCGCAGAAGATTCCGGATCATATATCGAGAGAGGAATTTCTTTCAGCGTATTCTCGTTCTTCTATTATGGATACATTAACTCAAGACGTTCTGGAGACGCTTGCATGAAGATTGTTCTTGTCACACAAGAGGATCACTTTGTTATTCCGCAAAATATTAATAAAATAATTGCTCTTGATAATATAACCGTTGAGTTGATAGTCAATATTGATTCAAAAGGAACACTTGTCAACAAGAAAGCTTTCTTTATTCAGGGATTCGGCTTGTTGCAGTCTGCAAAGATGGGCTTCAGACTTGTCGGACATAAGCTGATAGAAAGGCTGGACCGGATGAGCGGCTGGAGACTGCTGCAAGAACCAAAAAGTGTACGGGCTGTTGCCGGGCATAATGCTATCCGCTGCAGAACAACGGATAATCCCAATAACGACGATGTGTTGCAGGAATTGCGGCAGCTTGCACCGGATCTGATCGTTTCTTTCTCCGCACCGTGTGTTTTTCACCCTCCTCTTCTCTCTATTCCGAAAAACGGCTGTATAAATCTTCACTGTTCCTTTCTGCCTCATTACGCCGGTCTGCTGCCGAGTTTCTGGGCACTTTTTCATAATGAAACGGAAACAGGCACCACAATCCATTATATGGACGACAGAATTGATAACGGCAGTATCCTGGCTCAGGAGAAGGTTGCAATTACAAAAAATACAACGATGTTTGAGCTGATTCGCGAGACAAAAGCTGTCGGGGGAGATTTGGTTTGCAAAGTGATTAAAGATATTCAGTCAGGCCACGTCACAGCAATACCGAATAACGCGAATAAGGATGCCTATTTTTCTTGGCCTACCGTAGAACAGATGCGGACATTCCGTCGCGCCGGAGGCCGTCTTATATGAAATATGCTGTCTTGTCCATGGACATTGAGGATTGGTACCACCTTGCCTATTTTAACCGGGAGTCTTGTGATACCGGCATATCATTTCTGGATGGTATTAATGTATATAAAGCAATACTGGATCAGTACAACATAAAGTCTTCTTTCTTTGTTCTTGGTGAATTGGCCTCTTCCCTGAAGGAAGTATTATGCGGCCTTGCCTATGAAGGGCATGATATAGGTGTACATGGCTGGGACCATACCTTGCCTCTGCATCTTTCCCCGGATACATTTGTTGATGACCTTATACGTTCGAAAACAACAATCGAAGACTGTCTTAGTATGCCTGTGCTCGGATACCGTGCGCCTTGTTTTAATTTGGACCGGCAGCGTCTTGATCAAATACAATCTTCCGGCTTCTTTTACGATTCCAGCAGGATACTTTTTCGGGAACATCCGCTCTATACGACCCTTGATATGAATGGTTTTCTACAGGAATCGGAAAATATCTTTCGGAAGAAGGATTTTTTTGAATTTCAACTCAGCACAGTGCCGTTGTTCGGTCGTAATATACCTGTTTCAGGGGGAGGGTATCTGCGTATTTTTCCTTGGTCTCTGATGCGTTGGTGTACAAAACGTTTTTTGAAAGATAACGAACTGTATGTGTTGTATATTCATCCCTTTGAACTTTCTTCTCAGGAAATTACGCCTTTCATGCTGTCCGAGAGTTCATGGCGGGACCGCAGGCGTTTCAATACGGGCAGAAAAACGGTTGTCAAAAAACTCAAAATGCTCATTGAACTGTTGCATGATGCGCATTTTAAATTTACAACGTTTTCCTCACTTCGCCAGACCCTGATGCAGTCTTCCTGAAAGGGCTGAAAATATGTCCCGCCTGCCACGAGTGCTTATTACAGGGAGCCGAGGTTTTATCGGCAGCTCTTTGACGGAAAATTTGCGTGCTGCCGGATATGAGGTCTGGGAGATAACTCGTAGTCATCCTCATGGGGAATATGCTGTAACCGCAGATTTGCTTGATCCGCAGCAGACATATAATGCGTTCAGGAAAATACCCTGCTGTCCCGTTGTTCTTCACGCAGCAGCATTGGCACACGGACAGAATCCTCCGGCAGGTGAATCCTGCTTCTCAGCGAACACAAAAATAACAAGAAATATCTTGGCTGCTCTTGATCAGCAGCATACAGCGCATTTTATTTTTTTGAGTTCTGTTGCAGTTTATGGTGAAGACCGACGCCATAAAGCTGTTTCAGTACATGATGATACGTTTCCGGCCACAGAGTACGGAAAAAGTAAATTGCAGAGCGAGAATGATCTGCTGCAATCCTCAATCCAATCACTGGATATTTTACGATTAGCACCGGTCTTTGACAGCGAACACTTGAGTGACGTGCGTAAGCGGGTATTCCTTCCTGGAAGTTCATTCATAAAAATGAAAATGTATCCTCCACCTCAATATTCATTGTGTCATATCAAAACAATTCTTGAGACAGTGAGTAACTTGCTGGTTAATCTACATGATAAAAAAAGGGTCTGCAATCTGTCCGATAGAAAAGCATATTCACAAAATGAGATAAGAGCATGGTTTTCAGGGAGAGAAATTCCTTTTCCTGTTCTTCTTGCATCCCCTTGCTACGTTGTAATGCGTCTGGCAGGAGTTCGTGGTTATGCTTTACGATGTCTTTACTGGAAATTATGCAGATCGAATATTTATCTTAATAATATGAAAGAAGTATAATATACCACTGCGTGAAACGAAATATGAAAAGATTTTTCAGGCTGTTTTATACCCTCTGGTATTTACAACCTGTTCAACTCTACGGCAGGATATGGTTTAAACTGTATCGTCCCACTCTTGACTGTTCCGGTACTCCCACCTTACGTACTCTCGCAGGAAAATGGGCCACGCCAATACAGAAGCCTGTAACTCTTTTGCGTCCTTGGGCCTTTTCATTTCTCAACGAAACAATTGAGTGCAATTTTCCGGAAGATTGGAATAATAACGACCGGGAAAAATTATGGCTGTATAATCTGCACTACTTTGACGATCTGCAGGGTCTGGAAGGAGAAGAAAGGCGAGAATGGCATTCCCGTCTGATTGAACAGTGGATTCAAGATAATCCTCCGCCTCAGGGCAATGGTTGGGAGCCTTATCCTCTTTCTCTGCGCATTGTCAATTGGATCAAATGGGCCTTGGCAGGGAATCAGCTTGCTGATAAGGCCGGAGCAAGTCTGGCTGTGCAGGCCCGTTATTTGTCGCAGCGGATTGAGTATCATTTACTTGGGAATCATCTTTTTACCAATGCCAAGGCCCTGCTGTTTGCCGGTCTTTTTTTTCAGGGTACAGAGGCGGAAAAATGGTTGCATCGCGCTCTGAAGATTTTTTCTCAGGAGATCCCCGAGCAGATTTTGCCGGACGGCGGACATTTTGAACGCAGCCCGATGTATCATGCCATCATCCTAGAAGATATGCTGGATATTGTAAATATCATGAGGGTATACCAGAAAGCTGTTCCAGAGGGATGGGAGGAAAAAATTGAAGAAATGCTTTCATGGCTGAAAGCAATGTGTCACCCTGATGGTGAAATCGCTCTTTTTAATGATGCCGCCCTCTCTATAGCACCATCTCCCCAAAAAATATACTGTTATGCTGAGGCGCTCGGATTCAGAAACCCTCCTGATCCCTCTGGACTCACCTGTCTGAAAGACAGTGGCTATATCTGTTATCAACATAAAGAAGTATCTGCATTGCTTGATACCGCTCTTATTGGCCCGGACTACCTCCCAGGTCATGCCCATGCGGATACGTTGAATTTCGAGCTGTCTCTTTACGGACAACGAGTTATTGTAGATAGCGGAACATCTTGCTATGGCGCAGGACAGGAACGCCAAAGGCAACGAGGGACTTTGGCGCATAATACGGTCACTGTTGACGATCAGGATTCATCAGAAGTCTGGGGAGGATTTCGTGTAGCACGCAGGGCAAAACCCAAGAACTTGCAAGTGAGTGCAACAGAGCACAGCATACAAGTAATCTGTGCTCATGACGGATATCGACGGTTACCCGGCAAGGTCATACATACCCGTGAATGGATTTTCGGACAAAGACAGATGGTCATCAGAGACACCTTATCCGGCAAATTCACCAAGGCCCTGAGCCGTTTTCATTTTCATCCTGATGTGCAATGCAGACAGCCTGCTTCTGATATCTATGGAGAGGTATTGCTCGCGACCGGTAATCTATTAAAATGGACTGTCAAGGGAGGAGCCGCACGATTTACTGCAACAACGTACCATCCGGAGTTCGGAAAAAGTTTGCAAAATTCCTGCTTGGAAATTACATTTTTTGAGAAAAAATGTGAAGTACAGTTCACTTGGTTTTGATAACCACCGAAAACCTTGCCTATTTTTTTGAGTATGCAGGAATAACTCACTCATGATGAAACGTTTTTTTGATCTGCTTGCCGCCTGCGCGGGACTTCTTGTTCTGGCACCTGTTTTTCTCCTCTGCATGATAACGGTGCGCCTGACTTCTCCCGGCCCGATTTTCTATGCCTCCGACCGAATTGGCATTCATAACTCGCACTTCATGATGCTGAAATTCCGAACCATGCGAGTTAATACCCCCCAAGTGGCAACGCACCTGATGACTGACCCTGCCACCTACCTGACCCCGGTCGGTGCCTTTTTCCGCAAAACAAGTCTGGACGAACTTCCCCAGCTGATTAACGTACTCAAAGGAGAGATGTCTCTTGTCGGTCCACGCCCGGCATTATTTAATCAGGATGATCTCATTGAACTTCGCACCGCAAAAGGCGTTCATGTGCTAAAGCCGGGAGTCACCGGCTGGGCCCAAATCAACGGTCGGGATGAGCTCCCCATTCCTTTGAAAGTCGATTACGACGCTTATTATCTAAAGCATCGTTCGTTTCTACTGGATCTGAAAATCATTCTCTTAACAATCCTGAAAACTGTACGAAGTGATGGGGTACATCATTAATAGCCTCGCCTCCCCTCCCCTTTATTCAAAAAAAAGGCGTCATCCTTTTCATTTTCGAGTATACTCTTTCCAAGATTCTTATACCGCTCTTCAAAAATAACAAGCGGACCTTCTGGATTCCCCTCGTAAGTACAGATAGTATTCCAAAGATACAGATATCTTATCTGGAAGTTTCGCAATATAAAAAAATAGTAAACAACCCATGAAAAATCTCATGATAGCCCCCTCCATCCTCTCAGCGGATTTCTCCAAACTTGGCGATGAAATCCAGGCCGTTGAAGAGGCTGGAGCTGAAGTCATCCACATTGACGTGATGGACGGCCATTTTGTCCCAAACATTACCATTGGGCCGCTGGTCGTTGAAGCAGTGCGGCGAGTCACAGACCTCCCCTTGGACGTTCATTTGATGATCACTGACCCTGACCACTATATCAAAGACTTTGCAGATGCCGGGGCCGACTGGATCACCGTGCATGTTGAAACCTGTATCCATCTCCACCGCACCTTACATTTTATTCGCAGTCTGGGAAAAAAAGCCGGCGCTGTTCTCAATCCGGCAACCTCATTGTCCAGCTTGGATTATGTGCTTGAAGAGGTAGATCTGGTCATGCTGATGAGCGTCAACCCCGGTTTTGGGGGACAGGGCTTTATTGCATCTACCTTGAAAAAATGTCGTACGTTACGGGCTATGCTGGACAAGGCCAATCCAGATGCAGGCATAGAAATTGACGGCGGTATCAGTCCTCAAACCATTGGGGCTATGGCAGAAGCCGGGGCAAATATCTTTGTGGCTGGTTCTGCAATCTATGGTCAGGATGACTATGCTGCCGTGATTCAGGAAATGAAAAAGCTGGCAATCTGCTAAGTAATACAGAATTTTTAACAGGATATAACAAGACAATGAGCCTTCTGCAACGCTACAAGAGGTATGCTGTGGTGGTCATGCGGATCTTCCGCTGGGATCTGCAACTTCATTTTTTCTGGGGATTTATTTTGACCTTGCTGGGTGTATACTGGTTTCCCCTGTATGCCGCTGGTATCGTGGTAACGCTTGTCAAAGAGGGGTTAGATCTCTGGAGCAAAAAACTGTGGAGCTGGGATGATGTCTGGTTGGGAATTATTGGTTCCCTAATTGCAATGGGCTATCTTTACTCTCAGGGATTATTGATCTTTTGATATTAAATGAGGAAGTTCGTCTTGGCTCTATCAGGCTCTGAAATAAAAAATTGAGGAGATCAGCAATGGATCTTTTTAACAACTTTGATGCACTCCAAACAGTACAACAACTCGAAAAACTTGCCAAAAAACCGTATAACCTTGCTGGTCCAGATGCCCTTTCTCCTGAGCGTATAGCCTCCTATCGCACCTCAGTCTGCGGCTTTGATTTTCTCTACAGCACGCAGCGAGTTAATCAAGAGGTGATGCAGGCTTTACAGCAACTTGCTGATGAGGCCCAACTGGTTGCACAGTTCAAGGCGATGAAATCCGGGACTGTTATGAACAAGATCATCGGCTATGCCAGTGAAGAGCGGCAAGTTTTGCATACAGCCTGTCGGGATCTTTTTACTGACACGCCGCTTGCTTCCAAGGCAACAGACGAGGCAAGGAATCAGCTCACTCGACTGAAAAAATTTTTGGCTGAACTGGATAACGGCAGTATATGCAATGCAAAGGGCGAACCCTTTACCACAATAGTGCAGGTGGGGATCGGCGGCTCTGACCTTGGCCCTCGTGCGCTCTACCTTGCCCTGAAACGCTATTGCCAAAAAGGACGCAAAGCCTGCTTTATTGCCAATGTTGATCCAGACGATGCTGCTGCGGTTCTCTCTGAACTGGACCTCTCGAAGACTTTGATCAATGTGGTTTCCAAAAGTGGTACGACTCTGGAAACGCTGACCAATGAAAAACTGGTGCGTTCTGCCCTGACAGCAGCCGGACTTGACCCAGCCCGTCATATAGTTGCAGTCACAGGTGCAGGGAGTCCTATGGATGATCCAGAAAAATATCTGGCCTCATTTTATATGTATGATTACATAGGAGGACGTTATTCAGCCACCTCTATGGTCGGTGGAGTCACCCTTGCCTTTGCCCTTGGCTATGAAAACTTTCTTGAACTACTGCGTGGAGCCAATGCTGTGGATCAAGCAGGAGAACAGGAGGATATTACCAAGAATCTTCCTTTGCTCATGGCCCTGCTGGGTATTTGGAACCGGAATTTTTTAGGGTATAACACGGTTGCAGTCCTGCCCTACAGTCAGGCATTGCTTCGCTTTCCAGCGCATCTCCAGCAATGTGATATGGAAAGTAACGGGAAACAGGTCACTCGGTTTGGCAAACCTGTGCAATGGAAAACCGGCCCCATTGTCTGGGGTGAACCAGGTACCAATGGTCAGCATGCCTTTTATCAACTGCTCCACCAAGGCAGTGAAATTGTGCCTGCTGAGTTTATTGGCTTTCGTACATCCCAATATCAGCAAGACCTTGCAATACATGGAACCACCTCACAGCAGAAAGTATTGGCCAATATGCTGGCTCAATCGCTGGCCTTGGCTTTGGGTAGGGCTGATGAAAATCCCAACGCATCTTTTCCAGGCAACAGACCCAGTTCTCTGCTCATTGCTGATCAACTCACGCCCTATAGTATGGGGGGACTCCTCGCCCTGTATGAAAATAAAATTGCCTTTCAGGGGTTTTGCTGGAATATCAACTCATTTGATCAGGAGGGGGTACAGCTCGGGAAGGTGTTGGCCAACCGCATTCTCTCCGAGTTGACTGAGAAAGAAGAGGGCAAATCGCTGCCCTCTGACGCACCTGAGCTGGCTCTCCTCAAAGCTGCTGGTCTTGAAAAATTATAATGTTTCTTTAAAGTTTCCCCAGCCCTCTGAAATGGATGAAAAATTAGACCTTGTTCGTTTGGACTGGGGGTAAGGTGACAAGAGGGGGATTATCTGGGTTTGCTGAAGATACCTCTACAAAACGACACGGTGTTGCCAACTCAATCCCCTCTTCAAGAAGGCGAGTCCAAATACTGTCCCATACTTTACTGAGATAAATATTTTTACCCGCATAATCTGTTACGTTGAAATGGACTGTAAAAATTGCCGATGAATCTCCCTGTCCCTTAAATTGAATAAAAGGCGGCGGATCTGAAAGAACGTTTTTCACGGCAAGTGTTGCCTCGGAAAGTATTTGACGAACATCATCAGGAACATCAATAGGCACCGTTTCCAGTGTAAGAGATATACCGCAGGACTCATCAGGATAACTGTAATTTACCACTAAAGACTCTGATGCCTGCGTATTCGGAATACTGAGCATGGTTCCGTTTCTCTTGAGAAGCCTTGTTGTCCGCCACGTCATATTTATTATTTTTCCCTCATTATCGCTAATTCTTACCCAATCACCAATACGAAAAGGTCGTTCAATATTAATAGCCAAGCCGGAAAAAATATTTGAGATATTCATCTGTACAGCCAGACCAATAATCATTGCAGCGACACTGGAGGTTGCCAGTAATCCTGTCAACTTTTGATCAAAGACAAAGGCTATAACGGCAAAAAAGGCAAGGAGATACAGTAAAAATGAGGCTATAACTCGAACAATATTTGGAATAGGACGCTCTGTTTTTATTTCAATAGGTCGCCAGATAAAATTTTCTAACGCCATATTTATAAAGATAGCAGGAGTGAACCACCAGAGTATATGAAAGAAAAACATAATAATATCAAAATATCGTTTATCAGGAAAATCTTTGAGCAAGTCTATCAGAGTAACCTGCAATGACAACAGTGTAAAAATACCAAGGACCGTTTCTAAACACCAAAGTGTCTTTAATAGATACCTCTTTTTTTCTAATTTTCTGTTCAATAAAAGAAAAAATAATAGTCCAAAGATTCCTGTAAGCCAAGGAGCATATAGGGCTATTGGGGATAAGGATAAACCTATGATAAAGCCTTTTGCAGTCAGTGCATAATCTTTAATCCTGATAACAGCATTGAACCGAGAATACTTTTCTTGGTGCTGATTTTTAAGATACTGTATATCTCCTAAAGCTTGTTTTGCAGCACTGTCCTGAAAAAAGAACGTATCAGCAACAGTCCATCCTGAATCAGTATCAACTACCGCCTTTGTTTTCAGATATTCTGTAATCGATTTTCCTTCTGTCGGTTTCATTCCTTCAGAGTCAGTGACATAAATTACATTGTCCTTGGTTAATGTTTTATTTCTCAGGCTGATACCTAATATATGTGTTCCGAATTTTTTAAACTCAGGGAGAAAATCTGTTGTAAACTCGCCTTTGACATGATACAGACGAGAGATAATGTTGTTTTCTTCGCTATGTTGTTCAACAAGCACTGCTTCCTGCATATTCTGGGAGCCTGATATCTTATTCTCATTATCTGTAGAATCTATACGCTGGAGACGATAAACCGTTCCCTCTTTTTCAATAAAGCGTTCAGAATTTTCTTTTTCTGTCTCTTGTTCCGTTTCAGAAGTTGCCAACGCTGTTTTATTCTTGTTCCCCTCGTCTTTTTTTGCTGTTACAAAACGGATTGGCTTTGACGCATTGATAAAACTGACTTCTGCTGGATTAAATCCCCTTTTTGATCGGAACCATAGATAGAAATCCATATTAAATTTTCCAGCCTTTATATCAAGCTTATCAATTTTGTTAATCTTTATACCTGTATACACGAGTTTTGTCTGAGAGAAGTAGTTGTTGCCTATTTGAAAAGTTCGCTCATCAACCAGATCTTTTACTAATGCATCATCCTTTGTAACATCTGATAATTTCTGAAGCTGCGTCCAGACAGGCGTATACTTTTGGTGCTTATAGCGATTTATTGTTACAAATCGGACGCGCTTGTCTGAAGGATTCAAGCGAGCAATGGTGTTGACTTCATGTAATGCATCTCGCACTTTTTTACGATCTGCTTTCAACGTCTGGAGTTTCCCCTGCACGTTGGCTTGCTCAAGCGCCTTAATCGCAACTTCAGCCGCCTCATAGTAGCCAGCCGCAATCCAAGAAGGAGAAACATTAAATTTTTTTTCAAAATCTGCTTTAAACAGTTGCGCTTTTTGTCCTGATATTTGCGGATTAAACGAAGAAATTGTATAGATTCCATCAGAATAATAACCAGGCTCTATACGTTCCACCGGATCTGTCTTGAGCTGCTGTATAAATTTATTCGTGCTAAAGGTGTCCCCTCCGAAAAGAGTATACCGAGGCTGTTCTTCATTATATCGAAGAGATGCCACAATATCAGCCCCTTGTGTGCTTTGAGTGGCAATGAAAATAGCCTGAGAAGCTATCGTGCCAACGCTTTCTTTTTCTTTGATATCATTTATAATATCGTCAATCTGTTCGACTACGTCTTCTCTTTGGGAATCAAATTCCCATCTCTGTTGGATATCAAGATGCAGGTCATCACAGGCCTCTTCAAAATAATGGGCAATTGATTTTCCCCATGTATCACCCATATCCGTAATAAGCATTACGTTTTTATGATGCAAGACCTTGCTGATATAGGTTGCCAGTAGCTGGGCCTGAAAACTGTTAGAAAATGTGAGGCGAAAGTACCAACTGTTTTCTTCAGTCACTTCATCTGCTGTGGCAGAGGCTGTGATTGCTGGCAATTCAGAATTTTTATATACATTACCAGCTTTTATGCTTGTTAAGCTGAGATTATGTCCAAGCACCAGCAGCACAGGCTCTTTTTCAGCAAATTTACTGGCCTGCTGTTCGGCAAGCTTTGGATTATTTTGATCGTCCAGCGGAATCAGCTCAATTTTTTTTCCGTTCAGACCGCCTTTGCTGTTGAACTGATCCAGATAAAACTGAATCCCCTTGCGCATCTCCTCTCCGGTTTGTTGATATTGCCCGCTCATAGGCCCGGCTAAACCTATATATAATACCTCTTCTTTGTCCAAGAAAATTTTCCAAAGAGCAAAGAGCAACAGGACAGAAAACAAAAAAATTATGTATTTTTTGACAGCGAAGACTTTTTTCATAACATCTTTATTTAGTTATCGGTAAACGACCAGGTCCAAAGTTGTTGCGTTCCAGTCGGTGAATAGGTCCATTGCAGCCGAGGTGTGGTCAAAAAGGCAATTTTTCGGTAAAAAAGAGGAATAACAGCAGCTTCTTCCTGACAGAGAATGCGTTCAGCTGCCTGATACAGTTCTTTTCGCTGCTTGACATCATGCTGACGAAAGGCTTTATTCAGCAAATCTGTGTAGTTTTCATTATTCCAATGCAGCTTGTTCGCATTAGAAGCAGGATCAAACTCCGAGAGAAAATAATGGGCATCTGGATAAACAGCCTGCTTAAAGCTGAGAAAGATATGCGCATCCTCCGGGTCTCCAGCCTCTTCATCCTCTCCATACAGTCCGATTTTTATCGGTAAATTGCGTTCTAGCATCAGTTTTAACGGTTTGAGAACAAGGTCGGCAGGCCCGTTAATATAAATTTTTGGCAAGGTCTTATTGGAATAGCCTGCCTCAAAGAGTTGCTGTTGCCCCTGTTTAAAGTTAAATGGTATACCTATTTCTGCTTTACTATTAACAGCGCCAAAACTGGGAGGAGGAGTAAAGGTATTTGAGGGATCTCCCATAAGCCGTAAAATCTTTTCCAACAAAAACTCTTTATCAATTGCCGCTGCAATTGCCTTGCGTACTAATGGCTGATCAACCGGAGGACGACTCTGATTAAATCCTAAGTACCAAGTTTGCAAGAGAGGTTTTTCTGCTAACTGCTCTTTTATTCCAAGCATATTTTGGATAGTAGAGTTCTGACCCCTTTTTGAGATAGGTATGATATCAAGGGCATTCTCTTCATACATCTTGAGAGCAAACTTGGAAGAAGGGAGCATTGCATAACTGATTTTTTCAATCTGTACCTTTGCAGCATCAAAATAGGCTGGATTCTTTGCTAAAATAAGCACCTTTTTTTTACGCCAACGTTGCAAGGTATACGGGCCGCTCACAACAATATTGCCAGGATCCGTCCACCTCTCTTTTCCCTTTTCCTCTATAACTTGAACAGGCACAGGTC
Organism: Candidatus Electrothrix gigas; assembly: GCA_022766165.1. Lineage (GTDB taxonomy): Bacteria > Desulfobacterota > Desulfobulbia > Desulfobulbales > Desulfobulbaceae > Electrothrix > Electrothrix gigas. The sequence goes on from QYLO01000005.1 coordinate 85,183, forward strand.
GATAATGCAAAGAGCTGACTATTACGGGAAATAACGGTGCAGGATGCTCCAGGGTAAACTGTAAAATATGGTTATCAACAGCCTGAAAACCCAATAAAGATTCATCTTCAAGCTCTCCATCAAAAAAACTCTGTACATTTTTTAAAAGCAGTAAATCCTTGGGCGCTTCAAAACCATCAAGGTGTTTACGTAACGTTTTGACAAAGTCATGAGATGTAATGGGTTTTCCATTTGACCACCGTATATCCTTGCGCAGAAAAAAAGTATACACCGTGCCATCTTCGGAGACCTCCCATGAGCGGGCCAGTGATGGCTTTGGCTCAAAGGTCTCTGGATCAATTTCGGTCAAACCGGCAAACAACTGGGTTACAAGTGCAGGGTCACCGTCCGCAGGATCAAGCGAGGTGATAGGTTTTGAACTTGCCAAACGAAGATGCATTTTATCTTGAGTTGTCTGTCCCTCTGCTGTTGTAACAGTATGTACAAGAAAAGCAGAGAGAAGCAGTACGAGAAGACCTGTTACCCTTGAACGATACTGTCTCATATATTCACCATCATCTATTATCCTTGAGCTATCTTGGAGTTACTACCAGCTAAGATCGCTCATAGTCTTTTTCTTCAGCTTCACTTGAATGACTTGTACCTTTGTATTGCTAACCTTGGAGGATGAAGAAATATAGCCGATAGCCCCTGGGTATTTAGCCACGTATTCAATAACTTTTTGATCGCTTGGTACTGTCTTTGGCATACCTCCTCTTGCTCCAAATACCTGCTTCTGCCAATAGGTTATCACAGAGGTTACATTTTTTCCCAAAACAATCTTTGAAAAAATCTCTCTGACCGAAGCCTTTTCAGGTAAATCAACAGGTAAAACTTTTTTTTTGAATTTCGGCCATGACTTGGTCTTTTTGAGAAATAATCTTTTCAAATTTTTTTCATCTAAGGTTTTATAGGGATTTTCAGCATGAACAATGATTTGAAAAGGCAAATCTTTTGCCGAGTACGCCTTGCCGGTCAAACAGAATATTCCATACAATAGAATACAGGCTGCCATATATACATGTTTCATAGCGTCTCCTTTATTAAAAACTGAACTGTACGCCCAACAGAAGCAATTGCGTTTCTTCTTCCTTAAAACTGCCGTCATCCAATCCATCCTCATAGTCGTCATCATCTGCCGGAACCGTAAAGCTGTTGCCTTGGACAAGATGAAAAGACCCCTTCAGAGCCAATCTGGGAGTAAACCAATAGTTCAGACCAAAAACCAACTCTTTATGCTCCCTGAGCGAATCAAAGTTATCAAGAAAGCCCTGCATAGGAAAGTCCTCAACCGTATTGTATTCATAGCGAACAGCAACCTGCCAGTGCTCGGTGAACCGATACGCCGCTTCAGCATAGATCTTATTGGAGAGATAGTCGGGATCATCCTGAAAAGTCCGCAGGTACTCACAGCGCAGCTCCCAGGTATCATCAATATATTCAGCTGAGAGTCCAAAGAAAAGAGGTTTGTCCATCGTGTTAAAGAGTTTCTCATTGCTCCAGTACTCTTCATATTCAGTCAGGGAATCACTTTCATAGTATTTCTGCTCTCCGGTATACGCTGAAAGGCCAAAGCGCATTCCTTCAAGCGGAGGGCTTATAAACAATCGGCCACCGATCATTTTTTCTACAGATTGATCAGGAATCTCCAAAGACCAACCCTCTTTACTGGCAACAAAATTTCCTTCTTCATCATATCCTTCTGGAATAAATTGATGAGAAATTCTTCGGTTGGAATATTGGGTCATGGTCCCACCATAAATATCATACTGTACCTGCCACCCTTGGTGCGGAGAAAATGTCCCGGTCAGGCCAATTCCCTTGTAGGCTTCTGCACCCATATCGTGATATATCCCCAAGGGAAGATTAAAAAATGGACGAATTATTCTGACATCGTAGACTTCAGAGTACAGCATAAAAGGGGCGTTGACCTTACCAGCCCGAAAGGTCAGTAAATCTGAAAAAGACCATTCAGCAAAGGCATAATCCAGATCGGCTTCTGTACCCAACCAGGTTCTGTCAAAGGAGGTTTGGACATAGACGGAAACGTTATCGTATAGCTCGGCCCGGATATTCAGAGCCGCTTCAACGTGTTCCAGATTGCCGTCTTCATTCCAAAGAAAGTAGCGATTTTCATTATTCGTCATACCGCCTGCCCAACTTCCAAAACCGTGCAGAGATATCTTATCAAGCAGTTGGCTCTGTCCGCTCCCAGCTCCTGCTATCATAGCTGTCAGAACTGCACAGAAAATAATATACTTTTTCATCTCTTTCTCCCTAAAAGAACTGTGTTTTACAGGTGAATAATTCGATCATCTTTAAAAACTGAACTGCACGCCAAAAAGCCCCAGTACTGTTTCTTCTTCAAGTTTTATATCACTCTGATCTTCAACCCCTTCTGCATCCCACACATCCGCTGGTCGGATATTATTGTTACCCTGAATAAAAACAGCAGCGCATTTCACCACCAAAGTTGGTTGAATCCAATAGTTCAACCCCAGACTGAATTCTTTACTCTCCTGAAAAGGGTGGCCATCAGGTAAATTTGAATTATAATCAGGATAATCCAAGACTTCATAGCGGCTTGCGATCTGCCAATGTTCAGTGAACCGATATGCTGCTTCAAGATAAAAGGTATCATTCTTTTTATTTTTAGTAGATGAAAAAAAATCATTTGCTTTTTTTTGGAGATATTCACCTCTGAATTCCCATTGATCAGCAAGATATTCTATAGAGCCTCCGACAATGTATGTATCTCCGACAATGTATTCTAAATCAAATTTACCAGTCGCACTATATTCTTCCTTCCCCATGTATGCTGATACACCAAAACGCAGGCCGTCAATCGGCGGCTGGATAAAAAATCGTACGCCCAGCATTTCATCAACTGTATAACGAAAAGTAATCTGCTCTCTTTTATATACTTTTTTATAAAGATCTGTAAATCCTCCAAAAATATCATAGGAAAGTTGCCAGTCACTTTCAAAGTCAGGAGAATAGACACCGGTTATTCCGGCTCCTTGATAATTTTCCGCTGTAGAGTCGGAATATATGCCGATTGGCAGCAAAAAAAACGGACGAACCGTGCCAACATCGTGAATTTCATTAAACAGCATAATCGGTGCCTTAATCTTGCCAGCCCGAAAGGTCAATAAATCGTTGACATACCATTCCGCAAACGCATAATCTACACCTACTTCCTTTTCTCCACCAATTTCCTCAAAGGCTGGTTGGATATAAGCAGTCAAATTGTCGGAAATTTCCGCCCGAACATTTAAAGAAAAATCAACGTAATGGGCATTGCCATCGGAATCCCATTTACCCAGCCAATGCTGATTTTCATTATTGGTCTGCCCGTAGAGCCAACTGCCAAATCCATGGACAGATACCTTGTCTAACAGCTCCGTATATCCAATATCTGGTGAGAGCAATGTGTTTATCAGGATTGCCATACATCCTGTTACAAGATACTTCATAAATTTCCTCCTCTGACGGGATAAAGAGTAATTGCTGAATACAAAAACTTTTTTACTGAACCTACTCCCCACTCTTACACCACGGGCTGATTATTTTTTCTGTTGTTGAATTTCTGTTACTATATTATTTTTTATACCCGATATTTTGTTTTTGACAAAATTTTATATTTTTTCCAAAAAAAAACCCAAGCCGAAGCTTGGGAATCAGGTGAATTTCAGGTAAGATACTTACCCCTACTTCTCCTTTTCCTGCTGCTGTCCCTGCTCCTCATCCAACAGCTCTTTCATCTCCATAGCACGATCAAATTCCTTAATCTCTTCTTGCCTGAGCAAGAGGTCTTTCAGGGCAAAGATCTGCAGACGACAGGACTGACTGAAAAGTCGGTTCGCCATGAGTAGCGAAGAAATCTCCCGTTCATCGATATCCTTTGCTGCGGCCAAGTCCATTACCGTGTTGAGAAACTGGGCATCCTGCTGTTCAATATGGCTCACTGAGCGAAGCAAAATGCGGTACTGCTCCTGATGATCGCCCATCATATCAAAAAAGCTGTTAATACTATGGTATAAGCTGATAAGCCGCCGCCGAAACAACCGATACTGCTGATTCAGATGTTTATTTTCCGAGCTGTCAAACTCTTCAATATCATGACGAACGCCTTTCACGTTCTTCATGGAGTTCATGATATTACGGGAGGCATAGATCATCCGTTCCAATGCCTTGGCCTCTTCCTGTTCTAGGTTCCCATTGAGCAGTTTGGCATAGAACTCAATGATTTCACCGTGCAGGAGCTTGGCATTTTCGTAAAAATCACTCAAGGTATTACGACGTCCGAGATTCTTTTGAAAAGGCAGGCTATGGTCAAAAACCAGTTTTTCATCAATACCAAAGGTCTTCAGGGTGTAGAACTGGCATTCCTCAAAGAGATGCAAGGTTTCTTTGCGCAGAGAGTCTGTGGCAGCATCCAGCACCTCTGTGGGGGTGTTGTTGAGATAGACGGTAAGTACAGTTTTCCGTTCAGGAAAAAACCGGAGCAGGTACCGGGATATATACCCGATAAAAGGAAAAAAGATAATAACGCCGATGAAGTTAAACAGGGTATGAAAAAGGGCCAATCCCATAACCGCATTGGCAGAGGTATCAATAAACAATCCCACAAAATGTGAAAGAGGAACCAAGGCAACAAAGGCAATAACACCGGTAATCAGGTTAAAGATCAGATGACTGGCACTCACCCGTTTTTTTGCAGGGGTTCCACCAATTGCTCCAAGCAGCACGGTCACAGTGGTGCCGATATTGGCGCCGATTACCATAGCTGTACCGGTCTGAAAATCAATCAAGCCTGTATTAATACCAGTAAGGACCACAGCAATGGAGGCAGAGCTGGACTGCATAAGGGCTGTCATAGCAACGCCGAACAACAGGTACACCCATGATCCATATTCAGCAAGAACAGTAAGGTCAATATGCTGTGCATAAGTTTCAACGCTGGTCTTCATGAAGTCCAGCCCAAGAAAAAGAAGGCCAAAACCGATCAGTAAACGAGCAAACTGGAAGAATCTGGATGAAGAGTGCACAAGAATAAAGAGAAGGCCAGCACAGGCTATGAGAGGAAAGGCAAAGCTTTCGATTTTAATCTTAAAACCAAAAACAGCCACAATCCAAGAGGTAAACGTGGTGCCGATATTAGCACCCATCATCACACCAATACCGTTTTCCATAGTCATCACGCCAGCACCAACAAAGGCCAGCACCATCAACGAAACTGCGGAACTGGACTGCAGAATGGCCGTGATAAACGCACCACTGCTGATTGAGCGAAGCCGTCCATCAGTATACTGTCTAATCATCTGACGAAATGCCTTGCCCGACATGATTCTGACAGAGTCCTCAAGGAGGTACATGCCGTACAGAAAGATTGATAAGCCTGCGGCCAGTTTCCAAAAATCTATAGGGATATCCATAACATTATACCTGTTGAAGTTGTTTATCTGCAAGTGCAGACTTTCTGTTTTATGCTGTGAAGACGGCAGGACAAGGGATATAAACGTTATTCTATTATACTTCATCATCGTATAGAAAACAGAGGATATTTTCAAGCAGCAAGCAAAACTTTTCGCCCTGCCCTGTGCAATCTCTGTTCATCTCTGTTTCACAGGGATAAAGAAGTAATGGAAAGTAACTGGGAAAATACGTTGCCGGATTATCCATAGCCGTTTATATGAAAGTATCCCTCCCCAAGAGAAGGATGGGAGTTTATAGTATAATCAAATCAAAACCAACGATCAAAGAGCTGGTTATCACGATTGCTCACGCCTAACCTTTAAGGAAATATAAGATGTTAGCATCTCTCTCTGGAGTACTCCAACATAAAGATCCTGCCTCAGTCATTCTTGACGTACAAGGCGTGGGCTACGAGGTACAGCTCTCCAGCCGCACCTACGATGAACTACCTATGATCGGTGAAAAGACTTTTCTCCACATCCACACCAATGTCCGAGAAGACGCCATCACCCTGTACGGCTTCACAGATATGGACCAGAAAAAACTCTTTCTTCTCCTTATTGGGGTTTCCGGGGTTGGCCCTAAGCTGGCCCTGTCCATCCTCTCAGGTATTGATCCGGCAGAACTCTGCAATGCGGTTCGCCTCAAGGATATGAGCTGCCTGACCTCCTTATCTGGGGTGGGTAAAAAAACTGCTCAACGACTCTGTATGGAGTTGGCTGATAAGGTAAGCGGGCTTGCTCTGGAGCAGACAGGTTCTACAGCCAGCCAGGGTGGAAGCACTCCGCCTCAGAGTGAAGGCTTTGCCATGCAGGATGCAGCTTCAGCCCTGGTTAATCTCGGGTATCCCCCGGAAACAGCTTGGCAGGCCCTGCGCTCTGTGCAGCAGGCTGACCCGGAAGGTGCGGCAAGGATGCAGGTGGATGAACTTATCCGTAACGTACTGAGGACTCTGGCATGAACTTTGAAGAAAAGCTTACTGGCAAACGGATCATTGAAGGGGAAAAGCAGCCTGATGATATCCAGCCAGATGTCAGCCTACGTCCGCAGCGGCTCAACGAGTACATTGGTCAAGAGCAGGTAAAGAGAAATTTGCAGGTCTTTATTCAGGCTGCCCGGCAACGAGGCGAGGCCCTGGATCACGTCCTGTTTCACGGCTTTCCCGGGTTGGGCAAGACCACCTTAGCCTATATCATTGCCCATGAGATGGGAGCAGCTATTAAGACAACCTCGGGACCAGTGATTGAACGTTCTGGTGATCTTGCTGCTCTTTTAACCAGCCTTCAGGCAGGTGATGTGCTCTTTATTGACGAGATCCACCGACTCAACCATGCAGTTGAAGAGATTCTTTATCCGGCTATGGAAGATTATCAACTGGATTTAGTTATTGGTCAGGGACCGGGTGCCCGTTCGGTTAAAATTGACCTGCCCCATTTTACCCTGGTTGGAGCCACCACCCGTACGGGTCTGCTCACCCCTCCCCTGCGCGACCGTTTTGGTGTCTTGCTCCGTTTAGAATTTTACAGCCCAGAAGAACTGGTCACCATTGTGCAGCGTTCAGCCGGAGTACTTGGTATTACAATTGATCAGGCTGGTGCCTTGGAACTCGGTCGTCGTTCTCGTGGTACGCCTCGGATTGCCAACCGTTTGCTCCGTCGGGTACGGGATTTCTCTGAGGTGGGGGGACATGCTGTTGTCACTCAGGAGGTGGCAGGCAAGGCTTTGGATATGCTGGCTGTGGATCGCTTTGGCTTAGACGAGATGGACCGCCGTATCCTTCTCACGCTGATTGATAAATTTCAAGGCGGTCCCATTGGGCTGGATACCTTGGCCACAGCAGTCTGCGAGGAAAAAAACACCTTAGAAGACGTGTACGAACCCTTTCTGATTCAGTCTGGTTTTCTGATGCGCACTCCCCGAGGCCGCATGGCTACCATAGCGGTCTATGAGCATTTTGAGCGAAAGGTACCGGGTAGTTTTGCCAAGCAGACGAATCTGTTTGAGTAAGCGGCTACCCGATGCCCGTTCTTGATCACTCCATCTGCACATCCAGAATATCCACCAGGCTGCCGTCATAGTCATTGAGGACCATCGTTTTTAAGGCGGCATAGTCATTGACCGTAATGTCCAGGTTGCTCACTGCTGAACCAGTAAAGCCTGGCAGGCTGTATTCTCCGTTTCCGGTCACTGGCACCATCAGGCCCTCAATGCCGCCGTCCTGCATATCAAGCAGTCTGAAGCTCAAAAGATCATCCTGCAGATTATGCTCCACTTGGATACGCAGGCGTTCTTCTGCTGTGAGCGTACCGCTGGTGACGACCACATAAGGTGCGGTTGCGCTGCCAGTGAGGATGCCGGTTTCGGGCGATTCAGGGTTCCCTGGATTGATTACTGTCAGCGGGGTACGCAATCTGCCGCCGTAGGTGCCGGTACGGATGGTGCCGTGTTCAGTGTAGCGGGTGGTGATGGACACCGTGTACTCGTTGTTCCAGGGGTTGGACTGGGCCGGGATATGCGGCACGACCAGCACTTCCCGGTCTGTGATGTTAGCGAATTGGCTCTGCACCTCGCTGCCGCTCTCGGTTCCGGTGAACACGCAGCGATTCTCCGGGTCTTCCGAATCAAAGGCAAGGTTGTTGCCAGTGAGCCGTAGCACACCCTCTGGGTTGAGTACGTTGTTCAGCTTGGTCACGGTGTCTGCTGCGGCCTGGATTGTCGGGACCTTTTCTGTCCAGGCTTCACGAACCAAATTTGCGTTCGCCTGCATCTCCCGGACAAGGGGACGGGAGGCCGAGATATTGAGGCCCAGGAGTTCCTCCATAGGCGGCAGCGACGCATCCGGTGTGGCAAGCCGGGCATGAAAAGAGGGCCGGAAGGTCATGACATCCTCCAGAGTGACCTGCTGGCCTTCAAGCACCATATCCAGGATCTCCTCCATTCCCGACTGGAGATGCGTTTTGATCTGTTCCACTGAAGAACCGGGGTTCTTCTGCGCAACCCGCTCCGCCAGCTCGTTGTAGCCCGCTATGCCCTGCGGAAGAAAGCGGAGTTTGTAGGATGCGGGTTTGGTCAGGGGATTGCGCTCAACGCGATAGTGGATAGCCATGATGATGTCCTCCTTTGGGGTTTAAAATGCTGATACATCAAGATATAAGAAGATTTTTCCACAGTACGCCGCATCGGGCCTGCTGTCAATAAAAATATGGGCAATAATTGAATATTTCTCTGACAGAGCCAGCGCACAGGTTCAATGGCTGGGTGGAACGCAGGAAGAAGAGAAAGTGGATGCCAGTATGGAGAATTTTTGGAACCTACGTTGGAGCGTCTCTCGAACGTAGGTAGGACTACCTCTCAAACCTACGTTTGAGCCTCTCTCCTACGTAGGTTCGAGAGTTTCTCGAACGTAGCATGGACTGCAATCTGCCTGCTGCTTTAGGGGAATTTCTCTGTTGACATGGGGGGATATGCTTTGTACTACTTGGTTTGATGACAGAGGAACGATGGAGACAGGATATGACTGACCGAAACAGGACATTGCAATGAGTCAAACTCAAGTAATTACAGCAATCACCGTTGTGCTGATCGTAGCAGCCGCCATTATCTTGCGGCACCACGCATCCAGGCGATCCCCATATAAAGCAGCACAAGAATCAATGCCGTATCAGACAGGACCGATACGCCATTCGGAACTTCCGGCTTCCCTTATCGAAAGAATCCAAAAATTTGAAAAGACCTTTGCTGAAGTATATCCTGTAACGCATCAAGAGTGGCTTGACGGATTCAAGCGAGACGCGAATCCCGAGCGTGAGATCGCTATCTGGGAGCAGATGGCATCGGTGTATACTCGATTTCTCAAAGCGGGTGATTTTGACGCAGGTGTTCGGGAAGAAGCGTTCGGGCTTCTGCTGGTTCGATCAGGCACTACAGATGTTGAACCGTTGTTTTCCGATTTAAAGCATTTGACTGAAGATCAGGCACGAAGCCTGTTGTCACTCTATGAAGCCGCTCCTCAGCCGGTCACTGTCTGCAATGCTGAATCAGCCGAATAGGATACCTTTCAAAGCAAGAAATTGAAACGGCTACTTATTATGACAGGAGTGGTGTGCATCTGCGTTTTCCGTGCAACACCCGTCACCGAACAAGGCGCAAAGATTCTCGTATTCATGCAAGCCCTCGCAATCAGAGCACACGCAAAGATCCCGAGTCTCGAACTTCTTTCTTCTCTCGTCGGTGTCAGTGCGTCGTCTCAAGAGTTTAAGGACGTGCTGAAGGACTACCATTTTGCAGAGAATACAAAAAGGGATAATGAAAGAGATAAGTCATGGGGAACAGGCGGAGTATTCTTCGTCAAACTGAGGAGCGGACGTATCCAGGTCGGCATGCGTCCTCCTTCTGATGCCACGAACATGCCTGTATATCCGGGGGAACTGCCGAAAAGGCTGAAGGCCGGTGACTCAATCGACAATATCCTCAAAAAATTAGGCGCGCCATTGAGCACAGCTCATGATCCTGACGCATATTACGTGATGAACTTTGCAGGAATTACTGTGATCACAATGGGAGGAAAGCTCTTTGAGGTTTGGCTGCTTCCATCGGAAACCGACAAGGCGGAATAATGAAGAGAGAGGCTGTTATGAGCATTTCAGCGGAAAGATAGCAGGTAACTTCACCAAGCAGGAAAACATCTTTAATGAACGTACACTACACGTACACGAAGCGAGGAGACTATGACGGATAAAGTAATCAGAGCAGGCATCCTTTCAGATACCCATTTAACCCGTCCCAGTCAGGATTTTATCACGGCTGCCCAACAATGTTTTGCCAACTGCGAAGTGATTATCCACGCTGGTGATCTGACCGATATATCAGTACTGGACATATTTTCCGATAAAACCGTGTATGCCGTCCACGGCAACTGTTGCGGGAGAACAAGTCATGCCAGTCTTCCACAAGAACAACGTTTTCAGTGGGTGCGATTAAAAGTGCGGTTTTTTCGATTATCCGGTGCATAACGGCTTATCTTTCTGTTAGAGTAGTTTCTCTGAAAGAGAAACAGAAAGTAATCATCAGGGTGTGCCGCCCGTTCATATAAT
>QYLO01000060.1 GCA_022766165.1 Candidatus Electrothrix gigas
TGATTTTCAGCTAAGAAACCGTTAACCCACTCTGCGGAAGCTCCAGCGGTGTAATGCATTGGTACGCCTTCGCCATGCTGTATTCAAAAAAAGTGTCAACTACTTTTTGGGGTGTATGAAGCATGCCAAAAATAGCCGGAAAAAAATTTTCAGCCTCTAAGATACTATGCTTAAATCATTAGGTGTTTTTTATGAGCTGAATTGCTGGATAACGGTATGGAAAACAGCAGTTCAAGGACACAGTTTATAAAGCGACTTGTCGAATTTGCTGATCGCTATAATATAACAGTAAAATTAGCTTACTATCCTCCTTATCACAGTAAATACAATCCTATTGAGAGGGTATGGGGCGTCTATGAAAATCATATTTGTGGAGATATTATGGATAGCGTTGAGACGACAATAAGATTTGCCGAAAGCATGACATATAACGGCAAAAGCCCTATAGTTAACCTGACGAAAAAATTGTATGAAACAGGAGTTAAGGTAGGTAAGAAGGCGATGGAGAAGTATAATGAGTTTGTCGAGCGTATGCCGTCCTTGAAAAAATGGTTCCTGACTATCTCTCCAGGCTATTTTGGATGATTATTATTTTCTAGCCCCCTTAGTTCATCGGGAATCGTTGAGAACTTGCGACTGTAGAGTTAAAAAAGCATCTACACCTGAACGCCCTTCTGTCTTATCTTTATACAGATCAAACAGGGCTATCATAGCTTCTTCTCTATCATCATCTTGAAAATTCTTTGCCATTGGATTCCTTATATTACCCTTCGACACATAACAGTGGGATAGACAGAAAAATTGTGCTGTTTAACTGATTATCCTGCACAATTGCTCGTATTGCCGTTCAATAGAGCGGGCCAGGGCAAATTGAATCCGGGCCCGGAAGAGATTTTGTTCTGGATACTCAACCTTAAAATAACAGTTCTTACTCAAATAATCGCTATAAAAACGCAGACCAAGTTCAAAACTGATCAACCAGACACTGTCAACCAAAAGACGCCTATCCTCAACAGTGAGCAGGTCAGCCGCTGTTGTCAAATACCCATGCATGGCAGCGGTAAAGAGATCTGCTTGAAAGATAATATCATCCGGGTTTTTGACTTCTTCTCCCAAAGGGTTGCAACAGGAGCGGAGGCAGTCCCCGATATCATAGAGTAGGAGACCGGGTTTTACTGTGTCCAGATCAATCAAACTGATTACCCTCTTTGCATCTGTGGAAAAAAGGAAGTTGGCAACCTTGGGATCTGCATGGATAATTTGCTGACGCACTGTTCCCTGTTTGCGGGCATTTTCCAGAAAAAAAACATCGCCTCGGCGCTGGTCAATAATGTTTTGGCAATCTATCGCTTGAGGGACACGAGAGGTTTTCAGTACCTGATCATACTGTTGAAGAGAGCCAGGAGTATTATGAAAATCTGGTAAAGGATCTGTTAGCGATGCGCTAGGTAGGCTGGCAAGGAGTTGGTGAAACAGGCCAAGGGTTGCTCCGATCTCCTCGGCCTGCCTTGGGCAGGAGATTGTCTGGAGGGAACATGTATGGTCAATAGAGGTCAGCATACGCCAAAAAGTCCCGTTGCACTGATAGCTTATGGCGCCTTCTCGGTTGGCAATAGGATGGAACAGCTTGATATTACGATTATACAGATGAGAGAGTTTTGGTAACTGGGTATGGAGATGCTCTGTCACCTTGCGTAGGTTCTCCTGAACTGCGCTTGGATCAGGAAAAACTAGGGGATTCAGTCGCTGAAGAATATACCTGTTACCAGATTGCAGCCTGATCCGCCAGGTATCATTGATAATTCCTCCGCCTAACGGCTCTACATCAGCAATGACATCGCCAATGTTTTCCTGGGGAAAAAAGAAGGAGACCGCCTGTTTGACAGTCTGCCTGCTCACGGGTTGGATTCTCTCTGGTACTTTGTCTGGTATTGGGTGTATTTATCTGCCCGGCCTTTGACTTGATCAACCGGATATTTTTTATCGTTGAGCAGTAATTTTTTCTGTGCTGCCTCAAGTAAGTCAATATCCATTCGTGCTGCCATGCGGACAAGGTAGATAAGAACATCTGCCATTTCCAGAGCCACCGCATCATGCTGCTCTTGATCAAGGGTGTTACTCTCTTGTCGACTCAGCCATTGAAAATGCTCCACCAGTTCAGCAGCTTCAACAATAAGGGCCATGGAAAGATTTTTGGGATTGTGGAACTGCTCCCAGTCACGCTGCTCAACAAATGTATTCACTGCAACAGTCAAGTTTGCCAAAGAGTCAATGGGTGCGTCTGGGGATGGGGGTGTATCCAAGGGTGTGTCCGAGAACATATCAGATATATCAGGTGTACAAGAAAAAAGACAAGAAGAAAGGCTCCCAAACCCGGTAAACTGCGGTTTGGGAACACATAAAGTAACGAGCTATACAAGCGATTACAAACTATTTTCTGATTCCAAGCACCACATACTTGCTGTACTCTCCAGCCCGAATGCGTAACAGGATATGGTTTGGATTGCGTCCTTTTTTGACCGCTTTTTTGAGGTCACTCACACTGTGCACCTTGATCCTGTTCACCTCTTCAATGAGCTGTCCTGCCCGAATGCCAATGCTATCAGCAGGGCTATTTGGCACAACTTGCGTGATAAGAACACCCTGCCCCTTTCTGTAGCCAAACTTCCGGGCCAATTCAGGGGTGAGTTCCTGAAGCGTCAGCCCCATATTTTCAAGGAAGGAACTGTTGTGTTTTCGTGAACGCATCCTGGTTGCCTGCTTAAAACGGGTGGGTTGTTCAGCTATGGTTACACGTATATCTTTTGTCCTGCCTTCCCGAACAATACGCAGGGTGATTGTGCTGCCCGGTGTGGTCATGGCAATACGGTTGCGGAGATCTGTTACATCAATGACCCGTTGTCTGTTCAGGGACAAGAGGATATCCCCTGTGCGGATACCTGCTTTGGCAGCAGGAGAACCCTTCGTAACCTCAGCAACCAAAATACCTTCGGCTTTACTTACACCAAAGGACTGGGCAAGATCTTCGTTCATATCCTGAATAGCCAATCCCAGCCAGCCACGTGTCACCTTGCCGTTGCTGCGCAGTTGTCTTTCAACAGACTTTGCCATATTGATGGGAATAGCAAAACCTATGCCCATAGAGCCACCGTTTCGTGAGAAAATAGCCGTGTTGATGCCAATCACCTTGCCGTAAATATTGAGCAGCGGTCCACCTGAGTTACCCGGATTAATAGCAGCATCTGTCTGGATAAAATTTTCATAATCGTTGATACCGATGTGAGAACGCCCCTTGGCTGACACTACGCCCACGGTTACGCTCTGGCTCAGTTCAAAGGGACTCCCAATAGCTATCACCCATTCACCGACTTCCAACTTGTTGGAATCTCCCAAGGACAGGATCGGTAAATTTCTTCCTTGAATTTTAATCAGGGCAACATCGGATTGGGGATCAGTTCCCACCACAGAGGCTGTAAACTCTCGTTTATCAGCCAGCCGAACCCGTATAGTGCTTGCATCATCAACAACGTGATTATTGGTTAAGATCAAGCCGCTCTTTGAGATAATAAAGCCTGATCCCGCACCACGCTGTTTAAAGGGACTTGGTTCCTGACGAAAGCGATCAAATTTTTTCCCAAAAAAATGTTCAAAAAAAGGATCATTGAACATATCCAGTTGGCTACGTCCGTTAAAGGTCTTGCTTGTTTTTTCTACGCTGATATAGACCACGGCTGGCCCGGCTTTTCGGACAACAGAGGTAAATGCCTTTGCTGAACGATCCAGCATTGTAATATCATTTTCAGGGATTGTTGCCCAGGCGTGTCCGGCAAGCAGAAAAAAACAAATCGCTAAAGCTGTCATACTACCTGAACCTGACAGTGTAAAGATATGCTTTGTATGCTTTGGTTTCATAATGCGTTATTTACTCCATACTCTTTGATACAAGGGGAAATGCAAGAAAGCCGTTTGTTAGCGTACTTTCCCTGCTGATAAACTACAACCAGTTATAGTTTTATATCTTCCGACAGAAGCGTCAAGCGGGAATTAAGGGAAATGGTCCTTGACAAGAGGAGCATAACATAATTTCAAAGTCAATACGCCTTGTTTTTTAAGATGGAACAGATTTTGCTTATTATCTGTAATATTTTGAAAGGGACTTTTTTTTATCTGCTGCGCATGCTGCATATTTCTTTTTATCTAAGACAAGAAAAACAATTGATTCTATTCGTATAATTATTCTTTAAACAGCAGAATTTTTCTGTACGCAGACAAGACATCTCTTGAAAAAATATTTCTTCTTTGTTATATTTTTCCTTTTTTGGTTACAAAAATGTACTGTTTTTTAACAAAAGAGGAAATAAATGATTAATGGAGCAGATACAGCCTTTATTTTGGCAGCAGCAGGATTGGTTTTATTGATGACCCCAGGGTTGGCCTTGTTTTACGGAGGTATGGTGCGCAATAAGAATGTACTGGGTACCATTATGCAGAGCCTTATTATGATCTCGCTTATTTCGTTTGAATGGGTATATATTGGCTACTCCATGTCCTTTGGCCCAGACGTGGGCGGGGTTATCGGAGACCTTTCCTGGTTCGCCCTGAACGGGGTGACCAATGCGCCCAGCGCAGATTATGCGATCACGATCCCACAGACAGTGTTCATGATCTACCAGTGCATGTTTGCGGTGATTACTCCGGCATTGATCACAGGGGCCTTTGCCGAACGGGTGAAGTTTTTGCCTTTTGCGATTTTCAGCCTGCTCTGGGCAGTACTGGTGTATAATCCGGTTTGTCACTGGATTTGGGGCGGAGGCTGGATGGCCGCCCTTGCCACCCCGGTCCTGGACTTTGCCGGCGGCCTGGTGGTGCATGTTACCTGCGGTGCAGCCGCATTGGCTGCAATTTTGGTAATCGGGCCTCGACAGGGATTTGGTCGGGAAAATTTTCTCCCGCATAACCTGCCTATGACCATGCTGGGTACCGGCCTGCTTTGGTTCGGTTGGTTCGGTTTTAACGGAGGAAGTGCCCTGGCAGCGGACGGGGTTGCCGCAACCGCTTTTGTTGCAACCCATCTTGCCGGAATGGCAGGCATGGCAACATGGACCCTGATGGAGTGGTTTAAGCTTGGTAAGCCGACGACACTCGGTGCGGCCTCCGGTGCGATTGCCGGTCTTGCCACAATCACTCCGGCAGCCGGTTTTGTCGGCCCGAATTCGGCCATCGTTATCGGCCTGATTGCGGGAGTGGTCTGTTTTTTTGCGGTCAACATGAAATCCAGGCTCGGCTATGATGATTCCCTTGATGTGGTGGGTATTCACGGCGTGGGCGGGTTGGTCGGCAGTTTACTGCTGGGTGTTTTCGCTTCCAAGGCGGTAAATCCGGGCGGGGCTGACGGCTTACTGACCGGAAATACTGCCCAGTTCGTTGCTCAGATTATCGGTGTGGTCGTTGTGGGCGTGTATGCCTTTGCAGTGTCCTGGATTCTCGTGAAGCTCCTCCATACGACTCTGGGGATGCGCTTGACTGAGGAAAATGAGGTACAGGGGATGGATTATACCGAGCACTCAGAGACAGCGTATAATTAATCCCTTCATTCAGTTAGCTGTTTCAAGTTTTGCATTCTCGTTGTATGTTGACCTGCATGGGGCCGTTTGTCGCAACAAGTGAAAGGTGAATATGCCTGCTGCATGAAAGCCGAAACGGGATAAGAATAAATACGAAATAAACAAGAGAGAACCGGATGAAAAAGGTTGAAGTTATTATAAAGCCTTTTAAGCTTGACGCTGTGAAAACAGCCCTGAACGAGATCGGTATTAAGGGAATGACTGTTTCCGAGGTGAAAGGATACGGTCGTCAGAAAGGGCATACGGAAATCTACCGCGGTGCGGAATATAAGGTTGATTTTTTGCCCAAAATAAAGCTGGAAATCATAGTTGATTCTGACAGAGTAGAGAAGGTTATTGAGGTCGTTGTTGAAGCTGCCCGTACTGGTAAAATCGGGGATGGCAAGATTTTTGTGCTGCCAGTAGAGCAGGTTGTTCGGGTACGAACAGGGGAAACAGACAGCGAAGCGATTTAACTATTTGATTGAATGTCTCAGAAACTACAGGCCCGGCAACAGGCCCTAGAAAAGCTTTGGGAAAAGGGGCTCTGTGGTCACCATCTCCTTCAGCAGCATACAGAGCTGGTTGATACTTTTATTATTGACCACTTTACAGCCTCTCCGGCAGTGCAACAGGCAAGGGGAAAAGTTGCCCTTGTTGCCTTGGGCGGCTATGGTCGTCAGGAACTGTACCCCTACTCTGACGTTGACCTGCTCTTGCTTCATGATCGTCAAGCGACAAAGGATATGCAGGCTGTTGCTGAGTCGATTCTTTATCCCCTATGGGATGCAGGATTTGAGGTCGGGCACAGTGTCCGTACGGTGAAAGAGGCGATCCGTTTTGCCAAGGAAGACTTCATCTTTGAGGTTTCTCTGCTCGATTCCCGTTGGCTTGCAGGCTCAGAATCTCTGTACCAAGAACTTCTGCAACGCTATCAGAAAAAAATCCTTTACGGTCAACGTCAGCAGTTTGCCCGCACTATGGACAGGATGTGCTTGCAGCGTCAGGAAAAATATGGTAATCATGCTTATCGGTTAGAGCCTCATGTTAAAGAGGGACGGGGCGGAATGCGAGATATCCAGGCTATGCTCTGGACAGCAAAGGCGGTTTTTGGTCTTTCCGGGCTTGATGCTATGGAAGATGCTGGTATGCTGACAGCAACAGATCGTTCTCGCTTTCAGGAATCTTGGGACATGCTGGCTCGAATTCGTAATCGACTGCACTATATCAGTCGTCGCCATAACGATCAGATGCACTTTGAATTGCAGGAAGAGATGGCTGCCGCTTTTGGCTATAAGGAGAAGATGGGGATGCTGGCTGTAGAGCATTTTATGCGTGATGTGTATGGGCATCTGCAAACTATCTCTGTGGTGACAGACCTGTTTTTCGAGCAAGTCCATGAGATCTTAGGACTGAGCGAAAAGGACAAGGGTGAGCAGGAAGTTGAGCGGAACATTGTTGTCCGGGCCAAGACCCTCCGTTTGACGGCCAGAAAGGCAGATTTGGCAGCTCGTCCTGTTGTGCTGATGCGACTTTTTTTACAGGCTGTCCGAAAGGATTTATCCATTCATCACAGTACACGCCAACTGGTGACCCGAAATCTGCATCTGGTGGATACGCATTTTCGTTCATCCAAACGGATTGCCAACACCTTTACCAATGTGCTGACAGCAAAGAACAACCCTGGTCCAGCCCTAGAAACCATGTTGGAAACCGGCTTGCTGCCTGCGTATATTCCCGAATTTGCCACAGTGGAGTCTTTAGCCCAGCATGATCTGTATCATATCTATACGGTGGATCGCCATCAGATCCAGACGGTGGCTGAACTCTACACATTACGGCAGACAGGTCAGACAGGTCAGACAGAAAAGGAGCTTTTGCCTCTCTTGCAGCGCCTCACCTACTCTTTTTGGCGGCTCTGCTCCACGATATTGGGAAAGGGCAGCATCAGGATCATTCCGTGCTGGGAGCGGATCTCATAGACAAGGTGGGGCAGAGAATGGGCTTTGCAGAAAAAGACTGCGCTACTCTGGCCTTTCTTGTTCGATACCATCTTTTTTTGCCAGAAAATGCTCTGCGACGTGACCTTGATGATCAGGATTTTATCCGTGATACAGCAGAACTGATCAAAGATACCGAGCGGTTGACCATGCTGTACCTGTTGTCTGTGGCTGACTCCAAGGCAACAGGACCTTCAGCCTGGTCAGCCTGGAAGGCAACGCTCATGAATGAACTGTTTCTCAAGGTGCGTTCCTGTTTAGAAGCTGAATGCACCACAGATGCGGATGTTGAACAGGGAGAAGAGCAAGGCGTGGCCTGGTTACAGGAGCAGGTGCATTTGCTCACGCAGGCTGACAAAATACCTTTACGGATAGCGGTAGAAGATCTGCCAGCAGATTATCTGACCAGCTTTACCCCGGAAGTGGTTGTGCATCATCTTCGTCTACATCAGGAGCAGGCAACGGTTCTGCAACAGAAGGTCTTGCTTTTCCCAGAGAAAAAAAAGGGTTCATGGTCCTTGCTCATGCTCTGTCACGACCGACAGGGTTTACTGGCCAAGCTTTGCGGCGTGCTGGCTCTGCATAACCTCTCTGTACTGGCTGCCCGTATCTTTACTTGGCCTGACGGCACTGTGGTGGATATGTTAGATTTGGCACCAGAGGCAACGCTGGCCTTTGATGAACAGGACTGGAAGGCTTTAGAACATGATTTGAATCAGGCTGTGAACTATCGACTCGATGTTGGAAGAAAACTCTATAGCAAACTGGAGTCCTCTGTGTACAGACAAAGACGTCAGGTCCAGCAACTGCTGAGTAAGGTGGTTGTTGATAATGAGACCTCAGCCCGTCACACGGTTATTGAAGTCTATGGTGATGACCGGCCTGGAACCCTGTACCAGCTCACCCAGACCCTGTCTGACTTTCGCTTTAATATTCATCGGGCCAGAATCGCTACCGAGGTGGAACAACTGATAGATGTGTTTTATGTGACCACGGAAACGCAACAAAAGATACATGATCAGGAACTCCTGAACCGGGTGAAACAGGCCCTGCTGCATATCATTCGTAACGATAATAACGATGATAACGATGATAATGAGAAAGAGGAGTTGTAAAACGTTCAGTTATCCGGTCACCGGATTTTTTTTATACTTTTTTTATACTATTCATCCTCTCCGCTGGAGGGGATGAGCAAAAAATGAAAGCTGCGTTGGGCGATGTCTACGACGTTGTTCGATACTTTCATATAAACTACTTGTAATAAGGAGATCAAAATGGGCTGCGGTTGCAATAAAATCACGCGTGAAGAGATCATGAAAATTATTGAGGAGCAGAATGTGCATTTCTTCCGGCTCCAGTTTGTCGATATCCTCGGCTACATGAAAAATATCGCCATTCCCTTGAGTCAGATTGAGAAGGCTTTGGACGGTAAGATGATGTTTGACGGCTCTTCAATTGACGGCTTTGTTCGTATTAACGAGTCAGATATGTACCTGAAGCCGGATTATGACACCTTCACTGTCCTGCCGTGGCGAAATCAGACAGGTTCCAATGCGGCCCGGATCATCTGTGATGTGTACAAGGCCGATGGTACTCCGTTTGAAGGCTGTCCGCGTAACAACCTGAAGCGGGTTCTGAAAGATGCCAAAGAGATGGGCTACACTATGAACGTGGGTACTGAGGCAGAGTTCTTCCTGTTTGAGCAAAAAGACGACGGCAGTGCCAGCACAACCACGCATGATGTTGCGGGCTACTTTGATGTTGATCCTGATGATCGCGGCATTAACTGTCGTCGTGAGATCATCGAAACCCTGGAAAGTATGGGTTTTGAGATTGAGGCATCGCATCATGAGGTTGCCGAGGGACAGCACGAGGTCAACTTTAAGTATGCTGATGCGTTGACCGCTGCTGACAATACTGTGACCTTTAAATGGGTTGTCCGTTCTATTGCCTCTGAGTACGGTCTCCATGCCACCTTTATGCCCAAACCGGTCTTTGGTATCAACGGTTCTGGTATGCACACAAACCAGTCCCTGTTTAACGCAGATGGCACCAATGCCTTTTATGATGAAAACGGTCCGCTGCAACTTTCTGAAACCGCATACAAGTACATTGCCGGTCTGACAAAGAATGCTGCTGGTTTTGTTGCTGTCACCAATCCACTGGTCAACTCCTACAAGCGTTTGGTTCCTGGCTACGAGGCACCGGTCTACGTTGCCTGGTCTGCCTCTAACCGTTCTGCGCTGATCCGTATTCCAGCCTCTCGGGGTGTGGGAACCCGAACTGAAGTCCGTTGTCCAGATCCGACCTGTAATCCGTACTTGGCCTTTGCCATGATGCTCAACTCAGGTTTGGACGGTGTAAAGAATAATCTGGAGGCTCCGAGTTCTGTTGATCAGGATATCTTCTCCATGACCGCTGCTGAGAAAAAAGCTGCTGGCATTGATAGTCTGCCTGCAAACCTGAAAGAGGCTCTTGATGTTCTTAAGGATAATCCCATTGCCAAGGAAGCCTTGGGTGATCATATCTTTGAGATGTATTTGGAGAATAAGGAAAAGGAATGGGATAGCTATCGTACCGCAGTTACTGACTGGGAATTAGATACATATCTGAACAAGTACTAAGCTGTTTCAGGCTGGTCAGCTTATTGGTCAGCTTGTTGGTCAGCTCGTGATTAGAGGGCAACTTTCATCTATCTGTTGAAGGTTGCTTTTTTTTGCCCTCTCTGGGTCTGCTGAACGTAGCGCAGGCATTATGGTTCCTCTGGTTATTTGTTTGCATAAAAAGATATAAAGATATTGACTTTTTTGTCTGGGATTGTTAGTCAACGATAACGTACTCTTTTTTAAAGCATAGCTTTGAGGTTCCCTGTGAAAAAAATACTACTGCTGTTCATAATCTTTACTGTGTTGAGTTTGTTGGGCTGTTCAACAGACACGGCAACAGACACGGACACCGACAAGGTGTCAGAATCCGCTTCTACACCCGCAGTCACGCTCTCTGCTGATCCGGCTTCTAGCACAGCGGGCGGTACGACCACGGACACGGTTACAGCCGAGGTTACTGAACCCGCTCCTGCCCCCACGGTTTCCCTGTCCGCTGCTCCTACGTCCATCACCGCAGGCAACAGTGCAACCCTGAGCTGGACCAGTAGCAATGCGGATTCCGTCAGCATAGACAACGGGATCGGGACGGTTGATCCCAGCGGCTCGGTTTCCGTAACTCCTTCAGCAACAACCACCTACACCATCACCGCCGCAGGCCCTGGCGGTACGGCGACCAATACCGCCACGGTCGAAGTGTTGCCTGTCGCCGACCCGGTTATTACGATTTCCGCAGCCTCGGAGAGCATTGCCCTTGGCAGCTCCACCGAGCTGTCCTGGCAGAGCAGCAACGTTGAAACTGTCAGTATTGACAACGGCATCGGAACCGTCACAGCAACGGATTCCCGTAGCGTAACCCCGGAACATACCACAACCTATACCATTACCGGTTCAGGAGACAAAGGCACGGTCAGCGCGCAGGTGACAGTACAGGTGACCGGCAGCCCGGAAGCGCAGTCCGAAGGCTCCTTTGGTGAGCAGTATGAGGATCTTGTCCCAAAAGATGCCACCGTTGCCAAATACGACGAAAAGCGATTTGCCCTGATCACCGGCGTGGTCCATGATCTGGCCGGATCACCGCTGGCAGAGGTGCGTATCACCGTGCATGGGCATCCTGAATACGGCACAGTGCTGACCAATACCGAGGGCCGGTTCAGTATTCCGGTAGAAGGCGGCGGCACCATGACCCTTGCATACAGGCACGATGGTTTTATCACCTCCCATCGGCAGGTCGCTGTGCCGTGGAATGATATCGCGGTTGCTGAAACAGTCCAGCTGCTGGCCGAAGATTCGGCAGCCACGCAAGTCACCTTTGACGGTAATCCTGCAACCGTGGTCACCCATACCAGCACAAAGATCAGCGACGAGTTCGGCAGCCGGTCCGCGACTATGGTGTTTCAGGGCGATAACAAGGCGTATCTGGTTGATGAACAGGGCAATACTGTTCAGGAATTGTCGAACATCACCACCAGAGCCACGGAATTCAAAACCCAAGAATCCATGCCTGCGGCCCTGCCGCCCAATTCCGCCTATACCTACTGCACGGAACTTTCAGTGGATGGCGCAGCACGAGTGCGCTTTGAAAAACCGGTCACGGTCTGGGTGGATAACTTCCTCGGATTCGATGTCGGCGAGGCCGTGCCGGTGGGCTATTACGACCGGGATCGGGGCGTCTGGGTGCCGTCTGAAAACGGTATTGTGGTCAAGCTGCTGGATACGGACAGCAACGGCGTTGTGGATGCCCTGGATTCGACGGGAGACGACCAACCGGATGATCTGAATACTGACGGCTCCTTTGCCGATGAAGTGACAGGTTTGGAAGATGCGAGCCGTTATCAGCCGGGAGCGACCTTCTGGCGGACGGCTGTTACCCATTTTACGCCGTGGGATTGTAACTGGCCTTTTGGCCCGCCCGAGGGTGCGACAGGGCCGGATCCTGATGGTGTTCCTGATGCTGAAAAACCTGCTGACGATGATCCATGTAATCGTATGAGTGACAAGGACGATATCAGCTCCTACGTCAAGAAACGGGGCCGGGTCTTTCATGAAGATATTCCGATTCCGGGAACCGGCATGACCCTGCATTACGCCTCGAACCGGGTGGACGGCTATCAACAGGTCATCACGGTTCCGGCCAGCGGCGATACGGTGCCGGACAGTCTGAAGAGCATCATTGTTGAGGTGGAGTTTGCCGGTCGCACGTTGACCCAGACTTTGGAAGCGCTACCGAACCAGCAGGCCCAGTTTGTTTGGGATGGCTTGGATTATCTGGGCCGGGAAGTAGGAACCGTGGATGCCGATGTGGCTATCGGCTTTGTCTATGATGCTGTTTACCTAACAGCCGGAAATTTTGCCAATGCCTTTGCGCAGGCCGGCAGTGATGTTACCGGCATCCGGGCACGGCAAGAGGTTATTTCCTGGCAGCGGTTTGCGCTTCAAATTACCAATGGAAAAGCTGCGGGAAATATCGCTGAAGGCTGGACCCTGTCGGCTCATCATCTCCTTGGAAGACGAGCTGCGCACCTGTACAAAGGAAATGGCTCAAGTTTAGAAAACAAGAACTCCAGTATCATAACAACATTTGCAGGCACTGGCTCTCCTGGCTACAACGGCGACGACATTCCGGCTGCAGAAGCTACGATTGATCAACCAGATGATGTGTCAGTGGATCGATTTGGCAATGTTTTCATAGCTGATAGAAGCAACCATCGCATCCGCAAGGTGGACACAAACGGCATTATCACTACTGTGGTAGGCACAGGTTCTTCCGGCTACAACGGCGACGACATTCCAGCTATTGAGGCCAAAATTTCTTATCCAGATGATGTGGTGGTTGATCAGCTCGGCAATATTTTTATTGCTGATACTGGCAATAACCGCATCCGTAAAGTGGATACAAACGGTATCATTACCACTGTGGCAGGAAACGGTATTGAAGGTGATGGCGGTGACGGCGGTCTCGCCATTGAGGCCGAGCTTGAGACACCTTATGAAGTGGCAGTGGATGAGGTCGGCAATATCTTTATTGTCAATGTGATTGGATACTATAATGATAGCATCCGCAAGGTGGATACAAATGGTATCATCACCACAGTAGCAGGTGGCGGCAGCTCTACAGGTGACAACATTCCCGCTGTGCAAGCTAAGATCAGGGCAGCCGGAATAATAGTTGATCAGGCGGGTAATTTTCTCATTGCCGACCCGGTACATGATCGCATCCGCAAGGTTAATTCCAGCGGCATTATCACCACTATAGCTGGAACTGGCTCATCAGGCTATAGCGGTGACGGCGGTCCGGCAATTGAGGCTCGACTTAACAGTCCAACGGATGTTGCTCTAGATCAGGCAGGCAATCTCTTTATTTGCGACGAATACAACTCTCGTATCCGCAAGATTGATCCAAACGGCATCATTACCACAGTGGCTGGGAATGGATCATCGGGCTATGCCGGAGACGGCGGCTCGGCAATTGAGGCCAGTCTTGATGATCCTATTGAGGTAGCAGTTGATCAGCTCGGCAATATTTTCATGGCAGAGTATGATCACCACCGCGTTCGCAAGGTTGAATTTGCCTCTGCTGTGTTCAGGTCAGATCTGCTTGCCCCAGGAGAAATTCCCTTTGCCGACCCCAACGGCCTAGGCTACATCATGTCTGCAACCGGTCTCCATAAAAAGACCATTGATTTAGACAGCGGCATTGTCTTGCAGGAATTTGGCTATGATACCGATGACAACCTGATCTCCATTACTGACCAGTTCGGCAATGTCACCGGCATTGAACGGGATGTAAACGGCATTCCGACCGCCATTTTCTCCCCAGACGGTCTGCGCACCGAGCTGCACATCAACACAGACAGGCAACTGACTCAGATTGTCTACCCGGACAGCAGCTCTTACAATTTCACCTACACCGATGACGATCTGATGACCGTTGAAGAGGAACCCAACGGCAACCGCTTTGAACATGTTTTTGATGCCAACGGCAAAATCCTTGAGGTGCTTGACGAGGAAGGCGGCCAGTGGCAGTACACCCGGCAGCGGCTGGCGAACGGCGATGTGCGGATCGACTCCCTCACTGCCGAGGGTAACCGCACCACCAATCTGGACAATACCGCTTCCACCGGGGCCTTTTTCACCACCACCATTGACCCAAGCGGCAATGAAAGCACCTTCAGCCGTTCCGCTGACGGCCTCAGTCAGGAGCGGGAACTTGCCTGTGGCATGAGCAGCAGCACCAAGTACGGCCTGGACCCGGAATACAAGTACAAGGTGGTGCAAAGTACAAGCACCGAATCACCGGGCGGATTGACCCGGACGACTGCGCTGGACAAGAGCTATCAGGATACCGATGCTGATGAAGACGATATTCCCGACCTGATCACCGAAACAGTTTCCAGCAACGGCAAAACAACAACCCTGGTTCATAACACCCTGACTGCGGAAAAAACAGTTACCACGCCGGAAGGCAGGACAGTGACCTCGCAGTATGACCCGACGACCCTGCTCACCACCAACGTGAGTATTCCCGGCCTGTTCCCGACCAGCTATGCCTACGACAGCAAGGGCCGTCTGACCTCGCTTGCCACCGATGCCCGGACGGCGAGCTTCAGCTATACCGCCCAGGGTTTTCTCGCCTCCCAGACTGACCCGGAAGGCCGCACCACCTCCTACAGCCATGATCCGCTGGGCAGAGTGACCGGCATCACCCGGCCTGACAGCACAACTGTCCAGTTCAGCTACGACAGCAACGGCAATATGACCGTGCTGACCAATCCGTCGGCCACAGACCATGCGTTCAGTTACAACAAGGTCAACAGGCAAAACGCCTATCAGACCCCGATCAGCGGCTCATACTCTTATGTTTACGACAAAGACAGGCGGCTCAAGCAGACCGACTTCCCTTCCGGGTTCCGGATCAGCAACATCTACACCGACAACCTGCTGACCCAGACCCAGACCCCGGAAGGCAATATCGATTACAGCTATCTGTGCAGCTCCAAGGTCGGTTCCATCAGCAAAGGCACAGAATCCCTGTCCTACGACTATGACGGCAGCCTGCTCCTCTCTGAAACCAAGAACGGCACGCTCAATCAGGTGCTGGAGTTCAGCTATAATAACGACTTCGACCTGTCCGCGATCAGCTATGCCGGAGGGACGGAAAATCTCAGCTATGATGACGACGGCCTGCTCACCGGTGCCGGTGCCTACACCGTGACCAGAAATGCGGCTAACGGCCTGCCGGAGCAGGTCAGCGGCAGTACCCTGAACCCCCTGAACCGCAGCCGCACCTTTAACGGCTACGGCGAACTGACTGCTGAGAACTCTGCGGTCAATGCCCAGCCTGTCAATGGCTGGTCCGTGACCCGCAATAAGAACGGTAGAATAATGAGCAAGAGCGAGACCGTGAACGGCGGCACGGTTGAGTACGCCTACACGTATGACGATATGGGCAGGCTGCTGACCGTGAAAAAGGACGGCACTCTGGTTGAAGAGTATCAGTACGGGCTGAACGGCAGCCGCAGCTATGAGATGAACAGCCTCAAGGGTGAGGCAGGCCGCTCGTACAGCTATTCGGTGGAGGATCATCTGCTCTCCGCAGGCGGAGTGAGCTACGAGTTTGATGCGGACGGCTTCCTGACCAAGAAAACCCAAGGTGCTGATGTAACCGGCTATCAGTATTCCTCTCGTGGCGAACTGTTGCAAGTCAACCTGCCGGGTGGAAAAAGCATTGAATACCTGCACGACCCGCTGGGCCGCAGGATTGCCAAGAAGGTCAACGGCACCGTTGTGGAAAAATACCTCTGGCTCGGCCTGACCCAGCTGCTGGCTGTCTATGACGGCAGTGACAGCCTGCTGATGCGCTTTGAATATGCGGACGGCAGAATGCCCGTTGCCATGACCGCAGGTGGCGCAAGCTATTATCTGGGCTATGATCAGGTCGGCTCCCTGCGCACGGTTGCCGATGCGACTGGCAGCGTGGTCAAAGAAGTCAGCTATGATTCCTTCGGCACGATCCTCTCGGACAGCAATCCTGCCTTTGCCCTGCCCTTCGGCTTTGCAGGCGGCCTGCATGATCGTGATACCGGGCTGGTTAAGTTCGGCTTCCGGGATTACGACCCGGCAATCGGGCGTTGGGTTGCTAAAGATCCGATCTTCTTTGCTGGCGGGGATGTGGATTTGTATGGGTATGTGCTGGGTGATCCGGTTAATTTGGTTGATCCAGAAGGGGCAAGAAAAAGATACGCTACATTAATCGTATCTGGTGGCGGAGGGGTCAAAGTCGTGACTGGAGAGACAGGGATAATCTTGGCTGTTGACCCTGATACTGGTGAAAGGCACGTATATGAATATTATGGTGCAGGTTTAGGTCTTGGATTTGGAGGGGGAGTGACTGCACAGATAGGTTATATAGATATGGATTGCCCTAAAGATATTACAGGGTTAGGCTTGGAAGCCTCTGCGTTTGTTG
Source organism: Candidatus Electrothrix gigas (assembly GCA_022766165.1). GTDB lineage: Bacteria > Desulfobacterota > Desulfobulbia > Desulfobulbales > Desulfobulbaceae > Electrothrix > Electrothrix gigas. The sequence goes on from QYLO01000060.1 coordinate 16,676, forward strand.
CTATTGAAACAGGAATATCAGCCCAGATAGCAGGAACAGGCCCATTTGGTAATGGTTCTACCGGTGTCGCTACAGGTTCTGTTGTTGGGATGGGGGCTGGAATTTCCAGTTTAATAACATACACTCGGTATAAAGGTAAATATAAGCCAAATAACCTTTCAAAATATCTAATGGAAATAACTTCTCAGTAGGTACTTTTGCTCTCGTTCCCACGCTCCAACGCAGGAATGCCTCTATCCTGCCCATCATATCGTCCATTGTAGGGGCGAACCCCTGTGTTCGCCCGGCGTTTTCACGGTATTCCGGCGCATTGCACGGGCAGGCACGGGGGCCTTGCCCCTACAGGATGTAGGGAAAACCGGGGCCGTTTTCCTTGCGTGGCATTGTAGGGGCGAACCCCTGTGTTTGCCCGGTGTTGCCACGGTATTCCGGAGCGTTGCATGGTCAGACACAGGGGCCTGCCCCTACAGCATATACCGAAAACCAAGGCCGTTATCCTTGCGTGACATTGTAGGGGCGACCCCCTGTGTTCGCCCGGTGTTGCCACGGTATTCCGGTTCATTGCATGGGCAGACACGGGGGTCTGCCCCTACAGCATATACCGAAAACCAAGGCCGTTTTCCTTGTGCGGCATTGTAGGGGCGAACCCCTGTGTTCGCCCGATGTTGCCACGTTATTCCGGTATATTGCATGGGAAGGTACGATCCCTGATCTCATTGCGCTTGCAATACCATTCTCTCTGTTGTACAATTGTAGAAAATAGTATATATCAGAGGTGAAGATGGATATTGTAGTTGATACTTGCGCATTGATCGCCGTTATTACAGACGAGCCTGAACGGATCAGGATTATTGAATTAACCAAAGGAAATACACTCATCGGCCCTGGTTCCATCCCTTGGGAAATCGGGAATGCCTTTTCAGCTATGTTTAAAAGAAACCGGCTGACCCTTAAAGAAGCAAAGAAAGGGCTTGAAATTTTCCAAAGTATTCCTCTCCGTTATATTGATCCTGATTTTGCATCTGCTGTTTCCATATCCAAGCAGACCAATATGTATGCGTACGATGCCTATTTTTTGGATTGCGCGTTGAGAATGAAAGCACCGCTGCTGACATTGGATGCAAAGTTACAGAACACGGCCCGGCAGCTAAACATATCAATACTGGAGGTATAAAATGGATATTTTTACCTATTCGGAAGCCAGACAGAAACTTTCCACTGTTCTTGATCGGGCACAATATACGGGAAAAGTTCTCATCCGAAGGAAAGACGGGCGGACGTATGCTTTGGTTCCGGAAAAAAATGTCAGTTCCCCTCTGGATGTTCCATCAATAAAAGCCCGTGTTTCAACAGAGGAGATTGTTGATATTGTCCGTAGCGGACGGGAGCGGGAGGATATCGTAGTGTAATCCTCCGCCGGATCGAGAAAACCGGGGCCGTTTTCCTTGTGCGGCCCCGTAGGGGCGGTTCGCGAACCGCCCCTACACGCTTTCCCGGACATCCCGGCCCCGGCGGGGCGACCGACAATAGCCCATCGTTTTAACGGTGGGCGGTAGGGGCGGACCTGCGTGTCCGCCCGCAGGATATGCAACCGTCTCGGCAGGTACAATCAGGGCAGACACATAGGTCTGCCCCTACAGGATGTAGCAAAAACCGGGTCGAATCAAAGGCATTGTTGACAGTAGGAATCAATGTGTATAAAATAAAAAATAATACACATTAATCTGAAGGAGACCGCAATGAGAACAAATATTGTCGTTGATGACAGCCTGATGGCTGAAGCGATGCGTTTAAGCAGTATAAAAACCAAAAAGGGGGTTATTGATCAGGCTCTGAGGCTGCTGGTGCAGGTCAAACGGCAGGAAGCTGTCCGCCAGCTGAAAGGCAAACTGTCTTGGGAGGGCAATCTGGAAGAAATGAGGAGAGATTAATGATTCTGGTCGATTCCTCTGTATGGATAGATTACTTCAACGGTCAGGCGACATGGCAAACGGAAATGCTGGATCAGCTGCTGCAGCAGGTTCCGGTGTATACGGGTGATCTGATCCTGACAGAGGTGCTGCAGGGCTTTCGGAAAGACAGCGACTATGCAAAGGCAAAGGAAACCTTGAGCATACTTCCCTGCAAAGAGCTGGGAGGTGCCGCCGTTGCTGTCGCGGCTGCTGATAACTACAGAACGTTACGAAAAAAAGGTGTTACTGTGCGGAAGACCATCGACATGATTATCGGTACGTTCTGCATAATGAACAGCATTTCTTTACGGGTGTGATTAAAAGTGCGGTTTTTGACACCTTACGCCGCTCTTTTTATATTATCCCAATACGTTTCCCAGTACCCGTCTGCACGATCAACTCTCAGGGCGAGCATGATCCGGGCATTTTCCGGTGTCCACCATGCACCGGCTATTTTCAGACGCTCCTGAATAATGTACCGATGCGCACTCTCTATTTCGCCTGAACCAATGGGTAGTCCTCTGGCTTGAGCACCTAGATAATCGAATTGTCCTGGACGATTGTGCAGATAACGCAGGAAGCTCCGTACAGGAGCATGTTGATCTTCTGTTTCTTCAGGCTCAAGATGCGGCTTCAACGATTCTTTCACCTCTTCCACCCGTCCCTCTTTCAGCAATGCCTTCTGCCTATTACTCCATGCTTTTGCTCCATTTTTCTCGGAACATGCCGTAGCGGCAGCTTCTAAATATTCACAAATATGATAAAAATCAATAAGATAATTTCCCTGATCACCGAATTGCTTTTCTATCTGCCCGTAAATCCACGGTGCTCCGTCACCCACTGAATGCAGATACGTCCCAACACCGAATCCCGCCCGACAGGCACAGTCGAAAAGATTCTTT
>QYLO01000061.1 GCA_022766165.1 Candidatus Electrothrix gigas
ATCCAGCTCAAACACTCGAACAGCTTGCTTCCAAGGTAAAAGAATCCGTCATTTCTTTGGCTCCCTCGAAAAAGCACATGGTAGGCAGAGATCTTGGTCAATTGGAAGCAAGTCCATCATTGCAATACAGGGCTGCCGGGTGATTAAGTTACTATGATTTAAAATACAATTTAAGGAAAATGTGTCAAAATAAAAAAACTGGATCATCGAGTTGAAGTGAATTATATGTACTCGACTATTAAGTTTTTGCAAGGCATTTTTGACAGATGGCCTATAAACCATCCCTCAAGCCCGATTGGCTCTAACTGTCTTTTTTCAACCCATGCAGCCCTAAAAAACGATCACCATTGACAGGTCAGTCGCAGGTCAATCAGGATCGGATCCGGGTATTATTGAAGGTCTGTTGTACAGAAGCCGATATCTTGGTATAGTTGCTCATTATGAGACAAAATGGTAAAGATTATACCCTTCCCGCCGTCACGGTATCAGCCCTTTTTCCACATGACCTGTCGGAAAAGCTGGCTATCGTGCTGCGGGAACTGGGCGGAGAGATATATTTAGTGGGCGGTTCAGTGCGGGATCTTCTCTTGGGAAGGGTACCTAGTGACCTTGATTTGACCGTGGCCTGCAATGCCGAGCAATGGGCAGAACGGTTACGAGAACTCACCAATGGCACCTATGTAGCATTGGGACGAGAGGAAGGCGCAGCCCGTTTGGTATTGCGGCAAGGGCTGGATGTGGATTTTTCCTCTTTTCGGGATGGTGCAGACTCCATTGCAGAAGATCTGAAGAAGCGTGATATCACGGTCAATGCCTTGGCTGTGCCAGTGCATGATGTATTCACCAAGCGTTGTCAAGATCAGGATAAATTATCAATCATTGATCCAACAGGTGGTCTTAGTGATTTGAAGCGGCAGCAAGTGCGAATTGCCGGGAAAAAGAGCTTTTCTGATGATCCCTTGCGGATGTTGCGGATTTTTCGTTGTGCTGCGGTTCTTGATTTTACCATTGACCCGGATACCCTGGAACAGGTCCAGCAGCAGCGAGAAAGCATTGGTCGGATTGCCACAGAGCGGATTGCCTATGAACTTGATGTGATTATGGGTTCACCCAGAGCGCATTGGGCGTTTACTGCAATGCGGAATTGCGGCCTGCTCTGGGAAATTTTGCCAGAACTGCATAAAGGACAGGGCATGGGGCAACCAGCCAGTCATCATCTGGATGTGTTTGAGCATTGTTTGGAGGCACTCCATCAGATGGAGCAGGTGCTTGCAAGGCTTGATCATTATTTCCCTGCATCATTTTGTGCGATGGAGGCATATTTACAGGCCAAACATCGAAAGGTGCAGATGAAATGGGCTGCTCTGCTCCATGATGTGGGGAAACCGTTTACGTACGGTATTAACAAGAACAAAGGCGGGCGAATTACCTTTTATAATCATGACCTGTGCGGAGCAGCTATTGTGCATGATATTGCCCAACGGCTTCGCTGGGCCAAAGAAGACACAGCAAGTATTGCCCGCTTGATTGCTGGACACATGCGTCCGTTTTTTCTTGCCAATAATCAACGACAGGGCAAACTGACCCTCAAGGCATGTCTGCGTTTGGTGCGGAAAATAAAAGAACATCTGCCGGGTTTATTTTTACTGGCCATGTCTGATGCCTTGGCTGGCAAAGGAGAGGCCAGTCCGCAAGATATTGAGCAGGAAGTGGCTGGACTCTTTGACAGATTACTCCGGGTTGAAGAGGAGCATGTGACACCGGTACGCTCGGCCCCGCCCCTGATTACTGGAAATGATCTGATCAATGAACTACATCTCACACCTGGGCCACTCTTTCGCATTATTCTGGATCAGGTGGAAGAAGCCTGTATGGAGCAGCAAATCAGCACCAGGGATGAGGCATTGGCTTTGGCGGTCTTGAAAGCCCAAAAAATAATGGAACAATCTGCAAAGAAAAACTGAAGTATTTGAAAGATTATGCGTAAAGAACAGGATTTTTATTTTCATAAGGCCAAAAAAGATAACTACCCTGCCCGTTCCGTGTATAAGCTGGAAGAGGCTCAACAAAAGCATAAATTTCTCAAGAGAAAACAACGTGTTTTAGACTTGGGATGCCATCCAGGGAGCTGGAGTCTCTATGCCGCTAAAGTGGTTGGAGCCAAGGGCGCAGTGGTTGGCGTTGATCTCCAGCATACCGATATTCCCACCCAAAAAGACCATGCTGAAATTAATTGGCTCTGTTATGATGTCTATTCTGATGAGCTGATCACAGAACTGCGCAAACTTTGGCCGGGTTTTCACGCCTTAGTCAGTGATATGGCCCCTCGGACAACAGGAAATCAGTTTTCTGATCATCAACATTCCCTGCGCCTTTGCCGTCGGGCTTTAGAAATCGCAGAACTGATGCTTCATGAAAACGGCAGCTTTTACTGCAAGGTTTTTCAAGGGGTCGATTTTCCCGAATTTCAGCAGGAATGTAAGCAGCGTTTTTCCACAGTGAAAGTGGTGAAACCCCAGAGTTCCCGCAATGAGAGCCGGGAAGTGTTTTTGCTGGGGCGGGGGTTTAAGCGGAAGAAGGGCTGAAGAATGTCCGGGAGGATATTATGGCATACAGCGAATTTACGATAAAACAGGTCAAGGAAGCATTTGATCTGTCTATTATTGAAAACAGGGTTCTGTTTCAGGATGTTGATGCTGTCCTCGTAGATGAGAGCGTGCAGAAGAAACTGGACGAATATGTTCCCTTGGCCTTAGCTGTAAATACGGAAAAGGCTCGCTCTGAATTTATCATTGCCTATCTGCTTTTGGAGCTGAGAAGTTCTCTAAATAATCAGGTCAGTTTGTTTTCCGGGATTGATTTTGATGTGGATAAAGAGAAAAAGCTCAACGGGTTTTGTGACTTTATCATCAGCTTGTCCACAGAACAATTTTTTTTGACCTCGCCGGTTATTGCTGTGGTTGAGGCAAAAAATGAAAACATTATTGGCGGAATAGGGCAATGTTTGGCCGAAATGGTGGCAGCCCAAATTTTTAATGAGCGGGAAGAGAATCCTGTTGAGCATATCTACGGGGTGGTGACCACCGGTAGTGTGTGGAAATTCTTGAAATTGACAGGTGATGAGGCCGTTATCGACCGGAAAGAGTACCATATTGAGCAGGTTGGGAAGATTATGGGGATTTTGGCGGCTATGGTGAGGCAGGTTGTTTGACTTGGCGGTAGTTGTGCTGAAAGTTATATCGTACACGGGGTGATTATGGAAAACATACTAAACATTCTTGGAGCTGGTCTGAGTTTTGCCGCAGCCTGTATGGGATTAATCGACAAGTACGGTTGGCGGAAGGGATGGTTTATAACTTCAGCAGTTTTGGCTGTAGTTGTCATTCTGTCAATCATCTTGAAAAGATTTGCAAAGAAAGATAAAAAAGAGAAAGAGCCGCCGTTTATCGGAAAAAGCATTGGCGACGGGGCGACGACTGACGGCAAGATGGAGTTTGAAGACATTGAGCAGAAGGGCAGTAGCACTCAGTTGATCGGCAAAGGAGCCGAGGCTGGAGAAGGCATATCGTTCAAAAAGATACGGCAGGAATGAAATGATGATCGTCAAATGGCATGACAGGAAGGATGTGAAGGCGCATTTCGCCGATTGGAAAGACAGCGATGATCCGTTTTTGCTTTTGCATGTCCCGGACACACAGGAAATACGCGATGCCCGTCTTTGGATGAAAGCGGAAGTCGCCCCGCTGCGTTTCGCCGCCATGCAGCATTCTTCCGAGGCCCGAATTGTCAAAGATATTTTTTTGAAGGAACTGGCAGAAGAGCTGGACGGCGACGAGAACTTTCCCGCATTTTATGAGGAATTCAACCAAGGACTGACCGGTTATTTTCCAGCAGCGATGCGGCAAGGCGTGGGAAACCATGCGCAGGCCGGAGACGAATTCAGTGCGGAAGAGATCAGCCAGAATCAAAATGTGAATCTTGTCATCAACAATCCGCCTTCTTTGTCGAAACTGCGCGAGGAGAACATTGAAAAACTCTCTGATCTGTTTCTGCGCGACTTTCAGCAGGCTTTCGGTGCGCAGCAGATGCTGCTTTCTTTTCAGTTCCTCAAGGCGGGTTTTCAAGACTTCAGCGATGATGCAAGACAATGGCTGCGCAGGTTATGCAAAAATCTTACCCGCAAAGGGCAGGTGAAAATCTGCATTGTCAATCAGGGAGAATTGGATGAGCTGCTGGATTTTGACACTGAGCATGTTGAAAAGATCAGTCCAGATCTGTGCTTTGATGACATTGTGCAGGAAACCGGCGAAGAGGCGTTCTGCTCCGGTTTGGCTGAACCGCCGCACGGCAAGATCAGTTACAACAAGTTCAAACAGAAATACGCCGCACGGCTGAAAAGGCAGGCGGCTGCCGCAACATGAGCAGCTCAGTGCAGGACATCCTTGATGTGCTTTCGCCGGATGCGGAAAAATCCTTGTCGTTCCTTGCCGTGCCGCCGTATTTGGATGACGGGTTAGCCGCAGGCATTTTGGTCAAGTCCGGGCTGGCCAACGGCAATGCGCCGGAGCTGATTGAGGAAATCCGTTCCTTCCCGATCTGGCACGAGAAGAGCAGGACAGACTGGGGGCTTGATGACGATGTGCGGGACTACGTTCTCTCCAAGCTCAACGGTTCTGCGGAAAGCACGCGTCGTCGGGTGCTGACTGCCCTGCGTGAGATTGAAAGGCCGTCTTCCCCGGCTGACAGTCTACACGAATTTGATCTTCAGCTTGCCCGCCTCTCGCTGACCGTAGAGCAGGAGCAGCAGAGCGGCATTGCCGTGCTGCGCCAGTTCTTCAACCTGCACCACGATAAAACCTCGCGGGTGGTTGATCTCTACATTGACGAGAGCCTGCCTGTCGAAGTTCCGGCGGGTCGCCGCCTGCCCGATCATCTGCACAGCGCGTATTTCATGCGCGGCCATTACGCTTACAAAAACAAACAGTTCAAAACTGCGCTCCGCTTTCTGGAGCCGGTCTGGAAGCGGCGCAGCGGTTCGCCGGAAAGCTGCCATGATGCGGCAATTGCAGCGCATCTTATCGGGCTGATGTGGAGCAGGGAATTCCGGCGGCAACGGGATGCGGAGAATGCTTATCGTGAAAGCCTTGAGCTGGGCAAAGCCGATTCGCATCATAAGGCGCAGGTGTGGCACAGCTTGGGCAATCTTCTCAGCAAGAACAGGCAGCGGGGCAAAGAAGCCGAAGACGCTTACCGCAAAAGTCTTGAGTTGCTGGAACGGATAGGCGATCAATTCGGACAAGCGTGGGTTTGGCACAGCTTTGGAAATTTTCTCAGCAAGGACAAACAACGCTGGACGGAAGCAGAAGAAGCGTACCACAAAAGTCTGGAGCTGGAAGAGCGAAACGGCAACGTTGCCGGACAAGCACGGGCTTGGCACAGTTTGGGCAATCTTTTCAGTAAGGACAAAAAACAACGCTGGACGGAAGCGGAAGAGCTATATCAAAAAAGTCTGGAGCTGTTGGACGGGATAGGCGACCAATTCGGCCAAGCGCATGTTTGGCGCAGCTTGGGCAATCTTCTCAGCAAGGACAAACAACGCTGGACGGAAGCGGAGGAGCTGTATCAAAAAAGCTATGCGTTTTTGCGCAAAAGCGGCGACCAGCGGGATGTGGCAAGGGTTTCTTCCAGCCTTGGTCGTCTGCTGCGGCACAAAGGCGATTATGAGCAAGCGGAACACTGGCTGCGCATTTCCTTTGAAGCCCAAGCAAATGATACTGATACTTTCTACCGCGACAAGATCGCCGTTCTGCTGGAAGAAGTCGCCCTGAAGAAGGCCGGGCGGTAAAGGCTGCCTGCAACGCCTTGTTTCCTGCTTCACCTGAGCCATTGCATGCATGAAATGCTCCATTGCACGCTTCACCTGCGGCATTGTTAGCTTCACCTGAGCTGTTGCAAGCGTGCAACGCAACGTTTTCAGTCATCCGTGCGCTGTATTGAACAACGAACGGCATGATTTCCGCCTAAAAGGATTGCCAGGCAGTTACAAGAGGGCAGAGCGGTGAAGGCTGCAAGAAAATTATATTCTATTTATTGAAAAACATTTTTTGTAATAACAAAGGAGAAGTAACCGTGTCAGGACATTCCAAATGGAGCACCATTAAGAGGAAAAAAGGTGCCAACGATGCAAAACGAGGCAAGATTTTCACCAAACTGATCAAAGAGATCACCGTAGCCGCCAAGATGGGCGGTGGTGACCCAGACGGCAATCCCAGGCTCCGCAGTGCCATTACTGCTGCCAAAGCAGAAAACATGCCCAAGGATAATATTGATCGGGCCATTAAAAAGGGTACTGGCGACCTTGACGGTGCAGTCTACGAAGAAATCCTTTACGAAGGCTACGGACCTGCTGGTGTAGCCGTGCTGGTGGAGACCATGACTGATAACAAAAACCGTACCGTTGCAGATATCCGTCACTATTTTGCCAAGAGCAACGGTAACTTGGGCGAATCTGGTTGCGTGGCCTGGATGTTTGATAAGCGTGGTGTGATCAGCGTTGACAGCGAAGGCGTGGACGAAGACGAACTCATGGATCTGGCCATTGAGGCCGGCGCTGAGGATGTGGTTGAAGAGGAAGGCAGTTTCCAGATTTTGACCTCTCCCGAGGATTTTAACGATGTGGTTGAGGCCCTGGAAGAGGCTAAGGTCAAGATGGATGACGCTTCTATCTCAATGGTGCCGCAGAATACCGTTGAGGTGGCTGAAGAGAAACCAGCAAAGAATCTGCTCAAGCTGTTGGATAATTTGGAAGATCATGACGATGTCCAGAAGGTCCATGCCAACTTTGATATTCCCGAAGAAATTATTGAGGCATTGTCATAAGCCGTTTTCAGCCTTCTTACCAGCAGACCGAGCCAGTACGGATTATTGGGATTGACCCCGGTTCCCGAATTACTGGCTACGGTATCATTGATAAGCAGGGGGCAGGGCTTGGCTTTGTCACCTGCGGCACCATCCGAACGGGCAAGGAAAAGGACTTTTCCCGCCGCCTCCTTATTATCTTCCAAGGACTCTCTGAGGTTATAGAACAGCATACGCCAAAAGTAGCAGCCGTGGAAGACCTGTTTTCTGCGCATAATGTGCGTTCAGCTCTTAAACTGGGACAGGCCAGAGGTGCTGCTGTGACAGCAGTTATAAATCAGGGCGTTCCTGTTCATGATTACACCCCCAGAGTGGTCAAGCAGGCTGTGGCTGGCTACGGACATGCTGAGAAAGAGCAGGTGCAGCAGATGGTACGTACCTTGCTCGGCCTGAGTGGCGCACCGAGTAGCGATGCTGCTGATGCCTTGGCAGTGGCTATCTGTCATGCCAATCATATAGATCGGTTATAGAGGAGGTTAGCGAAGCTTGTTGCGTATGTATTTTCTCAGATTACAACCCGAACAGAAGGAGAACACCCATGTTTATTGAAGTGTGCCTGCTCTCTCTTGGCGTGTTTGCCAGTTCAGAGCTGTATAAGAAAATTGGCTCTTTTTATGGAGAGTATGCAGAGAAATCGCATAACCGCAACCAGCAGAAAAAAAAGGAACCATTGATGCGTTCCCGTGCTGTTAAAAGCAGTGCAATCTCAAAAAATACAGAAGTGCGTTCTGCATCAGAGTCCTTGACTACTCAGGAGAAATCCAAGCTCAGAGAAGATCCAAAGTCAGTACAGAAACTGCGGGTCAGTACGATGTCGGAGTGCGAGTATTTTGGCATGAGTATATCTGCATCAGGTAACACAGTTGCTATAGACTCTCATGAACTATCAACCAATCAATTCGACGTTGTATATATCATGACCCGTGATGATACTTTCTGCTGGCATCCGCAGGCAAAACTGAGCATACCCAAGATCAATTTTTTTGATAGTGTCTCCTTATCCAGCGATACACTGGCTGTTGGCGCTGCTGATGTATACATCTTTGTCCGCTCAGGTACTTCCTGGAGTCAGCAGGCGAAGTTGAGCATACCAGATGCCGACTGGTTAGATAGTGTGTCCTTATCTGGCGAGACGCTGGCTGTCAGTACTCGTTATGATGGTTCTTCTGACGATTCTCCTGTTGATGCTACTGTGGTGCATATTTTTGTCCGCTCAGGTACTTCTTGGAGTCAGCAGGCGAAGTTAAGCATACCAGATACCAGTCTGTTAGATGGTGTGTCCTTATCCGGCAATACGCTGGCTGTTGGCACGAGTTCTCGTGATGCAGTGCATATCTTTGTTCGCTCAGGCACGTCCTGGAGTCAGCAGGAGAAGTTGAGTATACCGGATACCACCTCATTAGATAGTATCTCCTTATCCGGCGATACGCTGGCTGTTGGCACGAGTTCTCGTGATGCAGTGCATATCTTTGTCCGCTCAGGCAGTTCCTGGAGTCAACAGGCGAAGTTGAACATACCACCAGGTACCGACAGGTTAGATAGTGTCTCCTTATCCGGCAATACGCTGGCTGTCAGTGTTCGTTATAACGATGATGCTAATGTGGTGCATATCTTTGTCCGCTCAGGTACCTCGTGGAGCCAGCAGACGAAACTTGCCAACAGTCATCGTTCTGCAGCCGTGTCAGGACAAGCTGTTTTCACAGCATATAAGGGGTATAAGACGGGAACTGAACTTTATATATATAGCGAAAATATCTGCATTCAAAAGAATGCATTATCAGCTATCACCTTGCAGTTTCCGGAGCCAAGTCAATGATACGTATTGTATAAGGAGGATACCCATGTTTATTGAAGTGTGCCTGCTCTCTCTGGGCGTATTTACCGGTTCAGAGCTGTATAAGACAATTGTACATAATCGTAATCATACCCAGCAGAAAAAAGAGGAACCAGAGATACCTTCCCTTTCTACTCAGAACAACTCGACCCTGGAAAGGAGAGAGCTCAGTTCTGCCTTAGAGTCATTGACCCAAGAGGTTGTTGAGCTTCGGACAGATCTTTCCAACTATATCAATGCAAGCAAAGAACCTCCAGTGCAAGCTGGTGCAGTTGCTCCATCAAGCCAGCAGGCAACGCAACAGCAGGAATCGGTCTTGCCGTCGTCAATTTTTGAGAAACTCATTGAAGAGAATATAAGCCTACGAAAGAAAAAAACAGGAGAATAGAGCATGTCAGACAAAATTTATGTGGGTATTGATCTCGGAACCAGCCGGACCTCTGTGGTGACATCAACTGGAACACGAGCCACAGTCAAAACCTGTATTGGCTTTTCCAAGGATGTTATTTCTATGAAGAGATTGGGCAAGGAGTATTTGCTCGGTGAGGAGGCTTTGGAGAATCGCCTTGCCCTGAACCTGATCTGGCCTCTTGCGCAAGGGGTTATCTGTGATGACGAACAGGCCACCGAGGCAACCAGTCGTATTCTTCGCCATGTTATTGAACAGGCACTGCCTCAACAAAAGGAGGGTGATCAGTTATACGCAGCAATAGGTGTTCCAGCACAAGCCGGTCTTAAAAACAAAAAAAAGATCCTTCAGATCACCAAGGGTATTGTTCATAAAAATTTGATTGTCAGCGAACCCTTTGCTGTTGCCTATGCCCTGGATCGTTTTGATGAGTCTCTTGTGGTGGATATCGGTGCAGGCACAACAGATTTATGTCGGATGCACGGTTCACTACCTGATAAAGAGGACCAGGTCACGCTGAACACAGGAGGCAACTTTCTTGATGATGAGCTGACAAAGGCTTTGCTAAAAAAGTATTCTGATATCCAGCTTACACCAAAGATTATTCAGGGGATCAAAGAAAAGTACGGATATATTGCCGACACCGCTGATCCGGTACACGTTACCTTTTTAAGCAAAGGCATTCGTGGTGAATATGATATCACAGACATCCTGAGAGATTCCTGTCTCAAGCTTACTGATCCGATCTGCAAGGCAGTCCAGGATCTTATTGGCAGCTTTGACCCGGATTTTCAGGAACGACTGCGCAATAACATCATTGTTGCTGGCGGTGGGTCTCGACTCAAGGGTATTGATCTTGCCATAGAAAAAAGTCTGGAAGCCTATGGGGGCGGCAATGTCTCCTGTGTGCAGGATGCCGAATACTGCGGTGCTATAGGTGCCTTAAAGATGAGCATGGAAATGCCAGCCGAGTACTGGGAAAAAATTTAAACGCCATGTCCCTGTTTCCCCTGTTCCTGTTCTGCATCCTTGCTGTTACCCTGCTTGCGTTGCGGGATAACTTTCTTAGTAACCGTTGTCTGGAGCAGCTCAAGTCTGTGCCGCCTTTGGCCTCTGGCCCCCCTGCCCTACCTCGGGTCTCAGTCATTATCCCGGCCTGTAATGAGGAGCAGGGCATTGAGCAGGCCCTGAACTCAGTCCTGTCCCTTGATTACCCTAACCTGGAAATCATTGTCCTTGATGATCGGTCCACTGATACCACACCGCAGATCCTTGACCGCATGGCAGAGCAACACTCCCGCCTACGAATAATCCATATCAGTGAGCTGCCCACTGGCTGGCTTGGCAAGAATCATGCCCTGCATCTGGGAGCGGCACAGGCCAAGGGCGAGTTTCTCCTGTTTACTGATGCAGATGTTCACTTTGCCCCGGATACACTGTGTCGGGCCGTAGCCAAGATGATGAACAATACCTTGGATCATCTCTGCCTGATCTTCCGCATGAACCCAACTGGAAGGCTCCTTTCCATGCTGATTGCAGACAGCCTTTCTGGCGGCTTTACTCTGCTCAAGCCCTGGCTGGTCAGCAAGCCGGGATCACGCTACTTTATCGGAGCGGGCGGTTTTAACATGATACGGCGCAGCTTGTATCACAGCTTTGGTGGTCATCGTCCCATTCGCCTCTGTCCAGTGGACGACATACTGCTTGGGCGTATGGCCAAGGAAAACGGCGGCAGGTGCGACTGCCTGCTTGGAGGGCATTGTGTTGGGGTGGAATGGTATCAGTCTGTGAGCCAGATGATGCGTGGCCTGCGCAAGAATACCTTTGCTCTTCTTGACTACCGTTTTTCTTTGCTGCTTGCAGCAACAGTGGCCCTGATTGCCTGTCATATCCTGCCGCTCTGGGGAATCGTACTGGCTGATGGGCTACCCCGTCTCCTCTGCGCTATGATTATGGGAGTCAACTTCTTGGCAATGACCCTGGCTCTTCGCACCTTTCAGATGGATTTCCGCTGCCTGTGCTGGTTTCCAATCACGCCGTACATCAAGCTGTATATTATCTGGCAGGCTGTGCTGTTCACCCTGATGCAGGGCGGTATTGACTGGCGAGGTACCTTGTATTCCCTGGATGAGCTGAGGGCGCATAAGGTGTCGGCGCTGCCGTGGATAAAGATGAAAAAGAGGGTTGATCAAGACATAAAAGAGTGAGGCAAACAGTCAAACTTCAAAACAACAGGTTATTATGAATATCTTTCTTCAAGCACCAACCATCCTCTGCACTTACCTTGTCATAGCCTTTGCTCTGGCAGCACCTGCTCAGGCACAGGCATCTGCGGGCAACAGAAAATGCCCAACTGGAATATACAGAGGAACAGTTGAGTTCATCCTTATCAATAAGGATCTCGAACCCATCACCAGTACTGTTGCTAATATGCTGTTCTTTTACAGCGATGAGCCAAAAAAACTGCCCCAAGCCTCAAATGCCCTGCATCTGAAAAATGTTATGCTCTGTTCTGATGGTGACATGGCAGTCAACACTGTTACCAAACATCTTGGCACCTATACCTTTCAGAGCAAGGAATGCAAGATCAGCTTAAACGGAACAGGACAGATTAAGGACAAGGAGCTTGTTGAACAAGGTAATGCCAGGCTGACCTGTCAGGACGGGTCTGTTATTCAGGGGAGCTATTCAATACGGGCAACACATCTCGCAGGGAGTCATGGCAAGGTACCTGCAAACCCTGAGACAAATATCGGAGCATCCTCAGGTAACAGCTAGACCGGTGAAGTCAGCAATACGCCGGGGAACAGGAAGGTCTACACAGGAATTGCTTTGGCCCGATGCTTTCTCCTTCCTTCGAGCGATGCTCTGACGGACTATCGTACGATGGTCTCCGGGAGCTTCGTACGATGCTCCTCAGTCCGATCATACTATCGGGGTCGGCTCGATAGTACTATCGGGCTTGTTGTGGATGGGGTTGCGGAGATGATCGGAGGGGGATTTGCGCAGGATTTGCACATCCATCCCGGCGTTGAAACACCGGTCTATGGTCGTGCTGTCCCTTTGGGACGCTGTTTCTCTCCCGTAGGGAGAAGCGGTAATAGCCCGGTGATTTATCGCTGGGCGGAGGCTGTAGGTATGATGGGCTATTGTACAGGCACGGCGTGCTGTGTGCCGACAGGTTACAGGAAAAACAGAAACGGAGGAACGGGCGATGGGGTATGAAGAGGCATTACGGTTGATTGAGGAGGCTGCTGAGACAGGGACAACGGAGCTTAATCTAAGATTTCAAGAATTGATTGAGCTGCCGCCGGAACTCTTTCAGTTAGAGCAGCTCACTACGCTTGATCTCAGCGACAACGAGCTTACCGAGCTTCCTTCGGAACTCTCTCAGTTAGAGCAGCTTACCACGCTCTATCTTGGCAGCAACGAGCTTACTGAGCTTCCTCCAACAATCTCTCAGTTACAGCAGCTAACCATGTTCTATCTCAACTCCAACAAGCTTACCGAGCTTCCTCTGGAACTCTCTCAGTTAGGGCAACTTACCACACTCGACCTCCGCTATAACCAACTCACCGAGATTCCTTTAGAACTCTTTCAGTTAGGGCAACTCACCACGCTCTATCTCGGCAGCAACGAGCTTACTGAGCTGTCTCCAGAAATATCTCAGTTACAGCAGCTCACTACGCTCGAACTCTTAAACAATCAGCTCACCGAGCTGCCTCTGGAACTCTTTCAGTTAGAGCAGCTTACCACGCTCTATCTCAACGCCAACCAGCTTACCGAGCTGCCTCCGCAAGTCTCTCAGTTAGAGCAACTCACCACGCTCTCCCTTAGCAATAACCAGCTTACAAAACTGCCGCCGGAGATCATGCAGCTCAAGAACCTTAACTGGATTTATCTTCACGGCAACCCCCTTACCTCCCCACCCATAGAACTCGCAGTCCAAGGCATAGAGGCCATACGCAAATACTTTGCCCATAATGGATCATAAGACCTTACTCAACTGTGTTAAAGAAGGCTTGAAACCAGGATAAGCGATACACGCAACATGCTGATGAACTTTTCTCAAAACCAGCCCATTCTTAGGAGATAATCCCTTGTACCTCTTCCAATCCAACCGCCTAGAAAACCTCTTTGACGCCCTCTGCGCAACCCTGACGATACCGATCAGCAATCCCCTCACCCCAGAGATCATTGTTGTTCAGAATCCAGGCATGGCCCGCTGGCTTTCCCAGCAGATTGCCCAGCGTACTGGCATCTCTGCCAACTTTGCCTTTCCTCTGCCAGCCTCCTTTATCTGGCAGATCTTTGAACAGACCCTGGGTGGCCTGCCTGACCTCTCCCGTTTTAGTTGCAACGTCCTCCTTTGGCGCATTCAGGAGGAGCTGGATACGCTGTTGAGCGAACCTGGCATGGAGGAGATAAGCGCCTATTTACAGGATGACCCTGACCAAAAGAAACGGTTTCAACTGGCAGGAAAGATCAGTGATCTCTTTGATCAGTACCAGGTCTATCGGCCTGCAATGCTGCTGGACTGGGAAAAGGGCAAAGAGCAACATTGGCAGGCCCAACTCTGGCGACGCCTGACCGCAGACAACAACGTACATCGGGCAGCCCTGCTGTATCGCTTTCTTGGAACGGCTGAACAGGGACAGTTGTGTACAGATACCCTGCCAGAACGCGTTTCGATCTTTGGTATTAACTCATTGGCCCCAGCCTATCTTGAGGTTATTGAGCAAATCAGTCAACACGTTGATGTCCGCATCTTTCACCTGAGTCCCTGCCAACATGCCTGGGATGATATCCTGCCAGAACGGTTGTTAGCCCTGAAGCGGCAAACGTGGCGAGAACAGGGCCTTGACGACCTGAGCGCGTACTTTACAGTTGGCAATCCCCTGTTAGCCTCTATGGGAACAATGGGCCAGGAGTTTTTTTCCCTGCTCATGGCGAAACATCCTTTGGAGACTCCCCTGTATCAGGAACCAGCAGGCGAAATGCTTTTGCATCAGATTCAAAGCGATATTCTCAACCTGTATGACCGAGGTGAGCAGAGCCAAAGGCAAGGACACAGGAGACAGCACAACAAAACATTGCTTGATCCGCAGGACAACTCAATCTGTTTTCATTGTTGCCACAGTCCGTTGCGGGAGGTGCAGATTCTGCATGATCGGCTCTTGGATCTCTTTACGCAGCATCCACATCTGAAACCCGCTGACATCCTGGTTATGGCGCCGGATATTACCCGGTATGCCCCGGCAGTGGCTGGCATCTTTGGTTCTGCCCCTCCTGCTCATTATATTCCCTGGTCTATTGCTGATCAGGCCCGTCGTGAGGAGCAGCCAGTTATTGAGGGCTTTCTCAATCTGCTGGGATTACAGGCAAGTCGTTGTACAGCTCCAGATGTTATGGCCCTGTTGGAAAATCAGGCCATTCTTCGTCGTTTTGGACTGGTAACAGAAGACCTTGCCCTTATACGTTCTGCTATTGTAGAGGCTGGTGTTCGCTGGGGCCTGGATCAAGACCATCGTCGTGAACAGGGGCCTGCCAATACTCACAATACTCACGATACCCATGAGACCCACGATACCCATGATAATAACCATGAACATACCTGGGACTTTGGTTTGGATCGGCTTTTACTGGGCTATCTCATGGGGCCGCTTGATACTACTTGGCAGGGCATTCTTCCCTGTCCCGGCACAGTCAGTACCCTGAGTCCGTGGCTTGGTGGCCTGACAGCCTTTATCCGGGCCGTGCAACAGCTCAGGCAAAAGATGAGGGCAAGATATCAGCCAAGGCAGTGGGCAACATTACTGCTCAGTCTGGTGGATGACTTTCTGGCTTATGGCGAGGAGAGCGAGGAGGGTGAGGAGCATCAGGATGGTGTGCTTGTCCTGCGCCAAACTATAGCCGACTTTGGAGAGCATTGCCAGTTGGCTGCGTTTGAAGAAGAACTCGACCTCTCCATTATCCGTCACTGGTTTGAAACGCAACTTTCAGAACCAGCAGGTGGGCAGGCTTTTCTGGCCGGTCGGGTGACCTTTTGTAATATGGTGCCAATGCGATCTGTCCCCTTTCAGGTCATTTGGCTCCTGGGTATGAATGATCTGGACTATCCACGTACCCAACGAACCCCTGCCTTTGACCTGATGGCGCAACGACCGCATCTTGGGGATCGGAGTCGTCGTGATGATGATCGCTATCTCTTTATAGAAGCCTTGCTCTCCGCCAGAACCCATATTGCCTTTTCTTGGGAAGGGCGTGATCAGCAGGATAACTCTTCCCTGCCTCCCTCTGTTGTGGTGTCGGAATTACGGGATTATATCAATCGTGGCTGGTCAGCAGATAAAGGAGAAAAGGAACAAACAGCAGCAGAAAGTTTAACTGTGGAGTATCCCCTCCAGCCCTTTAGCAGACTGTGTTTTGCTGGCAATCCCAAAACAGCCAGCTATGCCAAAGAGTGGCTGCCTGGACCACTTGCAGGTGCAGGGCCAGTTACCTCTTCGGTCGCTGGACACGCTGTTTTCCTTGAAAGTCCTTTACCGCTTTTATCGACGACAGAACCGTATCAGCAGGTGGATCTGAGCCGTCTGGTTCGTTTTTGGAATCATCCGGTACGCTTCTTTCTTGAACAACGCATGGGCCTGCGCAGTCGTTATGATGATGAGGTGCTTCCTGAAACAGAGGCTTTTGCTCTTGATCATCTGCAAAGATATGTACTGAGCAGAGAGATCCTGCGCAGACAATGCCAGCTTGAGGAGGATGACTCCCCACAGTCCCCAGAGGCGTCCCCAGAGGCAGGGCCTCCGCTGTATAGGATGCAGGCTGCGGGTCATCTGCCTGGCGGGCGGTTTGGTCATATTGTCTACCGAGAAATGGAACACAAGACAGCCGACCTTGTTAAGGCGTTGGAACCTCTAACGCAGAAACGGGTAGAACCAGAGGAAATCAATCTGTGGGTTGAAGACATTCGGCTTACTGGTCAACTGTCCTCTCTTTATCGTACTGGTCGCATCACCTTTCGTCCGGCCACGCTGAAGGCAGGAGACTGTTTAAAGTTATGGATTCATCATCTTGTCCTGTTACTCCAGTCACCGGCAACTGTGCAACCGGTTTCCATCCATGCAGCTCTGGATGCAATGGTCTCTTTTCAGGAGGTGGAACAACCTGAAAAAGAGCTTGCGACGTTGCTTCGATTTTTTCAGCAAGGGGAAACTGAACCACTGCACTTCTATCCAAAAACGAGCTATGCTTGGGCCAAGGCCCGCTCAGAGGCAGCAGCCTGGAATGCGGCTCGCAGAACCTGGTATACGGATTTTTACCGAGGTGAGGAGGAAGACCCAGCGTATGAGATTGCGTTACGCGCACAAGAACCGTTGGATCAACAGTTTGCCGAGCTGGCTGAACTGTTTCACCCTGTGGTGCATTGTATGAAAAAGTTGTAAGGGCAATTCATGAATTGCTTCTTTTCAGCAAGTTCTGTTATACTGCTTGATTTATCCATTATTTTTTTTATTATAAGAAGCATACTGACAGGGACCAAGGGAACCTATCAAGGTTTGATCGAAAATTTTATCGAAAAATAAGGAAGCACAATCATGCCTTATGGTACATTTGCAACAATCTTCTTCATTTTTACCTTTTAACTTTCCCAAAGAATTGCCTATCATATTAGGAGTGCAATCATGTTGAAAAAAAAGATACCCCTCTTACTTCTCGTTATATTACAGTTTTTACTGTCTACGCCGCCAGCAATCTTTGCCCAAGAGTTTGTCGGTGGACTGAGAAAGGTGACAGGACTTGGAACCATAATCAGAGATGGTCAACAAATTATAGCAAAAGATGGTATTCGCATCAAAATGGGTGACAAACTCATCACTGGAAAAAATGGAGCCTTGGGTGTAATTTTCACTGATAATACGAGAATATCTCTTGGTGCAAATAGTGAAATACATATTGATCAGTATGCCTTTCAACCTACCCAAGGAAAGTTTGCCTTTTTGACAGAACTGATTCAGGGGACAGCCTCGTATATTTCCGGTGCCATTGGCAAACTGTCCCCTAAAGCAGTGAAGTTCAAAACACCAACCGCTATTGTTGGCGTTAGGGGAACACGTTTTCTGGTCAAGACAGCTCCAAAAGATTAGTCCTCACCGCAACGAAATAGAGCGGGGAAAGCAGGATAGTTTGTATAGAACAAGTCAAAGTGTCAAAGTACTAAATTATGCAAGGATCAACCTGATGTATATTTTTTTCCGATTATTGCCTGCACTGTTGAGTGCTGTCCTCTTCTGTGGTTGCGTTGATCAGCACATTGAACCAATTCAGCCAATTCAGTCTGAACCAATTCAGTCAATCCAGCCGCCTCAAGAGAAAAAAGACCTCTTTATCCTCCTTCCTGATAAAAACGGTAAGGTAGGGGAGATTACCATCTCCAACAGAGCATGCACTACCATTTTATCAAAGGCAAATGAGTCTGTACAGGTCTCAAAGAATAAGGTACCTCCAAGGACTTCTATCCTTTCCCAAAGAGAGGTGCAAAGAAAATTCCATGATACCCTGCAAGCTATTCCAGGCACTGCGGATCAATATATTCTTTATTTTTATCCGGGAACATCAAAGTTGACCAAAAACTCCCAACAACAGCTCCCCTTGATATTAAAGCGAATAAAAAAACGTCTTCCCTGCGAGATATCTATCATTGGTCATACAGACACCCAGGCAAGTAGTGAATATAACCTCGCCCTTGCCTTACAAAGAGCCATTCATGTCAGAAATCAACTGCTCGCCATCGGTGTACCTCGTGAGCTGCTCGAAGTTTCTTCCCATGGCGAAACTGATCCTATGATTCCTACAAGAGACAACGTAAAAGAACCCAGAAACAGAAGAGTAGAACTCTTTATTCGATAATATCTTTATATAGTGGAGAAACAAATGGCATCAGAGGTCGATGAAATAAGCATTAATTACGAAGAAGAAGATATTCAGATAGTCAAAGAGCTTGATAAGGCAATCCTGACAAAAGGCGCATGGACCACCATCCTCTTTCGCTATCAGGAATATAACCGGAGCAAAGAGGAGTACGGACCGGAAAAATACACCATTCGTCGCTATCAAAAACGCAACGGCCAATACCTCCCAAAATCCAAGTTCAACATTTCCAGCGCAAAACAGGCCCAAAGTATTATTGATACACTGAGCAAGTGGATTAAGGAATAAGCTACACAGCTTCATCACAGCTTAACGGTGTATTTTCCAACGGCAGATATAGAGGTTCAACCTTGGCTCCCCCCTGTTGTCGCCTTTTGTATCTCTTTCTTTACCTCAATGAGCGGAGTCTCTGGCGCCTTTCTTCTGCTCCCCTTTCAAGTGAGCTACTTGGGCTTTAGTACCCCATCGGTCAGTGCGACCAACCACCTCTTTAACATAATAGCCATTCCAGGCGGGGTGTATCGGTATATTCGAGACGGTCGAATGGCCTGGCCTCTCACCTGGGCCGTCATTATTGGCACCCTTCCTGGGGTGTTGATTGGTACAGTGATCCGTACTCGTTTTTTGCTCGACCCTACCCTGTTTAAACGTTTTATTGGTGCAGTACTCCTCTATATTGGTGGTAAACTTCTCTGCACTGTTCTGATAAAAAAGAAACAATCAAGGGTAACACAGTCAACAGGTTCAAGCTCTTTGCCTGAAACATCTCCACCTTCCCCTGTACTGAGGGATATGAGGGATAATCGCATCAGCAACGGATGGCTTAATGCACAAACCCTTGGCTATACATTTAGAGGTATAACCTATCAGGCTTCAACCCAGCAAATAGCTTGTATCAGCCTGTTGATTGGCCTGATTGGGGGTATCTATGGTATTGGAGGGGGTGCGCTCATGACGCCTTTTTTTATCTCCTTTTTTAATCTCCCTGTCTATACAGTGGCTGGGGCTGCGCTTATGGGTACCTTTATCACCTCATTAGCAGGTGTTGTGTTTTTTCAAATCCTTGCCCTGTTCTTTCCAGCAATAGCTGTTGCCCCGGACTGGGGACTGGGAATACTGTTCGGGGCAGGTGGATGTGTTGGTATGTACTGTGGGGCCAAAGTACAGGCATATATTCCTGCTCGTCTGATTCAAACAGTGCTTGCCGCTTCAATTCTCTTTCTTTCCCTGCGCTATCTCTTCTTTATCTAAGCAGATTTTTTTCAGTATAACGATTCAGAAGAAAAAAGCACAGGGCAAGCATTTTTCAGTTGACTGTTGCAGAAGATTTCAGTATATTCGCCGCTCGTTGCTTGTGACTGACGACGCTCATCACGGAGCAGCAACCTTGAAGTACCTGAGT
>QYLO01000062.1 GCA_022766165.1 Candidatus Electrothrix gigas
AAAGAATCTTTTCGACTGTGCCTGTCGGGCGGGATTCGGTGTTGGGACGTATCTGCATTCAGTGGGTGACGGAGCACCGTGGATTTACGGGCAGATAGAAAAGCAATTCGGTGATCAGGGAAATTATCTTATTGATTTCTATCATATTTGTGAATATTTAGAAGCTGCCGCTACGGCATGTTCCGAGAAAAATGGAGCAAAAGCATGGAGTAATCGACAGAAAGCATTGCTGAAAGAGGGACGGGTGGAAGAGGTGAAAGAATCGTTAAAGCCGCATCTTGAGCCTGAAGAAACTGAAGATCAACATGCTCCTGTACGGAGCTGCCTGCGTTATCTACACAATCGTCCGGGACAATTCGATTATCTAGGTGCTCAAGTCAGAGGTCTACCCATTGGTTCAGGCGAAATAGAGAGTGCGCATCGATATATTATTCAGGAGCGTCTGAAAATAGCCGGTGCATGGTGGACACCGGAAAATGCCCGGATCATGCTTGCACTGAGAGTTGATCGTGCAGACGGGTACTGGGAAAAGTATTGGGATAATATAAAAAGAGCGGCGTAAGGTGTCAAAAACCGCACTTTTAATCACACCCGTCACTCTAAGGTTTATGGTGCGACATCCTGTACATTCAAGAAGTGTGGCCCGAGACGACTCATTGCACGTCAAAGCTTTGTTGATGAACTCGTTTTCCGTTGAGAAAAAGCCGGACTGTCCAGATGCCGTAGAATTTCTTTTTGAAGTCTTCACCAGTCAACAAACGCTTCACCGGACCGTTCTTCCACAGTTTGAACCAGGAATACGCTTTCCAGGACTTCCTTGTCTTTCCAATCTCGAAGGAATGATTACTTTGATGCTCCAACTTGCCCCAAGGGGTTATCCAATCGGTTGTTAGAGTGAATTTTCCCGCTTGCAGTTGCCGGAACTCAACCAGAAGATAAATTGTTTCATAGGGGGTAAAAGCGGTGACCGGCTCGCCAAAAGTTGTGTCCCGATACAACCCGCTTTGTACAAAGATAAAAGGAGAGGAGGCAGCAAATGCTGACTCTGCCATGAAGAGAGCAACAAGGGCGAGCCGGAGCAGTCCGCCCGTTTTCCAGTGTATAACTAAATGCATGGTTATGACTAAAATGCTGTTCAGCAACTCGGCTACGGCAGAGCAGATACCACTCAGAATATCAATCCGCGCACTTCTGAAAGGCTGGCAGATGCTGATTCTGCGAGGCTGACTGCAATTGTTTGAACACGGTCTGAACATCTGCGTACTCGGTTGTCCCGGCTAATAGACCGTCGTACATATGGGCATTTTCAATCTCTGCCTGCACACCTAAGCTGCAAGCTTCACTTAACGTGGCAGGAGCAGATAAGGCATTGCCTGTATTGGCTGGCACAGACAGCCCATACTTATTGAAAAGACTGACAAGCAT
Organism: Candidatus Electrothrix gigas; assembly: GCA_022766165.1. Taxonomy (GTDB): domain Bacteria; phylum Desulfobacterota; class Desulfobulbia; order Desulfobulbales; family Desulfobulbaceae; genus Electrothrix; species Electrothrix gigas. The sequence goes on from QYLO01000062.1 coordinate 1,426, forward strand.
ACTGATATGCTGTTCTTCGGACTCTTTGATCTCGACAAAAGGACTAACTTGGCCAAATTTGTTCATTACTGCGATATAGGTATTTTTTGCCCGATACTCATCATTGATTGCCGTTGTCAGATAACTCTTCAGATCGCCAGTACTCGCTTCCGATGACGAAAGAACGGAGGTTCCTCCAGTAGAATCATTATCATCACCATTATCACAACCGGTTAACAGAGCTGTCAGGCAAAAAAGTAAAAGGACAGACTGTAAAAATATTTTTCCTTGTTTCATTTTGTTTTTTGGAAAGTAGACATAAAGTTTTCATGAAGCTGGATATATATATTTAATATATCTTAACTATTGCTAACATGACATCCTGATCAATTCATGAGATAAACAGCATCTTGCATCATTCTCTCAAATTCAGGGCGGCAAATCAATGGAAAAGGCAACTTGTATCTCCAGATACTAGTAAATAGTTGATTTTATATATGTCCGTTGTAATCCGGGAGGCGATAAAGGGCTGACACCGGCTTTCAGATCCTAATTCGCACGAAAAATATCATTCCACAAACTTTCATCACCGTCAAAATATACTTTTTTCATGAATTCGTCTTTCAACTGTTTCGTGCTTTCGAATGTATGTAAAACGTTCACCTTCCTGGCAACTTGTTTGATTTTATAAACTTTCCTGCTCTTTCAGAGAGTATACCACCATAGAATTTTTATCAATCTTGAAAGACACTGACAAGAGGAGCAGATAGGTGTATGATATAAACGCTCATCCCGCCCCTTTGCACAGGACATCAAAGGACAGAGAGAGAAGTTCAAGTACGTAGACTAAGAGCAAGAGGCAAGAGTCGCAAGCCTCAATCACGAAAAATACCATCATAGTTTATCATTATGCAATCATCTGCTGAAGTGTTGATTATCGGTGCTGGCCTTTCCGGTCTGGCAACAGCTACCTTTTTGAAACATAAAAAGCCGGATATTTCCTTATTAGTCATTGAGCAGGGCGATCATCCCGGAGGAGCTGTTGCCTCTCACATTGAAGAGGGATACCTTGCAGAAGCTGGTGCTCACGGATTTTTGGACAACTCTTTGGAAAGCAGAGTGTTGATTCATGAGGCTGGACTTGATGAAGAGGTAGAAAAGGCTCCTTTATCCAAATTTGTCCGTTATATCTGTCTCAATGGTCAACTGAACGCCATCCCTCAAAGTCCAGGGAAAATTCTGCATGCTCCCCTTGTTCCCCTGACTGCCAAGCTCCGAGTACTTGCCGATCTCTGGAAAAAACCCCTACCTGATGAGCCAACAGTGGCCCAATGGGTAAAGCATCGCTTTGGTAAAGAAATACTTCCCTTTGCCGATGCTGTCTTTACTGGCACCTATGCCGGTGATATTAACCGGTTGAAGCTGGAAGCAGTTATGCCGGGTTTGCATAACATGGAGCAGACCTACGGCTCAGTCCTCAAGGGTGCTGTGCATGCAGGACTTGCTGCCTACAAAAAAAAGAAAAAAGAGGGCAAAAAAACAGGGCTGCCTGCCATGACAAGCTTCAAGGCCGGAATGTCACGCCTGCCCCAGGCTATGGCTGCCAAACTCACGCCCAACAAGGAAATTATGTACCGTACCGTTGCCCGCTCTCTTGCTCAGGTGAAAGGAGGCTGGGTGGTGCGAACAGGACAGTTGGAACTTCATGCCAAACATGTAGTTATTGCCCTTCCAGTGAACAGTTGCCTGGATCTTCTTGCCTACAGTGAACTGCCTCCGCCGCCTCTTGCTGCGCTTCCCGAAGCTCGTATCATTAATGTGGCCTTGGGCTTTCCAGATAAGGGAAATATCCCCTTTGGTTTTGGTTATCTTGCCCCGGAAAAGGAAGAACGTTTTGCCCTTGGCGCCCTGTTTTCTTCACAGATGTTTCCGGCTCGGACTCCTGAAGGTCATGTCCTGTTAGAGGCCTTAGTTGGGGGGCGCAGGCATCCTGAACGGTTAGAACTTCCTGATGAAGAAATAATCTCTCGGGTCTACGATGACCTGCAACAGCTCATTGATTTACCTGATCCTCCAGTATTTAGTCGGGTTTTACGCCCCAACTATGGAATTCCCCAGCTCGAAGAGGGATATCTTGCCCTGCTTCAATGGCGACAACGACTGCACGCCAACAACAGTACTCTCCATCTCTGTGGTTTTGGCTGGCAAGGCATTGGTATCAATGACATGCATAAACAGGCATGGAAGATGGCCAAGCGTATTCTGGCAGGATATCAAGAAGAACAAGAACAACCTCAAGAAGAGGTCAAGGGAGTCTATTTTTAATCCAGTCTCAAACCCCTTTCTCCCTTTCCCCTTTGCCAACTGCTTTTTCATCACCTCTCCGCAGGAACAACTCTCTCAATAAACCGGGAGGTTCCTGCGCCCTCCCCTCTCTTCTTATCAGCATCTTGACATCAGACGAATCATGCTTACTGTTGGGATTTACTAGAGTACAGGAGGTTGCGGTAGACAGGACAACCTGCTCTTACCATAAAGTATATCAACACGTAAAAATACGCCAAAAAGGATAATCATCATGAGTACACAGGCTGAAACCAAACAATTTCAGGCAGAGACGAGAAAGGTTCTCGACATTGTTATTAATTCTCTCTACACAGAGCGAGACATCTTTGTCCGCGAACTCGTCTCCAATGCGTCCGATGCCTTGGAAAAATTTCGCCATCTCTCCCTGACCGAACAACCGGAATTTGACGCCCATGTCCCGCTGGAAATTAATCTTGACTGCGATGATAAAAAACATACCCTGACCATTACCGATACCGGTGTTGGCATGACAGCAGAGGAACTTGAGGAAAATTTGGGGACTATTGCCCATTCCGGTTCTGGAAAATTTGTGGAAGAGTTGGCAGAGGCTGCAAAAAAAGATGTCAGTCTGATTGGTCAGTTTGGTGTGGGTTTTTATTCAGCTTTTATGGCAGCAAAGACCGTTACCGTGCAAACCCGATCCTGGGACGGCAGCAACGGCCATGAATGGCATTCTGACGGCAACGGTTCCTATACCATCAGTCCCTGCGACGGTCTACATCGTGGGACGAAAATCATTATTGAACTCAAGGACGATGCTGAAGAGTACGGTCAAAAGTTTACCTTAGAACGGATCATCAAGCAGTACTCCACCTTTATTCCCTTTCCTGTGAAAGTGGAAGGCAACAAGGTCAACACGGTTGAGGCGATTTGGAGCCGCTCTAAGAGCGAAATCACGGATGAAGAGTACAGCGAGTTCTATAAATTTGTTGGCAATGCATACGATGAGCCTACCTTTCGTCTCCATTTTGCAGCCGATGCACCGCTGGCCATCAATGCCCTGCTCTTTGTTCCCAAGGATAACTTTGAAAACCTGGGCATGGGTCGAATGGACCCTGGAGTGAATCTCTACTGCCAAAAGGTCTTAATTGATCAGCACAGCAAGAGCATCCTGCCCGAGTGGTTACGCTTTATCAAGGGTGTGGTTGATTCTGAAGATCTTCCTCTGAACATCTCCCGCCAATCGCTTCAGGATAATGCTCTGGTCATGAAGTTACGCAAGGTCATTACCAAACGTTTCCTGAAATACATGACTGAAGAGGCGAAAAAGGACAGTGAAAAATATCTTACCTTCTGGAAAACCTTTGGTATCTTTATTAAAGAAGGTGTCACCTCTGATTTTGAATATCAAAAGGAACTTGCTCCCCTGTTGCGTTTTGAGTCTTCTGCCACAGAGGCAGGCAGCATGACCTCCTTGCAGGAATATGTGGACCGGATGGCAGAGGGACAGGAGGAAATCTACTATATTAACGGTCCCAGCCGGGGTGCTATTGAGAATGGCCCCTATGTAGAGATGTTCAAAAAGCGTGATATTGAAATTCTCTACACCTTAGAGCCTATTGATGACTTTGTTCTCTCTCATCTGGGCGAGTTTGATGGTAAAAAGCTCCTTTCCGCTGACAGAGCTGATCTTCGGTTACCAGAAAGTACAGAAAAAGATGAGCAAGCCCAAGACGATGCATCTGGAGAGGAAAAACTGGCAGAGGCTGTACAGACTTCGCTGTGCAAATGGATGAAAGAGATTTTGGGTGAAAAAGTCAAAGAGGTGAAGTCGTCAACCCGCCTGGTGGACAGTCCGGCCATGATCGTTAATGCAGACGGATATATGACCTCGTCTATGGAACGCATTTTGGCAGCTCAGGGCAAGAGTGGGCAAGATAACCCTATGGCAATGTCTGGGAAAAAAGAGATGGAAATCAACCCTGCGAATTCTTTGATCAAAAAAATGGCTGATCTGCGTACCAAGGATCAGGATTTTGCCAAGGATGTTGCTGAACAGATCTATGATAACGCCATGATTCAGGCTGGCTTACTTGTTGATCCGCAGGAAATGGTCAATCGAAATTACCGTATTCTGGAACGGATGTCGGCATAAACTCTCTGTTCAACCTGATACAAAATAAGGGTACGGCCATGCCGAACCCTTTTCCAATCCGCATTTATAAGGAACTTCCAAAGAATAATCCATTCGGGTAAAATTATTTTTTGAAAGTTCCTAACGTTTACCTGCGTCACCTTAGTTCCAAAGCAGAAAGTAGGCTGGGATAAGGTTGACTGTATTACTCGGTTCAAGCACTGCATCAACACCAGTCTTACCTGCATTGACCGTAGTAGCACTGGTAAAATAACTTACGTTATCATACCATTCAGTTAAGCCAGCTCCAGAACCGTCTCCTTCCCTTTCAAAAAATCGCACCTTGAAGCTATGGCCTTCTGGTAATCCTGTAACAGTATAGATACCGCCCTCCCCTGTTGTTCCAAATTCTAATGGGCTGTCTACAAATTCTCCGCTACTGTTCACGCTATTGTTCTCGTATACCTTAACCAAGGCTCCTACGATACCAACACCATCGCTGTCTCTTACTGTCCCAGAAATACTCGTACTCGTCCCGAGTTCAATATTTATTTCCTGATCAGCCAATGATGATATTGTAACAGTATCTGCTGTATCAATTGTGTACTTATCGTTATACCATTCACTGGCATAACCAGTGTCTCCGGCCCGAAACTGTATTTTGTACTCACCATTGTTTAACCCGGTAAGCGAATATATCCCGCCATCCCCTGTAGCCGCAGAAGTTATCCAATTGCCGTCTATGTCAAAGACTCTTGCAGTTACACCAGCAAGTTCTACACCGTTACTACCTTCTACTGTTCCGGTAATTTTGGCTCCTTTTTCTAAGGTGATACTCAAATCCTCTTCAGCAGTCCCGGAAACATTGATCGACTCGGCAGTGGCAAAAGAGTATGCGTCCTCGGCGCTGTTATACCACTTTTGAATATAATCAGTGTAAAATGTAAAAAATACGACTTTATATGTTCCATCAGGCAAATTGTCCAGTAGATATTCACCGGTGTCTGTATCTGTTAAAACGCTTTGCTGTAAGTTGCCATTCTGATCGTACAAACCTACTGTCAATTCCCCGATAGGCTGGTTTGATAATTTATCCAGCACGGTACCTTTTATGGAACCGGCTTGGGCTTCATCTGCTGTCGGCGAAAAGCAGTAAAAAGCTATAAACAAAACCGTCAAAATACTGTATGTAAACCGAATTTTCATTTTCCTCTCCCTGTAGCTGCTGATAAAGTTACGCTCTCATAGCAACTATAAAGGAAAAGAACGACCTTGCAAAGAGAAAAGTCAGGTGGATAAAATTGGTAGGTTACAACAACTGCTGCTTTGTAAAGAGATGATAATTGGCCTTTTGCAAGAGAAGAAGAACAATGGTGCGGGTAGTAACAGTATAGGCAGTCAAGCGCATACGCAGAGTTTGCAGATCAACTGTATGATTTGTGAAAATAATTTGCCGAACATAGCCGAGAACTCGATCAACCGGCACAGGGGTATCACAACTGGCACAGGCGTCACCCTTTGTCTGGAGATGAATTTTTTTATTATACAAGCGACGCCAAAGGAAACGGTGAAGCAGGGGATTGCCCTGTGGATCACAAAAAAGGACAATATCGCCTATCCTCGGATGCCGCACACCCTGCATACCATAAGGGGCGATTTCCACAACTTCTCCACCATTGAGAAAGGGCTGCATGGATCGACCAGAAACCCGAAGACGAACTGATATTCCCTGCTTTAATAAAGAGTGGAGCAAATCAATGGCCCCTTTATCCCGAATACTGATGACTGAGGAGAGGGTCACGGACTTTTTTTGCTTATGATTGCAGGTAAAAACAGGAGCCAGTTAAATTTTTCTGTCTCAGACTCGTTAGAGGAGACAACAACATCATCCAGTTGCCACCACCAGTCATCGGACGCAGTGTATCGGAAACGAATCTGCACATCAGGCTGTCCATCAGCTTGTTCACTGATATTAACATTTTTGGTCTGGAAGTCAGCCTGAATCTTTCCTTTTTCTGACCATATTTCCTCCCAACTGTTACCACCGTCAACGGAAATATGGGCCGCAAATACTGTGTCTGTTTTTCCAGAATATATATAGTATTTAAAAGAAAGGGTTGCTCCAGTTATGGTTGAGCAGTCAACAGGAAAAGTACTCAACGCCGTATCCGCCGTATCCACAGTATCCACAGGTTGGTCCGAGCAATTATCGCTTTTGGCATAGGCAAAACAGCCCTCTCCGCCAGTATCGTTCTTTTCTAAATCTGGTGCAAATCTCCAATCACAGGAACCGCCAAAGTTTTCAACTATCCAACCATCAGGACGTTCGCAAAGGTTGAAGTCTTCGGATAGCAGCTCAGTCGCCGTGATCATGGACGGGAACAAGCAAAGCAAAATCAAGGCAACCACTATTTTTTTCATCATGCACTTGCACTTCATAACACATCTCCTTGTCTCAGCCAGCCTGTTTACAACTCGGCAGCAAAACGCTCCACAGCCTGTACCGCAGTCTGATCCGGTCGAAAGGCAAGCTCAAACATTGGCATTTCCTGAACCACAGCTTCACAACAAGCAAGGCCCCTGTCTGTCCATTGCTTGCTATACCAAGGAATAGAAGCTGTCTGAATGAGTCGATATAATCCGTCAGACCGGGACAGTTGAGTAATCTTTGTCTGTTCGGACTGTTTGAGAAAAAAAAGAGCGGCAAGTGGTGCTGATTCATTTTGGGCGATATGACTTTCCCCGTGCCAAGGCGTTCCCCAGACATGCCATTGATCTTTTATGGAACGGATAATCAGTCGTTCCTCGCTGAACAAACGAGTCTGTACCCCATGCTGGAGCAGACCACTGAGCGTTGACTTGCCTGTGCCAGACGGCGCAGCAAAAATTATCCCCTTCCCCTGTACAGAACCGCCAGCAGCATGCACGATCAAACCTTGACGCTCAATAAGATTGTGCTGAAGAAGAAAAAGCCGTACTGACAGATCAAAAAAATCAAGTACCTTAACCTTATCTGCACAAATAAAATAATCAAATTCAGAAAATGTACGATCAATTTCAAGAACCCAGGCAAGTTCTTTTTTAGCAGCAGTCAAATAAAAAAATTGTACGTAACCAGTGCTTGTTGTGTAAAGATCAGACAACCTCTGAGAAAATATCTTGTTGATTGGCTGAGGAGATACTTCTTGATCAAACAGAGCGAAACGTATAGAAATATCTTGCTTGATAACAGAATGTTTTTCGCAACCAGCAGAAGAAACAAAACGCTTCTTCACTGGTGAACAAGAATGCTCCTGAAAATTTTGACAATCAACTTCAACGTCTATATATATGCCGCCTAGAGTGTAAATAAAGGTATTCCAAGTACTATTTGCTGCTATCTCAGGATCTGGAGACAACATTACAGCCACTTGATATACCCGGCATTTTACAGTTTCCCATGACCTGATCCGCAAATAATGTCACTGTACTAAGCCGAGGTTTCTCGTAATTTTTTTTTTCTTTTGTATTGTCTAGCTGTTTTTGCTCTTTCATTATCCTTGCTCCTAAAAAATTTGGCAGTCGCCTTGAACACCTCTAAAGCATTCTAGGCGTAACTTTATGATACAGACACTTTACGACTTATTAAAAGAATTACAGCTACTTGTCGGACTCGGCATATTGCAATTTCCCATGACCTGATCCGCAAATAATGTCACTGTACCAAGCTGAGGTTTCTCGTAAGATTTTTTTTCTTTTGTATTGTTTAGGCGTTTCTCAAAAGAAGTAGTATTTTTTTGCTCTTTCATTACCCTTACTCCGTGCATATTTTCATTATACTACGAGTCTGAACTTTTTTTTCTACGGCATGCAGCATATTTGCAATAAAAAGAAGGAACATCTTCAGGGGAACCTTTTTCCAAAACAAAACCACTTGGACAGCCTGTACATAACCTGTTATCTTCGCAAGTATTGCAGGCAAAATCTTTTGTCACCTTCTGTTGGGCAAACTCCTCATGCAACTTCTTCCAACATAACACAAAATCCTGCGATCCAGTAACACAGTCAACAGATGGTTGAAGAGTAATGATACAGGGCTGTATTTTACCATAGGGTGTTATGTGATACGATACTCGACCTGCCCCGCAGTGATATATTTTCCGGGACGATTTTTCTGATATTTTTGTAATATCATCATTCTGTTTTGTCAAGTCTTGCAAGATCTTCTTTACATCATCAGCACCTACATCTATCAAAGCAGCCTGCTCAGGAGAAAGTCGAAAACGCAACGTTTCTTGCAAAAAATTTTCTTTCACATCTGTGCGTCTGATATCGTTACTGCTATTCGTTCTGCCGCTGTTATCCTCATTGGGCAGAGCAGGTATAATTGAGCAGTCATGGCGAAACTGCAAGCCCATCTCCTTTGCCATGCTGCGCATAGCTGGCAACTCTTGGTAGTTAAGCGTGATGGCCATTGTTTTTAACCGCAATCGTACCCCTGCTTGCCGCAAAAGAGAAATTCCCTGTATGCAGGCTGTATAAGAATCCGGCCTTTGCGTTATCGTCTCAAAGGTCTTCTGGGTTGCGCCGTATAGAGTAATCTCTACGATTCTTGGAGGATATGTTGTAAAGGCGGCAGCAATTTTTTCTGTAATCAATGAACCGTTACAGTACACTGAAACCAATAAGCCGCTACGGACTGCATGTTCGTAAATCCTTATAAAATCAGGTCGAAGCATGGGATCACCGCCAGTCAGGGTCAAAAACAACGTGCCTGCCTCAACCATCTGGTCCAGCAACTTGATAATGGTATCAGTGTCAAGCTCTTGCTGCCGATGCTGTTGCAGAGCTTGCTGGTCACCAAGATAGCAATGGACACAACGGAAATTACACCGCCGGGTCAACTCAAAAGATGCTGATAAGGGCGTGTTGGTTGCGGATGCCCTGTTAAGATAGCGGTTTAAATCAGCGTTCTCTATACCAAGACATTCGTTAGGCGGTCGATCCTCCATCAGATACTCACAACTAAGCCAACATCTATTAAGCCATCCATAACTTCCCGTAAATCGGCCTTGATGACTTCCTCTGGCGCATCGTACTCCTGTTCAAGCTGTCGCCCTATTTCAGCAAGAGTACGAATTCCATCAAGGGCCTGCCAGATAAAGGCGCCGGTATCATTCAGGGTATACAGCTCATCCATTGATGCTAAATCACCAGAAATAGGCACCAGCAAGATTTCATCCATCACCTTACGGGTGACGATATTATCTGCCTTCTTGTAAACGCTGTCAAATTTCATTGCATCTGTTCCTTATCCTGAACAGGCGTCAGCATGGCCGGATCACCGAGTAAATTATATATATCCAAAAATGATCGTTCTGTCCCCTGCTCAAAAGCGTACTGCTTCCCTTGGACAATCGCATCGCCAACTCTGAACGTTGCTGGATCAAACAGGTTACGATACAATCCTTCTGCCATGATATCGGCAAGATGATTTTGAGACAGCCCAGTCGCTCCAAAGAAACCAACAGCTCCTCCGTCTGCTCGCAAAACAGCACTTTCACCAATACTGTTCATGGGAGGATAGCCAAAGCTTGCTGTAGAACAGGCCATACTTGTCATCAACAGAGGCCTACCAATATCACTTATGGTATTTAAATCATCGTTGGAGAGCAAGTTATTCTTTTTACCAAGAGCCACCAACGAGCTGTGTCCTACATAGTGAAGGATACTGGCTCCCTGCTGTAAGGCATCAATAATCCGATCATGGGTCTCGCTCTGTCCCAAAACTTCTGCATCAAAACGATGAACTGTCATCTTTTCTGCTGCAAGTGTATGCACACGGTCAGCGCTGGCCTGAAAATCACCAGCCGCCGGGTCCAGGTTATCAGAGACCAAGGCCATAACTGCATTGGCTCCAGCAGAGATTGTCTGTTCATACGCTATCAGTTTGTCAATATATTGGTTTAGCTCAATGCTGTCAACCACAGGTATGCGGCCCAGAGCAAACTCTGGTATTCCGTCGTTACCGCTCACATCTGCCAGTGCATTATCACTTGGGAAGAAGCCATCAGGCGTAGCAACAAGTTCTGTTGGGACCTGAGGATAACCGTACTCAAGATAGTTCTTGTAATCATACGAACCATCACCGATCAGCACCACATAGTTAGGCATTTGCGTCCAAGAGGTAGAGATATAGGTCAGGAAGTTGCGTACCGCTTCCGGGGCTGCTAAACTCTGACTAAACTCGTCCTGAATATCCTCAATATCAACAACCAGAGTGATCATTCCCTGAGAAGCCCGATAGTCGGCAAGACGCTGTGCTGACTCCATCATATTCAGCGGACTAATCACCAGATAATCTGCCTGATTATCTGAACTACGCAACTGTGATGGACTGTCCACAGTTATTTCACCAGAAACCGTCTGTCTAATATTTTCAGTAATATAGTAGTTATGATCCGGCTTAGTCAGAATGGTAATCGAGTATTCACCCGCCTCATTCTTCCCTGGAAGTGTTCGTATCCGTTGAGGATTGTTCGGATCTGTAACGTCAAGGGCCAACACCTTTGCAGAACTCAAGCCCTTCACGGTCACGCTCTCATAGTGCGTAGTAGAGAAAAGCAACTCGCCATCCACCGCCTCGTAACTCCGCTCATAATCCAGTTCAATGGAATCAAGATAAATCAATGAGTACGTTACACCACTGTTAAGCTGGGAAATTAACTGTACTTCATTGCCGCTTTTTTCAAGCAAACCTGCGGATACCTCTGTCTGGAACTGATAGTCACCTTTCTCAGTCCACTCTGCTGTACCGATCTCAGTGCCGTTCAGAGAGACTGCAACCTTGAACGGGGCCTCTTGACCAGTGTTTTCGTTACTCACGCCGACCAGATTCACTGTAACTGTTGCAACACCCTCTCCTGTCAGATGCGGTGCAGCAACTGTATGGGTAATAGCATACTCGCTGCCATAGGCCATCAGGTATTCCCACGCCCAGAAGTCCTTAACAGGTGTATTAATGTACAGATGAATGGGCTGGTGATTCTCCTCTATCTTTTTATGAACTAAAAAGGATTGAGGGGTATCAACAGCTTGCTTGGCTCGCCCACCCTTGCTGGCTATCTTCACACCTTTTTTACCCAACTCAAGCAGGTAGATGTTCTGTCCAATATCGTTTCTCCTCGGAGCCTGACCGTAAAACCAGAGAGCTGAACCTGTATTGGCCGTGATCACTGCAACAGCCTCTCCTTCTAGGGTAATCAGACATTTTTTTGCCTTGAGATGCTTGCCTACCTGCTTCACAGAAAGCCCTGAGGCAGCAGCAAGCTCTGTAGCACTGAGATAAACCAGACCGTCTTTGTTGACCGGTATTTTCAGGGTATTGCCAGTCTTATTTTTCTGCTGATGAGCAAATTCAAGGGCAGACTCACTCCGGGCGACAAAACGCTTCAACTGTGTCCTGGAGAAATCCTGATGTTGCAAGGTATATCCTGCCGGACCATCGGCAAACATCTCATTTCGCATCGGAAGCGGCTTACTTGCCTGGACAGTATACGGAACAGAGGTTGTACCCTGATTATTGACCGCAACCTCAACAACACGGTAGGTGTATTGCATACCAACTATAGCTGTGTCATCAACGTAACGATAGGTTCCACCGTGGGGCGGACTGAGCATACCGGGAAGTAATGTATTATTAACAGCTTGATATGTACCGTTCTGCTCATTCAACCGCTCCAGATAAAAACCGATAGTACCTATTTCACTGGCTGTTGTCCATTCCAACACAACCTTATTCCTTGCATCAACGTAGGCGTTGAAGGAACTGACTGTTGTGTAGGTGGGAACAAAATTAATCTGTACCGTTACTGTGGCCGAATCGGTTACATTTGAGCCGGTCGGCGGAATGCCTGTAACCTTGGCTGTGTTATCAATTGATCCTGCATTTACATCCGTTTCCGTAATCGTATACGTATTGCCCGTGCATGTAAGTACCTGAACTGCACCAGGAGTAAGACTGGCAATAGTCTCGCAGTTTAGGTTATTGAGGAGAGAATCACTGAGAGTCACATTCTTTAGCGGTACGTTACCGGTATTTCCTACCGTAAACGTATAGCTTAAAATATCTCCCTCACTTGCACCTGTCGGTTCATTGTCTATGGTCAATTCTACATTCTTCAGAAGGCTGATTGATGGTTTCGGTGCAAGGGTCGTGATTACTATCTCTGTATCCGTGCAGTCATTCGTACCCGTGCAGACCTTGTCCGAACTCACGTCCGCCGTGTTCTTTCGGCTGCCAGCATCAATGTCTGCTTGGGTCAGAGTGTATACATTCCCTGTACATGTAAATTCTTGAACTGTATTGGCTGCCAGACTGTCAATGGCATTGCATTTTAGGTTACTGAGAAGCGGGTCGCTGACTTTCACGTTCGTTACAGTCATGTTACTCTTGTTCTCTACCTTAAAAGTATAGATGATTTGGTCATTTACATCCACTGTGTCCTTTGGCGCAACAACTGTCATGTTCAATGAGGCGGTTTTGTACAACTGCAGGGATGGAGCCAGATTCACGACAACCGTCACCACTGCGGTATCACAGATCGTATTGTTCGGTGAAGACAGACAGACCTCATAGGTATAGCTGTCCGTGCCAGTATAGCCTGTAGCAGGCGTGTAGACGCAGTCTGCACCGGAGCAGGTCACGGTTCCATTCGTTGGCTGAACCGTCACGTTCACCGAGCTGTTATCAATCGAACCGCCGATATTAGTGTCATTGTTGGTCACGCTCGTGCTCACAGCTGTGTTTGGTGCTGTTGTTTCCGAGTCATTAACTGCGTTTACAGTCGGATTAATGGTCACATCCACGACAGCTGTGTCGCAGGTTGTCTGATTTGGCGTAGCAAGACAGACCTCATAGGTATAGCTGTCCGTGCCAGTATAGCCTGTAGCAGGCGTGTAGACGCAGTCTGCACCGGAGCAGGTCACGGTTCCATTCGTTGGCTGAACCGTCACGTTCACCGAGCTGTTATCAATCGAACCGCCGATATTAGTGTCATTGTTGGTCACGCTCGTGCTCACAGCTGTGTTTGGTGCTGTCGAGTCGCTGTCGTCGACGGCAGTGATAGATATTACATCCACCGTATCCGAACCGGTATTATTGGTTTCAACCGCTTCGGAAACATTATTGTCCGGATCAACCTCGGCATTGGTATTCGTTAATGAACCTCCCGCTGTCGGTGTAACAGGAATTGTGACAGTAAAACTGCCGTTTATACCGCCGATGGTTACAGAACCACCGCTAGCTGTGCAAGTCATCAACCTGCCGGTATCAATTATACAGCTAATATTTGCCGAGTCAGTAATGTTCGTAAAATTTTCCGGAATCAGAGTTGACGGCAATATACCGTAGTCTGCATCGGCAGGTAGTTGGTCGCTCAATATCGTCTGAGTATCGGCAAAAGTCGCATCGGCTGAACCGGCATTGCTGACCTGCAGAGTCCAATTGAACGAACTCCCAAGCGCAATGCTTCCATTCGTGTCGTTCACCTTGGTTACGCGCAGATCAGGCAGACCGTCTTTCAGAACCGTTACTGTATCTTCATTTGAGATCACCGAATTACCGATGCCGTCATCGGCTGTAGCCTGAGCAGTATTGGTTACGTAACCCGCAGTATCATCTGCTGAACTGACCGTGTATGTTGCCGTACAGGCCATACTCTCGCCGGGGTCAAATGAACTGTCAGAATTGCCGATCTCGTTTACGGCAGGACAGGTAACTGTAGCTTTATCATCTGCAACAGTTACCGACCCGGTCAATGCTGCACTGCCATTATTGATAACGATGTACTTATAATGCAGTTCGTCCCCGGCAGCAGTAAACGAAGTTTCCCTGACGCTTTTGAACAGAATCAAACCACTTGTGGCATAAAGGGCGGTTGAAGAATCAACAGAGGTGGTTTCATTACTGGTCGCATTGGCGGTGTTCTGATAGGCTCCTTTGGTTGAGACTGAAACCGGCCCGGCTGTACATTCGTAACTTTCTGTCTGATCAATATTCGCTGCTGGCAGACTGGTTTGATCACAGTTTGAAACATCCAAATCAGGAAACGTCAGATCATTAATACGGACATCGGTCAGTGGAACATCACCGGTATTCTCGACAAAAAATTTGAAATAAACATCCTGGGGAAGTGGGTCTGGCACGGTCACATAATTCTGCCACGGCCCTGTTGCGGAAAGCCCGACTTTTTTCAGCAGATTGATTTCCGGAGTTTTGTCCCTTACCAGCACACTGGCTTCCGCAGTGTTGCCCGGTCCGCCGTTGTCGGACTCCACGAACACTGTATTGGTATATGTATCGGGAGTGCCGGTTACATCGACTGTGACTGTGCATGTGGCACCTGCAGCAAGCGACCCGCCGCTCAACACAACAGTATCAGGATTAGAATCGTTCAGAGTAACTGTCCCGCCGCATTGGGAACTCGGCAGAGCTGCTACAATATCCAAGCCTGAAGGCAACGTATCGGTAAAACGGACATTCGTTAAGTCCGGCACTCCTGCCGGGTTGGGATTACTGACAGTGAATGTCAAGGTTGTGGATTCGCCAGTGAAAATTGGATTTGTACCGAATGCCTTGTTAATTATCGGCGGGGCAATGACGGTCAAACTGTCCTGCCCGAAACCAATATTCGGTGTGGCGCTGAAATTCGGTCCGGTCTCTGCGGAAGCAATATTAGTCGTGGTGTTAGTATAGCTTCCTGCCGCACTGCCCACTACACCAACTGTGATAGAGCATGATTCGTTTGCCGTAAGTGTTGCACCACTCACAGTAATCGTGCTGTCCCCGGCATTGGCGGTTATTGGTGTAGCGCCGAACCCGCAGGTTGTACTCAGATTGTTAGGCGTAGCGATCAGCAGGCCGCCCGGCAGAACATCAGAGAAGCTCACCCCGGTCAGACCGGAGGTATTAGGATTCGTTATATTGAATGTCAGCGTACTGGCAGCATCCTGCGCAATGGTTGTCGGTGCGAATGTCTTTGCAAGTGTGGGCGGATCGAGCCGCGGACAGCCTTTGATACGGATATCGTCAAGTACTAATAAAGCTGTCGACTTGGATCCACCGTCACTGGAAATCCTGAACGTAGTAGTGCTGGCTCCTGTTGCGGCAGCTGGAATAGCGGCGATTCTGGTAAAGTTAGTATTGCTTTTGGCGGCCTGGGGATAAACACCCAGAGTTACTTCGTAAATAGTAAGAATACCACCATCTGCGCTTGATTTTATAAATATATTGCTGTTCGGACTGGCCCAATCACCGCCTGTTTGAAGTCCGACATCAATATCAAGCGTGAGACCGCCATAATTGCTTGAATCAACAGTAAATTCAAAGTAGTTGTTGGCATCGTTAACTCCTTCAACCCACCCATCGCCAGTCGCTGCCCATGAGTTTACGCCTGTTCCGGCAGGGTAACCAACGGCAGGTACATCAAGTGCAACATTACTTCCATTAGTAGTGTGAATAGAAGCAGAACCGGTTCCGGACGAGAAGAAAGATGCTGTCGCAGTGGCGACATCTACCGCTTGTGTAGTAGGGGTCGGCCCTGATGTCCAACTTGCCAGAACCACTTCATTGCCGGGACAACTGCTCGGCGCAGGCGGCAATGAACTCACCACCAGCGTATCGCTTGCATCATCAAGCGTATCCGTATCACCGAGCTTCAATGTGCTTGTCGTGTTTTCATATATCCCATCCGTTGAAGAGGTCACGGTAACTTCAATGGTACAGGTGCTGAGACCGGCCACAGTAATATTACTGAAGTCAAGCGGATTAACCAGACTGCCTGATGCAGGTAAAGGCGGTGTGGCTGTACCTTCACCGCAACCGGTGTATGTCACGGATGTATTTGCCAGTGTCATACCTGTCGGCAGATCATCAATAAAATTGACATCCGTGATCTCGGCCGGACCCGGATTATTGATCGTGAAGGTCAGAGTTGAGGGATCGCTAGGAGAAATAGTCTTCGGTGAAAACGATTTCTCAATACCGGCATTCACAATCATTGCATAGCGTGTGGAAGTATCATAATCCGCATTGTAATGATAGCTGGAACCGGAAAAATCGTAGATCAGCGTGGAAAGCGGTTCGGGATTGACTAAGGGCGCACCCGGTACCTGAAGAATTTTTACCTCATAGGTCGTGACTACAGTGCCTCCATTTTTACCGACAGTCGAGCAAGAACGATAGTTCGGGCTGTTGGGATCAGCATCCCATCCGCAGGCATTCCCATATAGCCTCTTTATCGGAGTAACACCTCCTCCACTGGTTGCATCGTATTTCGTATTAACGGAGAGTACCTGAAAAATCGTATTCGGCAAGGTGATAAATTCTTTAAGTGCGTCATACCCCTGTGTAGCAGTTTTACCAGTAACCTCTATCTGATACGTATTACCGACCATCAGTGACATAGTACCTCCAGCCGGAATTGAAGTACCGTCCAGTTTCACATCAAGAACGGCATTACGGTTCTGCGAGATAAGGTGTTCTACATAAAGCTGGCGCGGCGTGGGAGACGATCCAGTAATCGCACCGCTGTCGGCACTGACCTCAATATGATAACTTCTCGTTGTATCGTAGACATCTGCGTTCCGAGTGACTTCAACTTCAAAATAGGCATCCGCACACTCATCAGCCGCCAGGTCGCCTAAATTAATGGTGGAAAGGGTACCCGGGCGCAGATTGATATAGGGGTTAGTGGAATCCCAATTAAATGTCGCAGTTACATCCGTAGCAGCGACATCCGTACAGACACGCACTCCGACGGGAAATTTGTTCGGTCCCGTCGTGACATCATTGCTGTCCAGCCCGATTATATCCCACGTAATAGATTCAACTGTCAGTGCCGCCTGCGCTACAACTGGCAACAACGCCAAAATCAACGCCCCAACAACCCAGCGAACTTTTTTCATTATCTTCATAAAATTAAAGAGCCAGAAATCCTCTTTCTGCCTTTGTCCGCCTAAGCGGTTATTATTTTGCGCTGTCATATCTATATCCTCCAAGGCTCTCTTAGACTCTCTTGCACGGGTGTGATTAAAAGTGCGGTTTTTGACACCTTACGCCGCTCTTTTTATATTATCCCAATACTTTTCCCAGTACCCGTCTGCACGATCAACTCTCAGGGCGAGCATGATCCGGGCATTTTCCGGTGTCCACCATGCACCGGCTATTTTCAGACGCTCCTGAATAATATATCGATGCGCACTCTCTATTTCGCCTGAACCAATGGGTAGACCTCTGACTTGAGCACCTAGATAATCGAATTGTCCCGGACGATTGTGTAGATAACGCAGGCAGCTCCGTACAGGAGCATGTTGATCTTCAGTTTCTTCAGGCTCAAGATGCGGCTTTAACGATTCTTTCACCTCTTCCACCCGCCCCTCTTTCAGTAATGCCTTCTGCCTATTACTCCATGCTTTTGCTCCATTTTTCTCGGAATATGCCGTAGCAGCAGCTTCCAGATATTCACAAACATGATAAAAATCAATAATATAATTTCC
>QYLO01000063.1 GCA_022766165.1 Candidatus Electrothrix gigas
GCAGAAGGCATTACTGAAAGAGGGGCGGGTGGAAGAGGTGAAAGAATCGTTAAAGCCGCATCTTGAGCCTGAAGAAACTGAAGATCAACATGCTCCTGTACGGAGCTGCCTGCGTTATCTACACAATCGTCCGGGACAATTCGATTATCTAGGTGCTCAAGTCAGAGGTCTACCCATTGGTTCAGGCGAAATAGAGAGTGCGCATCGATATATTATTCAGGAGCGTCTGAAAATAGCCGGTGCATGGTGGACACCGGAAAATGCCCGGATCATGCTCGCCCTGAGAGTTGATCGTGCAGACGGGTACTGGGAAAAGTATTGGGATAATATAAAAAGAGCGGCGTAAGGTGTCAAAAACCGCACTTTTAATCACACCCGCGGTTGACTGAAACGCTGTTTCGTATTACTTATTATACGAGACGTTTTACCCTAACTAAAAAAGCAAACAAGTTGCGTGAGGTGATTGTATTATGGCTGAAAAACATGTCATCACTGTTAATGACAGTGAATTTGAAGCAAAAGTAAAAAACAGTGAACTGCCCTGTCTGGTGGATTTTTGGGCTCCGTGGTGTGGCCCCTGTAAGTCACTTGGTCCGGTTATTGATGAACTGGCTGAAGAGTATGACGGAAAAGTACAGATTGTTAAGATGAATGTGGACGACAGTCCGGCAACTCCTGGAAAGTTTGGTATTAAAGCTATCCCCACCCTGATTCTGTTTAAAGACGGCGAAGCAGTTGACCGTATCACCGGTGCTGTGGGCAAGGCCCAGCTTAAAGATCTGCTCAGTAAGGTATCTTAGCAACAAGAACCTCAAAACAAAAACAGGTGCTGTAGGGGCGATCCTTGTGATCGCCCTTTCTCATTGTATACCTTTCATATAAAAATACCTATGAAAAAAACAGATTATCAAATGATCATTGTCGGTGGCGGACCAGCCGGACTCACAGCAGGACTGTATGCTGCCCGAGGTCGTCTGGAAACAGTACTCATTGAAAAAGGGGCTACCGGTGGTCAGGTGCTGGTGACAGATTGGGTGGATAATTACCCTGGTTTTTACGATGGTATTGCTGGCTTTGAGCTGATGGAGAAGATGACCGCCCATGTTAATCGTTTTGACTTGGAGAAAAAATTCGCAACTGTTGCCTCAATGAACCTGCAAGGTGAGCAGAAGGTTATCACCTTGGAGTCAGGCGAGGAAGTAACTGGTCAAACAGTGATCATCTGTACTGGTGCAAAACCGAGAAAACTTGGCATTCCTGGTGAAGAAGAACTGCTTGGTCAAGGGGTTTCCTATTGCGCAACCTGTGACGGCCCTTTTTATCGAGATCAGGAAATTGCCGTGGTAGGCGGCGGTAATACGGCGATTCAAGAGGCCCTGC
The DNA here is from genome assembly GCA_022766165.1 of Candidatus Electrothrix gigas. Lineage (GTDB taxonomy): Bacteria > Desulfobacterota > Desulfobulbia > Desulfobulbales > Desulfobulbaceae > Electrothrix > Electrothrix gigas. The sequence continues at coordinate 1,381 of QYLO01000063.1, forward strand.
ATTTGACTAAATTTGCCTCAAAGGTCACAGTCATTCATCGGCGTGATACCCTGCGGGCCACGGCTATTTTGCAGGAAAAGGCCTTTGCCGAGGAAAAAATTGAGTTTATCTGGGATGCCCAGGTCAGCGAGATTATCGGAAATGATGAGGGCGTTGCATCTCTCAAAATTCAGCATAATGACGGGACAACCTCCGATCTCGGAGTGACTGGCTTCTTTGTCCTGATTGGGGTGGCGCCGAATAATGAGATGCTGCCTCTAAAGCAGCTAGAAACCGATGCAGGTGGTTTTATTATTACAGATCATGAGATGTGTACCAAGCTGCCCGGTGTCTATGCTGCCGGTGATATCCGCAGTAAAAATTCCCGGCAGATCATCAATGCTGCCGGCGACGGCGCCACTGCAGAACTCTCTGCTGAACACTATCTCAGTAACATGGCAAGTCCTGCGAATCCTTAAAGCACAAAAGCAAAACCGGTACAGAGAAATTTTTTGCATTATTCTCTTTGTGCCGGAAGTCAGAACTCAAATCAGCCTCCCTGCTTCATAGCCTCCAGTCCACCTTGAATAATCCCGGCAGCATCAATCCCGGCATTTTTCCACAAGGTCTGCTGTGGAGCCTGATCAATAAATTTATTGCTATAGCCCAAGATGCGAACCGGAAGAATCAGGTGGCGTTCGTGCAGCATCTGGAGTACTGCGCTGCCAAATCCCCCTTTTTTTACATTATCTTCAACCGTGACCACGCATCCGCATGTACTGGCCCAATCAGTAATGAGTTCGTTGTCTAATGGTTTGATAAAACGTGGGTTAATTACAGCGGCATCAATGCCAAGTTTCGCCAGTCCTTGTGCTGCTTCCAGCGCAGGATATACCCGATTGCCCACAGGGAGTAAGAGCAAATCTTTTCCCTCACGTAATACCTCGCCCCGCCCAATCGGGATTTTTTGAAATTCTTGGTCAAGAGGGATATCCTCGCCACTGCCCCGTGGATAACGGATTGCACAGGGGCTGTTGCTGTTCACCGAGGTGTAGAGCATCTGTTGCAGTTCATTTTCATCCTTGGGTGCCATTACAGTCATATTGGGAATAAAACGCAGAAAAGAAAGGTCAAAAACCCCGTGATGAGTGGGGCCGTCATCGCCCACCACCCCGGCCCGATCCAGAGCAAAGGTCACAGGCAGGTCAGGTAGACAGACATCATGGATAACCTGATCCATCGCCCGTTGCATAAAGCTGGAATACACTGACACCACTGGACGCAGACCATCCATAGCCAGCCCAGCAGCAAAGGTAACAGCATGTTGCTCTGCAATGCCCACATCAAAAAATCGATCTGGAAAACGCTGACTAAATGCAGTTAATCCAGTACCATCAGGCATAGCTGCTGTGATAGCACAGATCCGTTTATCTGTTTCTGCCAAAGAACAAATGGTTTTGCCAAAGGTCGCTGTATAGGAAATTGGGCCAGAAGAGGGCATAGGTTTACCCGTGGCAACAGTAAACGGTCCTAATCCGTGGTATTTGCCGGGATTCTCTTCTGCTGGCGCATAGCCCTTGCCCTTGGTGGTCAGGACATGGATAAGTACAGGGCCAGTGGTGTTGTCCCGGACATTTCTCAGGGTTGTAATGAGATCCTCGACATCGTGACCAGGGATTGGGCCGATATACTTAAATTTCAGGGCCTCAAAAAGCATACCTGGTGTAAAAAATGCCTTGAGGCTTTCTTCAGATTTTCGCAGCACGCTCAGGATATTTTCTCCCACCGAGGACATGGATTTCAGACCCTCTTCCAGATGGTCCTTGAGGCTCCGCATGGTTTTGGAGTTAAGCTTTCTGCTCAAAAAGCTGGACATGGCCCCAACATTGGGCGAGATAGACATCTCGTTATCGTTCAGAATAACAATTAAATCTTTATGCAGGTCACCGGCATGATTCAAGGCTTCAAAGGCCATGCCAGCGGTCATGGAACCGTCGCCAATCACAGCAATAACCTTACTCTTATCCTCTTGCAGCTCTTTGGCTGCGGCCAGCCCTAAGCTGTAGGAAATAGAGGTAGAGCTATGACCGGTTTCCACAACATCATACACACTTTCAGAGCGTTTGGGAAAACCGCTGATACCCTGATACTGGCGAAGGGTGTGGAATTTCTCCCGGCGTCCAGTGATCAACTTATGGGCATAGCATTGATGCCCCACATCCCAAACCAGCTTATCTTGAGGTGTATCAAAGACATAATGAAGAGCTAGGGTCAGTTCAACAACGCCAAGACAGGGAGCAAGATGCCCACCGTTTTTTGCAACCGTGCTGATAATTTTTTCACGCAACTCTTGAGCAAGCTGCTCCAGTTCTCTGAGGTTGAACCCGCGCAGATCAGCCGGGGAATCTATGTTGTCCAGCAGGTTGCCGCTTTGAACAGTACGCTTGTTGGGAGCCATGATTATTTTTTCTGCCTCTGCTGACCGTTGAGCCGAGCTGCTGTTTATGAGATATTCTGCCATGTAGGTTATCCTATTATCCTATCCTGTTTTTTCTGCTGTATCTTCTGAAAAAGTTTCTGAAAAAGGAATTGCTGTTAATGTATCATTTTTCTTGAGTAAGAGTGCAACCTGAGAGCGAGCCTCTTCCAGTTTTTCATTGCAAAATTGAACAAGCTGAACCCCTTCGTCAAACTTTTTAAGGCTTTTGTCCAGACTCAGATCTCCTTGCTCTAACTCAGCAGTAATTCGATCCAGTTTTGTCAGAGCATTTTCAAATGTTCGCTTGGCCATACGCAGTCAGGGGGAAAATTGCAGTTGCATCATATTTTATCAGGAGTACAATGGTATCTTCTTTTCTTAGAGAAATTTTTTATTGTAAACCGTATGAAAAAGGCTTTCAATACCTGTTTTATGAATACTTCTTCTTTACTCGCTTTTGCGGACTGGCTCAAAATCGAACGTGGGTATTCTGCACACACGGTTACCTGTTATTCTCGGGATGTCAGAGAGTTTTTTCAAAGTATTGATAAAAATGAAAAGATAGCAACGCAAGACATCACCCGGGACCATCTGGGACGCTATATCTCCTCACTCTATCTTGTGAATTCTGGTTCTTCAGTGGCCCGCAAGATGTCAGCTCTGCGTACCTTTTTTCGATACTGTCTCAGGCAGGGCTATATCAGTATTGATCCACTGGCCGGGATAGCTGGACCCAAGCGATCTCGCCATATTCCGACCTATCTCACCGTAGATGAAGTGTTCAGCCTGTTGGAAGAACCCAAGAAAAAAGACCGCTTTTTTTTACGGGACAAGGCAATTATGGAGTTAATCTACTCCACTGGAATGCGGGTTTCTGAAGCCGTTGCCACCAATCTGCTGGATGCTGATTTCTCTGCCGAGCTGATCAAGATACGAGGAAAGGGGAAAAAAGAGCGTCTTGTACCCTTTGGCAGCACAGCAGGCGATGCCTTGCAGCAATGGTTTCCAGAGCGTAATCGACTGATTACTGCTCGTATTACCCGTGGTGATAGACCAGAACGAGAGGCATTATTTCTCAACAACCGAGGCACCCGGCTTACAGTACGCAGTGTGGAGCGGATGGTTGCGTATTACGGTCTACGGGCTGGTATTGCGGTTCGGGTTACACCTCATGCCCTGCGTCATTCTTTTGCCACCCATCTTTTAGAAATGGGCATGGATCTACGGATGGTTCAGGAACTGTTAGGCCATGCAAGTCTTTCCACTACGCAACAGTATACCCATCTCAACCTTGAGCATCTGACCAAGGTGTATGATGATGCGCATCCCCAGGCTCAAAAAAAGGAAGAGCAGGGCTGATATTTTTTCTTGACATCCGTTGCTCTTCTCTTTATATTTGCTCAACCTTCCAAATCACTGGGGGATGGTCTAATGGCAAGACAGCGGACTCTGACTCCGCTTATCGGGGTTCGAATCCCTGTCCCCCAGCCAGTTTTTTCAATTTTCCAACATTTTTTTCACGAACGATGCTGGTTCTCATCGGTAATTTCAGGTACTCCTCCTTTTATTCTGTTGTTGTTATGCCTCAGCAGTTTTAAGTTTACAATCGTCAGGAACAAACAAAAAAACGGCAAAGAAGAATAGAGATAGGGCGGCGATACAGGCTACTGTCGATTCCGTTAAAAAGTTGTTAGTCAGCAAAAATGATGAGTGATAAGGGTGTGAAACCTAATCACCTAGAAATGAAACGATATTTAAGAATACAGTACAAGGCCCGGAATCCATCTCGAATGCCAATTTTCTTACCTTCCTTATATGTTCGCCCACTATACGAAATACCAACCTCATAAATTCGACAGCCTGTACGAGCGATCTTTGCGGTTATTTCAGGTTCAAAACCAAAACGATTTTCCTGAATGACAATATCCCTGACAATTTCTCTGCGAAAAACTTTGTAGCAAGTTTCCATATCAGTCAGGTTCAGATTGGTACACATATTCGAAAGCAGGGTCAAAAAGCGATTGCCCATCATGTGCCAGAAATAAAGCACTCTATGGGCTTCGGAGCCGACAAATCGAGAACCATACACCACATCAGCCTTGCCGTCCAGAATGGGACGTAATAATTTCGGATATTCTGCCGGATTATACTCCAAATCAGCATCCTGAATCAGGATGATATCACCTGTCGCTTGAGTAAAACCGGAACGCAAGGCCGCTCCTTTCCCTTGGTTTTTTTCATGATAGACCCTGACAAGATTATCACCGGGCAATTGTTCAATGACCTGCCGTGTTTCATCAGTTGAAGCATCATCAACGATGATAATTTCTTTTGTGAGGGAGAGATCGACATTACGCACTGCCTGAATAATTTCCGCTAAGGTACTCTGCTCGTTATATGCCGGAATAATAATAGAAAGTTTTCGAAATGTATTATCATTAATGCTCATATTTTTTTACTCAACATGTTTTGCAGAAAAATTTTGGTACATCGGTACGAGCAGCACCAAAAACAACGGCAATGTCTGCGTTGTCAGCCTGTTCCAAGCTGTCCCGATCTGCCAATATATTTCTGCGTTATGGAAAAGAATAACAACAAGGTATCCGAGAATCAGCCCGGCAGGCAGCAGTAAGTATAACCGCCGCCCTTCGTATCCGAAACCGAACAGAGTACCAACTAAGACCGAAATAATCCCGAAGCCGACAATATTCCATTGTCGAATATCACGCCACATTGTAAAAATCGCTTCACAGGCCGAAGGGATACGTTTAGCTGCCCGATACAGTAAGCCTGTATCAAAATGCAACCCGACAGTTACGTGAGAGCCAAGATCATAATAGATTCTAGACCAATACCACCACAGCAGATAACAAAATATAAATATAGAAGCATAAATAAATACCGCACGCAACCGGTTGCGACCGCCAAAAAAGAATAAAGTACCAAGAAGTACTGCAAACAATATCCCCTCATTTTTGGTGTATGCGGTTGCAGCTGCAAACAGCGCAACAATAACAACACCGCCTCGGCTTGACCTATCCTGCCAACGCAGAAAACAGGCAAGCCCGCAAGTCATCATTAGCCACAACGGTGCTTCGGCATAGCTCCAAGAGGCAAGAAGCGGTACATTAGGAATAGAGACAAACAGTGCTCCGGCCAGTAATCCGGCTGTCAGGCTGCGGCATTGTTCCTTGACAATATGGACTATTTCCCAGACACAGAAAAAGAGAAAAATTGTTCCCCAGCCCTTGCTCCAACACTCTTCCCAGCCGCCGGATAGCCAACCTGAAAAGCCCCATATAGTGGGCCACAAAAGCGGATAATCAGGATGACCAAATTTGGTTACATCATGCAACGGCCCTGTACCTTGAGCCAATACCTTGGCTTTACTGCCCCAAATGGCCCAAGCGTCCCAATCATCAGGGACAACAACAACCGACATGATAAAGCTCCAGGATATTGCCGCAAGAGTTATTCCAAGCAAAAGGGCGACAAAAACTTGTTCTTTCCTTTTCTTCCCAGCAAACGGTATGGATAAAACGCCCGTTATCCTCTCTACCCAACCTTTTTCACCTTTTATACTGAAATAATTAAATATCATGTTCATCCATCCTATTACTCCGATAATAGTCGCTCCTATAAAAGCTACATGTGCGGAGTGAAAGAAAAAACGTATGGGTAGGACAAGCAGGGTGATAAAAAAACAAGACAAAGCCAGAGATTCCGGCCAGGTTAGCTTTTCTCTCCAGAGGCGGAGTATCAGACCGGCCCAGCCCAGCAATAAAGTAAAGGAAAGGATCAGTCCGAGCGGATTGTTTGTGTCAAGGAACTGAGTATCTAAAATCTGTCGCTGATCAATATCGGCTTTGGTAAAGGTCAGTTCTTCACCCTTAGCCATCAGAATGTAGGAAGTGTTGTCCGCCGGAATACGTGGAATCAGCAGATATTTTATATAAGACAGTGAGGTCGAGTCACCCCGTGCCTCATAACGGACATCAGCAGGCCATTGTCTGATCAGGGATTCAGTTTTTTTGACTAGGGATGAAGGGAAGCCAGCTCGCTGAAAAACAGTCTCCCGTTGCTGTGTGATACTTTTGCCTGAATACAGAACTCGCTCGCGCTGCCACCAGAGGTGGTACATACCGGCAAGGGCGGCAAAGGTCACTGACAGCCAGCAAATGCCGAGCAGCCAGATCGAAATTTTTTTTAAGGTATTTTTCACTCTTTTTTGTTTGTCTGTCGATAGTTCAGGCGATTTAACTCTCCTCATAATGTACCTTTTCCAGAAAAAGTCCACAGGCTGGGGCGGTTGGAGCAGCTCTTTCCCGATTTTTAGCCGCAAGAATATCCTGAAACTGCTCCGTACTCAGGCGATCTGTACCCACCCAGAGCAGGGTTCCCACCAGATTACGCACCATATAACGCAAAAAACCATCACCAGCAAAGCGAAAAGAAAAATGTTCGGGATGGGCAGGATCAACAAGGCATTGTGCCTGAAAAAGAGTTCGCACAGCCATTCGCCCTGTGGTTAGGGTTCGATCCCGGCTCCCCACAGCCTCAAATGAGGAAAAATCATGGGTACCCATTAAAAGATCAAGACTAGGGTGCAGCCTGTTAGGATCAAAAGAACAGGGAAAATGGGTACGATAAAGGCGTTCTGTTGGAGGTTGAATCGCCCCGGTAAAAAAATCATAGCGATATGTCTTGCCCTGAGCAGAAAAACGGGCATGAAAGTCAGCAGGGACATCAACAGCATCAAGGATGCAGATATCCTTGGGCAGCATGGAGTTAGGGCCTTTGACAAAGGCTGAGGCAGGCATGGTCGCAGTGGTTGTAAAATGGGCAACCATGCCTAAGGCATGGACACCGGCATCGGTCCGCCCTGCCCCATGAATTTGTACTGTTTCCTGCGTGATGATACCCAGTGTTTTTTCAAGGGCTTCCTGAATAGTTGGCCCATTACGCTGTCGTTGCCAACCACAGAAGTTGGTGCCATCATAGGCTATCACAAGGCGGATATTGCGTTGCTGCATACTGTAAAAAGATTTCAGGGGAAAAAGGGCGCACCCATGAGAGCGCAGGTTTCGTCAAAACCGTTCATCAGGTTCATATTCTGGACAGCTTGGCCCGAGGCCCCTTTGGCAACATTATCAATGGCTGACACAATAATAATCCGCCCGGTACGCACATCTACCTTTATCCCGATATCGCAGCAGTTACTGCCCCGGACGTGCTGGGTGGCCGGAAAGCTGCCCGCCGGACAGACCCGGACAAAGGGTTCGTCTGTGTATGTACTCTCATACAGCTCCTGAATCTCGGTCTCAGTGGTCGCACTGATCTCGTTGCTCAGTGGTGCATACATGGTACTGAGGATACCACGGGAGATGGGTAACAGGTGTGGCGTAAAAGAAATGGTCACTGGCTGACCTGCCAGCACTGTCAACTCCTGTTCAATCTCTGGGATATGCCGATGTTGCCCTCCAACCTTATAGGCCCGAAATCCATCCGTGACTTCACAAAAAAGCGTACCCACATTGGCAGAACGACCTGCGCCGGATGTGCCGGATTTGGAATCAATGATCAGATGCGCCGGATCAATCAACCCCTCTCGCAACAGGGGAGCCAATCCCAAGATGATGGAGGTAGGATAGCAGCCCGGATTAGCGGTCAAACGGGCATTCTTGACCTGATCCCGATACAGCTCTGGCAGGCCATAGACGGCTTCCTCAATACACTCTATGCTGGAATGGGGCTGATACCACTCCTCATACACAGCAGCGTCACGAATCCGAAAATCTGCACTCAGATCAACGACCTTTTTGCCTGCTTTGAGCAGGATCGGCACCAGATCCATTGCCGTCTTATGGGGAACAGCGGCAAAGAAAAAGTCAGCCCGATCCACCAGTTCTTCTGGTCCCAAATTTTCACAGACCAGATCGACTCGCTTGCGTAGACTGGGAAAGACTTCAGCGAGTGGTTTGCCTGCATATTGACGAGAGGTGGCAACGGTCAGCTCAACCTCGGGGTGGGTTGACAGAATACGGGCCAGTTCAACTCCGGTGTAGCCGGAGGCCCCTATGATTCCTACTTTCAACATGGTTCTTTTCCTGTATGAGTAAAAGGGAAATTGTTTTAAGGCTTCAGCTTATTCATCAAGGGCGAGGACCCGGGATAGAGGGTCAGGAAAGTCCCTTTGCTCTTCATCCTCATCTTCATTCTCAAATGCTCCTTTAACCCCTCCAGCAGGACAAAGCGTCCCAACGGGATAACTTCACAGGGGAAGCAGCCAAGAAAAAGCGGATTATCGCAAAGTCCACCGGAAATATAGAGTTTATCCGGGGAGCCAGCAAAACGAAAGGCATTATGGGCAATGCCACGTACAAATTTAGCCACGGCCGCAGTTTCAGAGGTACCTGTGACCACGGCATCAAAGATATTGCTCATCCCAAGAACGCCGCAGGTAACAGAAAAACCTGTTTTTGGCACAGCTACCTTTGTGTAATCAATCTTGTAATAGCTTTCCAGTAATTCAATGGTAAAGCCCATTGAGGCCCCGCATTCCACGTTCCAGCCCATATCAGCCACTTCAAAATTTTGATAACGAATAAATTTGATATCCCGGCTGCCGCAGTCAAGTAAAAGGGCGTCTGGTTCTTTTATCAGGCAACGCCCCCCCTTTGCCAAGGCAATGAGTTCGTTAATAGATTTCTTCCCCCTTCGTTTGGCATTATGCCCTGTGGCAAGATCTGCCATAAAGGTCGGGTTAAGCTTACGGGTGGGGACAATACGTGGCACAGGCTGTGTACCGTCTTTTTCATTTATCTCCAGCAGCTTAGTGTATGAGGTGCCAAAATCAGCCAAGAGCATGATCATCTCCTAAACGCATTGCTGAGGTTGCTGAGATATCTGAGGTATCTTGGGAAAACTCAAGAAACGCCTCAATTTTCGCCTGCACACTGGAGCTGGCATTGACATCGCAGTCCACATATAATGCCTTTGAGTGCTGTTCTGCCAGATGTTTAGCCAAGGCTGTTTTTGCACAAAAGGACTGAGCAAAGAACACCGTTGGAACAGCTGGATTATAAGAGGATTCTAGCTCAAGATCAGCAGGGGTCTTATTTTCCATGCAGCGGGTCCAGCCGTAGATATGGGTGCTGTCTGGAAACAGAGAGAGCAGAGCAAAATCACGGGGTGGTACTCCCCAAAAACCAACAGTAGGGGCTAGATATGGATAATCAGCAGGGGGCGCAGGAGGCGTGCAGAACTGAACTCCTTGGGTAATTTTCTGGAACTTTTTAAGCAGGGGCAGGCCACTTTGACAGAGAGGATACCCAAATCCTTGACTGTCCTGATTATAGGTTGTGTTTACTGGAATTGTTAAAAGATGTTGCAACACCGTGGCAACATGTAGGGCGCAATCGCATTTTCCTGGGCCAACATCAATGTAGATCTGATCCAAGGGCATGTTCATGGCATTAAGCATGACCGTACGCAGAATGGCACAGTACACCTGTGGAAGATGCGTTTCCCGGTTGATAGGCAGGGCAAGTTGCGGTTCATCAAGATCAACAATTTTCCCCTGTTCTTTATTGATTTTACTGATTATTTCTAGCGGCGGCATGCCAACTATGCCCACCGTACTCACGGTGCCAACTTTATCAACTTTATCAACTCTTTTCTTCATCAGGTATCCTCTCTCAGTAAAAGAAAAAGACCCAGCGCACCTACAGCAATGTGAATGGAAATTGCTGCTGTAAGGGGCGGGATATATCCCGCTTTGGCAAGCGATTGCAGGGTTCCCCAGCAGCCCCAGCAGACAAAGGCCAGCCCGCAACTGACCGGGATCGCCAGCGAAAGGTCACGCCCCCATTTGCGGTATACCAGCAGCAATAAAGGGAGGCCCAACATGAGCAGAGGCAGGCCGAGCAGGACATAGGAGATGCGCCCGTAAAAGTTTGCCCACGCCACAGTGCGTTCTGCCGGAGCCTCTTGATGCAGGGCATCGTGATACAGCTCTGCTAAAGAAAGCTCATTGCTCCGGTATTGAGGAATAAAAAAATCCTCTGGAGTTTCCGTAAAGTCGAAACTCTTTTCAGTAAAGACTTCCGTTCTAAAGACTTTTTTTCCCTGGGCATATTGCTCCTGACCGTTTTGCAGAATCCAGCTTCCATCTTTCCAAAAGGCATGTTCAGAGGAAACCAAGACTGTCAGCTCGTAGTTGCTGTTCCAAGAAGAATACGAAAAAAAGGGAAAGATATTTTGATTTGGATCAGGGCGGGCAAAGGAGTAGAAGTGGTTATTCCCCTGATAATAATAACGACCGTGACGGTATATCCCCAGAGAAACCCTTCCCTTGACCTCTTTATTCCAAATTCTGTTGGTCTGTGAAACAGTCTTGGGTAGGACAAACTGTGATAGGGCAAGCATGCACAGGGTTGCGATCATGCCGCCGGCAATAATTGGACCTGTGATTTTTTTCAGCGGAATGCCACAGGATTTAAGGGCAACCAGCTCGTTAGAATGATTCAGCACGCCAAAGGTCACCACCCCAGCCAAGAGTATACAGACCGGTCCCATCTGTTCAACAATAAAGGGGATGGAGAGCAAGAAAAACTTGCCAACCAAGGCCATAGATTTCCCCTTTTCCATGAAGTTGTCGATCTTTTCAAAAAAATCAATCAACAGGTAAATGGCAATGAAGCTCAGAACGAGCATCATGATATTTTTAAAGAACTGAAAAAGGATATACCGTTTAAGAAGGTTCACAACGTTGCAGGTTTGGGAAAATATGAAGACAGGCTGATGCGAGAAAAACAATGCAGATCAATTTGCCAGTCCTGTTTTTTTATGTTTTATTGCGCCGCAACAGAAAATTTCTGATAACGCTCATACTAATTAATACATTAAGTACCCGTTAGAGGATGTTCAGTCAAGTATTACCAGTACACAGGGGATAACTTTTACTGGTTATGGACGTACTCCCTTACTCCGTATTTTTTGCCGATGGAGGTCTTTCTTTGTTAAAAACATACCCATTATACCCTTTATATCCTTTAGTTTCCCTTGTGCGGGTACAGGCAAGTCTGCCAAGCCTGCACGATAACACAGCGGATATTGATCGGCTGAAATCTGTTGTAGCCGAAGCTCTGCCAAAAGAGTTGCGTGGATGTTCCGTGCATATCCCCTTTGCCTGCATGGCGAAGATCGCAGCCTCGTTCAGAACTGCCGGTTTCAGGGGCTGTGTTCTGCTGCAATATGAAGCTGATCGTCTTGTCTTGGTCGAATTTTTTGCAAAAGCACCGGAGCTGCTGCCCGCCTTGGCACTGGATCTGGGGTCCACCCATCTGGAAGCAAGTCTGCTGGATCTTTTGACCGGAAAAACCCTTGCTCGCAGCACAAGCCTTAATCGTCAAGTCGAGTACGGAACAGACATCCTGACCCGGATTCATTTTGCTGCCCAACAAGAGGCGGGGCGGAACGGCTTGGAGGTCTTGCAGGACGCAGTGATTCTCTCTATCCATGAATTGCTTGATCAACTTTGCCGGGAGGTGGAGATTCGCCCGCAGGACGTGCTGGCAACGGCAATCTCGGGCAATACCACGATGGTGCATCTTCTGCTTGGACTGAATCCGCAGCATATCTGTCGAGAGCCGTATATTCCCCTGATCAATGCCCCAGATCCCTTCTTGGCTCGGGAAATCGGATTAAAGCTTCATGAGCAGGCAACAGTCCGAGTACTGCCGGGCAAGGGGAGTTATTTTGGCGGCGACCTGATAGCCGGCATCCTTGCTACTGGCCTTGATCAGGCAGAGAAAACCAGTATGCTCATTGACGTGGGGACCAATGCCGAGGTGGTCATGGGCAACAGTGAATGGTTGATTGCCTGTGCCGGAGCAGCCGGTCCAGCTCTGGAGGGTGGCGTGGCTCGAATGGGTATGCGAGCAAGCAGCGGGGCTGTGGAGCATGTGGCGATTGATCACGAGCGTTGGCAGCTCAGTTGGCGCAGTATCGGTGATTCGCCTCCGGCTGGGTTATGCGGTTCCGGGTTGATTGATCTGGTGGCAGAACTCTATCTTGCTCGCATTGTTGATCTACGGGGCAAATTTCAAGCCACCTTTCCTGGCCAATCAGCAGTGCATAAACGCTTTGTTGAGGAACGATTGCTGGCAATGGATGGGGATGGTGAGCAGGTCTTTCTGGTGGTTGCAGCCGGAGAGGCAGGCAATGCAGAGCCAGTGGTTCTGAGTCAGCTTGATCTGGATGCTATGATGCGTTCCAAGGCGGCCATGTATGCAATTTTAGTTACTCTGACTGGTCAGGTCGGGGTGGAATTTAGCGAGCTGGCCCGGATTGCCGTTGCCGGCGCCTTTGGTAAACATATCAATCCCCGACAGGCTATTACCTTGGGTATGCTACCAGACCTTCCCCTGTCCACTTTTGAGCCTGTAGGCAACTCTTCTCTGCGTGGGGCAGAGATGCTTCTCCTTGATCACACCGCCTTTGAACGCTCTCAAGAGATCGCCCGTAAGATCACCTATATTGAACTCAATGTGAACCAAGAGTTCATGATCCGTTTTTCCGGCTCCCGCTTTATCCCGCATACCGATCCGGGGCTGTTTCCTTCTGTGCCGAGTTTTTTAGGTCATAAATAGCAATGAGGAGAAAATTGCTTTTGAAAAATTTCGTTGCGGCGCAATGAAATTTCAGGGAGTCTGTAATAACTTGTTTATATATCTGGATAGTTTTACATTAAATGTTTTGACAGTTTGGATTGTTTCTGGTTATATTTTGCTGTCATGCTAAATCATTTCAACTTAGGAGGAACATCATGAAGGATAAACGTATTATGGGAGCAAGATTAGCAGGCTTGATGCTTGTAATTTTGGGGATAGTCACTTCATACCCAGCCTACGCAGCTTCACCTCTAGATTCACGCCCAATGCCTCTAACTCTAATGGCAGCACCCATGTCGATAGAGGCCGCTGCTGCAACTGTGCCGGGCTACTGCAGTTCCTCTGGCGGCAGCACAGGGTACGAATCAATTTCGTCAGTCGATGTTACCCCAACCGGCTCCGGCAATTTCAAGGTCACCGTCAAGATCACTATTGCGAACCCTAACGGATGTACTGCCGGAAACCCATGCCCGGAGTACGATGATTCGCCTGAGTATGTAAATATCTGGGTCGATTTTGATGGCGACAAGCAGTGGTCAGCATCGGAACGTATTCACGACGTTGCGTTGACGGGATACTCGTCAATCAGTTATTTCGGCAGCATGACGACGATTGCTAATTTTAAAGTACCTGCCGGCGCCACCGATCAACCCACCTATTTACGAGCTAACCTTGGCTGGGGAGAGGATCCCAACGATCCTTGCACCTCATCGTGGTCATGGGGAAACGTCGTTGATAAGCAGGTGCAGCTCTCGACCCCTAAGATTGAAAAAATCAAGGTGAAGGGCGTTAAAACCACAGATAAGCTTCCGCAAACGGGAAAAGAGGTTGAGCTTACGGCAACACTTAAGATCCCGACAGGCTACGAGATCACCAAGTGCAGTTGGAGCGGCGACCTGAAGGTCGGTGAAGGGGACAAGGCCAAAGACTGCCAATACAAGTACACGCCTGGGACCGGCGAGGGACCGAAAAAGGGAACCAACGGAGGAACTTACGGAGACAAGAAAGTCAAGCTGACCCTTGCATACAAGCACACGGCCTCCGGTGCCACAGGTCAGACTGACAAGGACTATGAATACCAGGTCTTTTTTGGCCGTGATGATGACGATGATGGCGACAAAACACCTAATTGGTTCGAGTATTGGAAGCACAACAAAGCGGTAAATGGCTTGGATGCCTCGGATGTCAAGTTCGATATTACGAAAGGTGCCGGGAGCTACGGTTCTTGGAGTTCCTCGTCAGGGGACATAAAACTCGGGCCAGCAGCAGCCAAGACGCATTATCCTAGCAAAGTCAAAGTGTCCAGCAATACGAATTGTCCAGGCGGCACATTCGGCGGAGCAGAGGGGATCAATTGTGTTGCCGAAGTTCTTGCTCACGAGCGAAAGCATGAGGCGTTCTATGGGAACTGGACTGGAAGCTCCAAGATTTGGACGGCGGGTACCACTAAGGATTCGGACGATCCAACGGATTCAGATAAAGGGGATCTGAAAGGCGACATGCTCCCAGACGATTACGAAACAAACACAACCAAGACCGACAAAGATAATCTCGACAGTTGCGACTTGGAACACAATAAAGGCGAGGAGGGCAGTGCATACAAATGGTACGGCGACGAAGAATTTCAAGCACTTCTCGCTGGTGATGGAAAAACCGGCAATGCCGACAAAGACTGGGCTAATCCCGGTAAAAAGGCTACATTAGCGAAGGCAGCAATGGCTACTGCCGCTCCGATGAAGATCCACTTAGCAGCAATTGGGGATACTGCGGGTATTCTAGTGAGCGGCGACAGCGGGGCCGTTGGTACTACTTCTGCACCGTCCGAACTCGCCGTTGCTCAGGCGACCGATGCCTTTGCCCACCTCACCGGTAACTATTCCGCAACAGGCTCGGATAGCGATGGCGACGGAAAGTTTGATGCGCTGATTCTCAGCGTCGGAATGAAAGTGGTGGACAGCGGGCTGTATACGCTGGTTGGATGGCTCCGTGACACCTCCGGCAACAAAATCGCATGGGCCAATTTCCAGCAGAAATTTACCTCTGGCACTCATACCGTCGATTTGGCTTTCTCCGGTGAGACACTCTATGCCAGCGGATTCAGCGGCCCGCTCACCGTTTCCAACATTGAGATACGCGTTGGCAGTTCCGAAAAGCTGGTTGAGTCTGCCCAAGATGTCTTTGTCACAGCGTCCTTCAACGCTGGTGATTTTTCGCCACCACCAGCCTCATTGAGTGGACAGTATAGTGATAATGGAGTCGATACCGATGGCGATGGTTTGTTTGATACCTTGGATGTCAGTGTTGGTATCGAGATCAGTACTGAGGGGACTTATACCATTATTGGCGAGCTTGAGACAGATTCGGGCAAGGCTATCGACGTAGCCACAACCACAGCCGCCCTGACAATAAGTGATACAAGTATATTATTGTCATTCTCCGGCAGACAGATTTTTATGAGCCGTGAGTCGGGTCCTTACTTGGTCAAACGTGTCCGCATTGTCGATAGTGCCGATCAGGTCGTTGCCATCGTGGATTCGGCGTACCAGACCCAAGCCTACGACTATGCTAACTTCCAGCATTCCGGTGCTTGGCTGGGGGATCAAGAACCTATCGACAATGGTTTGGACTTAGATAACGACGGATATTTCGACTACCTGCGGGTTGAAATTCCCTTGGAGGCTAATATTTCAGGATCTTACCGTGTCAGTGCAGATCTGGTCGCTACTGACAGCACAGTGTTGGCAAGTACTGTGACGGAAGTGACTGTTGGAGGTACCTTTGCGAGTGTCGATCTTGATTTTGTCGGTCACTTGCTGTATGACTCGGGCATTGACGGGCCGTACATGGTCGAACGTTTAACCGTCATTGCTGATTCTGGCGACATCGACGATTATGTTGCGGATGCGCATCAAACGGCGGCTTACAGTCACGAGGATTTCAGCAATCCGCTGGTCACTTTGACAGGATCAATGTCTGATTTTGCCAGTGACGATAATGGGAACGGCCTCTATGACTTTCTCACTGTCAGCGTTGGCGTTATTCCGCTGAAGACTGGTATGGTCTTCGCTAGTGCGCAGCTTTTGGATGCTAACGGAACCGAAATCGGCACAGCCACTGGCAACAGTGACATGGCCGCCGGAGTGGAACAGTTTATTGATCTGGAGTTTGAAGGGGAACGAATCGGAGAGAATGGAGTAAATGGCCCCTTTGAGGTACACAATTTGGATGTATACAGTGTGTTTGATCCAGGGGTCAATACCTTTAAGGATTTCGCCGGTGTTACCAATGCCTACGATGCAGAAGAATTTGAAGGTTATGTCAATTCCAATCCGCCAGAAGCTGAGTGCAGAGACTCTGAAATGGTGCTTGATGCAGGAGGAAACGTTACAATTTTTGCTTCAGATGTCGATAACGGTTCCTATGACCCAGACGGCTATCCGATAACCTACAGTCTCTCCAAAACGAATTTTAGCTGTTCGGATATAGGAACGCAACATGCAGTTATCCTCACTATAACCGATGACAGAGGTGAATCCGATTCCTGTACGGCAATTGTTTCGGTGGTTGACAATCTGCCGCCGGCGTCTGATGTGGCTTCCTTGCCACAGGTAACAGGCGAGTGTTCCGCAGCTATAACATCTTTCCCGACAGCAACTGACAACTGTGCAGGAACTGTGACCGGAAATACAAGCGATTCTCTCAACTACAGTGTGCAGGGAACTTATACGGTAGCTTGGACGTTTGATGACAGCAGTGGAAACACGTCAAGTCAGATACAGGAGGTTGTTGTTCAGGATACTGTTGCACCAACCGCCGTGGCGAAAGATATCACGGTTCAGCTTGACGCTTCTGGCAATGCTTCCATTGTAGCTGGCGACATCGATAACGGTTCAAGCGACAACTGTAGCATTGCTTCAATGACTGTTTCACCGGCAAACTTTAACTGTGGGAACATCGGAGCAAACACGGTTACTCTGACGGTCACGGACAACAGCGGCAACGTCAGCACCGCCACAGCGACAGTTATTGTCGAAGATACTGTTGCACCAACCGCCGTGGCGAAAGATATCACGGTTCAGCTTGACGCTTCTGGCAATGCTTCCATTGTAGCTGGCGACATTGATAACAGTTCAAGCGACAACTGTAGCATTGCTTCAATGACTGTTTCACCAGCAAACTTTAACTGTGGGAACATCGGAGCAAACACGGTTACTCTGACAGTCACGGACAACAGCGGCAAAATCGCCACCGCAACAGCGACGGTTACAGTGGAGGATGTCACGCCTCCGGAACTTCTTGTGCCGGATGACATGACTGTCGGGATGCAGACAGCAGCCGGGGCGGAAGTCGCTCTGACAGCTATACCTATGAGGTCTGTCTTGCTACGCCAAATCAG
>QYLO01000064.1 GCA_022766165.1 Candidatus Electrothrix gigas
CACCGGAAAATGCCCGGATCATGCTTGCACTGAGAGTTGATCGTGCAGACGGGTACTGGGAAAAGTATTGGGATAATATAAAAAGAGCGGCGTAAGGTGTCAAAAACCGCACTTTTAATCACACCCGCTCCTCTATCAAACGTCAATCTTAACTTGTGCTAACAATCGATCTCAGCTGTACTCCCGCTTCAACCGCTCCAGCAGCTCCCCAATATGAATATCCGGGGTTTTCTCTGGTCCCCAATCTAAGGTAGTGTGTACCCGATGATCGGTGTCAATGACATTACGCAACCGCTGTTCCTGCTCATACCACCATCTTTTGGAAGAGCCATCCGGGCAAAAGGCAGCCTCTGTATCACCCCAACGCAGCTCTGGGCAGTGGTAGGGATCAAAGGAGAGGAGAAAGAGCTGGTCCATAATTTCTTCCAAGGTTCGAGTAATGCTTGTCCCGTTGGAATTTTTATAGCTGATCTGGATACTCCGACTGTTTTTCTGCCAGATACTGTCCAGCTGACCAACCAACTCGTTTACAGTACCGGTAAAGGCATAAGGATGCTCCGGATGCTCCCCTGAAGCTCCTCGCCCTTGAGCAACAGCAACAGCACGCACACTGTTCTGCATCAGACGATAGATCTCTCGCACCTGCGCCCGCAAACGGGCATCACGCCCTGGTGTTGAGTAGGCTTCCCACTCCCCTTCTGTGCCGTAAATATTATAGGGCAGGCTTGACGGATGCGCTTTTTCATGGATATTATGAGCAACCGCTGCTTCAATGGACGCTACCCGATCCTGCAGAGCCTGGTCCAGGGCTGATAACTGCTGCTGTATCTCCTGAATCGGATCGATCTTGCCACTGCCAGTGGACAGCATCCGCTTGACCCATTGATGATAATCCAGCCTCAGCCCGTCAACCTGATAACTGCTCTGGCACTGTGTCTTTTCTTTATCAAAAAAGGACGTGTTGCTATTCGAGGTCAGGGTAAAACTGCCATTACTGCTCACCTCTTGATGACGCCAGCCACGAAAACCACCGCCCTGCTTACAGGAACCCCGGGAAAGATAGGAGCCAAAACGCTTTGCAGTGAGGCTGTTGTCAGGATGGGCATCAACAAACCAGACCGTGCCGTCATCATCCACCCGAGAAACCACGAGAACATGGCCGTTGGCATCATAATATACAGTTCCCGGTACAATGCTTTGCCGATTGACCTGACAGAGCAAGGTATCTGTTTTTTCTGTGGTCCAAAAGAAACGAAAAAAGCCACTATGGACGCTATTGGATAGAGCCCGAGCCACTCTGGAAAAGCTGGAGTAGTTGAGAAAGGAGCGACGGCGGCCTGGTTTATTCTTATTGCTGTACCTGCTGCCCGAGATAGTCACGTTAAAGGAAAAGGGGAGTTTTTTCTTATAACTAAAATAGGCTCGTAACATATAGGGCAGATCAGCGCAGTCGCAGAAAAGTTTCCTGTTGCGATCTTCCTCTGAATACAAGGTATTCCCTGCAGGATTACGCAGACAGGCTGCCAGCGAGCCTTTTTTATCGGCAAAGAGCTGCTCCACCCAGCGGGAATATTCAGCTTCATACTGGTCGCTCCACTGATGCCGGGCTGTCCAGGCTGCCCCTGTCCCGCCAACATGGATCTCTCCACCCGTTTCAACAGGTTGTTCGCCTTCACCGGAGTTTGCTGCCGCAGTCAGTTCTCGCCATGTTCTGCCGCCCACATCAATCCTGCCGTCTGGACGTGACATAAAACCCGACTGAAAGTCTCGGATCGCTGCAATCAGTTCTTCTGCAACCTGCTCGCTGACTGCCAGCGGTGTGGCCAGGATTTTATTGAACAGCTCGTAGATAATGCGCACATCACGGGGACGGTTCAGCCCTCCCGAATCACCTACAGAACCACTCAGTTCACCTGCTGGAGCATTCGAGGCATTGACAGCCGCAGTGAGTTCTTGCCAGGTTCTGCCGCCCACATCAATCCGACCATCAGGACGGGACATAAAAGCCGCCTGAAAGTCCCGGATCGCTGCAATCAGTTCTTCTGCAACCTGCTCGCTGACTGCCAGCGGCGTTGCTAAAATCTTGTTAAACAGGGCGTAGACGGTACGCACATCCTCTGGACGATTCTGTCCTCCTGCATCCCCCACTGAACCGCTGATAGAAACCGGCATTACTGCACCTCCTTTTTTTGTTTTTGTTGACTTGTTCCTCACATTGAGCGGCTTGACATCATATTTTATCAATTAAATCATTTGAGAAAACAAGCCTTTATAGCTATTTCTTTTATTCTAACAGGTTAGCCTAAAAAAGGCTAAAAACAACAATTTACTTCTGCTGGAAAAATAAAATATTCTGAAAAATCGAAATTCAAAAAATAGCTTTTCTTTAAATTTCAAATGGTTGCTACCCGCTCAATGTGAGTTGTTCCGCTTTTATTCCGCATTTGTTTCGCTTATGGCGTAGTTCCCATACCCTTCATAATAATAGGATTGCTCGATGCCCTGAAAGATAATTTCTCGGTCGTTGATCCTCTCAGTCAGGTTGGCTGACAAAAGGGTTCTGATTTCTAAATCGTTGACCGGACTTCTCTCCATTGCCTGCAAGTAAAGCACCTTATCTACACACTGCCAGTTGACCACCTTCTTCAGCCGGGTTTTCAGGATCATATCCAGCCAGATACGCATAGCCCTTCCGTTGCCTTCCATGAAGGGATGGGCGATATTCATCTCCACATACTTGGCTATGATTTCCTCAAAGGTCTGCTCTGGCATCTGCTCGATCTTCAAGAGTATTTCATTAAGGTACAGCGAGTTGGTAAACCTGAAGTTTCCTTTTGCGATGTTGTTTGTCCGTATTTTCCCGGCAAAGTCATACAGGCCCTGAAAGAGGTAATGATGGATTTGTTGCAGGCCCTTGGTTGTGCCGATTGCAAAGTGATCAATATCGCCGGTTTCAAAGAGACGATAGGCGTTGTGGAGACTTTGTTTGTCGATATATTTCATATACATTCTGGAAAGTAGATCTTCACAATTTCGTCCAGCACATCCTGTAAATGTGGAATTGTCGATGGAAGAGTCTCGTCGGGCGTATGCTTATGATCATGAAAACCAAGCGCAGGTTTATGAGCGGCATTGTCATATCGAAAACGTAACTGTGCCTGAGCATCCTGATAGTGAAAAGAATACGTCTTTTTGTCAAGATGGAAGCGGAGATCAAGATATTCTTTGAAAAAGAGTGCTGATTCGTCAAGAAAGACCAGCGCACCTTTCACGAATCCGATCTTCTCTGTCCGAATGTCTGTCATCACCTCGGATGAGATGATCAGTCCTGTTTCGGCACAGTCTGTAATGATCCTGTTGATCTCAGTCAGATACTCTTTGAGTAACATATTCGATATTGCTCAGTAGGTGTAATTCTTCTCGGATCGCCTGTCGAAGCTGGAGTTCCCCTATCCAGCTGACATATTCGTCATCGCCGCCGTCCAAGTCTTCTGCGGTACAGTCGGTCATAAACTGTTCTGAAGTGAGATGGTATTTGGACTCAAACTTCTGAATCTCCTGTTCCGTCTTGCGCAGCCCTATTTCAATCCGTTTCACTTTTGCCACAATGGCTGATTGGATAATGGGAAGCGCATGCTGTTGATCTGATATAATCTGGAGCTGTACCATATTTTTTCTCCTTTTCTCTCATATCCTCATTGATTCTTCTCTTGCCTGCAACTTAAAGACAGGGTGCGGCCGCACCGAAAATAGTACCCTACAGGGCTATTTATCGTAATCAACTTGATAGAAGAAGCTTTTCTATTTCTTTTAAATCAGTGTCACCAAGCAAAAAGAAACCACATGATTTAGAATCCTTTGCCGTAGACATTATTGATAACCCATCATACGGACTTGAAGATAACTTGCAGCCTGGGACGTCTTTTGATAAAAAAGTACCAACAATACTGAAGCCATTCTTTTCAAAAAAAACATCATTTCCGACAGCTGACAGAAGACACATTGGATTGAATGTATCTAATATCTCATTAAGCATCCGAGATCCAAGTCCTCTTCTTCTGTATTCTGAATCAACATATATTTTATGCAAGTAATATTGGTTTTCGGAACAAAGAATAATCATTGCATAAGCTATAATTTTTGACTCATGTGGATATAAAGCTATTTTTAGTGAACCATGATTATATTCTTCACTAAGAATGTCCTCTATATACGAAATAGCATTGTTTCTGTTTGAAACAGCATTATTTTTGTTTTTAGCATTTTGCAAGCATAAGCAAATAAGCTCTGGGACTGATAAAACATCAGACAATAACCCTTCAGCCTCTTTTCTGATCACGTTTTTTATGTGAGTTGCAAGTGTGCTATCCATATGAACCTTTAACAGTAGAGATAAAAGAAAGTTTTTTAAGTATCTAGCCATCATTCCATGTTGCAATAAGTTACCATTGCAAACACAAAAAGCAACGCAGACAGAACGAAGTATATTCCTTCCTACCTGTTCCCTTTCATACGCACCCTCTTATTCTTAACATCCAACCTATTCCCCAATATGACCCAGCCAAAAGCTCTGAACCTGCCCGGTCAGCTCTCCCTGCTCATCCAGGTAATCAATAACCAGTCCCACAGGTATCTCCATCTCTTGTTTCCCAAACAAAACCGTTTCATAACGGTCTGAGGAGTAATAGTACTGGCCTGCAATAGGCGAGTAATCGGGTTCTCCAAGCCAATCAGTTACCTTGCTCTGCACCATTCCCTTGGTCAAATGTTTTGCTATCACGGCAAGACTTGCATAATCCCGGTGTGCTTTATACTGACGGCTTGCCTGTTCCAGTTGCCGTTCCTGAGTAGTAGTGCAACTAACCAACAGAAGAAAAATGATAAAGAACAAACAATACGTTTGCGCCCTGATATTACGGTTGAGCAAAAGAAAAGCCCCATTGCTTGAGTTGTTCAATGAAATCTCCTAAATCATCGGCAGTGCCCTGTAAAACATGCATCAACACGTTGAGTTCAACTTGGTTCTGTCTGCGGGCAAACTGACGAGCAATCATGGCCTGTTTGCTTGGTCCAACTCCTTGGGGCGATTTCCAGTCCTCAGTGTCAATATCCCAGTTCTGAATGGAAAGAGAAAGTTCTTTGGCCACGGCAGCAAGCTCACGGTCATAAGGAGACCAGCCGCCAGCACCGTAGGGTGGGCGAATCTTGGTGGGTGTGACTCCGGCAGCCTTTTTGATACTCTGCTGCGTTTTCTCCAGTTCCTTGCGGACAAAACTTCTGCTGCCCTTGGCCAGATTCGGATGAGTATACGAGTGATTCTGCACCGCATGGCCCCTTTTGGCAATTTCTTTTACTACTGCTGGATGGCTGTCCACCTCTTGGCCTAAGACATAAAATTCCGCTTTGATACCGTGATGGTCTAGGGTGTCCAGAATGGAATGCAACGGGCCTGTCGGCGCCGGGCCGTCATCAAAGGAGAGCAGCACGGATTTTCCAGTACCTCCTGCCGGCGTGGTCAGCCTTTTCCAGGTTCGTCCGCCCACGTCAACTCTACCGTCGGGTCGGGAAAGAAAACCCTTTTGCAGATCCCTGATCGCCTGGATCAGCTCATCCGTACATTGGTCACTCACCTTCAGGGGTCTGGATAATATTTTATTGAACAGGCCATAGATAATACGGACGTCACGCGAACGGTTCTGCCCGCCTTGCCCTACTGATCCGCTGATTTCTGTTTCTGGTACCTCAACAGCAGCGGTGAGCTTTTTCCAGGTTCGTCCGTCTACGTCAATCCTGCCGTCAGGTCGAGACATAAAGTCCTGCTGAAACTCCCGGATCGCCCGGATCAACTCAGTTGAGCAGATATCACGAACTTCTAGCTGAACCGAGAGCAGCCTGTTGAACAGGGCATACACCGCACGAACATCATCGGGTCGATTCTTGCCATTTTCACCGACTGAACCGGTTAAAGAACGTATCATTATTTACCTCCGAGGGGAAAAAGTACCGGTAAACCGGTATAAAAAAGGACTACAAAAAAATACTTTCGAATAGCAGGTCAGTTTTATACCAGAGAGGTATATGCTGTGCGTAAATCAGACAGAATTTTTCGGGAGTCCAAGTGTTTCTGATAATAGGCCCGTGCCTTGCCCCCCTGCTCTTCCCGCAAGTCAGCATGACAGCTGAACAGGGCAGCCTGCTCCCACATGGCTTTTGGTGTCTTAACCTCAATCCAAGCACCGTCTCCCGGTGGTAATCCCCGCATGGCTCCGGTTCGGGCAACTATAGCTCGACCGGCAGCCAAGGCTTCAACAGTCTTGATCTGCACCCCCATCCCCAAGGCAGTGGGCAGCAGAAAGACACCGCAATCTTGGTATGGTTTATGAGCATCATTATACTTACCGACCTTATCCACCGTTGGCCATTGCGCAAACTGCGCTAAGGCTCCGTATATTTTCACCGGTATATCTTGAGGTATAGCAGCTCTGCTCAACCAGCGTATGCCTTCCTGATTAAATCTATTTGCCGATCCTGTAATACCCACCGTTGATGTCAGCGGAAAATCAGACGGTTCTGCCAGCGGCGGACTCCATAATATATTCTGTAATCCTCGGCGGCGGAGCTGAATCTCTTCATCTTTGGAGATAACGACTATCAGATCAGCTGTACGCAGGTCTTTTATCTCGTCCTGTGTTCCTCCCCACATTACATTAGACCAAAGATCCAGTAAAATAATTACCTTAGGGCAATGTGTCGGCAGACCGGCCCAGTAACTGTAATTGATAATCGCCAAATCGGCCTGCCGGGAACATTCCAACAAGAATTCAGGCGGAAAGGCATGACGGTGGTAAGGATTGCTATGACCGAAGGCCTGCTCCAGTCCTAATCCCTTACAGAATGCACCATAGGCAAACCCGACCAATTGCTTCCAGTTACGCCTCGGAAATACTTCTTCACGCAGTTGAATCGTATAACCACGCCGTTCAACTTCATTTTTTGCCGAAGCAGTCCAACCCATACCCACAGGGCGGGTTGCGGCGGAAACAAGAGTGCATTCTCCCATGGAGCGCAACAGGTCAAGATGTTTCCACATTTCCACCTTACCGCCACTGTCGGCGGGAAACGGGCAATAGGGGATAAGGACTATAGATTTCACAGCTTTTCTCTTTTCAAACAGGATAGTACGGCATTGCGGAATCCCCTCCGAAAAGAAGCTGTATCCAGCTTGGCAACAAGCTCTCTATTTCGTCTCAGGTATCTCTCCTGATCATGCTCTAATGTCTCCTTCATGCATCGGATCATTTTTTCACCATCATTGACAGGGAAAAGCCATTCTTCAGGTAGCATTTCCGTCATGCCGTCGCACTGGCTGGCAACAATCGGTATTTTCCAATGCATGGCCTCTAACATGACAACTGGAACCCCCTCAAAACGGGACGGCAACAGGAGCATGTCCAATTTTTTATACCATGCAGCCATATTATCAGTCCATCCCTCAAATGTAACCATATCCTGTAAATTCAACTCATGCACAAGTTTTTCTAATTTATTTCGGTCAGGACCGTCGCCGATAACATGCACGGTCAAAGAGGGAAGCTCCGCTCGAAACTTTGCAAGATGGCGCATGAAAAAATCATGTCGTTTTTGCTGAAACTCAATTCTGCCGATAAGGGCGAGGTGTTTTTTTCGGTCCAACCTGATCTGACAAGAAGCATCAGGCTGCGGAAGATGTTCGGTTTCCAATCCGAAATAGCTGACAAAAATTCGTTCAGAAGCAACACCGTACTGTTTCTGCAGTTGATCTTTCGCAGTAGTGCAGATAGTAAAAAAATAATCCGGCAAGGCATAGAGCCTTTGATACAAGACCTCCTGAATACGTACTGGCAATGAATTCTTTCCCCTGACCAAGGCAACAGGATGTGCCATAGGCAGAAAGCTCATCAAGGGAACACCGGCAGTTCGAGCCGCCCCCAGACCACAGGCGGACAGGGCTATCGCACCTTGGGATACAATGACAAAATCCGGTTGATATTGTACAATCATTTTTGTCAACCGTCTGACTTTTCCTGTTTTGCATAAAACCCGAAAAATATCACCCGGGACAGTCTGCAAGCCGTGTATTATGATCTGTATATTTTTCAGCTCCTTTAAGCGGTCGAGCAACTGTCTGTTGGACTGGGGTGCCAGTATATAGAGATCAATCTCAGATTCTTCGGCCAGTCCTTGGATCGCCTCCAACAGAGTAACTTCGTGACCGCCGAACACAACGGAATCAAGGTAGATAAGTATCCTTCTGTTACTCTTTCCCTGATGAGACATTGTGCCTGTTTTTTGCGATTAATTTTGTATACAGCTCGACCAGACGGGTAGCAATACGCTCTATAGTGTAGCTCTTTTCAATTTCCTGTCTTGCCGCCCGGCCAAGTCGCAGTGCTAAGGCTTCATCAGCAAGCAGAGTAATAATCGCATCCGCCAAGGCCCTGCTGTCATTCACCGGGACAACCCAACCGTTTATCCCGTGTCGTATCAACGAACGGTTTGCCGGAATATCAGAAACAACAGCAGGTACGCCCCAACTCATGGCCTCCAGCAGGGCATTAGACATGCCTTCAACCCTTGAGGGCAAAAGAAATAATCTTGCCTGCTGCAAATATGGGGCAACATCTTTCACTGCTCCGGCAAAATAAACGCTGTCAAGGCAGCCGTGTTGATCAAGATATTTTTTCCAAGTATCAGGATTCCCTGCGCCAAGCACCACGAGCCGTGATCTTCCTTGATCCTGCTTCTGTGCCAGTACCCATGCTTCAAATAAAATATCAAAGGCTTTACGCTGTACTCCTTGAGTTAAATTCCCTATATAAACAACATCTCTTTTCCCTCTGATTACAGCTTGCTCTCCTGGAAGGTCCACCCCATTGGGGATACGGGTGATTCGGTTTCCTGCAATACCGTTCTCCTGAAGGCTCTTGGCAATTTTCTCGGTCATGGCGATGAAGTCAACTTCCTGACGGTGTCGAGCTAACACACTACGTAAGGGGGTATCATAGCTGACTGTACTCATAGCCGGGCAGTCTGCTTCTTTGCAAACTACCGGTAGTCCCAACCCATCGCATGCCCAAGCGACAGCTCCGGCAATCCAATGAGCCTCGTGGACATGAACCACATCTACTGCGTTCCTATTCTTTTTTAAGAACGACTTCAGAGCAAACATGAACGACAGGCGAGATATCCAAACAAAGGGCAATGCAAACCAAAATTCTATGGCATCGTTGACCTGTCCTTTGTCGGAAGAGGATATTGTTCCCCGTATCTTCCTAAATACTTTCTTAAATGCCTCTTCAATCCAGGCAAACCTGCCAACCCTTTGAATGCTGTATCCTTCAGACAGTACCTCCTCAGCAGTCAATCCTCTATTCAGACGGCTTGTCAGGACAGTACAGGAGTATCCCTGTTCAGATAAATGAGTTACTAATTTTCGGCATTGTCGTTCCGCCCCGCCCTCTGAACAGGGAAAAAATTTCCAAACGACCATGTAAATGTTCATCTGGCATCTACTCTCTTGACCGCTAAAATGTGTACTCCGCTGACCTCAATATCCTCCTTCTGATATTGTTCATCAAATTCATCCCATCGAAATACAGATGCTGTATTGACAATTTTTTCTCGCAAAAAGGCAAAACTAGCCTGCTCCAGCATACGTTTATGCGTAGAATACGGTTGCCGGTTAAGTAAATACGGCCTTTTTCCCCTGATAATCTTCCAGAGGGCATCCGGGTACAACCAATGTCCGTTCCAGTCTCTGGCCGTGCCGTGGCTCTTGAAGTCAATCTGATGAGAAATATAACCGTCATCCTTCAGCCATTTATGCATTGCCCTATATGTTCCGGCAAGATCATCAACATGTTCAAGCACAGCTTGCGAGAAGATTAAATCAATGCTCTTTTCCTGCATAACAGAATCAGAGGACCAAGGAACTGCGTAATGTATGACGGAGTCTGCCTTGTCAGGATGCTTAACCGACTCCCTGATTCGCCTGATTCGCTCATCCGTAAGGCAATGGCAAAGATGTTTTTCCGAAAAAATATGGTTTGGAAATCGATAGTCATCAAGTTGCGGTTTAAGTTCCGGGAACTCCTCTCTGCCGGGAATACTCCGGCATTCCTGAACAAAAGAGACAATCTTGTCAAATAAACTGAGATTGTTTTCTATGTCGGCGAACTTTACCACATCAAAGGCATAATACTTTTTTGCACCAAAGAGCAAGGCTGTTAAACCAATGCCGAGTGAATCACCCGGCCCGAGTTCGGCGACAGTCTGCGGAATCGGATTTACCCCTGCTTTCCATGCTGTCACGGCATGACGCAGCCAGACCGAGTAGCAGTACGCAGCACTGTTCGTGCCGCCTGTACCCTGTTGCCTCATCAGAGACACAGGTAATCGGCTGTTGAGGCCACGCAACAACTCAATCAGTTGTATTTGATTAATATATTTAATCATTATTATTAAAAAGGTTCACTGCGCAGAAAGCATTCCACTGCCTTGCGGGCCAGCCGAGCCGATTTTTCGGGAAAAGAAAATTGACAGCATCTTTACGAAACCAAGGAGAATTCATTGCTCTCCATTTTTGCTCAATCTCTCTTCCTAGCGGACCTTTACACCACTCTGACCAAGGTATGGAAAAACCCATTTTAGGTCGATCAATCAAATGCTCAGGAATATAACGTTTCAAAATATGCCGTAACAGGTACTTCCCTTTTCCGTCCGCACTGATTTTATGAGAAAAAGAAAGACGAGCAGCGAACTCAACTACTCTGTAATCTAAAAAAGGACTGCGACATTCCAGAGCATGAGCCATAGTCATACGGTCAACTTTAACAAGAATATCGTCCGGAAGATAGGTTTTCAGATAAACGTATTGTAACTGACTGAGCAGATCCGCATTTGCGACCCGTTCGCACCATTGTTCCCGATCATGCAAAGCATTTTGAATTGACACCTGCGCAAATACTTCTGTACTCAGCACCTTTTTAAGCATAAAGAGAGGCATTATTCGATCAAGGGCCGATATCCGTTGGTTCTTATTGACAAAACGAAGCTGTAAAAAATCGACCAGCTGCTGGAATGCACTGACACGGCCTTTAAACAGCTTACGTTGCTCCTGATTACCCCAAATACTTAATGCCTTGGCATAACTGTCATAGCCGGCAAACAGTTCATCACCGGCATCACCTGTCAAAGCTACAGTCACATGCTCCCGAGCCAATTTTGCCACAAACCATGTGGGAATCGCTGAGGAATCTCCGAACAGCTCATCGAAATGCCGAGCAATAGGTTTGAAAAACGGCTGCAAATCATCTTCTACCCTGAGTAAGGTATTTTCTATGCCGAGATGATCAGCAACCGCTCGGGCATATTGTGTTTCATCAAATTTCCTTTCTGCAAAACCGATGGAAAAGGAACGAATGGAATGACCAGTGACTTGAGCGGCCAGCGATGCAATTAAACTGGAATCAATCCCGCCGGAGAGAAATATCCCCACAGGAACATCGGCTATCAGGCGTATACGGACTGCATCAGTCAATAACGCTTCAAGCTCATCGGCAAGGTCGTCAACCCCACGCTCGGACTCAACGTCATGCCCGAATTGGACATCCCAATATTCTTTGATTGAAATATTACCATCTTTCCAAATCAAGTAATGCCCCGGCAGTACCCGCCGCACCCCTTTATACATCGTTCTGGTACCAGTGGTATAGCCGTAACTCCAAAATTGAATCAAGGCTGCCGGATCAATATCCTGTTTATCAAGAAAGCCCCCAGCCTCAAATGCCTTTATCTCGGAGGCGAAAACCAGTAAATCTCCCTTTTGTAAATAGTAAAGAGGCTTTTTTCCTAATCTGTCTCGTGCCAGCAGCAATTCCTGCTTGCGCTGATCCCAAATGGCAAAAGAAAACATGCCGTTGAGTCGTTTCAACAGGCCGTCCATTCCCCATTGCTCGTAGCCGTGAACTAATACTTCGGTATCTGTTGCTGAAGAAAAAACATGTCCCTTGCTGACTAATTCCTGCATGAGTTGCTGATAATTATAACATTCTCCGTTATAAGTGATCCAAACTGTACCATCCTCATTGCTTATGGGCTGTTGGCCAGCTTGAGTGAGGTCAATAATGCTCAATCGCCGGTGCGCCAAACCGACAGCGATGTTTTGTCGGCCATCGACTGCATTGAACAGTTTGATTCCGGCATCATCCGGGCCACGATGAATCAGGCTATCGCGCATCAACAACAGTGTTTGGTGGTTGAGATCTGTTCTATCGCTTGCACTGCTTGCAAAGCCAGCTATTCCGCACATACTTTCAACCTCTTCCCCTCACGACGACCTCGTAATCTACCACAGCGTCTACCGCCCTTATTTTTTACATTTTTTATAGAGAGCAATCACTTGCTCTGCTACGCTATCTATAGAAAAATTATCTTCCATATGTTTCCGAGCTGCTGTCCCGTATTCCTGACGAAGGGCAGGCCTTGTATACAGAAAAATCATAGCCTCAGCCAAAGCAGTAGTGTCCTCTGTAGGCACAATGAGCCCTGTTTGTTGGTGCCGGACGACCTCTCTGTTCCCAGGAATATCAGAAACAATCGCCGGAAGTCCCCAGCTTTGGGCTTCCAAGAGTGCATTAGAAATACCTTCTTTACGGGACGGGAGTAAAAGACAGCATGATTTTTTAAAAAAAGGTGCAGGAGCGATTTGATAACCAGCAAATTCTATGGAATCAGCACAATCCAATTCCTGGGCAAGCTGCTGCCACGGTCCTGCATCACCTCCGCCCAGAAGCAGCAAACGAGATAAAGGGTACTGGGAATGAAATATGGCCCAAGCTGCTATCAGTACATCAAAGCCTTTATGAGCCGCTGATTGGCTAAAATTACCAATATAGAGAAAATCGTTATTTTCCTGAACAGGAGCTATCTGCTCTGGAAGAAGTACACCATTAGGGATAATTGTAATATGCTGGCCTGCTACATCATGTTCTATCAGATCATCCCGCATAGCTTGAGTAAGGGCTATAAAATGTGGTTTTTTTCGCCAGACATCGCAACACGCTGCCATTGGTACAACATGAAGGGGGGGAAAAATCGGCATATCAGCTCCTTTACAGACCACAGGGATCCCAAAAATTTCCCCCAAAAAGGCAGCCACCCCTGCGATCCAGTCCGCAGTATGGACATGCAAAATATCCAGCGTATGACGATTTTTACGGAGAAAGGTGATAATACCAATAACAAAGATAATGATATTACAATACCTGACCGTATATGCTGCAAGGGAGGCGAGCCACTCTCGCCACCGGCCTCCAAAAGTACTCGGCTGTTGAGCTGTTGTTTCTCTTCTCCCTGCTATCTCTGTTTGCTTCTCTCTCTGCCCTCCTTGATCCGCAATTTCCTCTTGCCTTCCTCTTACCAAAAGAGTTCGTATTTTCTGCAACAAGGTTTCTAGGGTTGGTTTCCTGACAATACGAACACCGCTCCTTTCTTTCTCTTGAGCAGGATCTGTAATACGTTGTCGGGTGGTCAACACCGTACAGGCATGACCTTTTCCTGCCAAGGCCGCAGAAAGTCGTCTACATTGATTTTCTGCACCACCTGCCCGGACTGGCCAGTAATAATATACCAACATGCAAATCTGCATGCCTTACCAGCCAAAATCTCTACCCAGAGCATCACTCAGTAATGCATTATAGGGTGAAAAAAAATCCTTGAGGTAGGTATAGACTTCAGGAGCAACGGCTTTCTTTTTGGAATTAGCATTTTGCACCGTCACATCTTTTACCGTAACATTTTGATTAATATCTAAAAATTGAAAAACTTGCTGCAGAACAACGTGAGGGTTAGTAAAGAGCCTGCTACTTTCAAGAATAAGCATTTGTTGTTCTGAAAAAAACTTCCAATAGCGACGCAGTTGTTCAATATACACTCCGCGCTGTTTGTACGAAAAGGATTGATGCTCCCTACTGGTATAGCTCATATCAGCAACCATTTTCTGCCATTCAGCAGCACAGCGCTCATCTTCTTTCTGTAATGCTTCAAAAAGAGGCAATTCTTCCCGGCCTTTTTTTACCTCATGAAAATAATGCGATATAGCCCGTTCCACAGGGTCACGCAAAATGACTATAAGCTTAACTGTTGGCAGTAGCTCAAAGATACAGCGGGGTGCATGTGGATGACAGAGATAATAAGGGGTTGCTTCACCTATCCGATGATTTGGCAGGAAATTACCCAATAAAGGAAAATGAGAACGGTACCAAGCTGTTTTGAACTGAGAGTAACGATCAAAAAAATGAATCTCTTTTGACTTATTCACAAATACTTCTGGATGCTGACAAATATAGTGAAACAAGGAGGTGGTACCTGCCTTTTGGGTTCCAAGAACCAAAAAATTTGGCAGAGGTCGCAGACAGGCTGTTGCTCTATGATATGTACGTAGAAATGTATTCACAGCGTGTTCTTCAAGACCATTTTTAACATGTTAGTATCGATGCTGAATACCAAAAAGTTTTCGTTTAGCCCACTCGTACCTGTACAGACAAAGAAGCATCATAAACTGACCAAGGTCGGACAGAGTAATCTTAGGGGGAGTATAAAAAGAAAAGTTTTTTTTACGCAGATAGTTCTTCAAGACTGTTTGCAGAAGCAGGATATAGGCAGTAGGAAGTTCCTGCTGCCAACCAGTAACCCTGGCTGAACAGGGAGCACCGCTCTGTACATGCTGATGAAGATAGCGCTGCTTCGGGGGAATAGATGAAAAATAATCCGATTTACCAGTCTCCTGATCAGAGGAAGAAAGTTTCAGAAATTTTTCTATAGCACACATCGCCTCTGCCTCATTGGCAATCAGTTCTTCATACTGGACTACCAAAAAATTGGGATCATTATCTAACTCTTTAAGCCGTTGCAAGGTATCAAGGTAGCCAAAAAGAAAATGCAAAATATTTTTCTGCATTGGCTGACCTGTTTGGCTGTCCAGGCTCCGCCGTTGAGAGCTAAACACAGCCCTGGGATCCCGGTTAACAAAAATAAACTTTGCCCCTGGAAGTTCTTGCCGAATTGCCTGTACACAGCGATAATATTCTCCGCATTTATGTACCAAAAGACGTGGTGCGGAAACTCGGCCTTGATACAGCGACAGGGCTGCTAACAGGATATCACTGAAACGAAGAGGATACGATAGAGCAGACACTCTGTTGACCAACTCATCCCGCTCAATCTTCCAGGCCTGAAACTTATTATCCAGGTATAGCGTATCAAGATACGAGTGCAGTTCCTCTTCTGTGCAAATGGAAAAGCCAGGGGTAATCCATCCATCAATAAAACGGGCTTCCACACCCATTCGGACTTCTTGATATTTACTCAGCTTTGCTGATAAATAAGTGGAACCAGAACGGTTCAGATACGTCAAAAAAACAATTTCTCCGTCCGATGTTAGTTGCTCAGGCATGAAAAAAATTCAACTTACGGACAACATAAAAGAATTGCGACACTCTTCCTGTACAAGAACATCAACAGAAGCATCAAGACAACCCGCTAATTGGCTGATACGCTGTTGCACTTCTGCAACTTCTGTATCTGGAAACTTGCTGGTAATGTACGGATCCCGGCTCTGCCTGCTCGTGTCAACCCGATCCAGGATTACCCGCCATAAGCGTTTTGCTCTCTGAAGATTTTGCTCAAAAAAACCTCGTCCCCGCTCAACAGATTCACTGAGCAGCAAAAGTTCCTCAATCATTTTCTCTGCCGCCAAATCTCCCTGCAATGAGGTTACATGATTCTCTAAAACCTGAGCTCGAGCTTCGCTTTCCTCAGCTGAAGCCACAAGCCCTCCCTTCATTGCCAGATCAATCATCTCCAATAGTTGTTCAGGGGTACCTGCATGAAAACTACAAGCATTAGGTAACGGTTGTTCATAATAATCTGGTTTTTCTTTTCGATAGGCAATGGCAGCCTTATCAAGCAGGGTAGCTTCAATCGCTGTAGTGCAGTTCCAATGTACTAATACATCAGAGGCCAATATCCACGGAACAATATTTCCCTCCCTGATAACCGTTGTTTTTTCCAGAGAAGCTGCCACCTCCTGCCAAAGTCCCAAGCCTTCTGAGGGATGAGGTCGGATAATTATCCTATGCTCAGGAAAACGTTCCCGCACCAGAGGAAGCATTTCCTGAAATGACTCCAGCACCTTTTGTTGGGCTGCCATCCAGCCCTCAAAAAAACCAGGCCGCTCCTTTGCAATGGGGTATTGGGAAAAGGTCTGCTGTAATGCCTGTGGATCATTTGCAGTATTGGCAAAGGAAAAGCTGGTATTGACCTGAATGATTTTACCGTATTTTTCCTGTAACCTGGCAGCATCTTGCTCATAAAGATGACGGAGTTCTGGACGAAGCAAATCAAAACGCGGATTACCTGTTATCCTGACTCGTTCTGCCAACTCGCCAAGTACCGAAGCGCTCACCTCAGCTTGATCCTTTCCCCAGGCAAAAAACAGGTCTGCCAACTCCATTGATTTTGGGAAAATACGGAGCTGACGATAGGTTTCAGCATCAAAATACACCAGACCTTCTTCATCTAAAGCGGCAACCCGATGCCCCTGTTGGCGACAATGGCGGAACCATTGCTCTTTGGTCTTGGCAATACTCTTATCCAGAATAATGCCCCGATCAAGGAGATCACTATGAAATTTCAGCTCCCATAAGGCACCAATGACCACATCAAATCCCCGTTGCAGGGCAATCAGTGCGAGCAAGAGCTTGGCATCAAACTCCCGGACTTTGGTTTCAACTGGAATAATAAGCAGCGGTTTTTTCTTCATGAGACTGCCTGGGGCTTGCGCAAAACAATCCGCATATGATTGGCTCTTCCAGCTTTATCAATTACTGCCTGAAAAATATCAGCGTACTCAAGCAAGAATGCTGTGACTTCAGGCTGTTGCCTTCTATCACGATAATAGGCAATTAAATCTGGTATATCCATTCCTCTTGTTTCAATATACAGCAACTCAAAACCAACTTTCTCAACTAAATACTCCAACGACTCCCTGGTAAAGTAAAGGAGATGCTCTGCCGGAGCCACAAGAGCTGATTCTTCTTGTAAAATGCTCGCCCCAAGAGAATGAAGGTTAGGTACAAATATCAAAGAAATCCCTCCGGGCTGTAATAAACGCTTTACCTCTGAGAGCATGGCAAAGGGATCTGCTGTATGCTCCAGTACATCAAATAAGGTTATTATGTCAAATGATGTGCCTTGCTCAATCTCCGCAACAGGACATGGCCAAATTTTTACCCCTAAACGCTTTTCCGTATGGGCAGCAAGTTCCTTACCAAATTCCTGTCCAGCAACGGTATAACCCTGCTGACGACAAAAATCCAAAAACCAGCCAGTTCCACAGCCAATATCAAGCAGACTACACTCTTCTGGAACTCGTTCAGACCATTTGCGTAATATTTCAACCCGTTCTTTGGCAAAACGCTTCATCCGGTAGCTAATATTTTGCCCATAATCCCGCTGTGCCTGATCAAGATATTTCTGATCAGCATAGACATCATCTATTTCTTTTGGAATTTTTGCAGCATATCCCAATTTACATTGATGGCATTGGACGATCTCAATATTGCATTTCTGCATCAACAACGTTTGCTGCTTTGAAGCACAAACAGGGCAGGACAGGACAGACTGCCAGCCACTGCCTTGCTCCACTTTTTTACAGCAGTTCGCTACCGAGAGAAGTTTTTCATTATGAAAACCGTTCGGACGCATGTCCTGTATATCAACAGGGATAAAGTCCTGTAGTAATATATTGCGCATAGTTTATGTAGAACCAAGAGTTGGTTTCGCAAGCCTGTATCTTTTTTTCACGAATATTTTTTCCACACCAAGCACTCCTACCGCAGCAATAAGAAAAGAAAAAAAGAAAACCAGCATGGCAAAGGTATAAGGGGATGCCTTACGATCAACTTCCAATAAAAGCTGGACGATCCAAAGAGCAAGATAATGAGATAAAAATATACCGTAGGAAATATCTCCCATGAAACGGTTAAAAACCACCTTACGCTTAAAGGAAGAAAGGTAGGTAATAACCGGTATAGAAATAAGAATACCGACAATAACCTGATTTGGACGCGGGACATGGGATCTCCCTAACACTCCTAATAATACAGCAAGAAGTATAGACAATCCAAAAATAACAGGGGGAAAATTTTTATCAAATGCTGATATTTTTTCCGGGGAATTCGAAGTTATTGCTAAACAAACTCCAACATTAAAAATAAATAGGACACCAGGTAATAATCTGTAGCCGTAATAGTCAGTATGCAACCAACCAAAGCATGCTGCAAAAAATATAAACATTGAAATAATGGAACTTATTATCCTTATATTTTTATAGAATACTATGAAAGGCAGCAGGATATACGCTTGTAGCTCTAGACCAAGAGAAAAGGAAATTGGTACGATAGCATACCTTTTCTCTGTAAAAAAAGAGATGTCGTTAAACATATAATAATTGACTGGCACGATCAAAATATTTTTCAAAAAAATATAGAAATCATATTGATACGGTATTTTCTTTAAAAAAACGGCAAAAATTATTGTCAACAGAACAACAAACTCCCCATTCGCTCATTTGAGATAGAGTATTTTTAATTCTCAAGCCCATAATAAACAAATGGGTCCAAATTGAGCCGTTGTATGATCTCTATTTGTAAATCTGATAATGGTTTTAAGGAACGAACAACAACATTCCCTGCCTGATCCAAAATAATAGTGAGACTA
>QYLO01000065.1 GCA_022766165.1 Candidatus Electrothrix gigas
TAGAGTCAGCAACTGATCTTATCGGGCAGAAGTCTGCACTGAATACCGACGATCAAGTGATGGTTCAAGAACTCACTGCTGGCCTTGAGCTGGCTGCCAATGATCCTTTTGAACTCGCCGCCTTAGTGCATCATTACACAGCGTGGCAGCAGGAGGTATTCCGTTCAGTTGTGACGCAGGCTCATAAGGAAAGTAAGGAAAGCTCTCCAGTTAAGCAGCCCTCTCCATCGTCTGTTTCTTCTGATTATAGCGGAAATCGTGAAGCTGTTCAGCAGGTTCAAGAAGGATTTTCACAGCTTCGCCAAGCTATGATGGAAGAATTTAATCAGTTGAGAAAAGAACTGCATAAAGGATAATTCGAAAATATGGTCAATTTTCTGCAAGGTGCCTTATCATCGCTTGGAAGAAAGTATGTAATGGCTGTAACCGGTCTCCTTTTAGGTACCTTTATACTGCTTCATGCCGTGGGCAACAGCACCCTCTTTCAAGGCAAAGCTGCTTTGAATGCCTATGCAGAGCAGCTTCACTCGTTAGGCCCGATAATACCTTTAGCAGAATTTTTCCTGCTCAACATCTTTTTGCTTCATATTTTTGTTGGTATCAGCATATTTTGGTTCAACAGGCAGGCTCATGGCAGATACGCTGTGCAAAACTCCGCAGGAGGAAAAACCTGGGGATCACGTACCATGCCGTGGACCGGACTGGTTATTCTCGCCTTTCTTTTTCTTCACCTTTTAACTGTTCGTTTTGTTGACTCAAACCTACCTATTGCAGATGTTGTGGAACAGACCTTAGCGTATCCCGTATATACCGTATGTTACCTTGGCGGCATAACAGCATTGATTCTCCATACCAGTCATGGTTTTTGGTCCTTATTGCAGACCTTGGGTGTTCATCATCCACGCTATAATATCCTTATGCGGGGAGGAACTTATGTAGCGGTACTTTTCATCTCTCTGGTTTTCTTGGGGATTATTGTATTGTTATGGTGAAAACTGGCCCTCCGTAGCCCACCGTAGGACGCTTATCTCAGAACATAACGTAGGACATAAGCACAAGCTTCATGTCATCCCTTCCCGATTATTAACAAACCATATTCCCATGCTCCTCAACCCAAAAATCCCCTCCGGCCCTTTACACGAAAAATGGGACAACTGCCGCTTCAGCAACAAGCTGGTCAGTCCAGCCAACCGGCGCAAGTACAAAATCATTGTGGTGGGAACCGGTCTGGCCGGGGCCTCAGCAGCGGCTTCGCTTGGTGAACTCGGCTATAACGTCAAGTCCTTTTGTATTCAGGACAGCCCCCGTCGCGCTCATTCCATTGCAGCCCAAGGCGGTATCAATGCGGCCAAGAATTATCAGAACGACGGCGATTCCATTTTTCGCCTCTTTTACGACACCATAAAAGGCGGGGATTTTCGCTCCCGTGAGGCCAATGTCTATCGTTTGGCCCAAGTTTCCAATGCTATTATTGATCATTGCGCAGCTCAAGGCGTACCCTTTGCCCGTGAATACGGCGGCACCTTGGCAAATCGTTCTTTTGGCGGAGCGCAGGTTTCCCGAACTTTTTATGCCCGTGGTCAGACCGGTCAACAACTCCTGCTTGGTGCCTATTCTGCCCTGATGCGTCAGGTCGGAGCGGGTAAGGTCACCATCTACTCTCGGCGAGAGATGATGGACTTGGTTGTGGTGAACGGACAGGCACGGGGTATTATTGTCCGCAATCTGCTTACTGGTGAGTTGGAACGCTATTCAGCCAATGCAGTTGTCTTGGCCACAGGTGGATATGGCAATGCCTTTTATTTATCTACCAATGCAATGGCCAGTAATGTGACAGCGGCTTGGCGAGCGCATAAACGGGGAGCCGGTTTTGCCAATCCCTGTTTTGTTCAGATCCATCCGACCTGTATTCCAGTGCATGGCGATTATCAGTCCAAGCTGACCTTGATGAGCGAGAGCCTGCGAAATGACGGGCGGGTTTGGGTGCCGAGAAATAAAGATGATCAACGCAATCCGGCAGACATCCCGGAAGAGGAGCGTGATTATTATCTGGAGCGTAAATATCCCGGTTTCGGCAATCTGGTGCCACGGGATGTGGCGTCTCGCAATGCCAAGGAGGTCTGTGATCAGGGACAGGGTGTGGGTGAGACCAAGCAGGCCGTGTATCTCGATTTTGCCGAGGCCATTGCACGGGACGGGGCAGCCGCAATCCTGAAAAAATACAGCAATCTCTTTCAGATGTATGAGCGTATCACCGCCTCAGATCCTGCCAAGGAACCGATGATGATTTATCCGGCAGTGCATTATACGATGGGCGGCCTGTGGGTGGATTATCAGTTGCAGTCCACTTTGGATGGCCTATTTGTTATTGGTGAGGCCAACTTTTCTGATCACGGGGCCAATCGGCTTGGTGCCAGTGCGCTTATGCAGGGCTTGGCAGATGGTTATTTTATTTTGCCTGCCACCTTGGGGAACTATCTGGCCGAGGCAGGTTCTGATCGCCCGGCAACAGAGGCTTCAGCCTTTGCTGAGGCAGAGGAAGAGATCACAGGCCGAATTGCCCGCCTTCTCCGCAATCAAGACTGGAAAAAATCCGGCACCCGGCCAGTGGATTATTATCACCGCAAACTCGGTGCCCTGCTCTGGGATCACTGTGGTATGGCTCGAAATCAAGAGGGCTTGACCAAGGCTCTTGCTGCGATTCCAGCTCTTAGGGAAGCGTTTTATGCCAATGTCTATATTCCTGGAACTGGTCAGGAGTTGAATCAGTCCCTGGAACGGGCCGGTCGAATTGCTGATTTTCTCGAATTTGCTGAAGTCATGGTTTTGGAT
Organism: Candidatus Electrothrix gigas; assembly: GCA_022766165.1. Lineage (GTDB taxonomy): Bacteria > Desulfobacterota > Desulfobulbia > Desulfobulbales > Desulfobulbaceae > Electrothrix > Electrothrix gigas. The sequence continues at coordinate 2,833 of QYLO01000065.1, forward strand.
GCTTTGGAGCGCAAGGAATCCTGCGGCTGTCATCTGCGGGAAGAAAGCCAGACCGAGGAAAACGAGGCTAAGCGGGATGATGCCAATTACTCGCATGTGACGGTTTGGGAGCATAAAGGGGGAGGGCAGGCTCCTCTCTCGCACCAGGAGCCGCTTCAGTTTGAGGCGGTTACGCCTTCGCAGCGGAGTTATAAGTAAAGAGGGGTTGTATGACCTCTTCGTATAATCAATCTTATCTGGTTTATAAGATTGCCAAGGTGCTGGATCAGGACGACAAATATAATCTGCATATTGAAATGACATTGGACATCAGTGGTACTGATTATATTCCTGATATTACCTTGTACAGAAAAGAGCAGATTGATTTTCTGCATGATAAGGTCAAGACGGACAAACCCCCGCTTCTGCTGGTCGAGATTTTGTCCCCGAAACAGGCGGTCAATGAAATCACAGAAAAATTCGAAGTGTACTTGCAGGCTGGGGTGCAGTCTTGTTGGCTTGTGATTCCGCCGACTAAGACCATTGTGGTGTTTCAGGATATTCAGCAGCCTCTTTCTTGTTCGAGTGGGAACTTTACTGATCCGGTTGTTGAACTTGAGGTTGTGGTTGAGGATATTTTTTTTTGAGCAATCATTGTTGGTTGGACTCGCTAACATGAAAAGCGATGAAGCCGTAGCCCGGCGCTACGTCAGCTACAACTTTATTATTATTCATCATGTACTATACAGCAAATCATAAAGCACATGCCGATTTGGCAATTCAAATGAAGTCTTCGTTGTCTGAGGAGTTGGCCGTTCCTGCGGCGGCTTGCGCGTGTGTTCGTGCCTTTTGGCAACACGAACCGTTTAGCGTGTGGGAATCCTCCATTCTTGTCGAAAGAGAAGACGGACGTTTATGGCAGGTCGTGTTCGATGACAACAAAATGAATAATATACAATTTATGGAGCAGCACTTTGAGGAAAGTGATGTTGTTGTTTCGGTTCCACAGAGACTTATTGATCATGCTTACAGATTTTGCAACGGCGGACCGGACCCGTCGTTAACGGAGGAACTGTAAAAGTATAGCACGAAAAATAGGTAACCGTTTGACGGATAACAACGGATTTAGTTTTTGGGAGGAAACTCGATCTACTGCCCCGGAAAAAGCACACGCAGCAAACCTAGAGCAATATCGTCGGGCAAGAAAGTGTTACACAAGCTACCGTAAACTCCTGGCTGTCGGTATGAAGGCAATGCGATTAGCAAGCTGAAGAAGTTTATCCGAGAATCAAATCCGGCTCCAGCTTCCGACAGAACGGTTATTTCTTAAACAAGTCAGTATGAGAACCCGTTCTCTCAAGGTATAGATTGCTCTCGGATATCCTGTAGATAAGCAGCCAATCAGGTTCAATATGACATTCTCGGTGATTTACCCAATTTCCGATGAGTTGATGATCTTTATATCGCGAATCAAGCGGTTGCTCATCGACAAGTGTTTCAATAACCGTTTGCAGTTTGCCCAAATTTTTACGCTGCTTTTTGATTCGTTTGAAATCCTTTTTAAATCGGGTTGTATAGTAAATCGTTAGCAATTGAGATCCTCAAAGAGGTCGCCAACACTATCTGCTTGATGAAGATTTTTACCGGCCTCGGAATCCCTGAGTGTTTTCTCCGTTATCTCATTGGGAATTTTAATTTCAAACGGAATCCCTTTATGGAGTGTAATTTGTGTCAGATACAGCGTGATTGCTTCGGACATAGTAATATGGAGCTGATTGAGTATTTTTTGAGCATCCTTTTTTACTTGGGGATTGATCCGTGCTTGGATTGTTGCTGTTTTTTCCATAGGTCACCTCATTAATTTTGTGTTTACATGTTCCATACATTATATATACATCTTGAAGTTATTTTTCGCAAGAAAGAGTATGAGTCGATCTCGTTTGATGGAAAAAAGAAGAACATCCTATGTGCTGGCGGAGAAATAAAACCGTAAGGAAAAAAATATGCGTTTTTTAGATGTACGAACTGATTTCGCCTTTAAAAAGGTCTTTGGTAGTGAGCAGTCAAAGCATGTCCTGATCAGTTTCCTTAATGCGCTGATTGACTTCGGAGAGAAGCAGGTAGTTGATCTGACCATAGTTGATCCCTATCAGATTCCTCTGCTCAAAGGCATGAAGGACAGCTATGTTGACGTGAAAGCCGTTCTCTCCGACCAGACCAAGGTCATTGTGGAGATGCAGGTGCTGAATGTGGAGGGGTTTGAGAAAAGAGTGCTCTACAATGCAGCCAAGCTCTACTCTACGCAGCTAAAAAAGTCCGGGAAATATACAAGCCTAGACCCGATTATCGCCCTGACCATCACTGATTTTGAGATGTTCCCTGAATTCAGCAAGGCGGTTTCCTATTGGAATCTTCGGGAACGTGAAGTCCTCATCCAATATAGCAATGACATTGAACTCATTTTTGCAGAGCTGCCCAAGTTCACTAAAACGGAAGAGGAGTTATCCTCTATCTCTGATAAATGGCTCTACTTTGTCAAACATGCAGGGGATATGGAGTTTGTACCGGAATCGTTTACCGAACCCCAGCTGCTTGAAGCCTTTGATATTGCCAACACTGCTGGCTTGAGCGAAGAGGAGTTGGATATTCAGTTTAAACGGCAGGATTTTATCGCCATGCAGCAGGGTGCATTGGAAAAGGCTGCTCAGGATGGCCTAGAGCGAGGGCTTGAACAAGGGCTTGAGCAGGGACGTGAAAAAGGACTTGAACAGGGAAAAGTAGAGACAGCCCGAAACATGTTACGTGATCAGCTCCCTGTAGAGACAATCTGTAAATATACCGGGCTTGCCCCAGAAATGATTGAGCAGCTTCGGCAGAGAAATGAAGAATAATTGCAAACAGGAAAAAAGGCAATGGCAGCAAAGAAGATATCCATCACAGTAAAGGTCTGGCGACAGGCAAGCGAAACAGCCAAAGGCTGCCTAGAAACGTATGCACTCAAAGAGATCAGCACGGATATGTCCTTTTTGGAGATGCTGGATGTGCTTAATGAGCAACTGACCTTGGAAGGAAAAGAACCTGTGGCCTTTGACCACGATTGCCGGGAGGGGATTTGCGGTATGTGCGGGGCCGTGGTTGATGGAATCGCACATGGCCCGGAACAGGAAACAACCCTTTGCCAGCTCCATCTACGTCATTTTCAGGACGGGCAGGTGATCTATATCGAACCCTTTCGCTCCAAAGCTTTTTCTGTTATCAAAGATTTGATGGTGGATCGTTCAGCCTTTGATCGAATTATTCAGGCTGGTGGCTTTATCTCAGTGAATACCGGTTCAGCCTCGGATGCCAACACCGTACCTGTTCCCCAGCAGCAGACAGAGCAGGCAATGGACGCAGCAGCCTGTATTGGATGCGGGGCCTGTGTTGCGGCTTGTCCCAATGCAGCGGCCATGCTCTTTACTGCGGCCAAGATATCCCAGTTATCCCTGATGCCGCAAGGTCGACCAGAGCGGAAACAACGGGCCTTGTCTCTGGTCAAGGCAATGGATAAGGAGGGTTTCGGTAACTGTAGTAATCATCGAGAATGCGAGCAGGTCTGTCCCAAGGGGATTTCTATCCGTCATATTGCCCGAATGAATCGGGAGTACCTTGCAGCGACGCTGTTTAACGAGTAAACTGGCTTTGGCCTTGGTTACATCGGCAAAAAATACGAAACAGAAGAGCGAACCCAATAATGGGTGCGGTGAAAGAAGCCAGCAGAAACAGCAGCGCAATGAAGCAGCAATGAAAAAATCAATAGGCATAGATCTTGGGACCACTAACTCTGTTGTTGCCGTTAAAAAGGTAAGTACAGAGGTTCTTACAAATGCAGAGGGTGAAGATATAACGCCATCCTGTGTGATGGTAAAGAAACGCCTGATGCGCAAGCCAGAGTTTATTGTGGGACGTCACGCTCTGGAATGGCTTTGCCAAGAGCCAGAACATACCATTACAGCGGTAAAACGCCTCATAGGTCGTCATTTTCATGAACAAGAGGTGCAGGATTTGATCAGCAGGCATACTCTGCATTATCAACTTGCCACTCATTCACAGGGGTCTGCCAACAGTCTTGCCATTCAGGTCAACGGTATGGAGTTTACCCCGGAAGAGATTTCTGCCAAGATTCTTATTAAGCTTAAAGCAGATGCTGAAGCGGCATTAAAGGATGAGGTGGATGCGGCTGTGATCACCGTTCCTGCCTATTTTAATGATAAACAGAAGCACGCCACCAGAACCGCAGCAACCTTGGCAGGACTCAAGGTGCGTCGTCTTCTTCCTGAGCCAACTGCGGCAGCGATTTCGTTTGGCGTGGATACAATATCTGGTGATGACGGACGAACCGTACTGGTCTTTGACTTTGGCGGTGGCACCTTGGATCTCTCCGTTTTGACTATCAGCGGTGGCCGGATTATTGAGATGGGCAAGGGCGGTGATATGTGGCTGGGCGGTGAGGATATTGACCAGTTGCTGATAGACTATGTTTTGCAGGAGACTGCACAAAAAGAGCATATTGAGGATATCCATACCCTGATTGAAACGCAGAAGCCAGCCCGAAAAAATAAATTCCTTACTGAACTGAAACATGCTGTAGAAAAAGCCAAGATTGCCTTAAGTGACCAAAAAAAAACCTATATTGAGATCCTTGGGGTCTTACTCGATCAGGATGGAGATGCTTTTGATGTCGAGTTAGAGTTGTCTCGTACTCGTTTTGAGTGTATGATGAAACCCTTACTCAAGTCTATGTTGGATTTAGTTCAAGGTGTGCTTGCTGCTATTCATTTTACTCACGACTTAATTGATGACGTTCTTCTTGTTGGAGGAAGTTCTCGTATACCCTGCGTTATTCATGCGTTACAGCAAGAGTTTGGTCAGGAAAAAGTACTGGTCCATGAACGGCCTATGGTCGCTGTTGCAGAAGGGGCTGCCATTCTCAGTCATCGCCTTGCAGAGACGGTTGAATGTCCCCAATGTACCAGAGATACACCCCAAAACACTTTGACCTGTTCCCACTGCGGTTTTGATATACAGGGGCATACTGTAGAACACGGGGTGGTTGAGATTGTCCATGCTGCTGCCCATGATTACTATATCAAGCTGGAAAATGACCAACGCTTTCTGATGGTAGAAAAGAATACCCCGTTGCCCTGTACGCACACCGAGGTTTTTCAGTTGGTTGATACAGAGCAAGAACTTGTTCACATGAAGTTTTATAATGTGGTCAACAAGAAGGAGCAGAGGATAGGGGATCTCTGGCTGGGTATTGATCAAGATAGTACAGATCAGAGCAGTGAAGTGCAGGGAATGGGTACGAGTACGGGGGGGGAGGAGAAGGAAGAGCAGGAAGATCAGAAACATCAGGGAGAGCAGGAAGAACTGCAAACGCCTAAAAAGTTACGCCCCTCACAGCCTTCCCGGATTGAAATTACCCTGGATATTGATGAAAATAATCTCATTGCAGTCAATGCAGCTCTGCTGAATCAGCCAGAGGTGGCGGTTTCACGAACCCTGTCCCGAGGCAAGGCAGATGAAAAACTTTTTCTGAAGCTTGAACAGGCACTTGTGGATGCTGATACCAAGGAGTACTCCAGCTACACAGTCATTGATTTGCAGAATCGGGTCCGGGGCATTATTGAGATGATTAACGGAGTCGTTGATATACAAAATGACAGCGTGGATACGGCACGATATGAGCAGGCCAGCAACCAGATTGATAAGGCTGTAAAAATTGCAGCAAACGAAGAGGCTCCTCTCACACAACTGTACTATGCAGAAAGTGTGCTGGATGATTACAGTGTGTTGATTGAACCAAAGGTGCAGGAACAGTTACAGAGTAAGATAGAAAAATTACGGCAGGTGGACAGGAATGGTTCCTACGAAGAGACCATGCGGGCATCGGCAGCCTTAGCTGCTACGCTGGATGACAAGCGACTTGCTCTGGTCAACACGCTTATGCAGATAGAAAATGCCAGTGAGATCTGCTTTAAAACAGATTCAAACAAGGCAAAAAGATTTCTCCGGGTCATTGCTGAAGTTTTGGAGGCTGCTGAACAACAGAATGATACTGTGACAGACAAACTGCAGGCCATTCTGCCGGAGGTCGAAGAAATATTGGAAAATTATGCCATGAGTACCCAAAAAATTCAAACGGATATTCGGAAGTAATGCCTTATACGTTAACCTGTCCAGTTTGCGAACGACCCGGTGTGCCAGTAAACAGTGCGAGTTGTCCGCAATGTGATGCAGATTTGACCTGCTTTCAGGCCCTAGAGAGCCTGGCTGAGAAAAAATTTCCTGTGCCTGTACCTGTGAAGGTGCCACAGAAAAAAAAGAACCCTTTTCTCTCGCCTCCTGTGCTGTTTCTTTGCCTGCTCCTTATTTTTGTTGGAGGATACTTTTGTTTTTATGCCCTGAGAGCGCAGGATCATGTTAATGAACTCGAACAACAGGTGGTTGCCTTACAAACGAATCTTCAGGTCGCAGAGCGGGAAGTTGCACAGACAAAAAAGATGGTATCTGTGATCCCAGAATCTGAGCAAACGTTTGACCAAACGTCTGAGCAAACGTCTGAGCAAATAAAGGTCGCCCAAGAGAACCCAGGGGATACAGAGGATACAGATACCGATTCAGATACCTTTGCAGAGGAGAGTCTTCTTGTCTCTGTAGAGGATGATATACAGCTTGGTCAAGCCCAAGCCACACAAGATGCTGCGAAAGATAGGAAAGAAAAACAAGGTACCCAAAACAGGCAAGATGTTACACAGGATACAAAACGTGTAGCGCATGTAGAACCGCATGTAGCGCAGACAGAACATCCAGGAAATACAAAGCATGCAGAGGATATACGAGATATACTGCCTGCACAGTATACAGAACGTACAGAACATACAGGAAACCGAGAAGATATACAGGCGACAGCATCCTCTGCCACAGTAGAAGAGGACAATAAGGAAGAGGTTGTTATGGTGGCTTCTGTTGTGGAAAAACCTCAAGCCGTTGCTACCACTCCAGGTCCCGCTACAGAGCAGACAGGGACAACAACAGAACAAGAACTGCACAAGGAAGGTCAGGCAAAGGGACAGGAGGGACAGGATCTGGCAGAGCAAGAGATAATACACAAGATAGTACACAAGATATACAGAGGAAAGAAAAAAGCAGAGCTTCAGACAGGCAATGATGTGAAGACGTTACCGGTTAACGTGCCAGTCATTGAGATGGTTTCAAAGAAAAAAAAGCCTCCTCTTCCTGCTGTCCTTTCTGCTGTCTCAAAAACTGCACAAGTTGAACAAACGGTGAAAGAGTCGGTGAAAGAATCGGCGGGCGAGTCCTTACCCGTACTTCCTGAAAAGCGATGGTCAAAAAAAACCTTCTTGTACTTGGCAAAAAAAACCGATACCTTATGGGATCTTGCCAAACATTTTTACGGTGATGGCAAGTACTATCCTGTGATTATGGAGCTGAATCCAGACCTTGCTTTCAGTCATATTGAGGATGACAAGAGCGTGCGATTTTTTAGTGATCGTGCAGTACTCCAGGACATGTATAACCATCGGATTGAATGGCGACAGGGAATGATGTTGTGGAAGCATAAGGTGCTGGCCGGGGAAACACAACAGGTTATAGAAAGACGTTTTGCCTCGCCTCGATCTCTTGGACGGGTATTATACGATAAAAACCCTCTGATGTATCCCGGCGCACTTATTCGGATTATTTTGCAGTGAGCTATGAGCTGAAAAAAGGAAAAGGCGTTGCATGATCTTGAGCAGATCATAGGCAGGATACAAAAAATGGTAGGAAAAGAGCAGGACAAGGGTGAGGGCAACAAGGGTAACAACAGGGAAAAGGTATTGCCTCTGTTACCTCATGTACAAAAGAACACTGCTTCAGTACAAGAACGGGCATTGTTGCTGGTGCAGCTTTGGCAGGCAGAGCAGGTTCAGGAAATACAGGCGATCAGTTTAGGGCCAGATTTCCTTGATCCTGTTGTGCTGGAGCTCCATGCCAAGGCATCGTACAGGGTACTCAAGGAAGAGGGCCGACAAACAGAACCTGCTACGGTTCACCACTTTATAGACTGTTGGCTTTCTTTTCTCTTTCATCCAGAAGTATTTCGCTCATTTCGCTCATTTCGTTCATTACCTTCTTTTCCAGACACAGAGGAGAGCAGCAAACTGTATCGCCTTGAACTCCTTGAGAACGGTCAGAGCATGGTGCAAAAATATGCTGAACAGCAGGTGGAAAATGGTGAACAGTTTATCCGTCATTGGGAAGAGGATTATGTTCTGCTCAAGTTGCTTGCTCAGATAAAAAAAGAGGAAGGGAAGGTCGAGGAGGTGCCGCTGTACACTCCGGGATTGGCTTGGCAGGCCGGAATTGCTGATAAAATTTTCACATTGGTGCAAGGATGGCAGGATGCCTGTGTTGATCAGGGGACTCTGGAGAGTTATCTTGCTGCTGGTGCTTGGTATTCTCCGGTTGGATCGGCTCTTGTCCAGCTTCGTGAAAAAGGTGGAACCAGCAATGAGCTTATTTTTTTTCAAGAGAAATTTTTACGGGATGTTCTACAGCAAAAAGAGCGGCAAACTGCACGTAAGAAAATAGAGCAGAAACCACAAGAGAATGTTGAGCTGTTTTTCAGCTATGGCCTGGCCCGCTTAAACATCGTATGCGGTATAAATGCCTTGAATCAGGGACAGTATAAAAAGGCAGAAAAGATACTTACCGACCTCCTCCCCCTGCCGCCTCATGCTATTGGACTGGAGCAGGAGTTGCTTGCTGCCCTTCAACAGGAAGACAGGTATCTGGATCTGGACCAATTAATGGTCTGTGTGCATGTTTTGACAGCTTTACATAAGCATTCTCCGACCAAGGCAGTGAAAAAACTCCTCTGTTCCCTGTTGACGCATCAGGCTGTTCTTCTTCATAATAAGGGGAGGATTGATCACGAGGAACTCCTGCATTCAATGGAAGAGGCAATCAGGTTAAACCCGGATGATACATTTGCCCGCATGACCTTTGAGGATGCCCAAATGGATGCTGAGATCTTTTCCCTGCACCAGACTATGAGTGCTGGTAGACTGGATAAGGCCTCCAGAATTGCAAAAAAAAGTTCCTATCAAGGCGTGGTGGATCAGTTTTTTATTTTTGCTGCACAGGTTGTTGAACAGGTACAGGCCGGAGATTATCCTGATGATGCGTCGGCTTTTTTTATGATGCAACAGTTGCTGGAGGGTGCCTTACAGGTTGATCCTGAGCATCAGATGATCCGAGAAATCACCTTATTTACCGAGGAACTGGAAGAACAACTGGAGAAAAAGAGTTTATGAATCCCTACAAGCTGTTACATATCAGTCCCAAGGCCACAGCACAGGAGGTTGTTCATGCCTCAGCATTGGCCTTGCGAGAAAATACTTCGTCTGCTCACGATATTGCAGAGGCAAGGAAACAGTTAATGAACCCTGCAACTCGTCGTGTCTTGGATTTTATTTATACCGTTGATCTTGAGCCACTTTTATATAAACAGTTATGACCATGCCCAAGAAGGGAAAAAAAGCAGAGCCAGAGTTGTTCTTACGGAAAAAGTTGATCCAATTTCAGCGGGAAATTGTTGAACTCAAACGGATCAACAAGGAGCAGGGTGAGACTATTGAACAGCGGGAACATAAACTCCTTTTTGGTTTGCTAGAGATCTTGGATGCCTTTGATACTCTGGAACAGAATATTCAGGGCAAAGAGGAACGTTTGGAAAAAACCGGACAACGTTTTGTGAAGAGTACCCGTGCTGTCCATCGAAAACTCCTCCGTCTGCTCCAATCCTGCCATGTTGAACCGCTGGAGTTTCCCGACAATAAGGCCAAAATCGAACACTGTAAAGTTCTTGCCACCCAAAATGATCCTGCCCGGGAAAATGAAGAAATTATTTCTCAAGAAAAAAAAGGGTATATACATACCGAACGGCAGCAGGTTCTTCGTAAGGCCGAAGTTATAACAGTGTATAATGAAGGTCCTCCCATGAAGTCTGTTTTTTCCTCTCAAAATCACAATAATTCCTAAATATTTTTTATATATATCACCTCTTACCCCTCCATAGCCAATGCAATCAGCCGATCCAGCAGAGCTGCAAAATCAAGTCCTGCTTGGGCAGCGGCTTGGGGCAGGAGGCTCGTCAGGGTCATGCCGGGAATGGTGTTGGTTTCCAGAAGAAAAATTTCATTGTCCCGGATAATCATGTCTGTACGACTATAGCCCCGTAACTGCAACGCCTTATGTGCGGTTACACCGTACTGTTGTGCCCTGTTGCGGAGACTGTCATGCACCTCTGCTGGGCAGACCTCACGGGTGGCGCCGGGTTGATACTTGGCCTCATAATCAAAGAAATCGTATTTCTCATTCGGGATGACCTCAACCAGGGGCAGGGGAGTCAGCTCATCATTACCGATCACGCCCACCGTGATTTCTCGTCCTTGAATAAACTCTTCCACCATAACCTGATTATCGTGTTCAAAGGCCGTGGCAAGGGCAGGGGCAAGCTGCTCGGTCTTGCGGGCGATGGACATACCTAGGGAAGAACCCTGCCGGATTGGCTTGACCACAACGGGTAGGCTGAGTTTGTCCAGCAGGGAAGAAGGGTCAGCGATGTGTTCCTTCCTGGCCATTTCCCAGTCTGCAACCGGTAGTTCATGCAGACGATACAGAGTCTTAGCCAGATTTTTATCCATTGCCAAGGCACTACCCAGCACGCCCGCTCCCTGATAGGGAATGCCCAACAACTCCAGCAGACCCTGAACCGTGCCATCCTCGCCGTAAATGCCGTGCAGGAGGATAAAGGCGACATCAAGCTGCTCTGCATCCGCAACCAAGCGGGCCAAGTCAGTGGCTGGATCGTAGCGTATTACTTCGTACTTGTCTTTGTTCAGGGCCTGTTCTGTTTGGGCAGCTCCCTGCAAGGAGACATCACGTTCACCAGAGGTGCCTCCGGCTATCAGGGCTAGTCGTATTTTGTTCATGGGCGTATCTACAAGTTAGGGGGGAGAAAATTTTCTGTACCCTGTGTTGAAACATCGGGCTATTTTCGGCAGTCCCTTCGGGGCGCTATTTCAAGGGTATCTCCCACCCTGAAGGGGGCGATCGGTAATAGTCTACTGTTTTAACGGTGGGAGACTCTGGATGCGTCATCCGGTTTTATGATTTCGTAAAGCTGCTGTGATGACCGGTTGTTCTTCTGAGCTATCTGTTCCATAGTTTTGTCAAAATCATCAACAAGTATATCCTGTTGTTTCAATAAATCAGCGGCAACTTCAGGGCTAATGCTCATTGCAGCACAGAACTTTTTAAAAGAAGATTTTTCCGCATGATGGTAAGGCGGTTCAGTATACATACTGTTGCCCCTCACGGTCAGATACTTGCTGAACTGAACAATCTGGCTCATAGGTGGCAGTGAATACAGCGTGCCGACCATACAATACAGAGAGATAACCAGAGCAATATTAAAATTTTTATTGAATATAGTCAGTCGCTTTGATTTATTTTTCAAATAGGCGAGTATAGGCCGCCAGTTAAAATAAATATGCATGAAAGCGACCAGCAGAAACAGCGCTCCCACCGTGGTATGAATATCACGCCACTGTGCTTTACTTAAGCCGATAAAGCGGTAGTCATGCCAGTAGGCAATACGGCCTGAAGGGATCATATAGAGGACAATGCTAGTTATCAATTCAATACAACCGGAAATAACAAGGGTGAGCGATGTTATCTTACGCATTATAAAACCGTTCTGAAATTTTAATTCATTATTCAACAACACTGATTACGTCTTCTGGACACATGTCAGGAATAACCGATTATATGCTATAATGTCAAGGCATAATTGCCAATGGGCTATGCGGCAAGGAAAGGTCTAATCCGATTTTTCAGAAAAAATAAAAGGAGCTGAGGCAAGGAGGAAAATTATATTTTATGTAAAATATGCGAGTCTGTCAAATATTTTTATCGATAAATACAAGTATGTATCTGTTATGCAGTACAATTTTCTTTATGGGTAAAATTTACTATATAGACTTAACGTAATTGAATTAATGAACTATATGAGAAAAATTCTATTGTACTGAAAAATTATACGTGTAAATAGTATTCAACTGCAATAAGCAATAATGTCTCTATGCTTACTATCTTACTCATATAACCGCATAAAGAAAAATTTTATTAAGCAGGAACGATTCATGCTTAATAAAATTTATCGATAAGGATGTTATGTATTCTGAAATACTAGGAGGGGTAAACATGAAAAATAGAAAAACAAATCAAAGCCGTATCAATGAATTGAAAAGCAAAATATACTATGCTAAGATTGCTCGGGATAATTACAAAAATACCCACCCCATTCTTTATGAAACAAATGCGTATTATATTGACAGCTTAAGACAGCAACTGAACAAATTAACTCCTTCAGTAAACTCATGAGTTTTTTTGCAACGGGGCCAAAGGCTTAACAAGTCGCTTTGCGCATAAACCGGCCCCTTCTTGTATTATAAGGCTCACCAGAACACAGCGATTCAGAGCATAAATCTTTTCTCCAGAAACTCCAAAAAATTCCCCCCGGATCACCACTGAACTGGAATTCTCTGCTTTTCGATTGCAATCATATTTAATCTGTGGCATTCTTGTTGCAATAATTTTCAATTATTTCTTCCCTTTTTTCTTTGTAAACAATGTGCTATATCATCATCAAATCTCCAGATACATGAGGCCGTACCAACGGTACCCGGCCCAGGTTGGGCTGGCAGGACATAGCAGCGGTGTTGTCTTCTTTCTGATGTTTTTCTTTCAAGTCAGGCAAGCAGAATACCGTCTGCGATAGACCATGTTGAGTCGAAACAGGGGGATCCTTTCCCTACTGATAGACACGTCAAATCAGTTAAATATCAATTTATCAGGAGATATAAATGCTTGAAGTAACAGAATCAGCACTGACCAATGTCAAAGAATACCTGCGTCAGCAAAAAATTGAATCCGCAATTCGTATTATTATGATGTCCGGGGGCTGTTCAGGCCCCAGCCTTGGTTTAGCACTTGATGAGGCCAAAAAAAATGACCTGACCTTTGAACAGGATGGGATGAATTTTCTGGTTGAAAAGTCGCTTGCAGCAACCTGCGGTACTATCAAGGTAGACTATCTTGAGTCCAGCAGTGGCTGTGGCTGCTCTGGTGGTGGTTTTAGTATCACCAGTGAAAGACCGCTCACAGGCGATAGTGGTGGCGGTGGGTGCAACAGCTGTTCCTGCACCGGCTCTTGCGGTTAACTGGAGGGGCAAAGATGACTACTTTTCTGAGTAAGGGGAAGACATTGTTTTTTCTTTCCCCTTCTCTTTTTCCGATGGAGAGAGAGCATGTCTGATTATCAGCCGAAAATATTAGGTTTCCTCTGTAACTGGTGCTGCTACACCGCTGCCGACTCAGCCGGAGTGGGCCGCTACCAGTATCCACCCAGCCTGCGGGTCATCCGCATGATGTGTACTGGCAGGCTCGATCCCTCCTTTCCGCTCGAAGGCTTGGCCAACGGTGCGGACGCAGTCTTTGTTGGCGGCTGCCATCCCGGTGAATGCCATTATATTGACGGCAACTACCATGCCTTAGTGTCTGCTGCTTTAGTACACGAAACCTTGGAGCGGCTCGGCATCAGCAAGGATCGTTTTCTGATCGACTGGGCCTCGGCTGCGGAAGGCCCAAACTTTGTCAAGATCATCACCCGCTTTACTGAGCAGGCCGCCGAGCTGGGGCCGCTGGGTCAGGCCGAGGGCATGGATGCGGATGAGTTGCGGCAGAAACTACTTGCGGCAGCCGAAACAGCACGGAATAAAAAAATACGCACCAATTTAATCAGCGCAAGCAGAGAAATGATGAAGAGCGGTGACTTTTCCCGGCCTGCGATTGCCGGACTTGTTGCGGCCAAGTGTGATAAAAATCTGACCCAACTGCTTGGAGGAAAACCTGCGCAGCTACCAGGCCGTTGCTCTTAATAATTTTCTGGTTCCCAAGCTCCGGTTTGGGAACTGCTTTGTTCAAGATGCTCAAGCAGAGCTTTCAAAAAACTGAAATCAATCAAAACAGGAGATAGTCATGTCGAACGACAAGTACACATCAATAGTAAAACTGGACTTTCAGTATGCACACAGGTTCATGAATTGGCCATGCGAAGCAAAGCACCTCCATGGGCATTCAGGTCTTTTGAAAATCGAACTTGAAGATACCGTAGACCCGGTTACCGGATTTGCACACGCCTGTAAAGATGGGTTCAAAAAAGCATGGGAAGTTTGTGATCATTTCCATCACGCCACATTGTTTCAGGAAGGCGACCCCCTTCTTGAAGCGGTTCTTGCTGTATACAAAAAGGAAGGCATAAATAACGACCCAGAGCATTGCGTTCCTCTCAAGAAGATAGAACACCCGCTTGCTTGGTCATACCCGGAATATAGAGTAGTTGTGACCAAGAAAGTGTCTACTTGTGAAAATCTTTGCGAGCTTTTCTACGAGCTTCTTAAAGACAAGATGCCAATCAAAAAAGTAACATTTCGCTCATCTTCTATGAATGCAGCATCGAAAGAGTTTAAGTAAGAGCGGAAGTAGTGTGCCAACAAATCGCTTCAGCGGATGCCTAAACGCCGCCGCTGAACTTGGTGCGGGATCAGTATTACGGGCGGTTGGTGGATTGCTGGAGGTGCGGGTGGGGGGCGTAAGGGAGGAGGATAAAAAATATAACACATTGAATCTTCATAGGGGAATGTTATTTTTTTAAGTAAAAAAAACTACAATATGTCTCACATTGAGCGGCTTGACATCATATTTTATCAATTAAATCATTTTAAAAAACAAGCCATTATAGTTGTTTCCTTTATTCTAACAAGTTAGCTTAAAGGAAGCTAAAAACAACAATTTACTTCTGCTGGAAAAATAAAATATTCTGAAAAATTGAATTTCAAAAAATAGCTTTTCTTTGTATTTCAAATGGTTGATACCAGCTCAATGTGAGTATGTTGTGCTGCCTGCTGCAATGGTACTACATATAGACCGCTCAATGCGAGTCGATAAATCCATTAGGAAAATACAAGAGATGAATATAGCCGAAAAGTTCGTTAAAAAAATACAGGAAATATATAGTGAGAAAATAGATCCTATCAAAGAACTCTACAGTCGTAAGTTCTCTGACGACTTGACAAGTTTGTAATAAAACATACAGTATACCTGCTTCAGGAAATAAGAGGAGGTAATTGTATGCTTAACTACTTATATAATTCATTAACAGGATTTCGTAACGTATTTTCCCGTGAAAAGACCTGGCTTGTTTTTGTCATGATTGTCCTCGGATTTATCGGTAGCCAGCAATTCAGCTCATAAAAAACACCTAATGATTTAAGCATAGTATCTTAGAGGCTGAAAATTTTTTTCCGGCTATTTTTGGCATGCTTCATACACCCCAAAAAGTAGTTGACACTTTTTTTAAATACAGCTCTCTAAAGACGCACCGGTGCATATCACCGAAGTG
>QYLO01000066.1 GCA_022766165.1 Candidatus Electrothrix gigas
AGCTCTGGCCGAAGTAACGCCTTTGGAGTTGGAAGCTCTGGCTTGCGACAGCAAGTGAAACTACCAACGTTGAATGAGGAATAGATAATCTGACATTTTGTTGATTATGTCAGATTTCTAAGAGCGGGAAGCAACTCCTTGCACAGACAAAGCAACATGAGAATTTGGGATATACATCCAGGATATTTGAACCGCCAAAGCCTGCTTGGCGAACACCGTGAACTACACGCTATTGTCTCCATTCTTGTGAATGGCAAAAAAGGCTACTCAAGACATCCTGAAACGCTCAGATGGGTTGGCCACGACTGGGCATTGAAAATGCGCCATGACCTGCTTGCAGCAGAGATGTCGTTACGAGGATTTAAGGAAAAAACACCCGTAGTCACAGGATCAAAAGGAGATAAAGAGGAGGAAAAGGAGGAAAAGAAGAAAAAGGCTGGATGGCCAGCCAAATATATTGACCCTCCGCCTGAGCAATTCTTCCTCCTTGCTGAAAAATATAAGGAAAAAGAACAAGGACGTATTCCTCTGCCCAAAAATACGCAGCAGCTTTGGAGTCAGCATAAGTACTCTGTTATGGCTCGGAATATACCTCTGTACAAAGAGATAGGCAGAGAGGTTGCCTGCACATCAAGTGCATCTTCAGAAAAATTTTCTCTCCTCGCTACATTGCTAACAGAAACCCTGCGAACAGCGCCTTCAGTCGGTGGAATCCGTAATGCACTGCAACATATATGGGGCTATGTTTCTGATCATGTCCCGCATACAGAAAGCAAAATAACAGACTGGTCGTTGCATGAACTGTTGCAGAATATTCAGAAAGGAGTTTTACAAAGTCAAGAGCCATATTTGCTGGCGTCAACAGCCCTGAGTGAACTTACAATATGGCTACCTGTAACAACTTGCATTGCATAAGGAGGGTATCCTCTCCAAAATCCAGGGTAAGACGTATTTTTTAGCTTCTTGACGTGTCGCAACTTACCGAATTTCCGAATACGAGTTTTTTCGTTAACGAAATCTACCCTGACATTTGGAGAGGATACTAAGGAGGAAACAAAACGTATCGAATTTCAAGTTGCTTTTCCCATCTGCAATGGTATTTTATTATATTGTTTTATTAAGATGTGACGGCCATATAATAGCCAGTACTTTTATATAAAAAAAGGAATAAAAGAAATGAAATGTACAAGTTGCAAGAAGGGGCGTTTGATCCCGGCCTATTTAGACCAGCTTTTTCCATGCCATACCTGCTCCCACTGTGCAGGTAACCTTGTTATGCTCAGTGATTATCTCCGTTGGCTTGAGGATAACGAAAACCCGGATTTTATCCATGCCTCTGATGCCGTTGTTGAAGCAGAAGAGACCTCTTCTGTAATGATCTGTCCTAAATCTTCTGCTCTTATGGTGAAATATAAAATTTCCCAACACAACGATCATAGGCTTGATTTGAGTTCAGCTATCAATGCGGTCTGGCTTGATAAGGGAGAATGGGAATTATTGAAAAAGGAAGGACTTGCTGGTAAGCTCAATGAAATATTTACAGCTTCCTGGCAGAATAGCGTTCGAGAAGCCCAGATTTCAGATACGTTAACGATGCTCTATGAAAAAAAGTTTGGTGAAAATTATGAAAAAATAAAAATATTCAAAGAGATGATAGACAAGATGGAAAAAAAATCTGAGGTAATTGCCTATCTCATTGCAGAAGATCCTTACAAGATATAAGCCAACTACGACACATACGACTTAATCCTGCGCTTTCTGCTGATTAGAAAAAAAATTTACCCAAGAGGAGGTCTTTTCCCGACTCCAATCCTTGGGTGGAAGATGAGGCAACGCCGCAAGTTCCTCTAAGGTGGTCTGACGATCCAGGCGGTTGTACACCTGTACCCAAAAACAGTTTCGGTCGGGATAGATTTCACATTTCCCGTGGGTACTCCCACCACAGGGACCGTTGACCAGCCGTTTTGGGCAATGCCATTGCGGACAGAGAAAGGTTGAACAAGAGAGACTGCAATCCCCGCACATCTGGCAGTTGTATACTTGGCGTTTTATAACCTTTTCAAGCCAGACAAGGACATTGAGCCTATATCTTTCCTGAGCGCAAAACAGGCAGAAACGGGCAAAAAAACGGCCAGTAATATACTGATCTGTAAAAAGAAAGGTATGCCCAAGCCTGTGCAGCCAAACCATGCTTGGAGCCATGCCCGGAGCAAGGGCTTGAGGAATATCTTCATTTTTCTCCCCGTTTTTCTCTCCTTTTGCATCCCTTGCATCCTTTGTACCCTTCGTTAAAGGGCACTGAAAGTAATACCAAGCTCTAGGGATTGGAAAATCATAGTCTTCAGTATCAGGTAATTCCTCTTGGTCTACCTTGTCCAACTCTTCAACTCGGTCAAGCACATAGGCAATGTCCTGAAAGAGGAGCTTGGTTCCACCAAGATGAACACCCTGGTAGCCGCATCTCTTTAAATGGCTGATCAGAAGAGCTGCCCTGTCAAAACGGGCATGGTCTGCACCAGCTAGATTTTCAGCCTCCATGCGTTGCAACAGTTTATCAGGAAATAAAATACCAGGAACCTTACCCGCTGCCAGAATACGAGCCAACGGTAAGGCAGGAAGAAAGACATTGGCAAGTAAAGGAATTTTAATTTCTTGTGTAGCAAGAAATGTGGTCAACTCCTTAAATTTACGGATATCAAAACCAACCTGCGTCACAACAAAATCAGCTCCTGCCCGTATTTTATGTAGCAGTTTAACATATTGCCAGATCTGTTCAGCTTCAGTTGCTTTAAAGGGCGAGACCACACAGCCCTTAAGAATGCTAGGGGTGGGATACTGATTTTTTCCACTCCGATGGTCTGGATAGTGTCCGTTCTCCATATCCTTGAGAAGCTGGAGAACTTGAATGGTATCCAAATCATAAACCGGCTTTCCCTGTCCGTAATAGCCACGATGAGGAAAATCTCCCCCCATGACAAGGAGGGAACGCAGGCGAAAACGCTGATAAAGATAGATATGACTCCCTATCTGATTGCGATTTTTATCTTTCAGAGAAAAATGGATAAGGGGTTCTATGCCTATCTTGACAAGCTCGGTACCAATGGCCACTGGCGCCAATGCTGGATTTCCTCCAGGATTATCCGTGATAGACAACGCCTTAATGCGACCGTCTTCTTTTGCCTGTTGTGCAAAATCAAGCAGCGGGTCAACCTGTTGACGGTCAAATCCCTGACGAGGTACAAGCTCAAAGGTAACAGTAAATTCATCAGGGATGCTTAGGGCGGTTTGAAACATTGTATTTACCGTTATATGTTATATTACAAAAAGACAACTTCCACATCGGTACTATTCAACTTTCTGACTCTGAGGTCTTCATTGAAATATTTCCCCACGCCTTTTATCAAACCTACAAGAAAATCAATAAGACCTCTGGGCGATTTATATGTCATGATCAAGGTTCTGCTGTCTCCCCATTTATAGTTAAATCTCGGAGGGGCTGCGTTAGGAATAGTAGAAGTTACCGTCTCATGAATTTTATCCATACGTAGCAGGAGTTCCTTAGAGGTTGTCACTTCCTGAAGGTAGGCTCCGTATATTCTGGGAGCATACACATTGACCCAATAATCACCAAAAGCATCGGCTGCTTGGAGAGGTGTGATATTGAGAACCTTACAGACAGAGGAGACCACCTTCATCACAATAGCGTCATCAACTTTATTGGTTGCAGAAAAGATGGCATGTCTATCCAACCCAGCATTTTCCAGCGCATCTTCCCATTTCTTTCTCCCGAAGTTGTCCTTGACCAATCCTGCTAAACAGGTCACAATTACCCCTTTCATTTTTCCTCCTTTTATTAGTAGAACAGTAGGTAAACAGCTATCAGGAACCCAATACCAACAGAGAGGGAGTACACTCCCCTGAGGCTACTTATAATAGTTTATGCAATTTTTCAACGAACCTCCAGTAGCATTACTTCTTTTTTCGCTGCAACTTATATTTTTTCATCTTATATTGGAGCAGGCTTTTGGTAATACCCAACTTTTCTGCTGCCCGAGCTTGGATATTATTGGCTTCCTCTAGGGCCTGACGAACTAATTTTTCCTCAATACCACTCAACACCTCAGAAAGGCTGAGACCTTCAGGGATAAACTGACCAAGTTCAAGCCCAGAACTCCACTCCTGCAAGCCAGGCATCTGGCTGGTATCTGGTTGAACATCCTCTGCTTCAATACAGCCGTCATTACAGAGAATAGCAGCTCGCTCAATGGTGTTTTCCAGCTCCCGAATATTGCCTTCCCAGGGCAGACTGACAAGGAGCCGCATCGCTTCTGGTGAGATCTCGTTTTTATCCCGCCCCAATCGCTCTCCGTTTTTCTCAAGAAAATAATGCACCAACGCCGGAATATCATCCAGCCTTTCCCGTAACGGTGGCATGTGAATATGAATGACATTCAGACGATAGAAAAGATCATTTCTAAACCTGCCCTGTTCAACTTCATCCTTGAGTTCTTTATTGGTTGCAGCAAGAATACGAACATTGATAGAAATGGTGTTATTTCCCCCTACCCGTTCAAAAGAACGCTCCTGAAGCACCCGTAACAGCTTGGCCTGCAAGGCAGAAGTCATCTCACCAATCTCGTCAAGAAAAAGAGTCCCTGTGTCAGCTAACTCAAACCGTCCTTTCCGCATGGCAGCGGCATCGGTAAATGCACCTTTTTCATGGCCAAACAGTTCGCTTTCCAAGAGATGCTCAGAAAGAGCTGCACAGTTCACTGAGATAAATGGCGCATCTTTACGCTCACTCAGATTATGAATTGCCCGGGCTACCAGTTCTTTACCGGTTCCTGACTCACCAGTAATCAGCACAGAAGAGGGCGTGGGAGCTACCTTTTCGATCAGTCGATAAACGCC
The DNA here is from genome assembly GCA_022766165.1 of Candidatus Electrothrix gigas. Taxonomy (GTDB): domain Bacteria; phylum Desulfobacterota; class Desulfobulbia; order Desulfobulbales; family Desulfobulbaceae; genus Electrothrix; species Electrothrix gigas. The sequence continues at coordinate 4,912 of QYLO01000066.1, forward strand.
CAGCATATTCGGATTCTTTCCGATCATACCGCCAAAACCCGATTTAAAGGTGGCTTCACTGCGCAGGCGTTTAATTTCTCGCACCATGCCGTAATGTTCCACTGCCTTACGAGATGATGCCAACAGTTCCTCATTGGAAAAGGGCTTGGCCAGATAGGTAAAGGCGCCCAGATGCATGGCCTCTACAGCTTTGCCAACCTCGGCAAAGGCGGTAATCAAGATAACCGGGAGATGTTGATTAAACTCTTTGAGCTTACCCAGTAACTCTATACCGTCCATGCCCGGCATTTTCATATCGCTAATAACGAGATCCAGGTCGTTCTCTCGAACCGTTTTAAGACCTGCCTTTCCGCTGTCCGCAGTAAAGACCTCGTATCCTTCATCGCGTAACAGTTCAGAAAGGACAATCAGGTAATTCGGTTCGTCGTCTACTACAAGAATAGTTTGCATGATAGATTATAGAAAGTATGGGTTAAGGAAGAAGAGGAAGAAGAGCTTTCCCTTCTCTTGTTCATTTATTGTTGACTACGAGTACGAAAGCGAGTACGAAAGTTCTCTCACTACTGAACATATTGCAATCGTTTAAGGAGTTCAACCATTATCGAATCTGGTGGACAGATAGCACCTGTTTGTCCAGCAAAAAGTCTGCGCTGATGGTCACCGTGGTAATCACTTCCACCGGTGCAGAGCAGGTTATATTTATGCGCAAGCATCTGTAAACGTTTTTTTACCTTGCTGCTATGAGTAGGATAAAAGATCTCTAGGCCGTCAAGCCCTCTTTCCACCAACTCCTGGATAAGCAGAGGCTGAACCTTCATTTCTTTGTCAATGATGCCGGGATGGGCAAGTACTGCCAGCCCACCAGCCTGATGAAGAACTGTAATGGCCTCTGAGGAGGAACAGGGTGAACGGCTGCACCATGCAGGTTTATTTCGTCCCAAGTACAGGGAAAATGCCTGTTGCGTAGTTGTTACATAGCCCTTATCTAGCAGAAGTTGGGCAATATGGGGTCTGCCGGTCTGGCCACAGCCAGAAATTTGCTTGAGTTCCTGCTCAGAAATGGAAATACCCATTGCCGCCAGTTTTTTTACAATTTTCCGGTTGCGTTCAATCCGGCTCTGTTGCAGGCGAGCCAACCACTGAAGAAACTTTTCATTTTTTGGATCAACTCCATAGCCTAAGATATGTAATGAATACTGACGATGCATGGTACTGACTTCAATACCACTGATAACTGGCATGCCAATTGCTTTCCCATGACAAAGCACTTCTTGCACGCCCTCAACAGTATCGTGATCTGTCAGAGAAAATCCTTTGAGATTGCGATCCGCAGCCATCTGAACCAACTCGGCAGGGGTAGCAGTACCATCGGAATACATAGAGTGAGTATGCAGTTCAACACACATAAAAAAATCAACTGGGCTTTTTAAGATTATCCTCCTATCCTTGGCTGAAAAGGGATAGGAAGTATATAAAACCTTACCTATAGCAAATTACTTGATGATTGTACAGAAGAGAAAACAGAGATACAGGGAGAATGACCAGACAATGACCGGAGGCAACTATACCGATATGCCGATAATCTAAAAACTCAAATTGCCTTTCAAGGAATTTTTCGCTATGATCATTTAGCGTTTTATCTGGTGTTTCATTTCAAAACATGCAAGTCCTTTGAAAAATATGGAGAAAAAACATGGAGATGTTCGTTGAGTATCACCTTTGGATTATGATTGCCATTCTGGTTGGTCTTATTTTACTTCCTCAAAAGCATAGAAAAAAGAAATCCGTTCTCACTCTCATCGCTGTTCTTGCTCTTTCTATAGGATATGAATTCATCATGAGTGAACCAATAACCCAAATGCCAAGTCGAGTGAACCAATATTTCAATCAGGATGGGGCAACTAAAACAGAGAACCCGGATTATTACAATAATCCAGAAGAAAGGCTGGGGAAATAGTATACTGTAGTATACTGCACCAGTGATTTAGTCATTACTGTTAATCGTTAAAGCCAAACTTGCTTTCTTGCTTTTACGAATAAAAAAATGTAGAATGGGTGAGGTCTCAATACCGTGAACCTTACTTTATGTCCCGCCCAAAGCCTAAAGCTCAAACCTCAGAAAGTTGCCGCAGGCGGAGCTATCAAATAACCTGAAAAAAATATTATCGTTATGTCTATCACGAACCGCTATACAACGTTTCTCTCTTTTTTTATTGTCACATTCCTCTCAAGTACTCAGGCAATGGCCTTTCAAAACGCAGGATGCGGTGCTGGAGACTGCCGGGATTGCCATTCGGTCAACCGGGATGAGGTGGCCCAGCTACTCAAAGGCAAGGTTACAGAGGTCTTGGATGTCAAACGAAGTGAAGTTCCAGGACTGTGGGATGTAGAGGCCGTGTATAATGGCCAAAAGCTCCCATTTTATATTGATTTTTCAAAGAGCTATCTCATTAGTGGCAATGTGATTAAACTAAAAAATAATGAGAATGTGACCGAGAAAAATTTTGTTAAAATGAATAAAATTGATCGATCAGAGATTCCGTTGGAGGACGCTCTTGTTATCGGTGATTCTGCTGCAAAATATAAAATCATCGTATTTGATGATCCAGAGTGTACATACTGTGGCAAGCTTCACCCTGAAATGAAAAAAGTTATAGAGCAACGATCAGATATTGCTTTTTTTATCAAAATGTTCCCCTTGGCTATGCACCCCCATGCCAAATCCAAAGCGCAAACCATCGTCTGTAGCAAGTTACAAGGAGAGCATAAAAAAGCTCTGGCCTTTTTAGAAGAAAGCCTAGCAAAAAAATCTTTGCCCGCACCAGCTTGTACGACTGACGTTGTTGATAAAAATATCGCCTTAGCTAAAAAATTCTATATAGCCTCTACTCCCACCTTAATTATGCCTGACGGACTCGTTCTTCCAGGTTTTAAAAAGGCAGAGAAGATCATCGCCTCCATTAAAGAGTAATTCTAGGAAAAGCTGTTAAATAGAGCTGTTGAAAAAACGTCTTGTTTTTTCCTTGTGTATATATTACGGACACTGTAAGATTATATTGTATTTTTATACGAAAGTACAGGTGACTCCGTAGAGTCACTTAGTCTTAGTCACTTGACTAACTTTCATGTTTTGTTGTCCCCTCCCCCTAGCAAAAGAAGGGATGGGCGCTTACAGGTAGTAAATTTAGAATTGATCACCTGCATTCTACAAAAAGGAGTCTTCCATGAGAAAAAAAACGTTAAGCGCCTGTATCATGGCGGCATTATTAACTACTGGCATTACAAGCACACAGGTAAGTGCTGGCATACTTGCAGAGGGCAACATATCAGTTTACAGGGGAGGACATCTGACCAGTACTATTACCGGCAAAACTCCTGTTACCGAAGAAGCCTTGATGGTTTGCAATGATAAATGCATGATTAAATCAACCGGCGTATCATTAGTTGGTGCAACAGGTACAGAGCTAGCGGTTAAAAATGATCAGGAACAGTTCAACCTGCTTGTTAGAAAGGGGAAACTTGATTTCATTTTGAACGGTGCTGTAACAAAAATGGGATTTTATCTGCCAGATGGGCAATACACTGTTGCAGATGTTGTGTTTAATGCAAATACCAACTCACCCGTGCGTGGTTACATAACAGTGGATGATAGTGGTGAGGCCAAAATCGGTGTTGATGAAGGACGTATGGTTTTTAACACCGCCGAAGGTGCAAAAATTGTTGACAGCAATAACTATATCCTGCTTGCTCAGTCTGGAATGGGAGTTGGAGCTGGTGCCGCTAGTTCAGGGTACGGAGTAGGAGCTGGTGCTGCTGCCGTTGCTAGTGGTGGTAGCATGTTGGCTGGACTCGGCGCTGCCAGTACAGGTGCTCTTGTTGCAGGCAGTGTGGTAGCAGCAACTGCAGTTGGGGGTGCTGTTACTTATGCAACTGAGGATCCGGTACCACGTCTCAACACCATACCTCCAGCAAATCCTAGCGGGAACAGGTAAGGTCAAGTTAAATAAAGGGATAGGCCTAGGCCACCATGAAGGCTGGCCTATCGTCCAATCAATTTTTTTACTCTCTTGCAAAGATAATTTTCCCGCTCAAAAAATGATTAAAAAAATCATCCTGTATCTTTTATTCGCCTTTACTTTCATAATCTGTGGATGTGCCAGTGAACAGTTTGAAAGCAATGTTGATATTGAAGATTTTAAACAACAAGATAATCAACAGGCAAATAAAAATAAAACTGTTCAGCAGAATATTTTCAAGCAACAAAATGATCAACTGGCAGACAAAACTGTTCAGCAGGATATGTTTGACTCAGTACTTACAGCTCCCCCTGAAGATTTTGAATCTACGCTGGGACCTGGAGATCTTGTCACTGTCAATGTCCTTGAATCTGAAGAACTCAACGCTGAAGCAAGAGTCAGCTCCAGAGGGTATATAAGCCTTCCCATTCTTAATCAAGTTGATGTACGTGACCTCACAGCAGCTGAAGCTGAAGAAAAGATAGAGTCGCTGCTCAAAGAAAAATATCTGAATGATCCACATGTTTCTGTTTTTGTAAAAGAAAAAATTAGCGATCAAATTACTCTTGTAGGTGCCTTTACTATGCCTGGAAATTATGATTATATTGCTGGACGGCGTTTACTTGATACTATTGCAGTTGCCCAAGGTGTGACTGAGGATGCGGCAAATATAGCCTATCTTTCTCGAAAAAATAGAAAAACTGGTGCTGTAAAAAATTATATTATTGATTTAGATGCACTTATGAAGCGAGGCAATATGAATTATAATATTGCCATTGCGGGCGGCGATGTTATCTTTGTTCCAGAAGCGGGTAAGTGTTTTATTGATGGTGCAGTAAGAAATCCAGGAACTTATCCCATAAAAGGAGAAATGACTATTACTGAAGCAATTGTCTTAGCCGGGGGCTTAACAGCTTACGCCGACAACGACAAGATAAAACTGATTCGTCATATTGGAAATGGAAAACGTAATATTATCAGCTTGAGTTTCAGTGAGCTACAAAAAGGGGTGGGAGATAGCATTAGACTTCAAGATCAGGATGTTATCTATGCAGAGTCAAGTACTTCAGGACTCTTATCAACAGGTTTAGGATTCGACCTTGGTTTTATGGGAACTGGTATTCAATACCGTAATCCGTCTGTTGATAGGCGGCAGTGAAGAACAATCTCAAGCTCCAAAAAACTGCTCAGTACTGCGTACTTTTTTTGCTTGGTACAATCCCGTTTATCTTTGGAGCAGTACATCCTATTACAACAGGCGTCTATACGGCAATCATTCTTCTTGTCTTAGGGAGTTGGCTCCTTATCAATGCTGGACACTACACCAACCTTCGTCTTTTTTCTGCTGGACATGTCGTACTCTTATTCTTTATTCTTTCAATACTACTTTCTCGGCTTCTCCTTCCAAGACAATGGATTGCAACGCTCTCGCCTGTTCGCAGTTCTTTCCTAGAAGCCGCCCATCAGTTAGCAGGTATAGATATTCAGTATGCCTCGCTTGGATATAATAGCGCCGCAACGATACTGACAGCGTCCTTTCTTTTTGCGTTATTTTGTTATGCTGCCACACTCAAAATCCTGTTGCGTTCTGATCGATCGTTTCTCAGAAAAATTCTTTTCATTTGCCTTGCCGTTGGTCTTTTTGAAGCAGTGTATGGTGTAATCCAAGCGATCAATCCACATCTTGGCGTACTTTGGCTCAGTGATATCAAACAGTTTAGAGGGATGGCTCGTGGCACTATTATTTATAAAAATCAGTATGCCGCTCTCATGAATATGATTTGGCCCCTTACAGTAGGGCTGGCATTGCTTCAATTCAGAACGGCATTTTCATCTTCTCCTTCTAATATAACAAGTAATCGTAAAAAAAGAGGAAGGATGGACGATACGACAAACCGCCGTCTCAAAGGATTCTTCTTTCTTTTTCTCTCTTCTATCACTATGCTGGCAGTACTGTTTTCACAGTCCAGAGGTGGTATTTTTTCCATGATTTTTATTTTATTCATTCTCCTTATATTCCTTCCAGTCCACGTAAAAAACAAATTGCTTCTTTTAGCTTTTTTGATATTTTTTGCCTTATCCTATGGTTCTATAATCGGCTTTGCATCTATATTTGATCGTTTTATGCTCTTGCAACAGGGTGGGGAGATACGATTCAATATCTGGTTATCCAGCCTCCCTATGCTTCGTGACCATCTATTTGTTGGAACAGGCATTGGAGCGTATATTTTCCTTTCTCCGATTTATCTTAAACAGTTTCCAGAAAATATTGCCTTTGATAGAGCGCATAACGATTATCTTGAATTGGCCATTGAACTCGGTCTTCCCCTTGCTCTTTTTTTTCTCTGTATCCTGTTTTGCTTGCTCTTTCTCCAAATAAAAAAAATATGGCCTTATACAAAAAAAGAACTCCATAGGCTGACCTCGCCAGCTCTTGTCTCTCTTGTCTCAAGTGCTGCAATTATTGGTTTTATCATGCACGGTATAGTTGATTTTGGTTGGCGTCTCCCAGCCAATTTACTCTACTTTACGACCTTATGTATTCTTCTTGAACATGGAAGCCATACTGTTCTTTTACGCCACCGCAAATAAGAACGAGCTGCAACACATACCACATAAAAAATATCTTGGTGTTGAACTGTAAAAGCGGTATCCTAAACAGTATCCTAAAGCCACTTTCCTCTGCTTCTTATTAAAAAAACTCATTTCTCTTGTGTAGAAACGATTGAATAATAGCTATGAATCAATCTCAGTCCAACAATTCAGATCGACAAATAATCATCGGTCCTAGTCCTTATAGAGGAAATCAAAATCTTCCCTCAGTTGACTATCAGGAAACAGTTGCCCCGATGCAAGATGAGGAGATCCATTTACGAGATTATCTGGATGTTCTTATCCGTCGTAAATGGACGGTTTTCCTCTGTCTGCTTTTGATTTTTTCCGCTGTAGCCTTGTTTACCCTGACAAGCACCCCCCTCTTTGAAGGAAAGGGAACGCTCAAGGCTTCAGCCTCCCAGGGACAGTTAACAAGTTTTGAAGATCTCCAGACAAATGCACTCAAAACTATGGAGTTCCAGCAAACGCAAGTCAACCTTCTGGAAAGTGAACAGTTAACTATACGTCTGATTAAAAAACTTGACCTCTTAACAAATCCTTTTTTTAACAAAGAAATTGGGGAAAAACAAGGCGAGGCAGCCTCATTTGCCTCTCTTGTTCAACTTGCTCTCGCTTCAATTCGTGATTTTATCCGCTTAAATTCCGAAGAAAATTTACAGTTAACTTTAGAGGGTAAACAACGTTTACTCACTGATGACGTTGTAAACAAACTTCAAGATAGTCTTAGAATTTCACCGGTGCGTAACAGCGAACTTATTCAACTGAGTATAGAATCACCTGACCCGCAACTTTCTGCTGATATCATCAACACAGCTATGGAAGAATTTGTCCAGATGCTTATGGACACGAATATCCAATCATCAAAAAATGCTGCGCAATTCCTTGAAAAACAGATACAAACGGCCCAAATAAAACTCGAACAATCTGAAAAAAAACTTAATGATTTTTCACGACAAGCAGGTTTGGTTTCTATGGACCCAAAACTTAACCTGATAATGCGGCAGTTAGAAGAACTGAACGATGCCCTTGCCATAGCACGGACCGAACGTATTAGCAAAGAGTCACTTTATCAACAAGCTATTAGTAGAAATAACCAGAGCCTTCCTCAAATTCTGCAAGATGATCTTATTAAACAGCTTAAAGCAGAGCATTTTCTTCTTGCCGGAGAATATCAGGATCTTTCCACCACCTTTAAACCTGCATATCCCAAGATGCGGCAGCTCAAAGCCAAAATAGACGACATTTCCCAGCGTATCAGAGAGGAAAAACTGTTCATTATAGAGTCAATAAAAAATGATTACGAGGCTGCACGTAAAAAACAAGAATATTTAGAAGTCAAAGCAGAAGAGCAAAAGCAACGGGCCATTGCACTGAATGATAGGGCCACCCAATATAAAATACTTCTTCGCGAAACAGAAACCAATAAAAGCATTTATGAAAGCCTGTTACAGCGGGCCAAAGAGATTGAGGCTACCTTGGGTGCAGCAGTCACGAATATTACGATTGTGGATTATTCCCGAGTTCCACTGTATCCTTCCAGTCCCAAAGTGGCTCGTAACCTCATCTTAGGTCTCTTGCTTGGGTTATTCAGCGGTATGGGATTAGCTTTTCTCCTTGAGTATCTCGATGATACGATTAAAAGCCCTGAAGAACTCATTGAAAAATTTCATATACCTGTACTGGGGCTCATTCCCTTTGACAAGGAATGTGTGAACAACCGTAAAGATATGGCCCTCAAGTCATACACGGATCCTCGTTCACCTGTTGCAGAATCAATACGCACGGCAATTACATCCATTGATCTTTCCGCTGCTGAACATCCACCAAAAACAATCCTTGTAACCAGCATTCTACCTGGGGCTGGTAAAAGCTCTTTGTCCACCAATACCGCTCTCTCGTATCTCTCAAGCGGAGATAACTGCCTGATCATTGACGTGGATCTGCGCAAGCCCAGTTTGCATAAAATTTTTGATGCAGAAAGAAAAGGTGAGGGACTTTCCAGCGTTCTCAGCGGAATGAGTACACTCAAAGAAGTTATTCAAAAGACTGACTATAAAGGATTAGACTATATTGCCAGTGGGCCACTTCCGCCTAACCCTGCTGAACTGGTTGCCTCAAACAGAATGCGTGAGTTATTAAAAACAGTGAATGAGCATTATAGCCATGTTATTATTGATGCTCCTCCTTTTCAGGGATTTGCTGAAATTTTGGTGCTTGCCAATATGGTAGACGGTCTCATCCTGATTACCGTTGAAGGGGACACTCCACGAGATGGTGTAAAACATTTTCGGCGTTCTGTTGTAAATGTTAATGGAAAAATTCTGGGCAGCATTGTAAATAAAGCAGGTCTACAAAAAGGCTATGGAACGTACAGTAAATATAGCTACTATGCATACCAGTATGATTATAACTATGGGGAATCCTAACATGATAAATAAGATGCAAAAATCGTATGCTCTTGACGATCTCTTGACGATCTGTTTAAAAAAATAGCATATCTTTTCCCTATGCACTCCAAAGGATTCATCTTACTTGGTATAGCTTTTCGTATAGCTCTTTTTTTAGGGCTTATTGCCATAACCCTGTATCAGCTACGTGTTGCTTTCATTGCACAAACAGTATACAGTGATATTGCAACAAAGAAGGAGGTCAGGAAATATCAAAATGATCCTCTTCTGTTAGTTGCATACGGAAAGGAAGAGTCTGCCCTAGGCCATCATGAAAAAGCCAGAAAATGGTTTCAAAAGGCTCTGTATGCCAATCCAGTGTATATACCAGCATGGCTCAATCTCGCTGAACTGGAGAACGATGTAGGTAACATCAACCGCTCTCTTGAGATACTGAATTATCTGGATGATCTGATGCAAGGTGTTCTCCGCTGGCGTTGGGAAAAGGCCATGTTGGCCTATCTCCTTGGCAGAGAAGAGATGCTGCAAGATGATCTCTCTTGGCTTCTTCAGCAAAAAAATCTCACTCGACAAACGAAACAAAAAGTGCTTAACTTTGTTTTTTCCCTTTGGCCAGAACCGGCTGAACTTGTAAAAAAAATGGGAAAAAAAAACAGTACGTCACTCTTTGTCCATGCTGTCCGCATGAAAAATATTGATACAGCCTCCTTCCTCTGGACAGTGACCGATCATACCTTGCTTGAGAAAAAACAAGTGCTTCAATATATTAATCTACTGATAAATAATCAAAAAATCAATAAAGCAGCGCTGCTTTGGCAGGAATATTATCCAAACTATCCAAATAATAATCTTCTGTACAATGGTAACTTCTCACTTCCTCTCCTTCAAGGAGGCTTTGGTTGGCGCATTTGGGAGCGCATACTGAAGAAGCAAGGCATTGAGGCTACAACAGAGGGGTCAGCCCTGCATCTCCATTTCACAGGAAAACAAAATATTAATTTATACCATATAGAACAAATTATTCCCCTGCCTGCTGGTCAGACTTTCAAGCTTACAGGAAAAATGCGGAGTAAGAACCTCACTACTGATCAACGTCCTTTTCTGCAACTTATCGGAAGAAAATGTTCCATGCGATTTGTCACCGAGATGGTAAAATCAAATCAGGACTGGAGTCGGTTTTCTCTTCACTTTACCGTTCCTACAAAATGCAACCAAGGGGTAGAACTCCGTCTCTGTCGTCTTCCCAGTAAAAAAATTGATAGTCTCATCAGCGGTGATTTCTGGATCACCAACCTCTCTCTTCAAAACGTATCAGCATCCACTTTCCAATAATGCAGGCTGAACAACTTCTTATTCAAAAAATTTCCTCACGCCCCTCCACTGAGGATCTTATCTTTTTTATTGCTCAGGACGATGCAATGACTTCTGTCTGCGCAGAGTTGCATAAAAAAATAGCTGGTAACAAGAGAGAAGAACTGAAAGAAATTAATCTCTACTGCCAGAAATATCATATCTCTTTAGCATACCTTTCCCGAGAGTTGGACCATATTCAAAACATTTTTTCGCCTCGAAAGGTCTTTAGTGGCGACCATGAGATCCTTGGTTTGCAAGCAGACGCTAGTCTTGCTCAAGTGAAACATGCCTTTAGAAAGCTCAGTTTGCAATATCATCCAGATACCTCAAATAAAAATAATACAGAAAAATTTATCAAAATTACTAAGGCATATCAACGGATCATAAATAATACTGATAAAAAGGAATCCCGATCTTCTTCCGCAACAGCATGGAGATACCGAAAAGAAAATTCTCCTTTCCACGGCCAAAATCGAAAAAAAATATACCTGTATCTCTTTTCATTTATAAGTACAGTACTCTTGTTGGTTATCGTGGGTCTTTCGATTCACTATCAAAGGCGGGCCATGCTCAATAATATCAGCAAAAAAAAATCAGCAATTACAAGGACTACAGCTACTGTAGCCACCCAAGAACAATCGCTACAACCGTTACTTGAGCAGCCCCCTCCTTCTTTGATAAAGGAAACTGGGCAAAAAGTCGAGGAGCAAGTTCCAGGTTTAGCTGTCGCTGGAGTAACAAAGGTAACAAATAACAGGGCCAACGATCATCCACCACCAGTTACGTCAGTTCTTCCTGAAAAGACAACGACTCTGGCCCAATCCTCTACCTCTCAGAGAACAGTTGCGCTTAACGTAAAAAATCACACGCCACCAAGTTCTCTTGCACCGCACCAGTCTCAGACTAAGGCGGCCATGAACAAAAAATATTCTGATCGTCTTACAGATAAGCCCATTGCAGGCAAGAAAGAGGATGAGAAAAAAAAATCAGCTCATCTCGTTCAAAAAATTTTTCCGAAAAAAACAAAAGAGCTTGTTGTATCAAAGCAGACAGCAAACAGCTTACCCCTTGCTGAACCTACTGAACCTACTGAACCTTCTGAAAAAAGTTATCAAGCAGCTATCGTTACCAATGTATTTCAAAAGAAAGTCGAAGCAAAAGAAGAGCAGCCTCCTGTAAAAAAAGTAAGAAAAAAATCTCAGACAACATCTGTACGAACATCTATACGCAAATCGCTTCGTGCATTTGTTAAAAGTTACATCTCCGCCTATGCTGCCAGGGATCTCCAGCAATTTTCTCTTTTTTTTACAAATAATGCAGTAGAAAACGGTGTGCCTTTTTCCACAGTACGCCATAAATACAGACAACTTTTTACAACAACAAAAGGCATAGAGTATGGTATTAATATACTGGGGACAGATATACAGGAAAAGGGAACGAAGGTCATATTAACAGGTCGATTTCGTGTACGGTTGGTCTACAGTCCAAGTAAAATCAACGCAAACAGCGGAACAATAACTTTTTTTCTAGCTAAAAAGCAAAAGAACTATAAGATCACTGCACTCACCTATCAGCTTGATCCGAAAAAGTAACCTGCCACAGATGATGATTCTTCAGTCTTTCAGTACCAAGCTGTTGACCAGATCAGCATGATCTGCCGCACTTGTATATATTTTTTTGATCCCTAATTCCGTTGCGATCCTTGTAATAAAATCGTGTTCGTTATCACAACAAACTATGTTGCCTTCTTGGGTAAACCGGTATTCATTTTCGATATGATCCAAACAGGTCATGACGAGATATTTTTCTGCAGCAGTTGCAATGACAGGATCTCGCTGGAGAGCATACTGTAATAAGGAAAGATCAAGAAGGCTGCGTCTGAATTCCCCTTGAAAAGAATTGCAGACATTTGTCTCAAAGGGATTTTTTTTAATATTCTGCAGAAGATGTTCGTTGGACATAGGGCCGGGGCCATGCCGTGTCTGGTAGGCCCGGGTAATCAGATAGACTTCAGGAATTCTGTTTCCGCTAAGAGAAAGGACATTTTTTATCCCTGTATCAGAACGGGTGACATAGGGAAAAAAACCGTACTTTTGATCAAGCAGGAGTCCCTGGGACCCCTCATAAATATAATCACTAAACTGTCCAGGCGGAATGCCTCGGCTCATTCTAATCCAAGGGGATCGGGTGAGAACAGTGCAACATTGCAGGAAGTCCTTGAGATCAACCAAGTCAACATCTGTATAATTCTTATAAAATTTTTTAATTAAATCAAGGCGGGTTTCCAATACCCAGGGATAAAAAAGATCAGCAAAGGTAAGAGAATAGAACTGCTCCTCCCTGTTGATAGTGGCGCCGAAACCGACACCGCAACTCCCATGGGGATGATGCTGTTGATTATAACAAACATCATAGGGGGTTGTAACCGGGCATTCCGCATCAATATAGAGCAACGGTTCAACCCCTTTCTCCAGAAGAACTTCCAGCTCGTTTACAACACCTACTGGATCTACTGTGCAGAACCGTGCAAAATAGCTCGGTACTCCCTGCAAGGT
>QYLO01000067.1 GCA_022766165.1 Candidatus Electrothrix gigas
CGGTTATTACCACCGGTTGTAGGAGCAGGTCCTCGTGCCTGCCCTGGTGGAACATCCCGAAATGGCGGACAAACAGGGCGAACACAGGGGTCCACCCCTACCGGCCTGTGAATAATCGTAATTGCGCAGGCAGATGGAACGACGGTGGTGGATGGCGGGTTCATTCATGGTCGGTTATTACCACGGGTTGTAGGGGCAGGTTCCCGTGCCTGCCCTGGCGGAACATCCCAAAATGGTGGACAAACAGGGCGGACACAGGGGTCCGCCCCTACCGGCCTGTGAATAATCGTAATTGCGCAGGCGGATAGAACGACGGTGGTGGGTGGCGGGTTCATTCATGGTCGGTTATTACCACGGGTTGTAGGAGCAGGTCCCCGTGCCTGCCCTGGTGGAACATCCCGAAATGGCGGGCAAACAGGGCGGACACGGGGGTCCGCCCCTACCGGCCTACCGTCAGGGCCAGCATTGAAAAGATGCGCTGTGTCCCTCTGGGATGGTTTTTCCTCCCGCTGCAGCGGCAGAAAGGCATTGCGTGGTATGCACCCAGTCATGTAGGGCTTGATTGAGTACAAGGAAATCAGACAATCCGGGCAAAGAACCGTCTGCTTTCGTTGCGCTCAAGCGGAACTACCCGGCTATTTCCCTTCTTGACAAAATCAATCGACTCTGACCCCATTGATCTCTTTGCTCTTTTCAATATACCAAGGGCAATAAAGTACACTTTCGTATGGTGAAAAAAATAATACCCCAGAGTCATTACTTCTCATTACTACAAGTCTAAAACTGTCTTCATCAAAAAAGACCTTTCCTATTATTTTTCCTCCATTTAAGCTCTCCTTAAGCATCACATCGCCAACACGATTATTTGAGAAATATGATGGTGTTAGAGTACCTGAATCTTCTTCAGCAATAACTTTGTATCTTCCAGAGGAAATATGTATTTCAGCTATTTTTTCTAGAGACTTTTCTTTGCTTAGCAAAGCGTCTATCTTATGAAGATAGACATTCCAAACTCCATCAATAAGCATATCTCCCTCTGAATAGCCAACCGAAAAAACAAAAGATATGATGATTATAAGAATAAAAAAAGATATTTTTTTCATAAAAAATCATTTGTTGAACATTTTCTTATCTCCCATAGTAACAGAGACACCACTGCCCATCGAAGCTTTAATGTCTTGTATAGTGGTCCTTTGAAAAGAGTAGTCATCATTAGGGTCATTCCATAAACTCATTACTTCATTATCGCCAAGTGATATCGCGACATGAGCAGGATTCTTCTCACCGTTATTTCGGAAAAATATCAGTTGTCCCGGTTCGACTTTGTTTGCATCGAAACTGACAGCATTTTTTGCTCCTAAAGAATACCACATAGATGAATTTAGATATTCGCTCTTTTCTTCTTGAGAAATATAGTATTTTTCCAATCCCGGATAAGTCTTCTTATATTTATCTATATAAGAATTATAAAGATCTATCTTTTCTGCCATGTCGTATATCGCATTATATGTAAAATCAATAACGTCTTTATCTAGATATCCATAAAAGTAATCGATATACAGAATACTTTCCCAGCAATTCATACTTGATGAACTGTTTAATTGCATGTCATAGGGAATAAAATACGAACGAAAATCATTAGATCCAGTAGTATCCCAATAGAAATAACCTTCATGATTCGCTGCATTTATAGCAGATCGCATTTGCTTTGGTATTGGAATATCTGAAGGAATTACAAAACGTTCATTTAGTTTTATAGAATCGCATTCTACATCAAAATTATTATAATTAGATATTTTTTGTAGGTATTCAGACTTCACTTTAGGAATAAGTAAATACTGACCTGATAATTCTTGTAATAAAGAATCAAAAGTATCTTCTGTATCATCAGAAATAGCTACTATCTCGTTGTTATTATCAACCTCATATCTCCAATATCCATACCAATCAAATCCATTGACAGGATTATTCTGCACATACCCAAACCGATGCAACGTCCCCGGCTCGTTTAACCGTCCCCGATAAGAATCCTGCCCCATCCAAACCCCGGTCTCCGGCTCATAATGCCTCGCCCCGAACCAAACCAGCCCGGTATTCTCATCAAACTCCTTACCGGTCAGGGTGTAATGGTTATGCGGATCAGTGAAATTGCCGTTCTCCGGCAGCACGGCCCCGTAGGGATCATAGCGATAGTTATGGTGCGAGTTGCCGTTATGCTTGGTCAGGCCGACCACATCGCCCTTATTATTGTAGTGGTACCAGTACATCTGCCCCTGGGTGCCGCCTTTATACTGGTGCATCAGGGCCAAGTGATTGCCCGCGCCCCGGTAATAATCCGTGCGCTGGCCGTTGAGCATATTGTACTCCGCCACCGGATCAAGCCCGTCAAACACGTACTCATCCCGTTTATCCACTCCATTGCCGCCCTGTTTGGGGTCGTAATGCTGGACCAGTCTGCGACCGCCGCCGTCGTATTCCAGGGTGGTGAAGGCCCGGTCGATACGATGGGCTGCTTCCTTTTTGCTCTCTCCGACAAGCTGGTAATCCTGGGCCAGGACAAGGCGGTTTTCCGGGTCATAGCTGTAATCCACCCCGTACTGCGGGCCGTTCCGGTCGATCAGCTGCCGGTTGATCCGGTTGCCGTTGGCATCAAAGCGGTACTCATAGGCAAAGTCATCGTTCTTCTTGTCCGCCGCATTTTCCATAGCCAGCATCTGGTTGGCCGCGTTGTACTCGTAGCTGCGATAGAAGCCGTCATAAGGGGTATTGGTCTGGAGATCGTCATTGCTCTCCCAGCTCAGGCGGTTGCCCACCGGATCGTAGCTGTAGGCGGTCTCCACCATGCCGCCGTTATTCTTGATCGGTGACATGTTCATGTAGGAAAGCCTATGCAGGCCGTCGTACTCATAGGCCTCGGTAACCACAGAGGGCTTACGCCAGCCGTATTCCTTGATGGCCTCGGTGATATGGCCGACCTCATTATAGCTGTACTTGAACCCGCTGTTGGTCTTGCCGCCATTGGTGACCTGTCGGTTGATTCGTTCCAGGGTCCGGTAGACCTTATCGTAGGCCACCGTGGTTTCGGTCTGGTTGGGATTGACGATCTGGGTCAGATTTCCGACCATATCCCTGTAATATTCGGTCTGTAGGGAAACGGCATGCCGTGTCCCTACCGGATTCACGGTCATCGTTTTCAACCAATTATTGGGGCTGTACGCATAGCCCACCTGATTGCCGTCCGGGTAGGTGATGCCGGTGCGGTTGGAGGCGGCATCGTACTGATAGGCCAGCACCCGGTCAAAGGGATCATTCTGCTCCGTGACCCGATTCAGGGGATCAAAGGCCCAGGAGGTCTGGCCCAGTGTATCGCTCATCCCGATCCGGTTATTATTGGCATCATACTGATAGGCCACAGTGCTGGCATCGGCATAGCTGATCTGCTCCAGCATATCATCAGGATAAAAACTGTACTCAGTCAGATCGCCCTTGGCATCCCTGCGGCTGATCCGGTTGCGGTTGCCGTCATAAGCGTATTCCCAGACCTGATGCAGCGGGTCAATCTCTTTGATCAGTTTGCCCATCCCGTTATGCTCGAACAGGGTCTCGGCCCCGTTGGCATTGACAATCCCGGTGAGCAGACCGCGCCGGTCGTAGCTGTAGGCGGTGAGCACGTTGACATCATTACCCGGATCAACACCCGGACGGTAATTCTCATGGACCCGGTTGAGGCGATACACCCCGTCAAACTCGTACAGGGTCACGGTGTCATCCGCCTCGATTAATTTGGTGCGATTGCCCACCAGGTCATAGGCATAGCCGGTGGTTTCGTTCTCCGCATTGGTAACCGCAATCAGGCGATCCAGCTCATCCACGCTGTAGCTGGTAGCGTTGCCTTCAGCATCTGTGACCTTGAGCAGGTTATTGACCTTATCGTAGGCAAAGCGAGTAGTTCCGCCTTCAAAGTCAATCATCTCGCTGCGGCGATGGGCTGCATCGTAACGGATTTCCGCCTGATGCTTGAGCGGGTTGGTGACAAAACGGAGGTTTCCTGCCAGATCATATTCAAATTTGCTGCTGACATTGGTCTGCTGATCCGGGGCAACAGCAGGCTGATAATTCCTGATCACCTCGCTGCGGCGGTCCAGTTCATTATAGGCAAAGGAGGTGACCGTACCCATCGGGTCAGTGACCTGAGTCAGCTTGCCGTTGCCATTATAGGCCAGGGTTCGGGTATGCGCTTCCGGATTGGTAACGGACTGGAGGCGGTTGGTCGGCGTATAGGCATAGCTGGTCTGATAGCCGCGCGGATTGAGCACGGACAGGAGGTTGCCCATAGGATCGTAGGAGTATTCCCATTCATAGCCTTCCGCGTCCTGCTTTGTCCGAAGCCGGTTCTGGAGATCGTATTCAGCCCTGAACTCGTATCCTTCCGGGTCAGTGACCGAGAGCCGGTTGCCCAGCAAATCATAGGTAAACGAGGTGCTGACATTGGTATCCGCATCTTCTCCCCCGCCGGGCAGGTAGTTACGGGTTATGGTCAGGGGACGGCCCAGGGCATCGTAGTCCACATGCTTGACCCGATTTTCCGGGTCCGTAGCATCGGTGATCCGGCCCAGAGCGTTGTAGGCAAAGCTCTGATGATATCCCAGCGGGCCGTTGACATCGGTGACCCGGAGCATATTGTCGTAGGTATAGCTCCACTCCCGACCTTCGGCATCGGTCCGGGCAATGCGCTCGTTCATCAGGCCGTAGGCAAAGGAGGTGGTAAAACCGAGCTGGTTGGTGACCGCAGCAATGCTGTCCGAAGCAGTCCAGGCGTACTTGATCGCCCCGCCGTTGGGGTCAAGGGAGGTGATCAGGTTGTTGTCGGCATCGTATTCGTAGCCGATATGAAAGCCCAACGGCCCGTCCACGGCAATGAGGTTGGAGTTGTTATCGTAGGTGTAGGAATAGGAATTACCCAGCGGTTTGGTCTTGCCGATGATCCGGCCCAGGTCGTCATGGCTGAAGGCCGTGGACGCACCTTCCGGGTTGGTGACGCTGATCAGGTCGCCTTCCGCATCATAGACATTGGTGGTGGTGTTGCCGCGCAGGTCGGTCATTGCCAAGGGGAGACCGTGGGCATCGTAGGTTATAGAGCCGCAATCGCCCAAAGGCAAACAAAAGGCTGTCAGGTTGCCGTTGTCGTCGTAAGCAAAGGTAAAGCTCCGTTTGCGGCTGTCATCCACCTTTTCCGTGGTTGCGGTAACCAGATTACGGAGGCTGTACTCCCATTCTTTATGCAGTCCCAGCGGACCGTCCACAGTCAGCCGATTACCACGGGCATCATAGCTGTAACGGTACTCACCGCCCGCAGGATTTTTGTAATAGGTTCGGTTGTTATGCTCGTCATAAGAAAATTGCTCAACACTGCCGTCCGGGTGAACGACCTCGCTCTGCCGTCCTTCCTCATCATGTTTCTGCACTGTTGCATTGCCGTAGCTGTCCGTAATGGTTGTAGCTTCAGCAGCATCTTCGCCCTGATAGGCAAAGGCGTAACGTTCGCTCTCACCGACGACCTGTTCTGCCACCCGATACCGTTCATCATAGCTCATCCGAACAGAGGGATGCCCCAGTGGACTCAGCACTTGGGTCAGCTGCTTGTTATCGTCATAACGATACTCCGTCCGGTTGCCTTCTCCGTCAATCATGGCGACCAGAAGATCATCTTGGTACTCGTAGGCCAGCACAATATTTTCAGGGAGATGTGCTGCTGTAATATGACCGTCTGCATCGTGGTTAAAGGTGATGGAGCGATTGCCGTCGCTGATTGCCGTGAGCAGGCCGTTCTGATAGGTATATTTAACCGTATTGCCGTTGCGATCCTGAATTTCCTTGAGATTACCATCAGCAGCGAACCGCCATGTTTCCAGACTATGCTTCCGTTGAAGCACAAACTCGTCGCCTTCCTTGGTCAGGGTATCGAAGTTATCCGGGGTAGAAGGCTCATAACCAAAATCATTTTTTTCAAAATCCTGAGTATGACCGTCCGGGAAGCGAATTTGAACGCCTTCGTAAAGGGGTGCGTAATCCTGGGCCAAGAGAAAGACATCCAGGTTGGAGGCCCAACCGGTACCAAAATACTGGGCTGGCCCGGTGATCTTTTCCCGGCCTGCATCTGTGTACTCGTAGATGGAGGCAGCGTCTCCCAGAGCAGCACCGGAGTTATAAGCACGCTGGATGAGCAGGTCGGCATTACCGATACCGGCAATAGCTGCATCAATGAACATTTGGGCGAAGTTACCAATATAGGTGGAAACTGGATCGCCCCCGCAGCCCATAAATTCATCACAGTTGGTTTGGCGGTAAGTACCTTGAAAGTAGGGTACCCAAGCTCCATCCTGAAAAATAAACGAGGTGTCATGGCAACCGTTGCTGGCTGTCACCATATAATCGTCATCACCGGTGAAATGCCCCCATCCTGATGCAGCGTAACCGCCGGATCGAAGTTCGGTCATTGCATAGTCTTTACCGTTTATCCTTGCTGAAAGGGTGACATCTTTCCCACCGGTATCCGGCACCTCAGCACTGATAGTCACTCTGTTTCTTAAAAGGAAATTGCGGCTTAAACGAATATGATCAAGCTTTGGCTCTGTAACCTTAGCGCAAGGATCAACGGTAAATTGCGTATACAGTCGCTCCCAGCCAGCAGGAACCGGCAACGCCTCTCCCTTATCCGTATAGATATCAAACTCGACCTTATAGGTATTCCCTTCCATAGGAACAGCCCTGACATTGGCTGTCACATAACCGCTTGCTCCGGCTGCCAAGCTGAAGGTCTGATGATCTGTACCGCCATAATTTGCAGTAGAACTGGATGGGGTTGCGGAATAAAAACCGAGATGATACCCCTCTGCATCACAATCCGAGGTGTTTTTTATCTTCCAGGTGAAATCAACCGCCTGGCCCGGTTCCAGCGGATCAGGCTGGTAGCCGTCTTCAACAAAAACAAAACTCGGTGTACACTCTTCGGGAGGCGGAGGCTCCGGCTCGTCACCGGTAACTGTAAACTCGCTGAACAGCGTCAAGCCACCGGAAGAAGTAGGCAGCAGGTCATCTTCATTGGTATATATATCAAACTCAACCCGATACTCGCCTTCCTCTTCCGGGGTATTGCGAATATTGGCTTGGACAAAGCCGGTATCGCCTGCCTTGATGGTAAATGATTGATGATCTGTACCACCGTAATCAGCATTTTTGCCGGATGGATCAGCAGAGTTAAAGCCGAGATGGTAGCCGACCGCATTACATTCCGAAATATTCTTGATTTTCCAGGTTAGATCAACATCCGTTCCCGGCGCAACCTCATCGGGTTGGTCACCGTCTTGGACAAATTCAAAACGGGCGGTGCAGTCTGAAGGGGGAGGCGGTTCTTCCTCGGAAACTGTAAATTTAAAATAATCAGACCATTGGCCGGAGGCATCGTCACGCACCTTCCAATAATAGGTTTTGTCAAATTCAACAGTAAGATCCGATCCGACCGAATAATTGGTAGAACTGGTTTTATCGGTTTGACAGGAATTATCCGTACAGGATTTTCCATCGCTGCTAAGACCTGTAAAATTTTCATTTTCACTCAGGACAACACGATATACACTTGCACCGGATACGAACTCCCATTTCAGGATCGGGGTAGTGGTGTCGATGGTTGCATTGTTTGAGGGAGAGATGAGGGTGGTCGGTTCTACAGGAGGGGCTGTGATGGTAAATTCTGCGTATAGTCCGCCTAATGGCAAATCATTGAGAGGTATACCATTGGGACGGAACATGTCATAATAGACTTTATATTTTGTCCCTACTTCCTCCGGTGCAGCAACCATGTTGGCATAAATGACACCGGTTTCGCCTGCCAGCAGAGTAAAGGACGGATGATTTTCCCCGCCAAAATTCCCAGTTGAAGTTGCAGGAACAGAGCCGTCAAACCCCAGATGGTAATTGACCGCATCGCAGGTGGATACATTTTTTACCTTCCAGCCAAAGGTCGCCGATGTGCCAGCCGAAATGGAATCAGAAATACCTGCATCCTCAACCCAGACAATTTTCGGAGTGCAGGCTCCTGAACTGCCTGAACCAGCTACGATAAAAAATAAAGCAAGAAAAAGGGAACAACCAAGAGGCCGAATAGAGGAGGAGAAACGAAACATAATTTTATTCCTTCGGAAACAGGGAGTAGACATGAGACATTTTCAGTGTAGAATGAAAAAAGAACATAGAATGAGCAGGGTGTCAATAAAAAAAGCCGATCAGTCCCGCCCAATCCCCAAAGGCAATTCTTGCAAAAAAGCTTTCAGAAAAGAAATGTTTGAAAAAAAAATCTGACTATGGGATGATAGGAGAAAAATAATTTAAGCACAATCCACCACCTGTATATAATTAACATTGCGTAGTTCTCTATGCCTCCACGTAAAAAAACTACTTCTGCTCCCTCAAAAGCATCAGCCAAATATTTTACCTTTCGCCTCAGCCTGAACGGTCTTGCCGGGATAGCTCTGGTTACCTTTTGCCTTTTTCTCTTTTTGTTCTTCCTGGGAATGTGGGCTGGAGAGACAGTTGTGTCCCCCTGTCCGCCTGCTGTGGTTAAACAACAGGCACAGTCAGCCATAGGTTCAAGTTCAACAACACAATCCACAACAAGGCCAGAAATAAGATCAGTCCCTCAATCTGAGACTGAGACAACAGTTGCCCGTCCAGAGGAGCCTGCACCTTCTATAACGCCTTCTACAGCTTCAACGTCTCCGATTTATGTTCAGCCCAGAGAACGAAAAAAGCGCATCTCTTTTGATGAACCTCCCCTGTATCATAGCCCCTAACCCCTGACATTTGTCCTCTTGACCAAAAACTGGTAAAGGGGTACGTTGAAAAATTTTTGAATAACCTGCCATGAATTGTATAACAGATTGCAAATGCAACACAGCACCGGGTGCCGTACACGTTCCAATTCGCCCAGCCCGGATGAGCGATGTAAAGGAAATTCACAGTATTTTACAGCAGTTTGCCAAGAAGGGTATGCTCTTGGGTCGCTCAATGAGTTCGCTCTATGACCAGTTGCGTGACTTTATTGTTTTTGATCAAAACGGCATTCTGGGGGTCTGCGCACTGCATATCTGCTGGGAAAATTTGGCAGAGATACGTTCGCTGGCAGTTACAGAACAGCATCAGGGCAAGGGGATTGGTCAACAGCTAGTCAACTCCTGCCTTGACGAGGCCCGAAGTCTTGAGATCGGCCAGGTCTTTACACTGACCTATCAGGTTGCCTTTTTTAAAAAGCTCAACTTTACTGATATAGAAAAAAATGATCTCCCTCATAAGATATGGAGCGACTGTCTTCAATGTCCAAAATTTCCTGACTGCGACGAAGAGGCAATGAGTTGGACAGCAGAGGAGAGATAGGGGCAGGTTCCTATAATTTTAAAAAAGCGAACACAGGGGTTTATCCCTACAGCACATACTACAAATACGGGTCATTGAACGTACTGAGAGTAATCAAAGGTGCATAATCAACGTACGCAAAGTGACCTGCAAAAAGAAGAGAAAGAGAACCGCATGGTTCTGTTTGCGGAGAGATACGAATGATAGGCAAAGCGTTAACCAAAGTATTTGGCAGTAAGAATGATCGCGAGGTCAAGGCATTGCGCAAGGTGGTCGATCAAATCAACGACCTTGAGTCTGAGATAGCGCCGTTGAGTGATATACGATTACAAGATAAAACCAAAGAGTTCAAGAAACGATACGCTGAGGGCGAGACCTTGGACGATCTCCTGCCAGAGGCCTTTGCCGTTTGCCGAGAGGGTGCAAAACGGGTACTTGGAGAACGGCATTACGATGTCCAGCTTGTTGGCGGTATTGTTCTGCACCAGGGCAAAATTGCTGAGATGAAAACCGGTGAGGGAAAGACCTTGACCTCCACTGCTGCAGTCTATCTCAATGCCCTGAGCGGCAAGGGTGTGCATGTGGTGACAGTCAATGACTATCTGGCCAGCCGTGACGTGGAGTGGATGGGCAAGCTCTACCATTTCCTTGGCTTAACGACTGGAGCTATTATCCATGATATGGATGATGAAGCCCGTAAAGATGCCTACAACGCAGATGTCACCTATGGCACCAACAACGAGTTTGGCTTTGACTATCTCCGGGATAACATGAAGTTTGATACGGCAGATTTTTGTCAGCGTGGGTTTAACTTTGCCATTGTTGATGAGGTGGATTCCATCCTGATTGATGAGGCCCGAACCCCGTTGATCATCTCTGGTCCAGCAGACATGTCCACAGACCTCTATATCAAGGTTGACCGGATCATGAAAAATTTTAAAGAAGAAGCGCATTACACCAAGGATGAAAAGGCCCGTCAAGTTATGCTCACAGATGAGGGGGTTATTCTTGCCCAGGATCTGCTCAAAGTTGATAATCTCTATGATCCCAGCAGTATCAATCAACTGCATCATGTCAATCAGGCACTCAAGGCCCATGTCCTGTTTCAGCGAGATGTTGATTACATCGTCAAAAGTGGCGAGGTTATTATTGTTGATGAGTTTACCGGTCGAACAATGGAGGGACGGCGTTATTCAGATGGTCTTCATCAGGCCCTAGAAGCCAAAGAGGGGGTGAAGGTTGAAAAGGAAAATCAAACCTTGGCCTCTATTACCTTTCAGAATTACTTTCGGATGTACGACAAGCTGGCTGGTATGACCGGTACAGCAGACACTGAGGCACCTGAGTTTAAAAAGATCTATGATCTGGATGTGGTCATTATTCCCACGAATCGGGCAATGGCCCGAAAGGATTATCCAGATGTTATTTATAAAAATCAGGCTGCAAAGTATCGGGCTATTACCCAGGAGATTAAAACACTGCACAAACAAGGCCAGCCAGTCCTGGTGGGAACGATTTCCATTGATGTCTCTGAAAAAATATCCAAAATGCTGCAAAAGGAACGGGTTCCTCACGAGGTACTGAATGCCAAGTATCATGAACGGGAAGCGGAAATTATTGCCGATGCTGGTCAACTCGGTAAGATCACCATTGCCACCAATATGGCCGGACGCGGTACAGATATCAAGCTGGGGCCAGGCGTGTGCGAGGTAGGAGGTCTGCATATCCTTGGCACGAGTCGGCATGAATCTCGTCGCATTGATAACCAGTTGCGGGGTCGTTCTGGTCGTCAGGGTGATCCGGGGTCTTCTCGTTTTTTTCTCTCTCTGGAAGACGACCTGTTACGGATCTTTGGCTCTGGCAAATTAGGTACGATCATGGAGAAACTGGGCATGGAGGAAGATGAACCCATTGAGCATTCCATGATCTCCAAGGCCATTGAAAATGCCCAGCGCAAGGTGGAGGGGCATAACTTTGATATCCGCAAGCATCTGCTGGAATATGACGATGTCATGAATAAACAGCGTGAGGTAATCTACAGCCAACGGCGCAAGGTGCTGGAAAGCAAAGATGTACAGGATATTATTAAAGACATGCTGCAAGATCTGGTGGACAGTCTTGTAGCGGAGACGGCACAGGATCGCAAACATCCTGAAGACTGGGAATGGGATGCCTTAAATGATCGGGTCGAAGAGCTGTTCAATATTAAGCCCGGTTGGCTGGACACAGAGTCCACAGATCTCACCGAAATGAACGCAGAGTCTTTGCAGGAACAATTGCAAGGAGCTGTTGAGCAGGAGTATCAGGCACAGGATAAGCGTAACCGAGCAGATCAGATGCGCCAGATTGAACGGATGGTTCTGCTTCAAATGGTTGACACGCTATGGAAAGATCATCTGCTGAGTATGGATCATCTGAAAGAGGGGATTGGCCTGCGCGGCTATGGTCAGAAAAATCCCTTGGATGAGTATAAACGTGAGGGCTTTGATCTGTTCCAATCTATGATTGAGACAGTGAAAACACAGACTATCAGCACCCTGATGCATATTCGCATTCTCCAAAGCGATGAGGTGGAACGCTTTGAGGAAGAGCAGCGACGTAAACAGGAAGAAGAGCTGGAGCAGGCCAGACTTTCCTCAGCTTCAACAGGTTCTGGTTCTGGTGGCAAATCAAAAACAATCCGTCGTGAAACGGAAAAGGTTGGGCGCAATGCCCCCTGCCCCTGCGGTTCTGGTCAGAAATACAAAAAATGCTGTGGTAAATTACGGTAAGTTCTTTGAAAAAATCCTCAGCACCTTTCAAAGAACCCAGAAAGACAACCGGAACAACCGGACGTTTTGGCGAAGACTGTGCAGCCAAGCATCTTGCGCAACAGGGGTATACTATTCTGGAACGTAACTTTCGTTTACGAATCGGCGAGGTAGACATCATTGCCCGTGATGGTGAATACCTCGTCTTTATTGAAGTCAAAACCCGCCGCAGTCAACAGTTTGGCAGTCCGTTTGAGGCTGTGGATATCCGTAAGCAACAGCAAATTATGCACGTTGCCTCTGCCTATATACGAGGAAGGGATATTCCTGTGCGTTTTGATGTCGTTGCTGTCTATTTGCACGGGCAAGATGTACAGGTTGAGATTCTCCAAAATGCCTTTGAAGGCAGTACATGAGCTAGGAACAGCATCCTATGCGTTGTTTATGCGTTGTTGCGTTCAGCAGAATTTGGTCGGAGCAGCAGGTGTTGCACCTGTTTCATCGATTGAAAATCCATAGGAAAAGGTTCAAAAACAATAAGATCGTCCTCAATTTTAAAGGTTGTGTTATTAATAACAAACTCTTTTCCCAGTAAAGATGGATCAACTGCCTTATAGAGTAGTGTTGTTTGCAAAAAGAAAAAGCTATCCAGTTTCATGGAAAGAAATTTCATAGCCACGCCATGTTTGGAAGTTCTTGTAACACAACCAACAGCATGAACAGGCTCATCAGGAAAAAGACAGGATGGTTTAAGGTTAATTATGCAAACGTCTCCAATCATCTGCTGAAATTCTCCCTCAACATATAGCCCGTTCAGACTGACATTATTTACAAAACGTTTATATTCCACTGTGCCGAAATCAAGTCGAACCGCCCATCGAATATGTATGCGTGAAAATTTTCGCTTATTTTGTTTAACCATTCCACCTCCTCTTTCATAAGAGCAGCAAAAATATTGCCGAAAGAAAGGCATCATTATCCGTATTTCCAGTATTTTGACCAGATCCCTCTCCCCATAAATTTGGCATATTTCCGGTAGCAAGCAGGGCATACAGTACCTGCAATGTCTTGTTAAAATAACTTTCCTCGCCGGTAAAGAGAAGAAGGTGCGTATAGGACGAATCAAGCCAAGCTTGGTGCTGACTGTTGACCAGAGCACCGCTGGCAAAGCCACCAACAAAGGTAGGATTGTTCCACTCTCCAATAACAGAACCGTCCAGATTGTATCCATCTATAATCAGAGAAGGATCATGAGAAACCTTCGTCTTTATCCAAGAGCTTATATCATCGGCAATCGTGTAAGCTTCTGTATCGCCATACCAGAGGTAGGCCCAGGCCATACGCCAAGGAACGCGAATAGCATCATACTTGAAAAAAGGGTCATCTGAGGTACCAGATTCATCGCACCATTCTGGTACTAATCCAGTTGTCGTATCTCGTGCTGCCAGAATTAAGCTATAGGAGTTGGCAATGACCTCG
The DNA here is from genome assembly GCA_022766165.1 of Candidatus Electrothrix gigas. Classification (GTDB taxonomy): domain Bacteria; phylum Desulfobacterota; class Desulfobulbia; order Desulfobulbales; family Desulfobulbaceae; genus Electrothrix; species Electrothrix gigas. Next base: position 13,638 of record QYLO01000067.1, read on the forward strand.
TTCCAAAACGATGTATATTCTGTATCTATTTCAGCAAAGAGTTTAAATGCAACAGTAGAAAAATATGAGGGATTTTTCTTGTCGTCCCAAGCATCTCCAGGTTTTAAATATTTATTATCATTAACTTCATGCTCTCTAATTTTGGCGATAAGGGCCTTTGCATCTATAAGATACTGTGTCTCTCCCCATTGCTTATAGGCCATGATCAGAGCAAGAGCTGCATCAACCTCAGCATCAGAGGCTGCATCCCAACCAACCACCTCATTGAATCCGTTAATTTTCCAATGCATCAAACCGTTGTCATTTAAAAAGTGATTATAATACCTCCAGAGCTTATCAAATGCATCTTGGGTATCATTTGTCTCATTATCCATAAAGACCATGATCAGCATACCATAGGCAATACCTTCGCTAACTGTTTGATTGGGATCATCAAACTTAATTCTGGCAAGATCATCTTGTTCTTCATAGTAGGCATTTCTCCAGGTTTCATATATTGTCTGCACATCTTGAGCATTATATTCTGTGGGTAAAATACCGTAGTCATACGTGGCATTGTGGGGAAAGGGATAATTATTGGCAAATGCGAGGGAACAAATCAGGGCAGCAAAAGGCGTAAGATATATCAAGGCCATTAATTTTGTTCTCATTATTTTTTTCTCCATGTTTTGTTATTCGAGCGCACAGGCAGAAGAGGAATTATCTAAAACATATCAAGATATGCCGCAAAGGGCAAATTAATTCAGTATCTCATCAAGGACATCACCGGGTTAAACTCAGCTATAACCCTAGCTAATTTCTTGACAAAAACGCCAGCTCTCTTTAGGATGAGAGGATGATTTAGAACTTGGAAGTACAGAACGTAACAGAACAACGGTGTTTTAAAAAAACTAAAAAACTAAAACTATTAAGCTACTATGAAGCCAATTGCCATAACGATGGGATGTCCAGTTGGTATCGGCCCTGAAATTCTTGTTTCTTTCTTTGAACATCTTGAAAAAAACAGCAAAAACGACGAATTCCCCCCAGTCGTTCTCGGGGATCTCACTGTACTCTCTGAGATTGCCAAGCTCCTCCGAGTTCAGGTAAAACCGGTTTCTTGGCAACCCGGTAACGAGGTGCGCCCCGGTACTCTTCCGGTAATGGAACTCTCACAGCTTAATACCAAAAAATTGCAATGGGGACAACCGAATCAGGAAACCTCTGTTGCTATGGCTGACTACATTCGTGCTGCGGTGCAACATACCCAGCGTGGTCATTTTGCCGCTATGGTAACCTGTCCTATTTCCAAGAAGGCCCTTAACAATGCTGGCATTCATTTTCCGGGTCACACTGAAATGCTGGCCCATCTGACAGATACAGAGCATTACCGTATGATGCTGGCTGGTTCTCGATTACGGGTGGTGCTGGTGACGATTCATGAACCACTGGCCAAAATCCCTGAGCTACTCAATATTGCAGAAATTCAAGCCTGCATCAAAATGACAGCAAAGTCATTGCACAACGACTTTGCGATCAACTGTCCACGAATAGCCGTGGCTGGCCTCAATCCACATAGCGGCGAACAGGGCATGTTTGGGCAGGAAGAAATTGAAATAATTCAACCAGCGCTGGCTCAGTATGAGTATAAAACTTGCGAGGCCAAGATCAGCGGTCCCTGGCCGCCAGACACTATTTTTTATAAGGCTGCCCGTGGCGCATTTGACGCTGTGGTCTGTATGTATCATGATCAGGGATTAATTCCCTTTAAGTTGCTTCATTTTCAGGACGGCGTGAATGTCACCTTGGGGCTTCCGCTTGTCCGTACCTCTGTGGATCACGGCACGGCCTATGATATAGCCGGACAGGGAAAGGCAGACTCGACAAGTTTGAAAGCAGCATGGCTGATGGCAGCGGAAATCGCCAAAAACAGAACAGGAGTACACAGGCATGGAAAGCGGTATGCTGGTTGCCTTTGAGGGTATTGACGGCACGGGAAAATCTACTCAGTTGCAGACCCTTGCAAATTTTCTCAAGGAACAGGGACTTCCGGTTATTACCACCTACGAACCCACGGACAGCAAGTACGGTCGTCAGATCAGATCCTTATACAAAGATAGAAACAGTTGCACCCCAGAGGAAGAACTCAACCTCTTTCTGGAGGATCGCCGCCTTCATGTTCACGAACTCATCAGACCAGAGCTGGCTGCCGGTAAAATCATTCTGACAGATCGGTACTATTATTCCACAGCAGCCTATCAGGGAGCCGCTGGCATAGACCCCACAGAGATCTTTGCCCGCAACAGCTTTGCTCCTCAGCCAAATCTGGTTCTTCTGCTGACTATGGACCCGGAAATTTCTCTTGCCCGAATTCGGGAAGGACGAGGCGAAGAGCTGAATGATTTTGAACAGATAGATCAGCTTCACAAGGTGGCTCATCATTTTGCTACCTTTGATGATCCCTGCATCGCTCGCATCAATGCCGCCCAAACTCCAGAACAGGTTCAGGAGGATATCCGTAGAACTGTGCAGGATCGGCTTTTTTGAACTTGGCCGCTGTAAGTTCGGAAGAAGAAACTGGTGCCATTTCAGGGTATCTGACTGATGTCCCATAACAAGAGAAAAAATCCTTGCAAAATAGTAAAAAAAAGAATTTTATATTCTTGACTAATGCTAGTCCTATCAGTTTGGTTGCATAACTATAAATATGACAAAAAAATAAATAAATGCGAGAGAAAAAACGTTTTTTGCTAATAGAAAATATTTTAACATATTGTTTTTTTGGTATTGCTCCTTAACAGCATGTTTTTTTCTGCTCTCCGGGAATGTGCAAGCGGAAACCTGGGATGATGTCTGGAATGGTTTAGAAGGATCATTTGCCTTGCCGCTTGAGCAATGGTTGGAGGATACGCAGGAGAAGGGGTTATTAGAGCAGCTTACCCGTTCGTGGAAAGCTGATGCCGGATTAACGCTTGTTAAAAACGGAAAAGACAACTCTACTACGCCAATTGTCAATGCTGTCTTTACGTTCAAACCCTTGGGATTTTGGTTTGCTGAAGCCAGTTTTGTGCATTATATCAAAAAAAGTGAACGAAAGCCGTGGGAGCCTGATTTTGTCTATCGCTTTGGCTGTGAAGATTGGCGGCCTTATACCTTGAGCTTGGTGTACAGCAACTATGCAGGCAACCGATCCAGTAGCGACATTGTGGAAAAATATGATCAGGGAACCTATACTCTGACATGGAACCTGCCTCTTTCCGGAGAATTAGCTCGGCCTTTTTTGATTGAAACTGATAAGACTATTGGCTGCAAGGTAAGCCTGCTGCATTCACCTCGCTATGTTGACAAAGATGGACAGCTTCAGCGTAATCAGACTCGCCTGAGCCTCAGTTTTGATGCACCGATCTATAAGGGCTGGTATCTCAGTTTCACGTTATTTTCTTATATGGACAAGGAGCAACAACAACCTTGGAGTCCTGATTACACTTTTGAATTCGGCTATCGCAATGGGGTGTGATTAAAAGTGCGGTTTTTGACACCTTACGCCGCTCTTTTTATATTATCCCAATACTTTTCCCAGTACCCGTCTGCACGATCAACTCTCAGGGCGAGCATGATCCGGGCATTTTCCGGT
>QYLO01000068.1 GCA_022766165.1 Candidatus Electrothrix gigas
AACTCAAGCTCTTGATAGAGTGGTATTATAGGGACTCCAGTTTCCCTGTAATGCCATCTTTCCAATTTATTACAAAGCGTTCCCCCCGGCCTACGGCCGAGACCAAACCTACAAATAACAAATAGATGCTGATTTGTTACTTAGAAGAGATTAGCAGAATGAAAAAAATATCCACAACTCAATTGGCAAAAAAACAAGAAATGGCTCCCAAGGAACTTTTTTCGCTTCTCTCAGATCAAGGCTTGATTGAGCGTAAGGATAATACATGGATTCTTACGGGGAAAGGAGAAGAAAGAGGCGGAGATTACAAGGAATCTGCACAATACGGGAAATATATTGTCTGGCCGGACACACTCAAGCTAGGCAACGAAGAAACAACGTCACCACCACCCTCGACAACTGAAAAACTCTTCACTTCTACAGCAATAGGAAAACATTTTGATCTGTCCGCAACCAAAATCAACTTTATCCTCTCAGAAATCGGGTGGATAAAAAAAGGTTTAAAAGGTTGGCTGCTCACAGAGCAGGGAAAAAAACAGGGTGGACAGCAGGCCGAAGACGGAAGAACCGGGGTGCCGTATGCAAAATGGCCAGAGAGTCTGTTAACCTCAAAGGCACTTATTGAGACTGTTGAGCATGTAAAAGGGACCTATTCCGAGCAGGAGAACGAACAGCATCAGGATACTGGAGTGAAAGAGAAGACTTCGGGGTTCAGGGAAAAATTCGAAGCGAAACATCGTGCTACTGACGGGCATTTTGTTCGTTCAAAAGCTGAAATGCTGATAGATAACTGGTTGTACATGGCCGAGATTGTCCATGCCTATGAACGAAAATTGCCTGTTGAAGAGAATGTTTACAGCGATTTTTATATTCCCACAGGCAAGGTTTATATTGAATATTGGGGGTATGAAAACGATGAAAAATACTTGGCAAGAAAGAAAACCAAGCAGGAAATATATCAAAAATATGGATTCAATCTTATTGAGCTGGAAGATAAAGAGGTACAAAACCTCGACGATATTTTGCCACGATTACTCCTAAAATTTGGTGTGCAAGCTTATTAACGGGCCAATACTCTTCAAGAAGGAAACAGAACTACTTGAGAAGGCAGAGGCAATGTTCTACAGTTCAATCCATCGTTTTTTACAAATATTTTAAAAGAGCAACATGCAAATCATCTCCAACAACCTCAGCTTCCAATATCCAGACAGCGACACCAAGGTGATCAACAGCCTGTCTTTTTCCATGCACGGACCGGGTTTTAATGCGGTATTTGGCCCTTCCGGTGTAGGGAAGACCTCCCTTGCCCGGATTATTGCCGGAAGTATCACAGATCAGGAGGGCGATATGTACACCAAGGGAATCACGACCATTCTCTACTCCTATAATATGGAACGACTGCCGGGATGGTCAAGCATTGGCACGCTGTTGCAACAGGTTACTCCTCCGGGCAGAGAGGCTCTGCTGGAAGAACTGATAGAGCTTTTTGCACTACAGAACGTTATGGATTCGCCGTTCACCCGGATTTCCTTGGGACAACAGAACCGGAGTAACTTACTTCGCTATCTGGTGCAGGATTTTGACCTCCTGATTATGGATGAAAGCCTGGCAAATGTGGATGAAAAACTCCGACAGACTATCCTCTTGCATATTAAAGAACGTTTTCCAGACAGGATGTTTCTCTCTATATCCCATAACCTGATGGAGGTAGCTACCTTTTGCAAGGAGATTCTCGTGCTGGGAACACGGGAGAAATCGGGCAAGGGCTGCATTCTTCAAGGTCTTGATCTGCAACAAGACGCTGTGCTGGATAAAGACAGACTGGATCAGAGTATGCTGGAGGTCATGAATGCTTGTTAGACGAACGTATCAATTCTTGATTGTATACTGTATCGGGCTTGCCAGCTTGCTGGGTCTAAAATATGCCCTGTCGCTTTCGGATTATGTTATCCCGAGCATCCCCCTTATTCTGGAGACTGCTGGACAGGTCTTTTCAGACTATCTCAGAGCGGCGTTCAGCACCCTTTCTGTCACTGTTCTGGGTCAGATTATCTCCATTATCCTCGCCTTTAGCGTAGGCATTGCCGGACGGAAGTCCTCTTGGTTGGGTTCCTTTATCCGGGCAACAGCCTATAACATTCAGGCATATCCAATCGTGGCGTTGGCGCCTATTATCTTTATTCTGCTGGGCGATGGTTTTCTCTCCCGGCTTTTGATCGCCTCTATAATCTGCTATTTTCCTCTGCTTCTTTCGGTTCTCGGCGTGATGGCTGCTCCGGTTCAGGAGATTGAGCATTTTTATCAAGCCACTGGACGAATGAGCTGGCAGCTAGAGGTAAAAATTCGAGCTTTTGAAAACCTGAGTAAGTTGACCACTGTTATTTCCGGTAGTGCCACCTTGGCTATGGCCGGAACCATTGTAGCGGAATTTATTGCGGCCAATGCGGGTATCGGCTACAGTATTCGAACCGCCTTGTATCAAAGTGATTTGGCAAAAATCTTTGTGGCCCTGTTTTTGATCGGTATTATTATCTCCTTGTATCAGGGATTACTTGAAAACATAGGTCAGTGGATTATCCAGAAAAAATTGGGCTAATATAGAATACAATGAACACTACCACGACATATTCTCTCCTTTTCTTTCTTTTTGTTAGTGCCTTCTCTTCCGTTGCAGCTTGGGCAGACCAACAAGAGCTGAATTACCGACTCAAATGGCTTTTTAATATTGGAGCATCAGGCGATATTTATGCGCAAGCCAATGGCTCTTTTACAGCCCAAGGCTTGAAGGTGCGAGTCCGGGAGGGAAGTCCAGAAAAAAACGCCATTAATGAACTGGAACTTGGCCGAGCCGACTTTGGGGTTGCCTCGGCAGATCAGGTGATCCAGGCTCTTGACAAAGGAGCCCACCTTGTTGTCTTGGCTCAGATTTTTCAAATTAATCCCATGCAGTGGATCTATCGGGATGATCAGCCGAAGATAAACAAACTTGCTGACCTGAGAGGGCGAAAAGTTGGCATTACCTTTGGTGGTAACGACGAAACCATTATGCGTACCCTTCTCACCCAAGCCAGCATCAAGGAAAAAGAGGTAAAACTGAGCGGAGTCCGCTTTGACTTCACTCCTTTTTTTCGTCGCAAGGTTGAAATATGGCCAGTGTACCGAAATACACAAGGTGTCATTCTCAAAGAAAAATTGGCTCAGGAGGGAGAGGGTGTACGTTTTTTCAACCCAGCAGACTTTGGGGTACATTTTGTTGCTAACTCAATCATTACTTCAGAAAAAATGCTCAAGGAGCAACCGCAGGTGGTAAAAAAATTCCTAACAGCTCTTTTGCAAGGATGGAAAGCCGCTATGAACCCGGCTGAGGAGAACAAGGTCTTAGCAGCAGTAAAAAAGATGAATAAAAATACTGAAGATGGCATCATGAAAAAACAACTTGCCATTACCCGTGAACTGGTGTGGCCTGCTTCAGGAACCATTGGTGCCATTAATGAGGTGGCTTGGAAACAGACCGAGGCGATCATGTTGCGGCAGGGGAGGATCAAACAAGCCGTACATGTGGAAAAATATCTGCGGCAACAATACGCTCAATGTGAGTTAACAGATGAACCAAGCGGAACCGGTGTCCTCAAATGAGAACAAAAAAAGGTTTGCAACAGGTTCAGACCCCTGCCAATGCAGACATCCGAACCCTTGTATGTAGTATCCCCAGAACTGTCTGGTTTTAATACGGTCGCATCGTCCAAATACCGCAGGGACAGGTATCTGCGCAGAAACCGCAGGCAATGCACTTGGTATTATCGGACACATATTCAAAATCCACACCATCCGGGTCTGTCCGCTCAACCTCACGCCGGGAAATGGCATGGGTGGGACAGATGGTCTCACAGAGGTGACAATCACGGCAGGAGCCACAGCTCAGACATCGGGCTGCCTGCTGGCTTTCTGTATCACCTTTTTCTTCCGCCGGATCATAATGCGCAATGGTCAGGGCTTCGTACTGGATTAGTTTCTGGGTAAAGGGCTTCCATTCCCTATCACCCAACACTGAGGCAAGATACTCTGCGGTCCGCTTGGCTGCTCCCAAGGCATTAGTGGCCAGACCAGGACGCTCAACATCGCCCACCGCCAGAATTTTATCATCAGAGGTTCGACCAGCATCATCGGTCTTAATCCAAGAACCGCCTGCAATATTCACCACCTCAACACTATCAGGCAGGAAAGGCAGTTGAGGAACATCACCGATGGAGATAATCACGGTCTGGGCAGGCAGCAGCTCTTCCTTATCCGTAATCAACCCTTCTTCCGTGACTTCTTTGGTCATGATCGGCCATTTGAAGACGGCGCCCAGAGCTTCAGCCGCATCACGCTCTTTTCCAAAGGCCAACGGCTTCTGGATATCTACTAAGGTTACTTCTTCAGCCCCTAAGCGATAACATTCTGCTGCCACATCACAACCCACATTACCAGCACCGATAATCACCACCTGCTTACCGGTCTCCATCGGTGCGTCGCTTTTGGCTGCCTTGAGATAATCCAAAGCCGGGATAACCTGCTCATGGCCTGCAAAAGGGATGGTCTTGGGCTGATGGGTACCAACGGCAACAATCACATAATCGTATTCTGCCTTGAGTTCTTCCATCTTCTCCTTGGTCATCTCTACACCAAGATTGGCAGTAATCAGCTCATTCTTGAGAAAACGCTCAACCTCCATCTGCCATACCGCCTTGGTCAGCCGTTCCCAAGGAATAGTCTGCGCCAACTTGCCGCCCAACTCATTGCCTTTCTCAAAGATATGCGCCTCAATTCCAGCTAAAGCCAGATGCCAGGCAGCGCCCATACCAGCGGGTCCACCACCGATAATGGCGACCTTATGACCAGTAGCAGGCTTACATTTGGGCGGATTCACATTATGCACAGCCTGTCCCAGCACAGCAACATCAATGGAATAGTCAACCTTTTTACGAGAACAGTTCTGGATACAGAGGTTAGGACAGATGGTGCCGCAAACTGAGGCTGGAAAGGGGGTATAGCGAAGCAGCATCTCATAGGCTTCATCATTCCTGCCTTCACGGATCATACGCAAGCGATCAATGGTCGGGATGTGCATGGGGCAGTAATAGGTACAGGGAGCTGCGGAATCGCGGTTCACCCACCACGGTCTACGTCGTCGCATTTCGCCGCTTTCCACTACACCAATGACAGAGCGATCCAGGCCCGGAGCCAAGTCCCGCAAAGGATCTCCGCCGCCAAAGCCGTTGTTCCAGATACGGGCCGAGAACTCAGACATGGACATCGGCCCGGAGAACATCAGGGCCCGTTCCTGAGCTGTTACAGCAGTGAGCAGATTCCACTCATCTCTGTTACTCAGGGTTTCCAGTAACTCCATGCGATCAATGGACTCTAAGTAGCCGGGTAAACGATCCATGAGCCATTGCCATTCCTCATCATTGGGCTTGGTCAATTTGGCGTTTCTTCGGGAATAGCTGTCATCGGTCTTGCCACGAAAAAAGACCTGGCCACCAACCATGCCCACGCAGGGACGATAGCCCAGGACATTGTCTGGGGACTTTGCCTCATGACCACAGATAACAGCAATACCGCCGCAGTTGAATTCAGCAAAGGTATCACCCACAGAACCCAGTACCCACATCTCCGGTTTGGCATGCTCCGGGTTCCACTTGGTCATGGTCAGACCACGAGCACCGATGGAACCACCAATCATCACCCGCCCACCGGCCATAGCGTTGCAGACCCCGTTGGTGGCATCGCCTTTGACAACAATGTCTGCCCCGATGTTAAGATAGCCCACATCATCTGAGGCTGAATCTTCGCAGATAATAGTAGAACCGGGCATGCCCATACAACCCATCCGCTGACCTGCTGGCCCGGTGACCCGAATGGTCAGAGGACGCTCTACATTGCCGAGCCGCAGGCCGATATTATGCTGACCAAAGGATTCCAGAATCAGCTCGTCGGCATCAGCGGCTGCGCCGCGCACCTCTTCTTCAAAAATTTTGGATGTGAGGCGCCGACCATCGGCGTCTTTGCCGCTTACTGTTAGTATTTTTCGCTCACTCATAGGTATGTATAAATCAGTGCTTATGGGCGGTGCCCGTGTATCTGTTCTTCTTTCATTATATTGATAATTTTCTCATCCAGACTGGAACGGAGAAAGGAGTTCATCGCTTTTTGGTCGCCAGTCCGATAAAAATCAAGCATCAGCCGGTTAAATTCTAGCTTTCCGCATAGCTTTTTCCTTCCAAAAGAACAAAGTACCAATGTCTTCCGATGATATAAGCTCCGTAAATCGGATGGGATCGGCTGTTCAATTCTTGGGCAGCAATCATCTCCGCCAGCAACTGTCCAAGCAGATCGTTAGAGGTATCCAGTTGCTTTTTATACTCGTGGAGAAAAAATACTGGTTCTTTTGGGAATTGTGTCCCCGAAGCTACCAAAAAATCGACAACACCCCAAATCTTTTTACCTTCAGCATAGCTGACCGATAATTCACGCTCTAAGAAGGGGCGATATGAAGGTTGGTAAAACTCTATAAAATCTAAAAAAAATGCTATAAAATAAATTTTTAACTCTTCTTCATTCCAATCATGGACATGGCGCCCTGGTCTCAGAGTGATACAAGGATTGAATGACAAGTACGCATTTTATGCACACTGATTCCCAATGAGAAACAGTGTGCATCTTTGCATTACTATTTAACAAGCGTACTTAATCCCCAGCCGTTTAGCCGCATCAGCATCATCAATAGTCAGAGCATCGGACATACCGATAGGCAGACTCTGGGAACGTCCAAGCGGAGCCATAATCTTCTTCATCTCCGTTTGGATAGAAGAGAACGTATCAGCAACCCGCTGGGCTACATCATCAGGGTCGAGCCGCCGGAACAACTTCTCGTTTTGGCTGGTAATACCCTTGGGACAAATCCCCACATTGCAGACATTACACCGTCCCAGCTCATTGCCAAGACAGCCTGCACAGGACTGCATGATGTACTTGCCAATATGGACACCAGAAGCGCCCAGCATGATCAGAGCCATGCCATTCTGGGTCACATTGCCATTTTTACCCACACCACCAGCGGCAAAGAGCGGAATCTCGTTCTGGCGGCCCTGAGCAACCAGCTCCTGATAACACTCACGCAGGTTAGAGGCAATGGGGTAGCCTGTGGCGTCCATAGACACGTTATAGGCTGCACCGGTTCCGCCATCAATACCGTCGATCAGCAAGGCACCTGCATAGGGGTTACGGACCAAGTTGTTGAGTACGGACTTGGCTGAAGTGGACCCAGAAATTTTGGGATACACCGGCACCCGAAAGTTAAAGGCCATAGACAGGGTCTGGATCATCTTCATGACGCTCTCCTCAATGGAGTAGAGCGTCTGATGAACCGGCGGAGAAGGCAGATCAACGCCTTCCGGTACCCCGCGCAGACGAGCAATCAGCTTAGAAACCTTGAACCACATCAGCAGGCCACCGTCACCGGGTTTGGCACCCTGACCGTACTTGATCTCAATAGCTGCGGGATCGCATTGCATATCCGGGATCGCACGAATGATCTCATCCCAGCCAAAATAACCAGACGCAATTTGCAAAATGATGTACTTGAGAAAGGGGCTCTTGAGAACCCAAGGCGGGCAACCGCCTTCACCCGTGGCCATGACCACGGGAATTCCCAGGACTTCATTACAATAGGCCACACCCTGCAACAGACCCAGCCACATATTGGGCGACAGCGCACCGAAGGACATGGAACCGATCACAAAGGGGAAGATCTCCCGGGTCGGCGGAATCCACTCACCTGATGCCTTACGACGGAGAAACTCTTCTGGCGGCAGGACCCGGCCTAAGATGGTATTGGTGCTGAACTCATGACGGCCTGCATCCAGAGCCGGATCAGTAAGCATGGAAATTCGACCAAAAGAAATGCGATCCAGAATGGTTTTGCCTGGAGCATTACGACGACCACCGCGTTTCCAGGAATCGCCTTTCTGATCCATGTGAAAGCGGGAGCGATGCTCGTTGGGATTGGGTACCGGGCCAATGGCCTCATTTGGGCAAACCGAAGAACACATGCCGCAACCAATACACATCTTATCTACTTCGGTATTCTGACGAATGCCGACAAAATGACGATACTCGTTGCCACGCTTCTTTTTGAGGATATCCAGTTTGGGCACCCGCTGCCTGCGATAGGTCAGGTAAATAGCCTGCTTTGGGCAGACTGCCGTACATTGCCCGCACAGGGTGCAACGATCCTCACGGTGTTCTATAATCCAGGGCAGATCGCTGAAGGTCAGGCTGCTTGGCTGAGTGTAAACTGATCGAACTGAGACCATATCTGAAGTTCCTTTCTTTCTGGTGGAATAATTACTGTGTGTTCACGCATGGGCTGAAAATCAAGGGCAGGGTCACGATCTGGAACCAGTGCCTCTACGCCGCACATCTCTGAAGCTATAGCCCAGGCGCCGGGACGACCTCCCACTGTAGCGGGACGGAGTTTTTTCGCATCCATAGCCAACATGCAGGTTTCATCCGGCAGAGTGCCGATTACTGCATTGGGGCCATCAATAATCAAACGACGACAGGCTATGCGTAATCCTTTCAGGAAATCTCCCTGGGGATGGGCGTTCATTTCTTCTGTTTTCAGCGGGGTAATAACATGCTTATAGGCTGCCAGAGGCAGGTTCAGCTTTTTGGTAACATAATGGAGAATATGGGCAAAGACTTCAGAGTCAGACTGGTAGCCCATATAGCCGGGAATATTCTTCCCTTCCAGCCATTCCTTAATAGGAATAAAGGCGGTGTTTTCGCCATTGGTCATGGTGGCCACGCCCTGGATAAAGAAGGGATGGCAGGCATAGAGATTAATGCCGTAGTTGGTGTTCTGCCGTCCCTGGGCCATAACCACACGGGCCTTTAAACGATCATCGTTCAGACTAAGGGCATCTCCGACCTGAAGGGGCCAACCCACCTCTTTAATGGTGACCACATCGGACCAAAAAGAAAAGATCGTCAGATCATTGCCGTGTTCTTCACCGTCTTTACGGAGAAAGAGCCGGGTCTGCATCAAACGATCTTCCAGCTCTTTTTCAGTCAGTCCCGTGGGCTTTTTATAGACCCGGACAATGTATTGGTACCGATCTGTGGCTTCGATAAGATCAGTATTGACTGTAAAGCTATGATCATAGGCCTGTTCAAAACCCCGTTCTTCCATGAGCCGCTGGAGCCGCTCAAAGGCCACCTTTGTATGGGCGATCCCAGACAGGATGATCTGCTCTTTCTTGTTATATTTATAATCCTCAAAACTGACACCACGCAGCAGCAGTCCAAGACCACTCCCATCATACCCCTCCTGCATGGCCTCCATGCCGGTCAGCACCTCGTATGGTGAAAAGGGTGTATCTGCGGTTTTCAGGGCTAATCGACACATAAAATGACTCCCGGAAATTCTATAATGCTCTTTTCTTTCAATAGGAAATTACACCGAATCTCGCTATGAAATCCGAATCAATTTCAACATCGGTGCAAAAAAACACTTGACAATACAAAAAAAGCCACAATCTGTCAAACAGAAAGAAAGCCACACCAGACAGTGCAGTCGGTTAGGAGATTACAGCATGCTGTTATGCCTCAGCGTTAGCTCCATTTTTGTTGGTGTGGAGGCGGTGGCGCAGTCTTTGGCCCACTGATTTGACGATGTTTTTTCATCTCATAGAGAGAGAGAATAAAAAGGCAGGAAAACGGATGGGTCAACAGAGTACCCAAGACCATAGAACTCCCAATAGAGTCAAGAATAAGAAAAACCGCAACCACAGCAATGTGTTCCGTAATCGGCTCTTCCAGAGCCATACGGCAGGACTCCTTGACGGCCTCAATCAGAGGTAACTGTTGATCAGTCATCAGGGGCAACATATACACAAAGAAAAAGGTTCCAGCTAACATAGCAAGAATACCAGGGAGAATCAGCATGAGAAAACCGACCATGACAAGCACAACAAAGAGAACGGTAAACCCCAACAAGGGAAAGAATAAATCCATACGGGCGAATAAATCCCTTACATCTGGTTGCCTGTTTTCACGCAGAGCCAACAGCAGGGACTGCATATAGCCAGCAGAAACTACCGGCGCCAGTAAGCCAAAGCTTATAATTGAGACCCCGACCATTACCACAGTGTTCACCAGAATTGCTGCGAAATGATCTGTAAAGACCTGCCAAGCACGCTCAAAATGCTCTTTAAAATCCATATTTCCTCCTTTCCCAAAATGGGCTTAATATAACATAGGACATCTGTAAAAAATTTTGACAAATTAAGAGTAACAGTATGCGCAATAGGTTGACAAGAAGTTATTTCCTGTTGCTTCTTTTTGAAGTAGCCCTGGCAATCCTGTCAATCCTGTCGGTAGAGGCTATTTTTTTGCTGTTTCCACGCAGGACAACTTGTACAACCTGCTAAAACTAAAACCTGCTTGCATCTGCTTACCAGATAATGGTAAACAAGGAATGCTTGAGAGATACTGTTTTTTTATTTTAAAAGAATCATGAAAATTGGGTCAGGTGATTGTAAGGAGTCACCAGCCACTTTCATATACAACTGGAGAAAAAGACTATGGCTGTTGTTGCCCCGTTTCGTGGCGTTCGTTATAACCCTGAAAAAATAGAACAACTGGAAGATGTCGTTACCCCGCCTTATGATGTTATTTCTACAGAAGACGAAAAAAAATTATTGCAGAAAAATCCCTACTCCATGATCAATCTGGATTTACGCAATATTTCGCAGGGAACAACCAAGGATGATGGACGCTATCAACAGGCCTGTGAACGATTCCAAAGCTGGCAAAGAGAAAACGTACTTGTACAGGATGAGCAGCCAGTCATCTATCTGTATTATATTGATTACAATCATCCCAATGGCAGCCGCCTGACCCGAAAGGGCATTGTCAGTTTGGTAGGACTGGCAGAGTTTGCCGAAGGCATTGTGAAGCCGCATGAAAAAACCTTTTCCGGGGTCATCAGTGATCGTTTGCAACTGATGGAAACCTGCAAGGCCCAATTCAGCCAGATCTTTTCTCTTTATTCAGATGAGGAGCAGGAAGTTATCACCACTCTGGAAAAGGTGCGGGAAGCAGAACCGCTGTTGCAGATAGATGATCAAAATACCAACACCCATACCCTTTGGCAGGTCACAGATCCAGAGGCACTGGAATATGTTCATAGTTTCTTTAAAAATAAATCCGTCTATATAGCAGATGGACACCATCGTTATACCACAGCCTTGGATTGCCGCAGACGGGCCTTGGTCAATAATCCTGATCTGCCTGCGGATCATCCCTGTAACTACATTATGATGTACCTCTGCGCCTGTGAAGATCCGGGTTTGTCTGTTCTGCCCACGCATCGACTGGTTCGCTGGCCCGGGACCATGAGTGCAGACCAACTGCGGGAACGGATGCAACAGGGCATGCAGGTGACAGAAATCCAACAGGGAAGCCGGGAAACACTTCTTGCTGAGGTGTTGAACAGGATGAATGAGAGTGATACCAGCGGCGACCTGCCCGCCTTTGGTGTTTACCATCCTGGCGAAGATCGGGCTTGTCTTCTTCAGATGCAGGCTGAAACAGCGTCGCTTTCCTCTTCCCTTGCTGATAAACCCGCTGTGTTGCAGGAACTTGATGTGGTTGTTCTTTCTGATCTGCTCATTCAGGAGTATCTGGAATTAGAGCATGAACAATGCGTTCAAGACGGACTGATCAGCTATCTGAGCGACCCAGATATGGCCTTGGACGAAGCAGTAAAAGAAAGCGTACTGCAAAATGCCCATACGCCGTTGCTCTTTCTCCTCAATCCGACCAAGGTGCAACAGGTTCTCAAGGTGGCAGACAGTGATAATATCATGCCCCATAAATCCACCTATTTTTATCCCAAGATTATGACTGGCCTGCTCTTAAACAAACTCAACGACGAAGAGAAGGTCCACTCTTTTTGAATAGATAGAGGCCTGATAAAGTAGGGACACGCCATGCCGTACCCCTACAATCCTCATCGAACAACTCTCTATGTCTCTGACCAACGACACCCTGTTTAACGGACGCCTTGTCTGTCAACAGCACAGAAACGGCTACCGATTTTCTCTGGATGCAGTACTGTTAGCCCATTTTTGCCAGCCTGCATCTGGGGCAAGGATTTTGGATCTGGGAACTGGCTGTGGAGTGATTGGTCTTGTTCTCTGTTATCGTTATCCAGATATACAGGTCACTGGTCTGGAACTCCAACCAGCCTTGGCAGAGCTTGCGCAGGGTAATATTCGAGCAAATAGCCTTGAGGATCGTTTTTCTGTGGAACAGGGGGATTTTCGCAAAATAAAGCAAAAAAGGCAGGTCCAGGCCGAATCCTATGATCTGGTCCTCAGCAATCCTCCATACCATAAAGTTGGATGCGGACGTATCAGCAGGGAGGATGAATGCGCCCTTGCCCGTCACGAACTCACTGCTGATCCCGATGCAGTTATGGCAGCAGCAGCCTTTGCTGTAAAAAATCGGGGAACAGTGACCTGTATTTACCCGGCAGAACGCCTTGCCACGGTAACTGCCGTTATGATGAACAAACGTCTGATTCTCAAGCGAATCCAACCGGTGTACAGCTCTCCGCAGGATCATCAGGCCCGGCTGGTTATGCTTGAGGCTATAAAAAACGGCGGTGAAGGGCTGTGTTTGCTCCCTCCCCTGTATATTTATCAGTACCCTGATGGCCCTTATTCAGAGGAGGTTGCAGCGATGTATGCGGGCTAAGAGTACCCCCTGTGCAAGGCGTAACAAATCTTCATAAATTCATTGACAAATTGTATTTTTCGATTATGTAAAAGTGTACACATACAATATGTTGCATATTCAGGCGAAGGCAATTTTCTATTTTTCGTCCTTCCCAATTGACGTTGCTTCCTCTTCCCCGTATCCGGTACTGTCATGAAAAGACTGAAAAGGCTGAACAGAAAACTGTTTTATCTTCCTGAGAAAAAGACTCTTCTTGCTCCCGTTCTTCTCATTTTTCTCCACCTCTTTGTCTTGAATACTGCTGGGTTTGCCGAACCCGGATTAGCCAGCGTAAAGCTCTCCACCAAACCGTTGGATCTCAGCCGCACCCCGACCACAGAAGAACTCATGGCTGCTGGACAACTCGGGGGGCAACTCTTCCCTACAGCCGACATTACCGTTGCAGGCGAAGAAAAAACAAACCTGAGCGAACAGGCTGCTGTCCAAGAACAGTCCCAAGAGCAGCTTTTACACCATCAGGCCATCAACCTCTCTTTTGGCAAGGCCATTCAGGCGTGGAACAAGCATGAATACAAGGAAGCGGTGGGCATGTTCGAGGAGCATCTTCGGGAATTTCCGGACAGCCCCTGGGCAGCGGAATCCGCCCTCCATATCGGCTGTGATGCCCGCTACAGCGGTCGCTATACAGAGGCAACAGATCAGTTTAACGGGATCATTGAAAAGTACAAGGATAACCCGCATGAAGGTGCGAAACGTCTTGTCAACAAGGCCAAGCTACGACTGGCCAATGTCAAAGCCTTGCAGAACAACTTCCCAGAGGCAAAAAAATATTTTCGGGAGTTGATTGGGGAAAGCGATGACTGGCGATCTCGTACCTACGGCTCTCACTGGCTGCAACGACTCTCCCGGATAGGCAAGGATAAGCTGGCCCTGCTCAACTGCGGTATGCAGGCTCTGGCGGTTTTGTTGGAACAGGATAATCGGCAGGAGGAAGCAAATGCGGTCCGGCAGATGCGGGCCAGTTCGCTGCGTGGGCAAAGTCTGGAGGAATTGCAGAGCATCGCTGCCGGCTACGGCTACCCGTTGACTGGGTTGCGGCTTGCGCCGGAGGAGCTGGTTCAATTGCCCCTGCCCGCCATTCTTCAATTGAGAGGAGATGAGCAGGGCGACAGTGGTCATTACTGGATTTTGGAACAGGTCAACGGCGACCTTCTTGCCCTGTTTGATCCCCAGAACAGGCAACGATTCAACCAGAGCAGGGAGGAGTTTGCTGCGGAATGGGACGGCATTGCCTTGGTGTTCGGTGATGGCGAAACTGGCGACGAACTGCCCGGCGTGGCTTTATCTTTGGCTGAAATGCAGAGTACTTACGGCGGTTGCTGCGGTGTTCAACGGCCTGAAAGTAATCTTGGGAATGATCCAGAGAATAATATCGGCAATGACGAGTCCCCGTGCGGCAAACCGGTTTGGAGTGTCAATGCCGTCAATCTGAACCTCTTTGTTCGAGATGTTCCCATCTGGTACTCTCCTGCCTATGGCCCGTCGGTGAGCATTGCCCTGAGCTATAACTCCCAGTCAGCTACTGATCAACACGAGCCTTTTGGCAACAAATGGCAGTTCAATTACGGCAGTTTTCTGACGGTGGATAGCTCTCATAGTGTGTTAATCTTTATGCCGGATGGCAGGCGGGATTTGTATGTTCCTGACGGTGCAGGCGGCTACACCCGGCCCTATAAGGGCTATAATACGCTGACCAAAATCGCAGAAAATCATTTTGAGCTACGCTTTCCCGACGACACGGTCTATGTCTACAATATTCCGGCTGGTACGAACTCGCTTCAACCTTACTTGGTGGAAATACGGGATGCCTATGACCAGAAAATCAGCTTGCAGTACAACAGCGATGTCCAGCTCACCACCATTACGGATGCGCAGGGGAAAAACACGGTTTTGACCTATAATGCGGAGGGACGGGTTACCCAGGTTGCTGATCCCTTTGGCAGAACAGCTCTGTTTGAATACGATGATAACTGCAATCCCGACAGATGTACGTTGACCAAAATTACCGATATGGGCGGTTATTGGTCAACTCTGAGCTATAACGAAGATGTCTATTTGACCGAGATAGGCAGCGATTTGGGTGCGTGGCAATTTTATATTGAGCCTACTTCTGCCAGCGGTGCCTTTAGCCCAATTCCTCCGGCTCCCGGGGGCCAGATGTGGGAAAACTACCGAATTACGGTGACAAACCCTCTAAAAGGCAAGGAAGAGTATTATTACAATGGATATAGCAACTATAGCTATAGCTGGCATGTCAAACCGCATGACTATATTCCCTGGCAATCCAGAGAGATCAATAATTATGCTCTTGGTGTACCGAAAACACGGTATTATTTTACCGGTACGGTCGGCGAACGGGGTGAAATAAGCTCCATTCGATATCCTGAAGGAAATACAATCACCTATACCTACGACCCATCCACAGGAGAAAGAACCAATGTCAGTGACAGCGCAGGCAATACGATTCAGTACACCTACAACGACATGGGCCGGGTCACGTCCATTACCGATGCCAAGGGTACAAAAACCGATTTTACATATAGCACTAATAACGTTGATCTAATCCAAGTCAGCAACGGACTGGGTACGGTGAATATGACCTATAACGGCCAGCACGACCTCCTTTCCATTACCGACCGGCTGAACACCACCACTGCCTTTACCTATAACGACAAAGGCCAGCGGACTTCGATGACCGAGGCCAAGGGCGTACTGGACCGTGTAACTGACTACAACTACGATCCGACCACAGCCCGCCTGAAGCAGATTGCGCAGGGCAGCAATGTCCTGTCAAGCTATACCTACGATCCTGTAGGCCGGGTAAAAACCAGCACCGATGCCACCGGCCTGACCCTGAGTTATGCGTACAACGACCTGAATTACCTGACCAGAACCACCTATCCTGACAACAAATTTTCCGAGAAAATCTACAGCTCCTGCTGTCCGGGCATGGTCACCAGTGAAACCGACCGAGCTGGCAAAACAACGAGCTATATCTATGATGCGCTGAAACGGCGGGTCAAAACCACGCATCCTGACGGCGCTGTCACCCGTGCCGAGTACGATGCCAACGGCAATCTCATCACCCTGCTGGACAGCAACAGCAATGCCACCCGCTTCAGCTACGATCTCAACGATCGGCTGATCAAAAAGACCTATGCGGACGGCAAGTCCGAAGAACTTGTTTACAACAACCTCGGCCAGTTGGAGCAACAGCTCAACGGACGTGGCATTGCGGTAACCTACGCTTATGATAGCAACTACAACCTCTTGTCTGTGGCCTATTCCGATGACACGCCCGGCGTGACCTATCAGTACGATGCCTATAACCGCCTGATTGAGCAACAGGACGGCATCGGTCTAACCACGTACAGCTATGATGCAAACTCCAGAGTCCTGACTATTGACGGCCCTTGGGACAACGACACCCTGACCTATCAGTACGATGTGCTGGGCAGAAGAACCGGGGTTACGCCGCAATCCGGCACGGCACTTTCCTACAGCTACGACACGCTGAACCGGCTTACTCAGATTGAGAGCAACAGCCGTTCCTATACCTACGCCTACAACGGGATCAACCCGCTGGTGCAGAGCCTGACCCGCCCCAACGGCAGCAGCACGGCCTATCTCTACGACAGCCTGAACCGGCTGACTTCCATTGCCAACAAAACATCAGCCAATGCGATTCTTACCCAACATGTCTTCACTTATAATGACCAGGATCTGCGGGGCAGTGAGGACATCACCCGTTCTGCCACGGCAGCCTCTCCGACGGCACAGCTCTTCACCTATCAGTACAACGCCCTGAATCAGCTGCTAGAAAAGGCTGATCCGGCCAAGGCTTTTGTCTATGATGCCGACGGCAACATGACCCAAGGCTATACGCCGGACGGCTACTCCATGACGGCGGTCTATGCTGTCGATCATAATAGGCACCGCAAAATT
>QYLO01000069.1 GCA_022766165.1 Candidatus Electrothrix gigas
GCAGAACGAACTTGGTTGGTTTTTCTTTGTATTCAGTAAAGATTTTCGCCTAAACAGTATAGAGGCTTTCCAGACGCTTATTTTTCTGGCACTCGCCCATTTTTTTGGGTTTTACAACCCCAAAGAACTCGCTGATTATTTAGAGATTAATAGTAATAATTTCTACAGTCATTTGAAAACATTCAGTATTTATGGCATTAAAACTATGCTTATGAAATTTATGGTAAAACAAGCTGCCGAAAATTTAAAAGAGGTACTTGAAAAAAGTCCTTCGACAATTTCTAGGGGTGGCATTACATTATCAGTCGATAACAGTGTAATTGACCGTTTTGGAAAAATGTTTCGTTGCACATATTCATGGTATAGCGGGAGATGGAAAAAAGTTGTAAATGGAAATGATCTACTTGGAGTTGTAATGACATCAAACAAAATGGTATTTCCTCTTCATCTACTTTTCTGTCCAAAAAATGGCCGTTGCAATACAGATAAACCATCTATGTTAATATCAATGCTTACTCTTCTAAAAGAAGAATTTTATAAATATGAAATTGACATTACTCAATTCCCTATAACTATGGATTCGTGGTTTGCATCTCAGGATTTAAAAGAAAAACTTCATAGCATTGGTTTTAACAAAATTATTGTTGCAGGAAAAGGAAACTACGTTTTTGAAATAAAAAAGTTAAAAAAGAAGTCTTCAGTGTGGAAAAAAGAGATAGAACTTACTTCTGGTCAGTGGGGGATTGATGTTCCTTCATGCCGTATAAAAGGGAATAGTCCTACTTTTGGAGAAGTAGTGCTTTTCTTTTTTGAAAAGAGTACGACAAATGTATATTATTTAATGGATTTTAGTGTTAATGCCATGAGAGGAGCAGAAATATGGCATATCTGGAAACATCATAATCTTATTGAGTATTTTTGGAAGATACTGAAATCTACGTTCAAAATAAAATCAATGCGGCTTCAGGGTGACGGGATTTATACCGGGCTTCTCGTAAAAATATTTTCCTATTTGCTTGCAGTGCGACTCAAATCCCAAAGGGAATATTCGAAATTGTCAATTGTTCAGATTATGCGAAAAATTAGGAGAGAGAATGACTTAAGGGCGTTGTTGGAAGAGCATTTTTATTTAGTATTTCCAGTTATTTAAGCAGTATCAGTAGGGTATGCCGTATAGGAGATTATCAGATGAATATTTCCTCCGGGGTAGTCAGTTATATGAACGGGCGGCACACCCTGATGATTACTTTCTGTTTCTCTTTCAGAGAAACTACTCTACCAGAAAGATAAGCTATTATGCACCGGATAATCGAAAAAACCGCACTTTTAATCGCAACTAAAATACGCTGCTTCATAGAGGAAGGGAACATTCCTTTCTTGACGGAGTTTGCTGTATCTTGTAAATTTGACCACGGTCATTATTTACTGTTTATCAACAACTCAACGAAATATCCACCATGATCATATCCGATCTTGCCGTAAAAAAAAGCATTTCCGTTCTCGTGCTGGCCACCCTTATTTTGGTCATGGGAATCTACAGTTACTTTACACTGCCAAGGGAGGCAGAACCAGACATCAGTATCCCGCATATCTTTGTCTCTACAGCCTATCGAGGTGTGGCACCTGGTGATATTGAAAATTCCATTACCATTGAGATTGAAAACAAACTCAAGAGCTTGGACGGTGTTAAAAATATAAAATCCGTCAGTTCTGAAGGCGAGTCGTTAATTGATGTGGAATTTATAACTGGTGTGGATATTGACGATGCCCTGCGCAAGGTCAAAGACAAAGTAGATGAGGCAAAGGGCGAGCTGCCCACAGATCTGGAAGATGACCCCTATGTCTTTGAGGTGAATATCTCTGAGATGCCGATCCTGATCTTCTCTCTAGCCGGAACCTGCGGAGAACGTTGTCTGAAAAAGATTGCCGATGATCTGGAGGATAAGATCGAAGGGGTATCTGGCGTACTTGATGTAGAAATTACCGGCGCACGGGAACGAGAAATCCGCATTGAATTTTTTCCTGAAAAGCTGGCCTATTATGGCCTGAGTATTCCTGCTGTTCAGGCTGCTGTTCAGGGAGAAAATAGCAATACATCGGGCGGTTCTTTGCACTTAGGTGATGGCAAATTTCAGGTTCGTGTGCCTGGTGAATTTACCACCCCAGAGGAGTTGTACGGTCTTGTCATTGGAACCCATGACGGCCAACCCGTCTATGCCCGAGATGTGGCTCAGGTGCTGGACACGCTGAAAGAGGAAACCAGTCGTTCTCGACTCAATGACTTGCCAGCCGTTAATATTGTGGTCAAAAAACGTTCTGGCGAAAATATCATTGCAATTGCCGATGCTGTCCAAGACATTTTGCAGAAAAGTCAGCCCACGTGGCCCAGCGGCACCAGTATTACCAAGATTCTTGATAAATCAAAAGATACAAAGAGAATGGTTGCTGATCTGGAGAATAATATTCTCTCTGGTTTGGTTCTGGTCGTGGTGGTTATTTTCTTTGCCATGGGTATACGTAATGCCCTGTTGGTCAGTATGGCTATTCCCTTTTCCATGTTTCTCTCCTTTATAACGCTCCAGCTTCTTGGAATCACGTTGAACATGATTGTCCTGTTCAGTCTGACCTTGGCCTTGGGCATGTTGGTAGACAACGCTATTGTAATTATTGAAAATATCTATCGCTTTATGGAGCAGGGCGTAGGACGGGTTGAGGCGGCTATAAAGGGAACTTCGGAAGTGGCTATGCCAGTGATCGGTTCTACTCTAACGACCTTGGCTGTATTTTCTCCCATGCTCTTTTGGCCCGGTATTATGGGAGAGTTTATGGGCTATCTTCCCTTAACGCTTATTGTCACGCTCACCTCCAGTCTCTTTGTGGCGCTGGTCATCAATCCAGCCTTGGCCTCTCTCTTTATGAAGAGTACAAAACAGGGCAGGGGAGGCATGTCTTCTGCTGAGGTGGAAGCCGCCGGAGAACAGCCAGTCATCATCCAAGGCCCGTTTCTAAGTACCTATGCCTGGTTGCTCAGATTCAGTTTAGCCCATCCCTTTGCCTTACTTGCTGCGGCAGTATCTCTTTTAGTCTTTATGATTCAGGGCTGGCTCTTGGTGGTAGGCATTGAAAAGCCAGTGGAATTCTTCCCAGACATTGAACCCAAGGGGATCTACATCAATACCGACATGCCTGAGGGAGCTGATCTGAAGTATATTGACAACATACTTCACCAGATCGAACAGGCTGTGGCTGGAACAGGAAGACCACAGGATACAAAAACACGTGGTCCCAGTGATCTGAAAAATGTAAAGGTCATTTACAGTCGGGCCGTTACTGCCAGCAGTGGAAGCTCTGAGTTTGAAGCCAACACACCCAATCATATTGGTATCCGTTTTATTGATCTGGAAGATCGGTCTCGTTCCACCTATGAAACCATAGACGATATCCGAAAACGAATACGTAATATTGCCGGAGCCAAACTCATCGTGGCTATGGAGGCAGAAGGCCCACCCACAGGCGCAGCAATTAATATTGAAATCAGCGGGGATAA
Organism: Candidatus Electrothrix gigas; assembly: GCA_022766165.1. Classification (GTDB taxonomy): domain Bacteria; phylum Desulfobacterota; class Desulfobulbia; order Desulfobulbales; family Desulfobulbaceae; genus Electrothrix; species Electrothrix gigas. The sequence goes on from QYLO01000069.1 coordinate 3,548, forward strand.
TTTTGCCGTACTCAGTTCCATTACCAAGGAGATCCGTACGGCCCTCGAAAAAATACCCCATGTTGAGGATATTCAAGACAACTTTGTGGAAGGTACGCCCTCTGTACAGATCAAGATTGATCGACAAAAGGCATCTCTCTTTGGCCTGAATACCAGCTCAATAGGCTCTGCTATCAAGACCTCCTATAACGGCTTGGTTATCTCTTCTTTTCGGGAAGGAGATGAGGACTATGATATCACGGTTCAGCTCTCTGAAAAGGATCGCCAAGTTGATAATGTGTTGCGTGAGTTCATGATCCCGGCTCCGAGCGGCGTGCTTGTTCCGCTGTCTACTCTGGCAACAGTGGAGTATACGGGTTCTCTGGGGAATATCAACCGGATCAACAACCGACGTACTATTACGGTCAAGGCCAATGTGGATGAGACCAAGATTCCAGGGCCGGTTGTTCGCAAGCAGGCTGAAAAACTACTGGCAAAAATGCACCTTCCTCCAGGATATAATGTTCAGTTTACCGGGGAAAATCAGGAGCAGCAGGAGTCTCAGGAATTTCTCAGCAGGGCCTTTGTTGTTGCGCTGTTTTTTATCTTTTTAATTTTGGTCACCCAGTTTAACTCGGTGAGTCAGCCTTTTATTATCATGACTTCAGTCATCCTCTCAATGGGCGGAGCCTTTTTTGGTCTCATGCTGTACAAGCAGCCCTTTGGGATCATCATGACCGGTATCGGGGTGATCTCGCTGGCCGGAGTTGTGGTGAACAACGCCATCGTCCTGATCGACTATACCAATAAGTTGAGGGAAAACGGCTTTGCCCTGTTGGAGGCCGTGGTCTCTGCCGGAGCCACCCGCCTGCGGCCGGTTCTGCTCACTGCTGTGACCACTGTTCTTGGCTTAATTCCAATGGTCACCGGAGTATCCTATGACTTTCGTAACCTGTGTATTTCCTGGGTCAGTGAATCCAGCCAGTGGTGGCAATCAATGGCTATTGTGGTTATTTTTGGTCTGCTGGTGGCCACCTTCCTGACCCTGGTGGTGGTACCGGTCCTCTACTTCTTAATTGAGCGGAGTAAAGAGTTGCTTGCAGCAGGCTGGAAATGGTATCTGCGAAAGAGAATAGAATGGTATTGGGTGCTGACTGGAGAAAAAGGTGACGAGATTTGAACACGTCAAATCCAAATCTTCCGATCCTGTCACGGTAGGCAACAATAACTGTCTGCTTAACTCCTGACATGCTTGATTCCAAAATGGAACGTACACTTTTTTTGCATTTATCCCGCTTCCTCAATCCTACTCAGCAATAGCAGACCAACTTTAGCCGCATACTAATTTATCGTTAATATTTTTGATTTCATAAACTATTTATAGTTATTTGATCAACTGTTGCAAACCGTAATTTTTGGCTATATACTTTTCAAGCAATGCCCGGGTTTCCTTACCATCACTGCACTTGAGAATCTCTTTTGCCAGCCCGTTTAAACGGCGTGAAGTCGAATGGCGAAGCAAGCGTTTGACATGCGGAATGGCTGAAGGGCGCATGGACAGCTCATCCAGCCCGAGTCCCAACAGAACCGGTGCCATAAAAACGTCGCCAGCCATTTCACCGCACAGAGCTACCTCAATGCCTTGGTCATGCCCAGCCTTAACAGTCTGGCTGATCATCCGCAAAATAGCTGGATGCAGCGGATCGTACATCTTGGCCACGTATTCGTTGCCTCGGTCAATGGCTAAAGAGTACTGAATAAGATCATTGGTCCCAATGCTGAAAAAATCTACCTCAGCAGCCAGAGCATCTGCCATCACAACGGCGCTGGGTACCTCAACCATAATGCCAACTTCAACAGCTGGATCAAAGGGAATGCCTTGGTTGGTCAGATCAAGCATAACCTGACCAATAATTTCCTGAACCTGGTGTAACTCACCGAGTATGCTTATTAAAGGAAGAAGGATGCGGAGTTTGCCAAAGGCAGAGGCTCGCAAGAGGGCCCGTATCTGAGTAATAAAAAGAGGCTGCTCAGAGAGGGAGAGGCGAATAGAACGGAGGCCAAGTGCAGGGTTTCGTTCATGCAGGTTTTTGAATCTATGACCTGGGAGCTGGCTTGCCAGTTTATCTCCCCCTGCATCTAGGGTTCGGATGGTGACAGGCTGTGGAGTAAGAGCAACAACCAGATCTTGATACACCCCAAGCAAAGTCTCTTCATCAGGAAGATGCCGTTGTTGGAAATAACCAAACTCGGAACGGAACAGACCAATACCGTCTGCACCGTAATACGTTACCTGCTTTATCTCCTTGGGGATCTCAATGTTAGCAGATAAACGAACCTGTAAACCATCAAGGGTCTCTGAAGACAGGTTGATATACCAGTGCAACTCTTTAGAAAAGGCTTGGTGCTGGCGATCATACTCCTGATACAGATGCTGTTGATCTATAGTTGGGGCTAAACACACCCGTCCATCATATCCGTCCAGAATAATGGTATCCCCGGTACGGCATTGCTGGGTAATATTTTCTACGCCTACCACAGCAGGCAGACCTAAGGATCTGGCAACAATCGCTGTATGTGAGGTTGTCCCGCCCTTTTCTGTAAGAAAGCCAAGCACCTTTTCCGACTGCATCCGCACAGTATCCGCAGGCGTAAAATCCTCACTCACCACAATAACAGGCTCTGCAAAGCCCGTGGGAAACTGTTGCCCATGCTCGGAGAGTTGCTCCCACAGCAACTTGGTCACATATTCAACATCAGCAAAACGATCTCTGATATACTCATCAGCAATATGATCAAATTTCTTTTTTATAAGGTACAGGGAGCGAGAAAGAGCCCATTCCGCATTGATCTGTTGTTGCTCAATCAACCGGGCAGTTTGCCCTACGATCATCGGATCTCTGAGCATGCGGATATGAGAGTCTATAATGGTGAGCGTATCTGAGAGGTCTCCGTCAAATTTACTGCGCAGGTCCTTGAGTTCCTGTTCTGCCTGATCAACAGCCTGCTGAAAACGCTTCTGTTCTTCCTCAAGGACATCTTTTTCCAAGTGGTAACGGACAAGGTCATCAGCTCGGGGTCTGAGAACGACAACCCTACCCACCACAATACCAGGAGACCCACTGATACCGTACACTGTTTCTGGATCACGATCTCCAGACTGGTCCCCTTGTAGCTCTTGGATCTCTTTTGCCATCATGTTCATGGCTCCTTAATAAAATTCAGGCTTAGAACGAGCAGACTCAGATAAAACCTGTTCTATGGCAACGGCAACCAGCTCTGCATCAGGCCCTTGCGCTGTAAACTGCACCTGACTGCCCTGGACCAGCCCCAGACTGAGGAGTTCAAGAATTGAGGTGCAGGCAGTGTAGGTAGGTTGCTCTAGCTGCTCTGGTTGCTCTGACTGCCCTGGGCTGATGATGTGCACAGAGGCTTCGTAGGTATCAATAACGCTTATCAGGCGTTCAGCAACCCGGCAATGCACACCGTTTGGATTGGCCACCGTGCTTGTCCAACAAACTGTTTTCATTTGATCAAACGGAGTCCGCCTTTGTTTACGCTGTTCTCTGTAGATTTTTCCTCAGCTCCTATAGCTCCTATGTGTTGCGTGGTTTGTACATCCACTGCCTGTATAAAACGGCCCTTACCGCCCATAGTAAAGGTTTCCTGACCTGTAAACTGCTCTGTGCGCAAGGTCCAAGTCAGGGGTTGCAGGGGAACAGAGAGCAACTGCATCTGCACCTCCCACCATTCATCTTTCCGGGTGATGTCAGGCTCAATGCCAGTAATCAGAGCATAACTTATCATCTCTGTCTCCTCAATGAGCACGAGAACAATGTCGCCGACATCTGTTGTCTCTTTCAAGGGAACCAGTTTCCTTAACTCCTGAATAATTTTTTCCATGAGATGTACGTAGTATATGTTGTATTTTTTGTTATTATCTCTGCCCCAGAGAGGGGCGGACGCGGGTTAAAGGGAGTAAACTACCTCGTTATACTAGGTAAATTTTTCCTGAATAGCGTGAAGAATATCTGTTATCTCGAAAAAAGCCTCAACCAGTTCTGGATCAAAATATACCCCTGAGTCCTTACAGATCTCGTTGTAAATCTTCTTATTATCCCAAGGAGGCTTATAGCAACGCTCAGATGACAGGGCATCAAAAACATCAGCCAGAGCCACTATTCGGGCAGCAAAGGGAATTTCCTTACCAGCTAAGGGTTTTCGCACCGATTTTTCTCCCACCTCTACCAAGCGGCCAGGATATCCCTGACCATTCCATCGTTCATGGTGATGCAGGACAATATCGTGGGTCATCTGGTCAAGCTCAGAGGAGATGTTGGTAAACAGCGCAGCGCCGGACACGGTATGATTCTTAATCTGTTCAAACTCTTCGTCAGTCAAGGGGCCTGGTTTTTTCAAGATAGCATCAGGGATACCCACCTTGCCAGCATCGTGAAGCAGAGCAGCCCGACTTAATAGGTCTGAGTACTTGATAATTTCAGCACTTGGTATGTTTCTCTTCTCAGCCCATCGCTTGTAAATTTCTACGCTGTAGGCGCTGACTCGTTGCACATGCGCACCAGTTTCTTCAGGGTCATGCAGTTCAGCCATTTTTACCATGCGCAGGATTAACTCATGGTTTAACATGCTCCGCTCAATAATAGCTGCTGCATTATTACTAAAAACACGAACCCACATCTTACTCTGCTCTGAAAACTGTATGACTTGCCCCTGCTCATCCTGGGCATTGATAAGCTGCATGACGCCAACAACTGCTCTATTATCAAGAGAAACCAGTGGGACAGCCAGAATAGAGGTGGTATGGTAACAGTTTCTCTCGTCAAATGACTCGTTAAATTTATACGGCACATCTGAGGAAATATGATAGGCATCATCAATAGTAACAACTTCTCTGGTCAGGGCGGAAAAACCAACGATAGAGTCCTCACTGATAGGGACACTGGTATTTCTGTAGCGGGCTGCGCCAGCACCTTTTGTACCAAATAAGGTATCATTTTGTACATGACAGAACTCCAGTCGCCCCTTCTTCACAAGAAAGATAGAGCCTGCATCGGCATGTGTCAAATGCCGTGCTTCAAACAGAGTGGCGTCAAGGATGGTATTGACATCCTGAAGCTGATTAAGCAAGCTTATCTTGTTGAGAATAATAGATAACATAAAGTTTTCTCGTTCTTGGCCACTCATCTTGTGTTGTACTGTTGTACTATTGTACTATTTTTGCAATATTTTATTTGTCTCACTCAGGAGGGGTGAGCTGCGGGGAATATATCAGGATAAAAAAGAATAATATCAATGAACCAGTAATCCAACAATAAAATTAATAATCGGCATAATCACCTGACCAATAACTCCCAGATAAAACAGAACCAGCAAGACAATAAAACCATACGGTTCCCAGCGGGCATAGTTGGCTGCCAGATCTGGTGGGAGAAAACCCATAAGAACTTTTGAGCCGTCCAACGGTGGTATTGGTAACAAATTAAACACTGCTAACATCACGTTAATCCATATTGATGCGGCAAGCATAGCAAAGAGCGGGTCTCCAAAGGCTGCTAAAGCTGCTGGTGGCGCAGGCAGTATCATAAACAAACGTAACAGGATAACGCTGATCACCGCAAGCAGGAGGTTTGCCACAGGACCTGCAAGAGCTGTGATCAGCATCCCCTGTTGTGGATTACGAAAATAACTCGGATTAACCGGAACAGGTTTTGCCCAACCTATCTTCATGATAATAAAAGCAAGCACACCAAAGGGATCAAGATGCTTGAGCGGATTCATGGTTAACCTGCCTGCATCTTTTGCTGTGGGATCGCCCAGTTTCCAGGCTGTATAGCCGTGGGCCAGCTCATGAAAGGTCAGGGCAAAGAGAAAAGGAGGCGCTGTGATAATAAGCTGCTGTATTGTACTGTTTATATCCATAGATAGATGCTCTCATCTTTTTATATGTTTATTTTTTCATCAGAAGCTGATGTATATGATATATAATTTACCCTCGCCTCTCCAGAGAGGAACGGCACAATAGCTGGATACTCAAGGATACTCAGGTAAGTAAAGCAGAATCCAGAGGATATTTCTCTTGAATCAAGGCAAGGGCCTCCTCTTTATTGGAGATCTCACCATTGAGTTGCGCTCCTAGAATGTGATGCATCATAGTGCGAAATATGGTGCCAGGAGTATAGCCCAACTGCTTGAGATCCTGACCACTAATTATGGTCTGTACGCTCCGCAGACGAGTAACATACTGCGAGACCTGTTGACGAATATGTTTTTTCCGGGCAATACTCATGAGGTATAAAAGTCCCTCGTTTTCAAGAGGATCAAGCAACCAGTAAAGGTCAGCTGGTTGCATTGTTGGATGCTGCAAGAGTTGAGCAGCAATATGATCTGCTGTACGCTTCTGAGAGAGCATCTGTTTGCGGTGCTTGGGCGGTAGTTCAAAACGTTGACAGAAGTTGCGCAACTCCTGCTCACGAGAACGGCTAAAGATTGCCAGTAAACAGACCATCCACATCCTGCACGAGGTTGTCCTCTTTTTCTTCTTTTCCATGTTCTCTAAAAAGAGCAACTTATACCAGGCAATGGCCTTTTCTGCCTGGGTCAGGATATGGGCAAAACGACGATCTATTGTAAGGTTGGGTCGCAGATCTGGCCAGAGAACTGGAAAGAGATGAAAGGCTTCCAGTCGCCGCAGAGAGGCCAAGGGATGGTCTTCTGATAGGATCAACTTGAGTTCGTTAAAAAAACGGGGGCCAGAAAACTTTTCATACATGTGCATCTGCACAGCATTACGTATCAACTTTTCAGAATGCTTGCTGATCCTAAAGTCAAGCCGCTGCTCAAAGCGAACCGCTCGAAAAATACGGGTTGGATCTTCAACAAAGCTGAGGTTGTGCAACACCCGGATCCGACCCTCTTTGAGATCATTTTGTGAGTTAAAAAAATCCACCAACAGGCCAAATCGTGCTGGATTGAGACGGATTGCCATTGCATTGATGGTAAAGTCCCGACGAAAAAGATCCTGCTTGAGCGAACTATGCTCTACTGTGGGCAGCGCAGCCGGAAAGGCATAGTATTCCAAACGGGCTGTTACCACATCGATCCGCATCCCATCGGCCAGAATAACCGTGGCTGTGGCAAATTTTTCATGAGTCCGTACGGTGGCCTGTTTCTTGGCTGCCAGCTCCCGGGCAAACTGAATACCGTCACCTTCCACCACAATATCAATGTCCAGATTCTTGGTCTGTAAGAGGAGATCTCGAACAAAACCGCCCACAGCGTAGGCATGCATGGCAAGTCCTTGGGCAATTTTCCCAAATTCTCGCAACAGGAGAATGATATCTGGGTGCAGCGTATCAGCCATAAGTGAGCTGATATTCCGGGTTCGCACTGTGGATGGATGCTCCTCTTCATGAAACAGGTTGCGAGGCAGCTGGATCGGGTCATTGACCAGGAGGTTGAGCAGGTCTGTACGGGTGATGACTCCACAGATAATCTCATCTGAACCCTCATCTGGACCTTGCTGTCGAATAATAGGGAGCAACCGTTGACGGTTTTCTATGATCAACTCTTGGATATCAGCCTGGGTTGCGCTTTCCGGCAGCACAGCAATGTCTGTTGTCATATACTCGCTAATGGGCATTTCACCGAGTTTATGGGCAATGGCCTTGCTAATATCTCTTCGGGAAATAATACCCAGTAGTCCTTGAGGATTTTTTCGATCCACATTGTTTTGCACCACAGGCAGCACATTAATACTGTAGCGGATTAACAGGTCATTGGCCTGCTGATGGGTAATCTCTGGAGTGGCTGTTATGACTGGTGACGACATGAGTTCGCCTGCCATAGCTCGGGGCTTGACATAACGATGTAAAAGAGCGAGTAACTCCTCTTCAGCCTCAAACAGGGTTTTATTGCGTACAGTGGCGGCTGCGGCTGCAGCATGGCCCCCACCCCCCATTTCTCTGGCAATAGTCCCGACATTGACCTCTGGAATCCTACTCCGGCAGATGAGATACAGCCGTTTCCCCATACAGGCCAAGGTAAAGACGGCATCCAGATTTTCCATGACCATCATTCTGCGTACCAGAACCGCAAAGTCATCTACATAGGAGGGCAAGGTCAGCTTGCTGATCGTAATTGGAACCGAATGCACCGTATAGGTCAGCGAATTTTTTAAGAGCAGACTCAGCAAGGGAACCTGTTCAGCAGAGAGATCCTTGGTGATAAACTGGTTGACAACATGCAGATCTGCACCCTGTTCCAGCACCCACGCTGCTGCCTGGAGATCAGCCGGGGTGGTGGTGGCATAGAGAAACGATCCTGTATCCTCATGCAGGCCAAGACTGAGCAAGGTTGCCTCGTTTGGAAAAATCGTTATTCCCTGTTTGCGCAACAGGCCAACAAAGAGAGCTGTTGTCGAGCCAATCTGTGCAACATGCTCAACATCTCCCTGTATATCATCTGGCGTATCAGGATGATGATCATAGAGATGGATTTTGATTCCTGGATTTTGCAGACACTCCTGTAAAGGACCTAGGCGACTGGCCAGGCGGGTATCAACCACAATGAGACAAGTCACTGAGGTCAAATCAATATGTTTGATCTTTTTAAACCCATAGAGATTACGAAGATCTTGGGAGAGAAAATCACGAAGAGGCCGTTCTGCGGAACCGGAAAAAACTAAGCTTGCCTTGGGATACAGTTTTTTAGCCGCCACCATAGAGGCCAGTCCGTCAAAATCGGCATTAATGTGGGTGGTTATGATTTCCATGCTCTTCATCTTACCCTATTCTGCCGAGCAGGTAAAATGGTTTTCAAAGAGGGAGAAGAGCTTTCTGTATGACAAGTTCTGGGAAAGCCTCTATACTGTACTTAAATGGAATACCAACTTTTTTTTGAGGTGATGTTATGAAGATTATCTTTGTCTATAATGCTGAGAGCGGTCCAATAAATACCCTGCTTGATATCGGCCATAAGTTCCTTCGTCCTGATACCTATTCGTGTAGTCTCTGCTCGTTAACACATGGGGTGTTACGGGAAAAAGAGGCGTGGCAACAGTACAGAGCAGCAACAGAGCATGAGTTGGAATTTCTCCATAAGGATGAGTTTGAGGAGAAGTACGGAAAGAGGGCAGGGCAGACCTATCCTGTGATTCTGAGAAGCAGTGCGAGTGAAGATCTGAACGAAGATCTGAATAAAGATCTTGAAGTGCTGCTGGCAACAGAGGAGATTAATGCTTTGGCTGATCTTGAAGAGTTGATGCGGAGGTTGCCTTCGGGCGGAGAATAGCGGGAGAATGGTGATTTTATGTACGGAATGATCCGATAAATTTTCCTTTTTATCAAATAATACTTGACATGCGCCGAGCAGGTATTACTCTTCCCTCTAACTGTATTTCTGAACATACATTTTCATATTTCACCTGTGTCCTTATTGGGAGGATTATTCCATGCGCCATGTTGTTCTTTTTTTGGCTCTTGCCTTGATTGTACCCGCCTTAACCGGTTGCGGCTATAATACTATTCAAAAAAATGACGAGGCGGTCATTGCGGCTTGGGGTGACGTTGAGGCTGCCTATCAGCGCCGGGCCGATCTGATTCCTAATCTGGTGGAAACGGTGAAGGCGTATGCGGCCCATGAGAAAGATACCCTGATGGCGGTAACCGAGGCGCGAGCCAAGGTTGGTCAGTTAAATCTGGGCAGTGACACCTTGAACAACCCCGAGGCAATGGCCAATTTCCAGGCGGCTCAGGGGAGTATGAGTTCAGCGCTTTCCAAGCTCATGGTGGTGGTGGAAAAATATCCCGACCTCAAGGCCAACCAAAACTTTCGCGATCTCCAGCATCAGTTGGAGGGCACTGAAAATCGTATCAACGTGGCTCGGGTTCGCTACAACAAGACAGTACAGGTTTTCAACACCTCTATCCGCACCTTTCCGAACAATCTGACCAATAATTTTCTCTTGAATCTGCCCAGAAGGGAGCCGTTCAAGGCCGAAGAAGGGGCGCAACATGCACCAAAGGTAAAATTCTAACCATTTCTGACGGAGATTATTTTGCAACTGTTCAGCACTCCGCGTCGCGCCTCAGCCGGCCCGCCTTTATCAGGGGCAGCAATGCAGGCCGGGGGGATCGCGCTCCTGGCTCTGCTCCTCATCACCCTGACTGTTCTTCCTGTCTCGGCCCGGACGATTCCGGCATTCAAGGGCTATGTCAACGACTATGCCGATATGATCAGCGGGCCTGTCGAGGCGAAGCTGGACCAGACCCTGAAATCCTTTGAACAGAGCGATTCAACCCAGGTAGCGGTACTCACTGTCGATTCTCTGGAAGGCGACCCTCTGGAAGATTTCAGTATCCGGGTGGCGGAAAAATGGGGCGTTGGCCAGAAGGGGAAAGATAACGGTGTCCTGCTGCTGGTGGCTAAGAAAGAGCGCAAAGTACGGCTGGAAGTCGGTTATGGCCTGGAAGGGGTGCTGACCGACCTGCTCGCCGGGAGAATTATTGATGATGTCATTACTCCCCGTTTTAAATCCGATCAATTTGACCAAGGGGTTGAGGCCGGGGTAGAGGCTGTGATACAAGCGACCCGAGGCGAATTCAAGGCTGATCCAAGCTCATCTCAACGTGGCGGTCGGCGTGAAGAATCGCCGCTGGTCTCGTATCTTTTTTTTAGTATATTTTTTATTTCCTTTCTGGGCAGCAAGGTCTCCCGCAAAGTAGGGGTTGTTGCTGGGGCAATTATTCTGCCTGTTATATTTTTGCTGGCCTCATCCCCGGGCTGGCTGCTGCTCCTTGTATTGATACCCATCGGGGCCCTTGTCGGTCTACTGCTGTCGTTTATTGATTTCTTTTCCGGTGGTAGCGGAGGAAGTAGTAGCAGTGGCGGTGGATATAGTGGTTTCAGTAGCAGCGGTAGCGACAGTTTTAGCGGCGGCGGTGGCGGCAGTTTTGGCGGCGGCGGTGCTTCAGGAGATTGGTAACGTATGAAATCGGAAACATTTTTTTCAGCAACAGAAAATGAGGAAATCACCCGAACCATTCAGGAGGTGGAACTGCAAACCTCTGGCGAGGTGGCGGTGATGGTGGTTGAGCAAAGCGATTCCTACCCGGAGAGCCGAATCCTGGCCGGGGTACTTATAGGCTCCTTACTGGCCCTTGCTATCACAGATCTTTTGCTAGATGATTCGCTGTGGGAATTCCTGCCGCTGGCTGCAACTTTTTCGTTGCTAATCGCCTGGTTGACAGGGTATCTGCCCTTGGTAAAAAGATTTTTTATCCCTGCTGCCAGACTCGAAGAGATGGTTCGTGAACAGGCTGTGCAGGAATTTTTTAAGCAAGGACTGTATAAGACCAGAGATGCGACTGGGGTGTTGTTTTTTATTTCCTTGTTTGAACGTCGGGTTTGGGTTCTTGCCGATCAAGGCATCAACGAAAAAATTTCGCCGGAAAGCCTGCAAGCCTATGCTGCCGACATCGCCAAGGGGATCAAGGAGGGGCGAGCCGCCGAGGCGCTCTGCCTGGAAATCCGTGGCGTAGGCAAGGTGTTGGCAGAACATTTCCCGGTACGCGACGATGACATCAACGAGCTGCCCGATCAGGTAATGCACGGCTAAAGGAAACCGTATGAAACTGCTGTAGTCTCTTCAAAATATAGGGTACGACGTATTTTTTAGCAGGGTCAATCAATGTAATTGAATAAAATTTTTATATTTTTAGCGCATACCTTCTAAAGACTGAATAATTTTCATTACATTTTCAGATTCCTGGAACCGGATGATATCTATTGCTTTACCTAAAATTCCTCCTGGTTCGGCAATCAGCTTTCCAAGGAGGGCTGTTTTTCTGTCCATAGTGCAGATTGTTCTGATCCGTTCAGTTTGACTCTGCTGTGCAAGCTGTTCAGCAAAGTCCCAAGCATCTCGCCTGGCTTTCTGAATGCTGAAGTTGACCATTGTTTCATCCAGTCTTCCTCCAAGGTGATCTAAAAATGATAACAGGGGCGAGAACCTGCCTATGATTTTTTGGACGTCGTCTAATAACGATTCCAAAATATCATTGATTTGCTCAAAATCGCCTTGCAATGCATCAAGATCATCCAGATTGAGTTCGGCAACCGCAATGCCTAAGTCTAAATTAATATGGGCATTGATTCCCAGTAAAAGATGCTGCAGTATTGTCAGTTCCTGACTTTTCTTATACCTGAAGGCGATGCGCCAGCTTTTGGTTGCCTGCCCTGTTTTGAACTTTTTGTACGCTGCAAAATATCGGTTGGCAAAGATCGTGTTTAGCCTGTCCATTTTTTTAGGATCAGCAAATTTTCCCTCATCAATCCTTTGCTTTATCTGGAGTGTCACTTGTTTGTAAAGAGCGGCGAAATAACCGTGCCTGCTCTTTTCGGCTTTTGCATCTGAAATGATCGTGTCTATTATTTCAAGAACTTCTGATGTATTTGAAGCAAGCATTTTTTTCCTACCTTGATTAGAAGAAAGATACCATTGATGAGGTGCGTAAGCTTGACCGTGCTTTCGTTTATGGCTCCTCAATTTCTCTTGCGATTTGATCCGCTCTTTTCAACATGGACGGGATACGATACTGACCATGCATTGAGCGTATGACATCCTTTGCTGTTTCCAGTGAAAAGCCAACGCTTGTCACGTACAGGGGCGTCATGCTTTTCCCCCGATAAATTTCCAGCCCTTTGGGTGTACTGGCGAACCTGCTCTTTGCTACTCCGATAACGGGTGTTTTTCCTCCGAAAGCGTCAAAGAGGTGCCAACCGAGTCCCGGTTTTTTCAGACCGTTAAGATAAACAAAACCGTCAACCACGACTGTATCACTCGATGATCCAGTTTTTTTACCTTGCAAAGTTTTCAAGAATTCTGTTCAATTAGGGAATCTTTTTTGAATCCCAAAATAAGAAATAGGGAGATTGGTCTAACAATAAAACTCTGGATTAAGCTTT
>QYLO01000006.1 GCA_022766165.1 Candidatus Electrothrix gigas
TGGATATCTGCTTGCACCGGGAGGAAAGAAGTACACGCTGACAGCGGGAATGCTGGCTGATCTCGGCCCCGGAGCCTCTGTGCTGGAAGTAGGCTGCGGCATGGGCTGTACTGCGGTGGAGTTGGCCTGAATGCCGAGTATTGGATTGACGAAACGCATCTGGACAGCAAAACCGGTCATAAGGTGTTTAATTACGAACGCAGTGCTGTTGTCAAGTTGATGTGGCTGCTCAGGAACGACAAAAGGAACCCGCTCAGTGATGAAGCGCGGGAGTGTGCGGAATCGGCTCTTGAAAAAATGGTGAGAGTTGATCGTATCCTTGCTGAGATCGTAATTGCCGAGGCCGAAGAAGCGGAGGTCCCGGACAGGAAGCTGAGGCATTTTAACAAGCGTGTCGCCAAGGTGAAAGAAGAAATGAAGAAAGGTGATGTCTCCCGGGATGCCGGCAGGTTCGATAAAGCGATCACCCGTTACAGGAACGCATGGAAACATGCCTGCTATGCTCTCAGATTAACAGAATAAACGATTGATTGAGCAGTTCTTCTTCCGTCCGGTCAATCGGATGCAGCAATCATGCAGGGTCTGTTTTCAGGCTCTGCATTTTTTTTGACACCGATTCCACGTGGTTTAACTGTTCATCTGTGCCATTGGTGCAGATATTTCAGGAAGACAGCGCAACCGCCCTGCATAATGCGCTGGTGAGTCTGCTTACATCTTCACTGTTGATAATATAGGGCGGCATCAGATAGATGAGTCGGTTAAAAGGACGAATCCAGACGCCCTGATCAACAAAGAATTTTTGTAATAATGCCATATTGATTGGTTTGTGCATTTCCACAACACCGATAGCCCCAAGAACTCGGACATCTGCCACATTGGCTGCATTTTTTGCCGGTTCAAGCTCATGCCACAGCTGTTGTTCAAGAGCCTGTATTTTTTTGCGCCAGTTGTTGTGCAGGAGGAGCTTGATGGAGGCAATGGCAACTGCACAGGCCAAAGGGTTCCCCATAAAGGTAGGGCCATGCATAAACAGACCAGGTTTTCCCTGCGAAAGAGTTTGAGCAACTTGGTTTGAACAGAGCGTGGCAGCCAAGGTCATATAGCCACCAGTCAGCGCTTTGCCCAAGCAGCAGATATCAGGACTCACACCGGCATGTTCTGCTGCAAAGAGTTTGCCTGTACGCCCGAATCCAGTGGCGATTTCATCAAATATCAGAAGAATATCATAGTGGTTGCAGAGTTTGCGTAGCTCTCTCAGGTATTGAGGGTGATAGAACCACATACCACCTGCCCCTTGGACGATTGGTTCCAGAATAACAGCAGCGATTTCCTCATGATGCTCTGCTAAAAGTTCATCCAGAGGTGCGATATCATCCTGTTGCCAATCCCTGTCACCTGTTCCTGTGCTGAAGCGGCATTGGGGGCGGGGAGCAAAGAATTGTTTAGGTAGCGTCTCAGAGAAAACCGTATGCATGCCGGTTATCGGGTCACAGACTGACATGGCATGAAAGGTATCGCCATGATATCCTCCACGTACTGTGAGAAAGCGTGTCTTCTTCTTGCGTTCTCTGGCGTGCTGATACTGAAGGGCCATTTTAAGGGCTACTTCCACGGACACGGAACCTGAATCACAGAGAAAGACCTTATCCAGGCCAGTTGGTGTTAATTCGACCAGCAAGCGGCATAACTCTACAGCAGGCTCATGGGTGAACCCACCAAACATGACATGGGCGACTTTATCTGTTTGTTCGCTGAGAGCAGCATTAAGGACTGGATGGTTATATCCGTGGATAGCTGCCCACCAGGAGGACATGCCGTCAATCAGTTCTCGTCCATCCTCTAAGGTGATACGAACGCTATCTGCTGACGTAACCGGATACACCGGAAGTGGATTCTGGATGGAGGTGTAGGGATGCCAGATATGCTGTCGGTCAAAGGCAAGTTGCCTGCTTGTTGTGGGAAGGGGGTGTTTCCAAGAGTTGTGTAAGACGGTGAGACCGAGTTCTGCTATTTTTTTTTCGACTCGTTCTTTTCAGTAGAAGTCTTGGCAGAGGCAGAGGTATGTATTTTTTGAGAGGACAAACTCCCTGTTGTCTGTTTGCGCGAGCTGGAATGAATTTCACCCTCAAGGGAGGCTCCCGATTCAACAGTAAGATTTTGTGATTTGAGAATACCGTTCACCTCAGAAGTCGCATGCACTGTTACAACCTCAGCAACAACATTTCCTTCAATTTTTCCGTGACAGACCAAGGTCGTCACCGTAATATTGCCCACTACTTGAGCGGTATCACTGAGAATAAGATATTCTCCGGTAATATCTCCTTCAACCTTGCCGTCAAAGCGGGCTTTTCCTTTAAAACGGATCTCGCCATTGATAACCATCTCTTTGGCAAGAACGCTCGCTATGGGATCTTTTTCGTTTTTCACTACTTTTTTCTCCTGAGGTGTGCGTATCTCATTCCTGATCGGTGCAACTTTTTCAACTTTTTTTTCTTCTTTCTTAAATAAGGCCATTGATGTAATGTCTCCTCATCGCAGACTATTCAGGTACGGTAAATGATAATTTGGCTACGGATAGGTATTTGTTGGGGTTAATGGGTTCTTTGTTATAACGAACCTCATAGTGCAGATGAGGACCTGTAGAGCGACCAGTATTGCCCAACAGCCCTAGCACTTGTCCCCGTTGAACTTTTACACCCTCTTTTACCAGTCTTTTGCTCAGATGTCCAAAGACCGTTTCATATCCGTTACCATGACGGAGAATAACATAGTTTCCAAAACCATTCTTCTCATAGGATGATGTTTTGACTATTCCGTCTGCTGTGGCCTTAATTTTTTGCCCTATTTTTCCTTTCAGGTCAATACCTGGATGAAATGCGAGGCGATTATTAAAGGGGTCAGAACGGGGGCCAAAATCACTGGTCACCTTGCCTTTGACGGGATAGCCTAATGGCATTTTTTTAATAGTTTCTATATAGTTGTCGCTCTTAGTAAGCAGGATTTCGCTGTATTTTTTATCAACGGCAATAAAGGGGCCACCACTGTTGGCTGTTCTCTGTTTACCAACTTTAACATCCACTCCTATGCGACTCATAACCGATTCTATCATTCGGCTCCGTTCGTTCAGGCGTACAGCGGTTTTCTCAAGAGATTTTATCATTCGGCTCCGTTCATCAAGAAGGCGCACAGCGGTTTTCTCTAGAACATCTTGTTTTTTCCGTTTTTCCTTTTTAAGTGCTGCAAGCAAATCTGCAATTTTTAGGGCAGCTGAACTATCAGCCGAGGCAATTTCTTCCTCATAGCGACAGATAATGTTCTCTTTTTCTTCCTTGAGATGCTGAATTTCAGCGTGATATGCGTCTTCCTTGGCCCGCCAAACATTTTGCTGTGCAACAAGCTGTTCTTTTAAATTTCGGTCAAAATTTTCTGAGAGTTCTCTGAGTGCATCAGCCTGAAGTAACGTCTTGAGAGCAAGAGATTTTTTTTCTTGAAAGAGAGCTATTCCCAGCCACGTACCGACAGTAAGGGTTATCAGAATAGAGAGGATAATAGCTATGATGAGAACTAAATGATCCCGACGAACAACAAAGGATAAGCCAGCTCCCACCTCACCGGTGATAACAAAATGAAGCCTTTGAGGGATCATTGAATATGCTAGCTTTTTCATGATATAAATAGACAGATTTAATTTAACAACAAGCTCTTTTGGTATTCTTTTGGTATGAAAGACCCTCTTTCATACTTTATCATACTTATTCCGCTCTACAGAAGCGGAGAGGGGTGGGTGGTCACTTTCATCATCTAGCCAACCTTCTTTACAGCCCCCACCCCAGAGCGATAAAACAGAGGTATTGAGAAAGACAAGCTCCTACTCTGTAGCTTATACGAAGAATGCTTCTCAGGGCAACTCAAAAAGAGAAAAAACATTGTACGAGAAGGAAAAAACTTTGTACCCTGCACAAAATATATTAGCTATAATCAAGAACCCATTCCGGTATTCGACGTAAAATATAATCTGTTACCTCTTCTTTTCCCTTATCGCCCTTGCTTGGTGCAACATCTTCTATAACCTCATCGTAATCAAACCAACAGAGTTCCTTGTCCTGCGTTGAGTACACGGTAAAGATTCGATGGGTTGCATCGTCAATATCCTCTTCCTCCTGAATTGCTCCCACAATGTGTACAGCTTCTTCAAACGGAAGAAAACGAACTTCGTCATTGCTCACAATATTCTCCTGGAATATAGATATGTTTTAGTATACGTTGACAATAAAATCTCTGTAAACAAACACTTCCCTCTCCTCAAAGGTGGATAGAAAAATAGGAAAGGGATAGGGTCATATAAAAAAAAGGGCGGAAGAAAAAGGATTTTCCTCGCCCATGAAGTGATAACGCACCAGGTCATGCAGGCTTAACAACAGCTCCAGAACGAATACAACGAGTGCAGACGAGCAGACGAGCAGTCTGACCACTATCAGTTACTGTTCTGACTTTTTGCAGATTTGGCAACCAGCGTCGTTTTGTTTTATTATGAGCATGACTCACATTATTACCAGTTACCGGTCCTTTTCCACAGATTTCACATTTACGTGCCATGATATATATACTCCTTACCTTACAACGGGTTATTTGTTAAATTAAACATTATACATACAAGAATTAAAAAAGGCAATGTTTTTTCCATAGATATCCATGATCAATTCAATCCTCAATTTAAGTCCAATTTGAGCAAATGCTGAAGAGTAACCATGCTGTACAGTGAAGAAAAAAGTATTTCAAAAAGAATATTCCCTGCTGCTAATGGCCGGGCGTATAGGGTAAACGCATAAGGATGTATAAGGACGTATAAGGACGCAAAGCGTATTACCTTTTCAATAACAGACTTATAACATATAATATGAGTGCTATCTATATACCCGGCCTTATATTTTTATTTTTTCAAGAACTTATGTTCTAATTGATAGGAAAGTTGCATGGCGTCTCAGGCGAGTATACTCATTGTTGATGATAAAATAAACAACCTCATAGCATTAGAAGATACTTTCAGTCATATTGATGCGGCCTTTATTAAGGCAACCAGTGGGAACGGTGCGCTACGAGAGGTGTTGCGACATGACTTTGCCTTGGCTATTCTTGATGTGCAGATGCCAGAAATGGATGGGTACGAGCTTGCCCGACTTATCAGGAGCAGAAAGCGGACATCCCAGCTTCCTATTATTTTTCTCTCCGCAATCTACTCAGATGACTTTCATATCTTTAAAGGATATGAATCTGGAGCGGTTGATTTCATTCCAAAACCTTTTTCTCCAGAGATTCTTGCAGGAAAAATTCGATTTTTTATAGAAATATACTTTCAGAAGATCACACTCAAGGAGACTATCCTTGAACTTGAGAGAACCAAAAGATTGGTTTTAGAGCAGAACGAGCAACTCAAACAACTCTCCACCCATGATGATCTTACAGGGCTTTACAATCGTCGTCATCTAGTCATCTCTCTTGAACAAGAGTTTAGCCGTTGTTGTCGTCATGGAACAGAGCTTTCCCTTATTATGCTTGACCTTGATCATTTTAAAAGCATTAACGACAACTTTGGGCATGAGTTTGGTGATTATGTGTTGAAAGAATTTTCTGCACTCTTACAGGTAAGTGTTCGTACGTCCGATCTTGTGTTTCGTTTTGGTGGAGAGGAGTTTATTGTTCTTTTGCCGCAGACTGCTGCGGACGGTGCAGCGAAGACAGCTGAGAAGATACGGCGAAACTGTGCGGAAGGAATGATTGATGATGGAAATTATGCGGTCAAGATAACGGTTAGTATTGGAGTAACATCGTATGATCAAACAATGCATGCCACGGCAAGCTGTATGATTTCTTTTGCAGATAAGGCACTGTATCAGGCAAAGGAAAACGGAAGAAATAAAGTTATGATCTATCGGGGAAAAAATATCCCGTTTGGAGAAATTCTATGAGATTCAATCTGAATGCGCAGTTGATTCTTTCTCATCTTGGCATGGGAATTATTCCTTTATTGGTTATTAGCGCTGTGATCTGGCTGACTGTTGCAGACAGCTTTGAGACAATTGGGAACAAGGGCATCTCTGCAGTGGAACATGCCGCCTATGAAAAACTCACAACGATGTGCAGTATAAAGGAAAAACAGATAGCCTATCTCTTCCGAGTCATGGAAGGCCAGATGTACATGTTACGGGATAATGCCTGGCTCCAGGAGACCTTTACCGCCTTTGACAAAGAGTTCAGAGCTGCTGGCAACTCAGTGGATACAGATGAATGGAACTCGTTGGCCTTAGTAAACGATGTTCTCTTTCAGTATATCTGTGTTCATTTTGACTGGAATAATTTCTATTTGATCAATCGGGATGGGAAGATAATTTACTCTATGCAGAAGTCTTCTGATCTGGGCATGGCATTGGATAAGAATCCCTTACAAAATACATCGCTCGGCAAGGCGTATGCGCAGCTACGTCAGGAGGGTGACCGCGATATAACCTTTGGAGACTATGCTCCCTACCCACCACTGCAGAATCTTCCATCTGCTTTTTTGGTTACCCGAATACATGACAGTATAGGGGGAACGCAAGAGGTGGTTGGGTATTTGGCTGTCCAGCCCTCTGCTGAGGCATTACGGAATATGATTAAAATGGCCTCAAGTAAGAAGGGTTCTCTTGAAGCCTATCTTGTTGGTGCTGATGGATACATGCGTTCAGATTCTGTTTTAGACCCTGAAAATTACAGTCGAGCAGCATCGTTTGGACAGAACAATAAAGTTGATACCGTGGCTAAAAAAAATGCCATCAAAGGAAAAAAAGGCACAGGTGTTATCCAGGATTATAGAGGAAAAGAAGTACTTTCTTCTTGGGCACCTATTGAGGTGCTTGGGACCCGCTGGGCACTTATCTGCGAGGTGTCTGAAGTAGAGGCTATGAAGTCAAGGACAGCTATGAACACTATCTCGACAAATGTTGAGAATCAGGTAAGAAAAAAAGTGTTCACAGGTATTCTTTTAACCTTTGTTATCGTTGGGATTATTGCTTGGTTCATTGTCCGATCAATCAGTCGTCCGATTATGCAGGCCGCCGAGATAGCTGACAGTATTGCTGCTGGTGATTTTCATCGCCGTCTTAGTATGGAGCGTAAAGATGAAATTGGTCAGATGGCCAATGCCTTGGATCGGATGGTGGAAAAGGTGGCAAACAACTTTCACGAAAAAACCGTCATGGCAGAACTTTCTGATCAGATGCGGGGAGAGCAGGATATTTCAACGCTGGCGACGCACATTATTACCCATTTAGCCAAGCTCTTTGATGCCCAGATGGCCTCTCTTTATATTGTTGATCAAGATGGTAAAACCATGACAATGAAGGGCAGTTATGCCTTTCATAAACGCAAGGGCCTGAACAGCACTATACAAATTGGAGAGGGGATTGCTGGTCAGGCTGCGCTTGAGAACAATATGATTTCAATCACAGATCTTCCAGCAGATTATGTTCGGATCAACTCCACGTTGGGGGATGCAACCCCGTGCAATGTGTTGGCTGTTCCGTTTAGTCATGAAGATATCGTACTCGGCGTGCTGGAGTTTGCCTCGTTTCAAGAGTTTTCAGATGAACAGATGGAGTTTTTTAACAACGTGACTGAGCATATTGCCATTGCCTTTCGGTCAGCACAGAGTAAACAGAAAGTGCAGAAACTTCTGGAAGAGACCCGGGAGCAGACAGAGGAACTGAAGCAGCAAAGTGAAGAACTTATGGCAACTAATGAAGAGCTGGAGTCACAGACCTCGGCTCTCAAAAAATTTCAGCAAGAACTGGAGAATCGGCAAGGAGAACTTAAGAAGTCTAATGCTGCTCTTGAAGAGAAATCAAAAGCTCTGCTCATTGAAAAAAAGAACATAAGAAAGCGTAATAAAGAACTGATTCTTGCAAAGGAAAAGATAGAGGAGCGTTCTAAGGATCTGGCGCTGGCCTCAAAATACAAATCCGAATTTTTGGCCAATATGAGTCATGAGTTACGCACTCCGCTGAACAGTTTACTGCTGCTCTCTCAGTCGCTCAGAGATAACAGAGAAAAGAATCTCACTGAAAAGCAGCGAAAAGCAGCAGGAATCATCTTTGAGTCAGGCAATGACCTTCTTGATCTAATTAATGAAATTTTAGATTTATCCAAGATTGAGGCAGGGCAGATTGTCAAGGATGTAGAAAAAGTCTACTTGACTGAGCTGGTCGAAAACGCCCAAACCTTGTTCAGTCACATGGCAGAAAATAAGGGCGTGGCTTTTTCCGTGTCTCTTGCCGATGATCTGCCGCAGGTCATTTTTACTGATCGTAAACGGGTTGAGCAAATTTTAAAAAACTTTCTTGGAAACAGCATAAAGTTCACCTCTCAAGGCAGTATAGAGCTGACCTTTTCCCGGATGGAGGCAACAGCTCCTGTTCATTCAGAATCGTTGCACTCTGAGCAGGCTCTTGCCATTTCTGTCACGGATACAGGTATTGGTATCCCAGCAGAAAAACAGCGTTCTATTTTTGAGGCATTTCAACAGGCTGATGGCTCAACCGCTCGCAAATATGGTGGTACAGGTCTTGGTCTCTCTATTTCCAAAGAGTTGGCTGCGCTTCTTGGTGGTGAAATAGGACTGGTCAGTGAAGTTGGCAAAGGCTCCACCTTTACCCTGTATCTGCCTGTTGGGAAAATGCCTTCTTCCGAAGAGCAGAACGAGGAAAAAAGTACCCCGCAGAACATCCCTCCGGTTGAGCAGACAGCCTCTGCCCCTCAACCCTCTCAAGCTCCTCAAGCGACTGAGTTGAGGCCGTCATCAAATCAGCCATCAAATCAGCCGAACCAGTCATTGAACCAGCCGGATGAGAGGAATGAAACAGCGCAGGCTGTACCTGTGGCTGATGACCGTGATCGTCTTGTTGAAGGCGATAGAGTCATGCTGATTATTGAAGATGACCAAAACTTTGCTGAAATTCTTCTGGAACAATGCCACGAGTCTGATTTTAAGGCCATAGTGACAGATAACGGTGAAGAGGGACTCCGCTTGGCTGACCAGTATCGTCCAGCAGGAGTTATTCTTGACATCCGACTTCCTGGTATTGATGGGTGGACAGTACTGAGTACCCTGAAGGCGAATCCTGGAACCCGTCATATTCCTGTACACATGATGTCTGCCGAGGAAGTCAGTCGTAAGGCTCTGAATCAGGGGGCTATTGGTTTTCTTTCCAAGCCAGTGGATCGTGAGCAGATGGTCAAGGCATTTGATCGCTTTGAATCTGTTATCAATAAAAAAATAAAAAAACTGCTCATTATTGAAGATGACGATAAGTTACGCCAAGTCCTTGTAGATTTGGTTGCAAATAACGATACAGAAACCTTTGAGGCCAGAACAGGACAGGAGGCAGAGGAGCTTCTCTTAGGAAGCCAGCGGTTTGACTGTATGGTCTTGGATCTCGGTCTTCCTGATTGCAATGGAATTGATCTGCTGCAACGGCTGACAGGTACTGCTGGACTTGCTGTGCCTCCGGTTATTATCTACACTGGTAGGGATTTGAGTAGAGAAGAAGAACGTGAACTCAATAAGTATTCAGAGTCCATTATTATTAAAGATGCGCGTTCGCAAGAACGGTTACTTGACGAGACCTCGCTTTTTCTTCATAGAATGGTGGAGAGTATGCCAAGCCAGCAACAGCAGATTATTGCGGATCTTTACGATCGGGATAAGATGTTTCAGGGCAAAAAAGTCTTGCTTGTTGACGATGATATGCGCAACGTCTTTGCCCTTTCTGGAGTACTTGAGCAGAAGGGTATGGAGGTTGTGATTGCTGAGGACGGAAAACAGGCATTAAACATGCTTGCCCAGGAAGAAGAGATTGATATCGTCCTTATGGATATCATGATGCCGGAAATGGATGGCTATGAGGCAACTAGAAAAATACGAGAGCAAAAACAGCTTTGGAAGCTCCCCATTATTGCTCTGACCGCCAAGGCCATGAAGGAAGATCGGGATAAATGTCTTGAGGCAGGAGCCAGTGATTATCTGGCAAAACCGGTTGATGTGGAAAGGCTGTTGTCCATGATGCGGGTCTGGCTTTACCGCTAGAACAAGGAGAAGATACAAGGTACTCTATGCAGGAACAAGAGATTGAAGAGATTGAGCGAACGCTGTTGCTAGAGGCAATCTTTCTTCGTTATGGCTATGATTTTCGTAACTACTCTCAGGCTACCATCAAGCGACGGATAAGGCAGTTTGTGGCAAAGAATGATTTTGAGACAGTGGGTGACCTCTTGCCAAGGGTTATTCGTGACCCCTCATTCTTTCAATCCCTTTTTTTTGATTTTTCCGTCACAGTCACAGAGATGTTTCGTGACCCCTCTTTTTACAGGGCATTGCGAGAGGAAGTCATACCGCTTCTCAGAACCTATCCCTTTATCAAGATATGGCTGGCTGGTTGTGCAACCGGAGAAGAGGCATATTCTACTGCAATTCTTCTTCAAGAGGAGGGCATGCTGGAAAAAGCAACGATTTTTGCCACAGATATTAATGATGACTCTCTTCTTCGAGGTCAAAAGGGGATCTATCCTTTAAAGCTGGTACGGGAGTATACGGAAAATTATCAGAACACAGGATCAGTTTGCTCTTTTAGTCAATACTATTATGCAGATCAGAAACATATTATTATGGACAGGACATTGAAAAATAAGATTACCTTTGCTCACCATAACTTGGTTTCGGATCAGGTTTTTGGAGAGATGCACCTTATTTTTTGTCGTAATGTTATGATTTACTTTGACAATACTTTACAGGACAGGGTTTTTAAACTCTTTGATCAGAGTTTGATCCGTGGGGGCTTTCTTTGCCTTGGTAACAGGGAGTCTTTGCGATCTTTCAGTTTAAGCAACAAATATGAGCGGTTGGACACGAAAAATAGAATTTATCGGAAGCATGTAACCCACCTCCACAAGTCCAATCTCCCAATCATCCACAGCCTTCCTTCGCATGAATAATATGAAATACAGGGCAATTGTTATTGGTACTTCCGCAGGAGGAATAGAGGCCAGTGTTCATATCTTGTGGAAACTGCCTGTCACCTTTGCATTACCGATTATTTTGGTTCAGCATCTGCATAAGGATCAGGATGTGGTAGCCCTTGTACAACTGTACAATGATCGTATACCTGTTCAGGTTGAGGAGGCAGAGGAAAAGGAGCAGATCCAACCGGGGCATATTTATCTTGCCCCACCTGATTATCACCTTTTAATTGAGCGAGATGAAACCTTTTCTCTTTCTGTGGATGAAAAAGTCAACTACTCTCGGCCCTCTATTGATGTGTTATTTGAAAGTGCAGCAGATGTCTACGGTCCATCCTTGATCGGCGTTCTGATGACCGGTGCAAATCATGACGGCGCATTGGGTTTACAGCGGATTAAGCAATATGGCGGGATGACTTTGGTGGAAGATCCTGCAACGGCGAAATTTCCTGAAATGCCCAAGAGTGCCTTGGCGTGTACAGAAGTTGACTATGTATTGTCCCTGGATGCCTTGGAAAAGGTTTTATTTACTCTTGCTGCTGACTGTTCTAATGGGTGAGAATCTTCACATTGAGTAGATACTATTTACTGGCACTCGACTGGCAAGTTTTTAAAAGTTGACTTTTAATATCCATTGATTCAAATATTTTAGAGAAAAGCATCAAACCAGAGCTACTTTTTTCTGTCAATTTTATAGCAACAGCTAACTTACTGAATTTACAGAAGTATTCAGCATCTTTTCGATTAGACAACTATAAACCTGCCCGTCATCCAGAAAGTCACGAATGAGTACATGAGAATATGGCAACACCTCAAATACCTCAAGCGTCCTCCGTGGCGCACACTCGTTGTATTCATCGCCATCTTTGGCCTGACAGGGCTGGGCTATTATCTCTGGTCTCCGGGCAAGACTGTTCGTGATGGCAGACATGATCTCCGCTCCAATGGGATATGGCTCCAGCATGGCTGGCTCGGTGATGATCTGTGGTTTAAACGTAATCAAAAGGACAAAGCACTCTTTCGGGACGATCAGAGGATGCAGAATCTTGCCGACCTCCTTACTGACCACGGCGTGAAGTACCTGTTTCCGCATCTCTGCCCCTGTAACCCCGGAGGTGCCATTGCTCCTGTTGATCCGGTGCAGACAGAGCGATTCCTTGATCACTTTGCAAACTTCCAGGTTATCCCGTGGGTTGGCGGGGTTCTCGACATCCAATGTTTTCCTACATCCCCCCTGTGGCGAGCCAACTTTGTTGCCTCGGTGGTCAATCTTCTGCAATCGCACCCAAGGCTTGCTGGCGTTCAGATCAATATTGAGCCGATGCCAACAGGGAACGCTGATTTTTTACTTCTCTTGGATGACATTCGGCAGGCGATGCCTGTTGGGAAGATTCTATCTGTGGCTGCATATCCGCCGCCCACGCTCTGGCATCCTGTGCCTGCTGTTCACTGGGAGGAAAAGTACTTTCGGCAAGTTGCCCGTCGGGTCGATCAACTTGCTCCAATGATGTACGATACAGCCATTAGGTTGCCGAAATGCTATCAACATCTCATGTCTTCCTGGACGACGGATATTGTAGAGTGGTCTGAAGGCACACAGGTTCTCTTTGGTATCCCGGTGTACTCCGATACCGGAGTTGAGTACCATTATCCGAACGTGGAGAACCTGCACAATGCCTTGTTGGGAATTCATGCAGGACTGAGCAAACTGAGCAACTACAGGTTCCTTCCTACAAACTACGCTGGAGTTGCAATGTACTGTGCATGGGAAATGGATCAGCAGGAGTGGGACTACTTTGAGAGGGAATTTGAGAAAAAGGAAAAAGAGCCTGAGCTTTAGCTTGCAATTTTGCTTGACCAGACGCATGATCAGTTAAGTAGCTCTACGTAACTGAAAAGAAAAAGAGAGGTTTTACCTGATGCAAGTCATAACAACGAACCGAAAGAGCAATCTTTTTTTAAACAAATCAACAGTCCTTGGTCCTCTCTTTGCTCTCCTTGTTGCCGCCCCTCTCTTGCTCTCCCCATTTTCCGCCATAGCCCAACCCGACAAACCCGACAGTCCTCCCAGTGACTTGAGTGACCTAGATGCGGTTCTTGAAGGGTTTGAAGAGCCAACTGCACAGGTTCCTGCTCAGGAGGCAGATGAGTTAAATACTGAGTTAGATGCCGTACTGGACGGCTTTGGAGAAGAGGACGTGCAAGATGGCGAGCCTGATATCAAGGAACAAGTCAAACCATCGGACTCTTCCTGGTTTCCGGATTGGCTCAGTATTGATGGCTGGCTCCAGTTTGGTACGACCTATAATTTTGCCCATGACGCACCCGCAAAGGGAAGAACCGACTGGCGTGGTTTTTCCAAGGCCCGCACAGATCTTCAGCTCAACCTGAACGCCCGCTTTTCCGATGCCTGGTCAGCAAAGATCGGGGGCAAGACATTCTATGACGGCATATACTCGTTGCAAGGCCGGGAGGAATACACCAGTTCTGTTTTGGAGGAATATGAGGATGAAGTAGAGTTACGCGAGGCGTATGTGCAGGGAAAGCTCTCAGATAAGCTGGATTTGACGATAGGTCGCCAGATCGTGGTTTGGGGCAAGTCAGACAATATTCGCATCACGGATGTACTGAATCCCCTAGATATGCGTGAACCGGGCATGACTGATATTGAAGACCTCCGCCTACCCCTGATCATGAGCAAGCTGGATTATTATTTTGGCAACTGGGAGCTGTCTGGAATAGCTGTTCATGAGATCAACTTTAATAAGACGCCAGTGTATGGCTATGATTTTTATCCGGCTGATCAGGTAGCGCCGCCAGCAGATGAACCAGAGAGTTCTCTGGAGAATACGGAATGGGCTCTTTCCCTCAGCGGTATCTTTACGGGCTGGGATCTGGATCTCTACTATGCCAGAGTATTTAACGATACTGCTCATCTGGAGTATGTTTTGTATGATGACGACTCCACTGAGATACGGCAAAAACATGAGCGTCTACATCTGTTTGGATTTGCCTATAATAAAGCCCTGGGCAACTGGCTCCTCAAAGGTGAAGGGGCTGTGCTGAACAGAGTGCAGTACAGCAACCGGCCCGGCATTGGCTATACCGGCTATACCCGCTTTGATGCCCTTGTGGGCGCAGAGTATTCTGGCTTTTCCGAGACCACGCTTTCCTTGGAGTTTGCCAATCGGCATATCAACAACCACAGGCCCTCTTTGGAAGCCTCTCCAGACAGTGTCCAGCAGGATATGTATCAGGTAGCCTTTCGTGGTACTCGGGATTTTTTCAACGATACCATGAAACTCAGTGTGCTGGTAATGCTCTATGGGCCTTCTGCTGCTGATGGAGCCTTTGAACGGTTGGCTTTGGACTATGCTCTCACTGATACCGTGACGATACGGGGTGGGGCTGTGTTGTATCAAACCGGAAATCTGTCGACCATGCAAAAGGTTGGAAAAAATGATCGGGTGTTTACTGAACTTCGTTACTCTTTTTAATCCCCAATGATATTCAACTACCTGTTGTAGATAGCAATGATACCAATGGCAAAGGAACTGTACAGCCGTACCCTTTGCCTCCTATGGTGAATGGTTTCGTTGACAAATTTACAAAAATGGGATATTTATATTTCTTCTACTGCGTGTAACAGAGCTTGTCAATGTATCAGCGTTTCTTAGCGCAGTTGTCATTTAGTACTCCTACGTTTTCTGATTCAATGTTCGCAGTGTTCGTAGTATTTATGGTGTTGGTCAACCTGCTGGGGCATAATGATCAGGAAATATAATTGTTCAATGTGGTGATGGTATGTCAAAGAAAACATTTGAAATAAATCCTGGATTTAGTGCTGAAGTGGTTGCAGAACCCGGTGGACAGCATCTGAATTCCTGTTTTTCCTGCGGCGCCTGTTCTGGTGCCTGCCCGGTCAGTCAGGCTGTTCCTGATTTTGATCCCCGCAAAATCATCCACATGGTTCGTATGGGTATGGAGGAGCGTTTACTGCACTCTGATCTGCTCTGGTATTGTTCTGGATGTCGTAGCTGTGTCTTTGTCTGTCCACAGGATGTCAGCTTTGCCGACATTATGAGTGCCTTGAGGAATTTGGCACTGAAAAAAGGCTATGTTACTCAGGAACAACTGGTGGAAAAGGGAAAAGCTGCCCAGGTGCAACGTGATCTCTGTGTTTCCTGTCTGACCTGTGTTCGGGTGTGTCCTTGGGAGATACCCAAGATTGATCAAGGCGGTATAGCAGCAATTGATGTGACAGAATGCAAGGCTTGCGGAATCTGTGTTGCTGAATGCCCAGCTCAAGCCATCACCTTGAATACATCCGAAGATGAGAAGTTGATAGCCAACTGCTAATCTTTTATAGAAAAAATAATGTGGAGCAGATTCGATGAGTTTTACACCGGACATACGCCTGTTCAGTTGCCATTACACCTCTCAGCAGAGTTGTGCCGATCAGGGGCGTGAGCTACAGCAGGTACATTTTCCCGAAAATGTCAAGATGACCCGAGTTGTCTGTACTGGAAAGCTGGAGGAAATCACCTTACTCAAGGCATTTGAGGATGGAGCAGATGGCGTCTATGTGGTTGGATGTCCTCCTGACGGCTGTCATAATGTGAAGGGCAGTCAACGAGCTGCCAAGCGTGTACAAGCTGTCCGTTCAGCCTTGGGCGAACTTGGAGTGGAAAAGGATCGGATAAAGATGTTTTTTTTGCAGCGTGGGCTGCATCCAGAGTTTGTTGATGTTGCTCAAGAGATGACAGAGCAGAT
Source organism: Candidatus Electrothrix gigas (assembly GCA_022766165.1). Classification (GTDB taxonomy): domain Bacteria; phylum Desulfobacterota; class Desulfobulbia; order Desulfobulbales; family Desulfobulbaceae; genus Electrothrix; species Electrothrix gigas. The sequence continues at coordinate 15,820 of QYLO01000006.1, forward strand.
TACAGCATTAGGCCCCTCTCCTTTTTGAAAAGGAATTTTTCAAACAATACGTCAATACGTTCCCTGTTTTCAAGAGCTAGGGGCAGGCTCCTGTGCCTACCCGAGAGATAAGGGCGAACACAGGGATTCGCCCCTACGACTTTTTCAGGAGTTTTATATGATTATTGCTGAACGAAAGCCTTTGGCTGAAATAATAGAAATGGTGCAGGATTGTACAAAGATTCTGGTGCTGGCCTGTCGAGGCTGCGTCACTGTCTGCTCCGCAGGCGGAGAGCGGGAGGCAGAAATTTTAGCCTCGTTGATTCGGCTTGGTCTCAAAAAGGCAGGGAAACATGCTGAGGTCTTTGACGCTTCCCTGGTTCGTCAATGTGATAAAGAGTACATAGAGGAAATTGATCAGTTCAAGGGCCAGTACGATGCCATTGTCTCCACGGCCTGCGGGGTTGGAGTAAACTTTATCGCAAATCTTCGGCCCCAGGATAACGTCTTCCCAGCCCTGAACACCACCTTTTTGGGCGGTTCTGCTGAACAGGGCGTTTGGACGGAACAGTGTGCTGGCTGCGGTGATTGTGTTCTTCATTTCACAGGTGGACTCTGTCCTGTGGCCCGTTGCGCCAAAAGCCTGATGAACGGACCCTGCGGCGGTTCTGTGGACGGTCGTTGCGAGATTCATCCCGAGGTTGATTGTGTCTGGCAGATGATCTATGATCGTATGGGACGGTTGCAACGTCAGGAGGAGTTAACAGCCTCTGCTCCTATTCGTGATTGGTCTACTGCCCGACACGGTGGTCCCCGCAAGCAGGTTCGGGGGGATCTGACCGTAGAGTAACACGGGAGCTGTAGCACAAGTAAGCAAGTACAGGGAAAAAGTTATTGACAAACAGGAGTCATTCCGGCATAAGGGAAAGATTCCTGTTTTTTTGTTTGAGTAACAGTAGCTTTATATTTCGTTTTATATTTCGTTTTATGTTTAGCTTTATATTTAGGAGACCAACTTGCTCGGTCTCAAAGAAAAACTCTTTATTGGTAAAGAATCATGTATTTTTTTCTGTTATCAGTTCGCAAAACCCTCCAGGCAGTTTTCATCTTCTGTATTCTTTGCTTGGTTACAAGCTCAGGATTCTGTCAAGATAATAATGATCCGATTAATATTGAAGCTGATCGGATGGTTTCCCAGGAAAAGCAAAATTCTGTCGTTTTCATGGGGAATGTTAATGCAAGCCAAGGCAAAATGACCATTCGTACCGACAAAATGACAATCTACTACAGGACTGATAAATCTCAAAAAAATCAGCAGATGGATAGGATGGTCTGCATTGGTAAGGTCAAAATCACGCAGGAAAACTGGCTCGGTACAGGGGATCGAATGGAATACTTTGCCAATATCCGCAAGGTGGTTTTGAGTGGAAACGCTAAGACCTGGCAGGGACAGAATATGGTATCTGGAAAAACCATCACCTATTATATTGACGAAAAACGATCTGAAGTTGATCGAGACAAGACAGCAACGGGTGATGGAAAAAAGCAACAACGGGTAAGAGCAACTATTATCCCGAATTCAGGTAAGAAAAAATAATGGAGTCTGTTGCTATCCTAGAAACTAGGAGCCTGGTCAAAGAGTACCGTACCCGCCGGGTCGTAGATCAGGTGAACCTGCAAGTGCAGAACGGCTCTATTGTTGGCCTGTTGGGTCCAAACGGTGCAGGTAAGACCACGACCTTTTACTCTATTGTTGGTTTTGTCCGACCAACATCAGGAGCTATTTTCCTTGATAAGAAAGAAATTCAGGGACTTCCTATTCATCAACGTGCATCCAAGGGAATTACCTATTTGGCACAGGAAGCCTCTGTTTTTAAAAAATTAACGGTTGAAGAGAATGTTCGTATTGTTTTGGAGCCGTTAGGGCTTACGCGTAATGAGATAAACAATCGCATCAGCGAGTTAATGGCAGAACTCAAAATAGAATATCTGGCAAAAAATAAAGGTCACGCCCTTTCCGGTGGTGAGCGGAGAAGGGTGGAGATTATGCGGGCCTTGGCAACCCGCCCACGTTTTATTCTTCTTGATGAGCCTTTTGCGGGGGTTGATCCTCTTTCTGTTGCTGATTTACAGCAGATTATCAGGGGATTGAAAGCAAAAGGATTGGGTGTATTAATTTCAGATCATAATGTTCGAGAAACATTGCAGGTATGCGACTTCGCCTATATAATGAATGCAGGACAGATTCTCACTAGCGGTGCTGCCGATGATATTATTCAGAGTGAATTGGCCAAAAAAATGTATCTTGGCCAAAATTTTACTATGTGAAAAAGAGGCAGGCCGTTGTCATGGCATACATTTTTATAACTTTTAATCAATGAGTCTTGAATTCCGGCAGGAACTAAAACAGAGCCAAAAATTGGTTATGACGCAACAGTTGCGGCAGGCGATTAAACTGCTGCAACTTAATCGTTTGGAGTTGACCAATGCCTTGCAAGAAGAACTGGCCCAGAATCCTATGCTGGAAGAGGCTGTAAGCGTTCAGGAAAATGTCAACAACCCGGAGGCATTATCTGCGGAAGAGGTACAGAAAACTGTTGAGTTAGCTCCTGACTCCCAAGTTTCTGGTGATGATCCAAAGACCGTTGCCGAGGTTGATTGGGAAGAGTATTCTAATAATTTTGATTCTGATTTTTCTTTTTCCAAGGAGGCACCATCTCCAGATATCCCATCGCAGTTTGATTTTATCTCTGCTGCTCCTGGCCTGCTCTCCTTTCTTGAATGGCAACTTTCCCATATACAACTTGATACAACAGATCAGACGTTAGCAGAATTTATTCTGGGAAATCTTAATGCGCATGGTTTTTTTGAGGCATCTCTGGAGGATATCTCTGCGCATACAGGCTGTACCAGAGAAGAGGCTCAGGGGATGTTACGACTCATACAGAGCCTTGATCCTCCTGGAGTAGCTGCCCGGGATCTTCGTGAATGTCTCCTGCTTCAGCTAGAACGAAAGGGATTAGAAGAAGACTTAGCCTATCTGCTCGTGGATGAGCATTTGGATGCATTGCAGACCCATAATTTTACCAAGATTGCAGCGAAAATTAACTATACTGCCCGAGAGGTACGTAACGCCTTTGGGGTTATCACCTCGTTAGTTCCATATCCAGGAAATAAGTACAGTAATGAACAGATTAATTATATTGTCCCTGATGTATACCTGTATAACTTGGATAGTGAATTTATTATTCAACTGAATAACGAGGGCTTGCCTCAGTTAGAAATCTCCACAGCATATCAAAATATCATAAAAGACAAGGACAATAAAGGTTCAGATTCCAAGGCGTATTTGAGCGAGCAGAAGCGGCATGCGCAAAATTTTATTAACTCGGTTCATTATCGACAGAACTCGATTTATAAGGTAATGAAGAGCCTGCTTAAATTTCAGCAGGATTTTTTTGAAAAAGGGCCTGGTTATCTGAAACCGCTTGTGCTTAATGATGTTGCCCAAGATATCGGACTCCATGAATCCACTGTCAGCCGCATTACCTCAAATAAATACGTTCATACCCCGCAGGGACTTTATGAACTCAAGTATTTTTTTTCCAGTGCGGTTTCAACAACTGATGGCAAATTAGTCGCTTCTGAGGCAATAAAAAATCGTATGAGACAGCTTATTCAGCAGGAAGATTCCAACAAGCCGCTCAGTGATAACAGTCTTGCCGAACTGTTGAAAAAGGAAGGTGTGAAAATTGCCCGAAGAACAGTGGCAAAATATCGGGATCAGATGAAAATACTACCAGTGAAGCATCGCCGGAAGAGCTGTTGATCTTTATCTCTCTATCCCAGTTCTTCGCTGAAAAAAATTGTAAAGTTGTACTTTGTACAAAATGACCCTCCCTTGGGGAAAGGAATACTTGTTAGAAAAATGATAGAACTCTCAGAACAATGCATTGTCCTCGAATTACAGGCAACCAATAAGGAGGGCCTGCTTGAAGAAATGGCCCGAGCTGTTACTGGAAAATATCCCGAACTTCATATCAAGACCATACAACAGGTATTACTGGAACGGGAGCAGCTTGGCTCAACCGGTGTTGGCAATGGTGTAGCAATTCCACATGGAAAACTACAGGGATTAGATCAATGTGTTGTCTGTTTTGGGAGGTCAATCAAGGGGATCGGGTTTGAGGCAAAGGATAACAAGCCGGTACATCTTGTTATGATGATTCTCTCGCCTATAAATATGGCTCAGGAGTATTTACACACCTTAGCCAGGATCAGTAAACTGATGAATAATGAGAGCAATAGGAATAAATTTCTTCAGGCAAGCAGTAAGAAAAATATTCAACAGCTTTTTAAGGGAGCATAATCCGGTACAGACTCTCTCTCAGTGTAGCAATTTTACATTTGCATAGTATCCGGTCGATATCGGTTCAATTTCAAGCTTTTCAAACATAAAATTGGGTATCTTTTTTCTAAAGCACAACATGGCTTACCCAATTTTTTGCAGCTCAACTTAACGTTGACAGTCCGGTAAAAAGTCGGAAAATGTCAAATCATCAACCACAACTCAATGGGTTACCAAGCAAATTTGCTCGAATTTGGATCTTTTGCGTAACCATCAACTTTTCTAACGGTAAAATTTAAAAATATAGAATTCCAAGATGTTGAATGCTTATTGACAAGCCTCTCATTGACACTTATAATCCCAATTATATTATAAACTGTTCATACGGAGGTGAGCTTATGGGACAAGTAACTATTTACCTTGATAAAGAAATTGAAAATAAACTCAAAAAAGCTGCGAAATCAAGCCGTTTATCTGTGAGCAAATGGGTCGCAGGGGTTATTGAGGAAAAAATTATGACTGAGTGGCCTCAAGATGTTGTGGAATTGGCAGGGAGCTGGAAAGATGATTTCCCCACTCTTGAAGAAATAAGGTCAAATATCAGCCACGACAGCATGAGGGAAGAACTGTAACATGTATCTTCTTGACACAAACACCTTGATTTACTTTTTTAAAGATATTGGCAATGTGGCTGAAACATTACTGTCCAAATCGCCAAAAAATATTTCCATTCCTTCGATCGTTCTCTATGAGCTTGAAGTAGGAATTGCCAAATCAAACAATCCCAAGAAAAGGAAAAAACAACTTGAAGCACTTACTTCAAGAATTACCGTTCAATCCTTTACCCCTCGTGAGGCTGAAGCGGCAGCAATAATCAGGGCCAATTTAGAGAAACTGGGAACGCCTATAGGCCCATACGATACCCTTATTGCAGGAATGGCTTTGAGCATAAATGCCACATTGGTCACTAATAATATGAAAGAGTTTCAAAGAGTTGCTGGTTTGTCGCTGGAAGATTGGTTCTGAAGAGATCATATTTCAAGCGTTGGCCGCACCTATTCCTTTTGCACTGGTGTCCAATCTCTGCTTTGTATGGAAAACAGAATTTCAAAAACAAGGATTTTCAAGCTGGAGCTTGAGAACCAGAGCCAACAGTATGAGAAATCTCAACTTATTAATATTCTTATATAAAAAGAACAGTCATGAAAAAACAAATCTTACTTATATTAATCCCTTTCCTCCTCTTATCAGGATTTGCAAGCAACCAGCTTGCTCTCAGGCATGATGTTGCATTGTCTTTTGATGCAGAACACATCGCCTATGATGTAGTCGGCAAAGGAGAAACCGCGCTGATTTTTATTCACGGCTGGAGTTGTGACGGACGTTACTGGCAGAATCAACTTTCTGTGTTTGCAAAAGAGTATCAAGTAATCACCGTTGATTTGGCCGGTCATGGGCATTCTTCATTCGACAGATCCGAGTTTTCCATGTTGTCCTTTGCTCAGGATGTGAAGGCAATTATTGAGAAAGAAAACATTGATAAAGCTATTTTGATCGGCCATTCAATGGGAGGCGGTGTCATTGCTGAAGCGGCCAGATTAATGCCAAAAAGAGTCGTTGGTATTATAGGAGTTGATACCTTGCAAAATGTTGCGGAACAGTACCCGCAAAGTGCAATTGACGAAATGGTACAACCCTTTGAAGCTGATTTTAAACAGGCTACACAACATTTTGTTTCATCAATGTTTCCTCAAGGTGCTGATCAACAGTTGGTGAATTGGGTGAAAGAAGACATGTCTTCTGCCCCCAAGAAAATTGCTTTAAACGCCTTTCGCAACTATCTGGGCCAGTATGTAAGCGGAGAAGCTGCTGTTGTATTTAAAAAAATCACTGTCCCTGTGGTCTCAATAAATGGCAGATTATGGCCAACAGCGGCTGAAGAAAACAGAAAGCATATAAAAAATTATCAACTTTTTTATATTGAGGGAACTGGTCATTTTCCAATGCTGGAAAAGCCTGAAGAGTTTAATGTGCTGTTGAAAAAAGCTGTTAACGCCATATTACAATAAGACAGCCTTCATCTGGTGATCTATCACAAACCTGTGCAAGACGATCAGCCCTTTAGACCGATCATGGCTGAAGAATAGCTTTTGGGAACCGCCCCACCGCAGACGGAGTCTGACATAATGGAAAAACGATCCTGCGATTTTATTATTTTTGGCATTATGGGTGATTTGGCCCAGCGTAAGCTTCTGCCGTCACTCTATCAGCTAGAGAAGTCTGGCATGTTGAACTACGATACCAGAATCATCGGTGTGGCCCGTCACGATCTTGAGCAGGAAGTTTTTCTGAATGAGATGCGAAAAAAACTGGAAAAATTTGTTGACGAGCCCCTTGATCAAACGGCAGAAGAACAGCTCTTGGCCCGTATGCATTATGTGCTGATTAACCTTGATCTCCCTGAACAGTATGAGCGTCTTTGTCGGGTGACAAACCAGCAATGTCGTGTGATGGTCAATTATTTTTCCGTGGCCCCCTCTCTTTTTGGGAATATCTGTACAGGTCTGGATCATGCTGGCTTGATTACCGCAGAGACTAGGGTTGTTTTGGAAAAACCAATAGGTCGTAACCTAGTAACCTCAAAGCAGATTAACGATCTTGTCGCTCAATTTTTCCAAGAGGATCAAGTCTACCGGATTGATCATTATTTGGGCAAGGAAACAGTGATGAACCTGTTAGCCCTGCGCTTTGCTAACTCTATTTTTACAACCAATTGGGATCATAATACCATTGATCATGTCCAGATTACTGTGGCAGAACAGGTAGGGATTGAAGGTCGCTGGGGCTATTTTGATGAGTCAGGGCAGTTACGAGACATGGTGCAGAATCATCTGATGCAGATTCTGACTCTGGTTGCTATGGAGCCACCAGTGAACCTGCATGACGACAGCCTACGCAATGAAAAACTCAAGGTACTCAAAGCACTGCGACCGATTACAGCGAAAAATATTGAGCGGAGGGTTGTGCGCGGGCAGTACGGTCCTGGCTTTATCCGGGGACAATCTGTTCCTGGTTATCTGGAGGAAGTAGGGGGAAATCCCAGATCAAATACAGAGACCTTTGTTGCCATTCAGGTGGATATTGATAACTGGCGTTGGGCTGGAGTGCCTTTTTACCTGCGTACTGGCAAGGCAATGGCGACCAAACGCTCGGAAGTGGTGATTAACTACAAGCAGCTTCCTCATAATATCTTTACTCATTCATTCCGATCATTACCTGCCAATAAACTGGTGATTCGTCTGCAACCGGATGAAGGAGTGGAAATAGAGATGCTGAATAAGGTACCCGGCATCGGTGATGGGATTCATCTTCAGCGCACTATGCTAGATCTCAGCTTTTCTGAGGCATTTAAAGAGGAGCGCACTGCTGGTGCTTACGAACGGTTGATTCTGGAGGTTATGCAGGGAAGTCAGACCTTATTTATTCACCGGGATGAGGTTGAACGTTCCTGGGACTGGATTGATTCCATTCAAGATGCCTGGGCAGAGTCCAGCGAACCACCAAAACAATATCCGGCAGGAAGCTGGGGACCAGTGGCCTCGGTGGCTCTGTTGGCACGTGATGGCCGGGAGTGGGAGGAGTGATTGCGTTGCTTGACATAAGCGGCGATCAGAATGATGGGCAGGATTTTATTGAAAAACTTCACGTAAGATCAATAATGTGAATTTAACGGGGTACGTCCCCTATTACCCGATTTAGCGACAGACCCCGTTTGTTTTCTAAGCGTATTACATGACCTTCAAACAGGTTCTAACCGCTCATGCCACCTTATCCCAACTAAAAAAGGCCACCCAAAAAGAACGGCCTTTCAAAAACAAACTATACAAGCAAAAAACTAGATACTCGACCTCTGCGCAGCAGATAGACGCACAACAGCCCGTTGCAGAGCAGCCTCCGCCCGGATCCGGTCAAGATCCTTAGCATGGACTTTACCCTGCGCCAGCCGCTGTTCTGCCCGCTCTTTCGGCTAACAAATCCTGCCCCACATCAATATCATAAAATGATCAATGGAGTCCGACCCCATTGATCCTGAGTAATTTTATGCAGGATGCGCAAGCAATTGCGGTTTGCACTGTATAATATTTACCCGGAAAACAGTTTGCGGATGAAAAAACGGCTTGCCAAACTATCACAGGATGACATAAAAAATAAGAATAGAAAATGCGTAAGGGACAAGATTTCATCGAACGCATTGTGGCACCGGATAATCTGTATACTGCATGGGAATTTTATGCACGATGCGGAATCAACTCCGCACAGCAGTACGGATAATGAATCAGATATTGAATGCGGTCAAAATGACCAAGCACCCGTTTAAGACCCATATAGGTCGCTTGAGAAACACAGGCTTCGGCTTCCTCGGATATCGGCTCGGTAATCGCTTGATCAATGCATTGACCATTGCCTGGATGACTTGGGCCAACCATCGGGACAAACTGAACTAACTTTATGAGCAAGGTATTTATAGTTCAATAACCAACTTGATGAATAACTATGTCTAAAAAATGTCTTATCACGGGGGTAACCGGTCAAGACGGTTCTTATCTGGCACAATTGTTATTGGAAAAAGGCTATAAAGTATATGGAGGTTACCGCCATTCGAGTTTAGATAAATTTTGGCGAATAAAATATTTGGGGATACATGAACACCCTAACTTACACTTAGTTGAACATGATTTGTGTGATCTTTCATCTTCGATCCGTTTATTGGAGATGAGCGAAGTTGATGAAATTTATAATTTGGCTGCACAAAGTTTTGTAGGAGTATCATTTGACCAACCCCATTCCACGACAGAGATAACGGGTGTTGGTGTGCTTAATATTTTAGAATCCATAAGAATAGTCAATCCTAAAATACGCTTTTATCAGGCATCCAGTTCCGAACTATTTGGGAAAGTACAAGCTATTCCACAAACTGAAGAGACACCTTTTTATCCCCGAAATCCTTATGGAGTAGCCAAATTGTATGCTCATTGGATGACCATTAACTATCGGGAGTCTTATAATATATTCGCCTCATGCGGCATTTTGTTTAATCACGAGTCTCCACTACGAGGAAAAGAGTTTGTAACGCGAAAAATCACAGATGCCATAGCTAAGATCAGCTTAGGTCAACAGAACTACTTAGAACTCGGTAACTTGGATGCGAGAAGAGATTGGGGCTATGCTAAAGATTATGTAAAGGGTATGTATTTAATGCTGCAGGCCGATAAAGCAGACACCTTTATACTTGCCACGAATCGTGCAGAAACTGTGCGCAACTTCGTAAACTTATCGTGTAAATCGGTGGGTATTGACATTCAATGGAAAGGAAAAAATGAAAATGAAGTGGGAATAAATGTCTCTACAGGGAAAACCATCGTCAAAATTAATCCTAAATTCTATCGCCCGACTGAGGTGGCTTATCAGCGGGGCGACCCTAAAAAAGCTAAATCCCAGCTAGGTTGGAAGTCCACAACAACACTGGAAGATCTATGTCGCATAATGTGCGAAGCTGATATACAACGTAACAAAATACCAGATAAATGAGAACTATGAATAGCTGACGGATAAAGCTTTTTTTACAGTATCCTGTTTCATTTAAGTCTATAAAATAACGTTAATCAAAACTCTTAATGAAGAATATTATGCAAGATAAACAAATTGATATTATGGTTCCCGTGGCCCGCAAAGATTTAGATATGCTGGAACCAGGTCTGAAACGAGCCGTAAAATACATCACTAATAATATAAGACATATTTATGTGGTATGGCAGGGGCCGGAAAACGAAAATGATCCTGACCCGATAATTAAATTTGAAGGATCGATACGACCCAAAGTAATTTTTGTTGATGAGCGAACCTACGACTTCAGCCTGCAACAGGTCAAAGAGGTTTTAGTCGATCACGGCTCCAGCCATAACCATGGCAACTGGTACTTCCAGCAACTACTGAAGATGACCTGTTTCCGAAACATCCCTGGTATACTTCCTCGAGTACTTATCCATGATTGCGATATCGCCTTTAATGCCCCCATTAATTTTCTAGATGAAGAAGGCCGGGGAGTGTTAAGTATCGGCTATCCCTTCCGCTGGGTGGAAAATGTCACCTCGTTTGATGAATACGGCCCCTTGGAGAGCATTAAACACAGTCATATTGATATGGGTCGCCGCCTGCTGCCGGGCTGGGATATTGCCGATCCCTTCAGTGGCATGCATCATCACCAACTGATTGAGCAGGAACTCATGGAATCTCTGTTGCGGGATGCCGAGCAGAAACACGACTTGCCCTTCTGGGAGGCATTTCTGCGCAATGTTGATCCTGTTCGTTGGAACGGCGCCTGTGAATACGTACTCTACTACCATTATGTACAGGGAAAATTTCCAGATCGGGTCAAACTGCGCCATATCTCCGGTGTCGATCTAATACATGATGCCAACGAACCGCTGGATGATAGCTTTGACCTCATCGCAGACCATAACAACGATATCCCTGTTCTCGGTCGCCACGGCTTTACATCGCTAAAAATACGGCTACAGACTATGGATTATATTCCACCGAAGTTAAGGGAAAAATTTTTAGATCCGAGTGTTGAACGGATGGTCTTTCGTCTGGAATTAAAGAACGGCATCCTGCGTGTCGATCCTTGCTAAGAGGTTAAGTATGCATCCTGAAAAGCTTCCTAATTCATTTTCCCAAGCTGGAGAAGATCGTATTGTCAACTTCCTGTTTGAAGATTACGGCAAAAATAAGATATCCTATCTGGACCTTGGTGCCAACTACCCTGACCACAGCAACAACACCTTCTTATTCTATCGAAACGGAGGCCGAGGGGTCTGTGTGGAGGCAGACGCCACGCTGATAGATGGCTTTAAGGCTATGCGGCCGGAAGATAAGGTTATCAATGCCGGGGTTTCCGCTGCTGATCAATCTGAGGCAACATTTTATATTTTTGATGTTCCTTTTATCAGCACCTTTAATAAAAAAGAAGTGACTCGCCGTGAAGCCCTTGGTAACCATAAAGTAATAAAAAAGGTTCAGGTACCGCTAGTGAATATCAATTCACTTATAGAAACGTATTTTGATACCTATCCAGACTTTTTATCTATTGATGTCGAAACGTTGGACTACGAGGTACTCCAAGCCTTGGATTGTAAAAAATACCCGATTTCGGTAATTTGTGTTGAAACCTGTAAAGATACAGAACATCATATCCGTCCTAAAGACCAACGTTTTAGAGAGTTGATGGAACTGAAAGGCTACGAAGTGTACGCCGATACGTATATCAATACCATCTTTGTGAACAAAGAATGGTTCTATAATTCAAAACCTGTACCGGAGCGTAGTACCACTACAACTCAACACTGTTAGATTATCTGTTCAGCGGCTAATCGGGCAGCCAAGGCAAAAAATATAGAGCCCATTACCCGATTAGCCCAAGTTAGCTGCAAAGTAGAACCATCGTTACTACGAAAAAAAATTTTAGTAACCTTAGCTGCAAAACAGACCAATATCACGCCCCCTAAAAAACCCACAACATTAACGGTTATGCCCAATATCAGTAGCTGCAATGTGGGATGCATACCCTTTAACGAGACAAACTGAGGCAAAAAGGCTAGATAAAAAATAGCGATTTTGGGGTTCAGCAGATCGACCCAAAAACCCTGCCAAAAGATCTCGTTATTTCCCTTGGCCTGAATATTCTTCTTCTTTTCAATCTTAAGGAAACAACCTTTACTACGAAAAGCTAAAATGCCAATATAGAATAGGTAGGTCACCCCCAGCCATTTCACTACGATCAAGGCTATATCGGATGTGGCAAGTATAGCAGTTAAACCAAAAATTGCTGCAACCAAGTGAACAATGCTTCCAGCATTTAGTCCTAATATAGAGATGATACCAAATTTTCTCCCCTGAGCAATACTTATAGTCAACAGATAGGCCATTCCGGGTCCAGGAATGAATGTCATAATAATGCAGGTGCAAACAAACTCTAAATATGTATTAAAATTCAATTTTATACTCTCCAGCAGGCATCTGACAGCCTTTCTATAAAATGGACAAAGGCGTAAATCAATCGAATCAAAAGGGTCGGACTCGATTGATTTTAAACTTGGGAGCAGTATCGGCAAAAACAAGAACCTATCCCCTCTTCTCCCTTCCAGCTCATCCCAACAAAAAAGGCCATCCAAAAGGACGGCCTGTACAACAAAATGAAACAATGAAGAAAGCTGAAATAAATAGGGTCAGAGTAAAATTAAATTTAATTCGACTCTGACCCCTTTTATTTTGACCCCTTTTATTTGTGTTTTATTTGTGTTCTCTTAAATTTAACGGGGTGCGTCCCCTATTATGTGCGTCTTCTATTATGCGCAGGCCATGGTTTTACCCAACGATTTGTCAGCAAACATCCTGTTGAGTATAGTTTCCCGATAACCGATGACGACTGTTTTTGCTCTTTCTCTTTGCAGGCAAGACAGCAATACCAAGTCCTAGAGCGAAACCGATATGGTTCAGTATAATTGAATGCAGCAGGTTGAAATGAAAAAAGAATGCACCTCCCAAACCTATACAGTGAGGTGCAAGGACAGTTGCGAACGTTGTCTTTGCATTCCTTTCATACTGTTCGGCAATGTCAAACAGGTCACAGAGCCGCCGCAGGCTTCCGTCCATCAGAACGGTCTGAGCCGCATCCGTGGCAACTGTTGAGGCACCACGCAAGGAGATCGATACATCCGCCTGTTTTAACGCAATTGAGTCGTTGATACCGTCTCCGATAAAACAGACTGTTCTTCTCTCATCTTGGAGTTGTTTGATCAGATCCGCTTTGTTCTCAGGTAAAACCTGTGCAAAGTAGCGATCTGCTTGCACTGAGTCGGACAGGTTTTTTGTAGGAGCCTCATGGTCTCCTGAAATAATATAAATCTCCTCTATATTTCTTCTTCGCAGACCTTGGATAACTGATTGAGCCTCCTGCCGCACAGTGGCATGTAATTCAATTCCTCCGACAACCATGTCATCAACAGCAACCAGAACAAGCGAATGTCCATGCTCCTGACAGAATGCTTGAACCTCCCTTGTTGCTGAGGGGATGTTCAACTGCTCTGTTTCAATGAAACGAAGACTTCCCACCCGGATCATCCCTGTTCCCGTCTTGACAATAAGGCCGTATCCGATCTTATATTCAGCTTCCTCGAATTTCTCCAGACTCAGTTTTCGTGCTTCCGCTTCCCGGAGAATAGCTCTGGCAATCGGATGCGTCTGTTTGGATTCCGCAAGAGCGGCATAGCTGAGGATCTCATTTTCCTCATAAACATCCCATCTGTGAATTTGAACAAAATGCAGTTGATCTTCGGTCAGAGTACCGGTTTTATCAAAAACGACCGTATCCACTTTGTTCAGCAGTTCAAGCATTCGACCGTCTTTTATAAGAATACCTTCCTGAGAGGCGATACCAAGGAAATGCAGCACACCGATATAGTTTGTTATTGTTGCCTTGTATTTCGGATGTGAATTCAGTATGACCATCGCTCCCTGAAGGCCTAACAGAGGCCAAGATAATCCGCTGAGGAGCAGGGCGGGCAAAACCGCTTTATCGCCCAGTTCCTCGGCCCATAGCTGCATATCTGTTCGGCAGTTGGTGGTTTCGTTTAAAATCCGACCGATCTGGGAAGCTGTTGTCTCCTGTCCGGCTTTTTCAACTCGAATACCTATTTTTCCCGATAAAACAAGAGTCAACGCAAATACTTTTTCATTGACCCCTTTATCCGCAGGCTGTGATTCCCCGGTCAGAATATGCTGGTCGACTGAAGCAGTTCCGAAAACGATCTCGCCGTCCACTGGGAGGGTCTCTCCCGCATTCACAACAACAATATCCCCTTGCTGTAATGTTTCAACCGAGACCTCCACCTCAACTCCGTTGCACATTACCCACGCTGTTCGGGGCTGCTGTCTGAAGACATCAATGATTTTGTTTTGAGAATCATTTTTTACTTTCTGCAGGAGTTTCCTGCTGTACATCGCCATGAACGTATTCAAGGCGCAGATAAAAAACATGCCCTTCCCGATACACACAACGATCAGAAAAACAATCGGAACATCTACATTGAGCTTTTTCTCCTTTACGACAGCATGATAGGCACTTTTCAAGATATCTTTGGCCCCATACAGCAGACCGGGAAGGCTTAAAAGAGTCAAGGGCGGGTAGAGGATATTTCCGGCAGCGGCAAAAGCCATAGAATATACTGAAGCAATTAGTTTAGGTTGAACATCCGTATCGGCGGCAAGATCTTTTTTTTGGGGCTGTTGTCTCCGCTTATCACGTCTCTGAACGATATCCCTTCCGTAATGATATATTTTCGTTACGTAGGGCGTAATGCGTTTCCTCGCTGCATCACCCCCGTAAAGAACGCCGCTTATAACAAGAATTTCAGGAAGCATTATTCACCAATTTTTTATACTTGATGATCAAGTTATTAAAAGTTAACTATTAATTGTCAATCATTTAAACTTATTGAAGATGTGATCGAAACTGAACTACTTTTTTCTGTCGATTTTATAAAAAAACCAACTTATTGAAGTTATTCAAATAGAACAGAAGAGATGATTTCTAAAAAGTTCAATCAAGCAGAAAAAAATTGATAGTCGAGTTATAATACTTTTTTTTCTGCTGAGGCATCAGCACCATCTCCCCTCTCCGAAACTGAAAATTTGTCCATTCATTTCCCATGAAAAAATACTGAACTATTGCTCATGTCACCCAAGTATTAAGATTGATTTCAGCCGTAATGCCAGGCCCGAATCCGCCCAGAACTCCTCTGTCCCCGGATTTCAACTTGCCGTTTTCAAACAGCCTTCTTATCACTTCAAACACAACCACACTGGCAATATTACCATATTCACGCAGACATTCCCGGCTGAAACGAACTTTGTCATCGGAAATTGATAATAACCTGACCAGATCGTTTAAGATACGCGGCCCCCCTGTGTGGAAAATACAATAGTCAAGATCACAGACATCAAGATTATGTTTTCTTACAAATTCGGCAATGACAGGTGAAACTGGTTCCATTGTCTCACGCACGGCCTTGTTCAGTCTGAAGTGGAAGCCAGTCTCTAGAAAATCATAGGAAATATAACGTTCCGTATTAGGTATGAGATAGGAAGTATTGGCATCAATCCGCAACCCTACTCCGCCGTTGCTGCGCATGACACAGGCCGAAACAGCATCCCCAAACAGGGAATCCGAAAGAATCGAACCTACGGACTTGTTTTTCTCATACGGCTGATATAATAAGGAACAGAATTCGACAGATACAATTAATACATTATGCTTTGGATAAGCCATGCAATAATCCTGAGCGCGACCTATTGCGGAACCGCCGGCCGCACATCCTAACTGGGCAATCGGCAGTTGCTTGGTATCGGAACGGAATCCCAGCCGATTTATTATATGTGCTGTCAGTGAGGGAAATGAAAAACCCGTACATGAAGTTACAATAATAAGATCAATATCAGAAACCGACTTTTCGGCATTTTTCAACGCTCCTTTGATTACGAAATCAGCGAACTCTAAAGCCTTTTTTTCATAAATTTTCTGACGTTTTTCAACCCCGGGATGCTTCAGAGTCTTTTCCAATGGCTGAATAATATGACGTTTTTCTACGGTAGTATTGTGAACAAGACTCAACAATGTATCAAGTCTGGGGTGATCGGAATATAACTGTCTGCATAAAGCAAGAGTTTGCTCTTGGCTAATAGTGTATTCCGGCACCTTAACATATGGTTTGCATAACACAGGCATTTCTAAGTAAACTCCTGATTAATAGTTGATAACCCCGCAAAAAGTCGAAAAACAGCAAATCGCCGACGACAACTCAATGAGTTGCGAAACCATTTTACTCGAATTTGGACTTTTTTCATAATCATCAACAGTTGTTTGATACTCAACAGTCCGGTTAGCTGAACAGCAGGAAACCGTTCCTAATCAAATTAACCAGCCTACTCGGACGTCCACTTTGCGCTGGATTTTTCAGTTAATGGGCGGAATCCGATGAGCCGGAAAATACTATCTAAAAATGGCAATTAAAATTAGAAGTAAATATCCACCGGCAAAGCCGGGGGTTTACCTAACAGAAATTAATTCATTGATTCATAAAATAAAAGCTAAATAAATTGCCATTTTTAGGTACTACTTCAACTCTGAACATGGAGGCCAATCATATCGAACAGGCAGCACCTTGATAACTCCGTTTTCTTCTGCATACTGGTCATAAATATCGGCCAGTTCCTGAAGTTTTTCCGGTTCAGTTTCGGTAAGGTCGTCGATCTGAAACGGATCCGTACTCAGATTGAAAAGACGCCAGCTAGGAGTATAACACTGTATCTCTCTTTGCCATTTTTGGGAAAGCATCCAGTCTCCCTTGCGTACGCCTTTCAAACCATCCAGTTCCATGCCGATCCAGCGTTCCGGGTTGTATTCTATTTCACCTTCGAACATAGGAGCTATGGAAATACCCCGCATCGGCGTATTGGGTTTACCGTTATAGGTATCCGGATATTCGATTTTCCCCATTTCCAGAATAGTCGGAGCGATATCCATAACCGAAACGATTCGCTTGGATCTCACACCCCTCACCTTCGACTTGGGATAGTGGATAAGGGCGGCGGTGTGGAACCCACCCTCATATGTATCGCCCTTGATTCCGTTAAACGGCGTGTTTCTAGCCATGGACCATTGTCTGCCTGTAGCTACCAAAGAATGCCGGCTTCCTATACTTTCATAGGAGTTGTCAAAAGCATCAACATTTTGGGCGCACGGTGGAGGAAGACAGCACTCTGCACCGTTATCGGAGTAAATAAATATCACCGTGTTCTCATATTCTCCGATTTCCTTCAGATAGGCGAGCAAACGTCCGATATTCTGATCCAACACATCAATCTGAGCTGCGTAAGTGGCCATCTTTTTGGCATATAAACGCTGTTCCTCCTTGCTCAGACTATCCCATGGTTCCACATCATCAAATTTGCGCAACTTGAGATCCGCAGGCCACATACCCAGCTCCTTCTGGCGTTTGAAACGCTCCGTGCGAATGATATCCCAGCCTTTGGTATAGACATCCAGATATTTGTCAATGACCTCGACTGGCGCTTGCAGGGGATTGTGTGGTGCCGTATAGGATATATTGAGATAAAAAGGTTTGTCTTTATCCCGGTTATTCAGCATCTGAATCCCCATGTCCGTATAGTAGTCAGTGGAATAGAACTCTCTGGGAAATTTTTCTAGTTCCTCCCCCATTTCGTTGTATGGACTCACGACTTCGCTTTTACGTTTCAAACCTTTGTAATGCTCGGCTATGGACTCTTTGATGACGCTCCCGTCTTTCTCTGAATAATGAGTTTCGGTCCCCAGCAAAAGAGTGGCCCGAGTCTCAGTGAATCCTCTGTTAATAGGATAATATTCGGATGTCTCTCCCAGATCCCACTTGCCGGTCATCATCGTGTGATAGCCATTTTGCTGAAGCAGTTCGGGAAACGGTAATGCGTCAAGGGACAGACGTGCGTGGTAATTCGGGTCACCTATCTGGTCACCGTGGATCCACGCTTTCATGCTTCCAACGCCAGCCTGATGATGATCCTTGCCAGTAAAAAGCATTCCCCGGCTCGGTGTCGAGGTGGGAGCTGCGTAAAAATTATCAAGAATTATACCTTCTTCCGCAAGCTGATCTATGTTCGGGGTCGGGATCTCCCCTCCGAAAATACCCAAATCCGCAATGCCCATATCATCAAGGACAAGGGTGATAAAGTTAGGCGGACGGTCCTTGCCTGTATCGACGTTCTGGGACGCATTGTCATTTTTATTCCTACATCCTCCGACAGTGATAGTTGATGCCAAAATCACTGTCCCTACCCATTTTGTGATATACATCTTACATCTATTTTTCTTTTTGTTGACAATTCTTTTAACTCTTTTTTCGATCGAAAATCGAATAGATGCGTTTATAATTAAACGGAACTAGTGACCGAGGAGCAGGAGTTAAAAACTATTTCTTTAATGGTAAGGGTAAGAGCCTTTCAACGTCTTCTTTCGAATAATGCATTGCTCTTGAAAGCTTGTTAGAAAACTTCCCTTGCAAATCATGAACAAAATAAGGATTGATATATTCCCATACCACTTCTTGTTCAGACGTTACCTGAAACATACGCCCCTTATTGGCTTCTGTGATAAACGTATTACCATTTGGCAGGCGTCTTGCGCTTGATCCGTAAAGACTGAAAAAATTATGAACTGGCGAATCCTCATATATCCATACAAAATCAAAGGTTTCTGGATTAATTTCCACTACTCGTGAAAAAGGATATATCGTAGTCTTACGAGATACGCCGTTGTCAAAAGCAAGGATATTGCCGTTAGGCAGTATATTAGCATCATGAACATGCCCGAATTGGTCGTGTCCGAATCGCCATATGACCTGATTGGTTTTTTTGTCAATAATTATAATCTCTGAAAGATGTTTCAGACAAGCCATTATCTTGTCATCCCCTATGGGCCACAATGAGTTTATATGCGTCAGATCATTCCGGGGACTTGGCGGAGAAAGCGTGTAAAGACTGAAATCTAGGTATTTGTAAGAAGGCCATTCCCATAGGATTTTTCCAAAAGCATCTACTTCCACAATCGTGTCAGCGAACATCTTATGTTGACCGCTTCCCGGTACTCCGCCTTTTAATACCTTATCAATTTTTCGTGCAGTATCATAAGGAACAAGCTCCATTGATACATAAATAGCACCACCCGAATCTGTGCGTTGTGCATCATGATGTTGATATTTTGCCCGATGTTCCCATACCACTTTGCATTTCGGATCTACTTCCTGTAATATACCGGATTTGAAGTTTATCCAATTTGGAATATAATCCTCTTTCAAGATATCATCATTTGTGACTTTTCCCATATAAAAAAGGTTGCCATTAGGCAGAAGATAAGAATGATGAGGAGCATAGGGAAGATTCCACTGATAGACGATTTCCCCTTTCAAATTGATGAGATTTACAGTATGCTCGGACTCACATAAGGGGTGAAACATAATATAACCGTCACATGCTTTTTCTTCATCAAAAGCAGTCAGACCAGTTTTCGAGATACGAAGCTGAGTTTGTTGATTAATTGTAGACACTCTCTACCTCTTCATTTCTTTGTAAAAATTGTTTTAGAGTAAATTCTGCGATCCAGATTGAGAGATTTATTCATTTATATGCTCGGCAATCCGATCCGCTATGGCCTGACACTCGGGACAAGCATCCCCTTGGCACTCGTTTCCCCATATATGCTCGAAATAAGGCTCGACATATTTCGCTTCCAGTTTTTTCAACAGAGTATTCTTGGTAAGAAAGGGTTTTTTTATCATATAATCCAGAACATTTCCGGAATAAGACCTTGACGCATAAATAGTCAAACATCGCATAATATCATCCGTCGGGAATGTTCTGCCTGACAGTTTGAAAATGGTGACACCTATATCAAGATATCTCGGAATATCCTCGGGTCTAATCCATGAGGATTTCATAAATTCATTAAAGTTTTTATGAAAAGTACCGTAGCACTGTGCGAACATCATTTTCTGGAACTTTCTCAATCTTTCCGCCTCTACATTGGGGTCACCCACCATTGACTGATGCGCAAAACGATTGATACACTTTCGGACACAATTATTATTGATGATGACTTCAATCGGAACCGCACATTCTTCGATAATTTTCCGCATCAGGGATAAGTTCCGAAGTTCGTCCTCGCTAATAATGAGACTATTATATCCCAGATCCAGAAACATCTTGGCCTGATCCACGCTGTTGACATAATTATTGAGACTGGTTCTGATGTCAAAAGAAAATTCATTGGATTTGATCATACGGGCCAGAAAAGGATGCGTAATAGTCAGGACATCAACTCCTATATCGCTGAGATATTTCAACTTATCTTTTATAAAGTCAAGATTCCCAAAATAGTGACTGGCATTAAGAGAATTCAGAAGATAGTTGAATTTCATATCCTTTCCGACCATCATTTTTACATCCGATTCAAAGTCTGTCGGAGTGGGGTATCCAGTCTGGGTATTGCTACGACCACTGGCAAATGCATTATCCGTTCCGTAAAATTCATAGGTATGTTCATCCAATCCCGCATCAATCACACGCTTCACAATTTCGGAAGTGCCGTTGTAAGGAACTGCAAATATTTTTCTGGGTTCGTTTGTTTTCATATCACCTTGTTTCCTGATGTTCCTGGTTCCTTCAGAGCTCTAGAGTTGCAAGTTATTGATACTGATTTCCACCTGAAGGCGAAGGTTTACACCCTGCCCTGTGGAAATAAAAGATTTTCTTTTTTCAGGGCCTCTGTAATCTGATCCGCTATGACCTGACACTTGGGGCAATTGTCTCTTTCACAGTCGTTCCATACATGCTCGAAATAAGGCTCCACATATTTTGCTTCCAGTTTTTTCAGTCCGTAATGCGACGGTACGCCCTTTGTGGCGAGGTAATCCAGAACATTTCCGGTATAAGAACCTGATGCATAAATACTCAGGCATCGCAAGATATAATCTGTCGGCCCCTGCCTGCCTGTCAGTTTGAAAAGGCTGACACCTATCGCAAGATATCGCTCCAGATCTTCGGGCCTCACCCAGCAGCTTTTGAGAAACATACTTAGATTGCTGCGATAAACCGAGCTGCATAGTGCAAATGCTAGATTTTGGAATTTTTTTCCTCCTTCGTCATCTATATAAGGATCCGATGAGATTGACTGGTGGGAAAAGCGATGAATACATTTCCTGGTACAGGTATTGTTGATCATGACCTCGACAGGCACTTTGCATGCTTTGACAATTTTCTGTATCAGAGGGATATTGCGAAGTTCGTCCTCATCAATGATGAGGCTGTCATATCCTGCTTCCAAGAACATTTCGGCTTGATCCACGCATTCAATAAAATTATTAACACTGTTTCGAATGTGGAAGTCAAATCCCTTTGACCTGATGTTTCTGACCATAAAAGGATGAACTATCGTGAGGATAGTGACTCCCATATCTCTGAGCTGCTTCAGCTTTTCTTCTATAAGCTCCCAGTTGGCAATATAGTAATCCATGTGGGTTCCATTCAGAAGATAGTTGAACTTGATGTCGTTTTCCAGCATCAGTTTCACATCCGATTCAAAGTCTTCAGGAGAGGGGAATCCGGTATTAATATTGGTACGTCCGCTGATAAAAGCATTATCTGTTCCGTAAAACTCATAAGTTTGTTCATGCAATCCCGTATCAATTACACTCTTTACTAGTTCGGTGGTTCCATTGTAAGGAACGGCAAATACTTTTCGGTCAATAATCATAGCGTTTTACCTAAAAATGGCAATTTATTTAGCTTTTATTCGTCCTGGCACTGGTTCCGCTTGGTTCAGCTGTTAACTCCTCTTAATCTTAAAACATCTTCAAGGGTCAATCCTTCTCCAATAACACCTAACGTTACCGCCACTGGTTCCGTTTGGGTTCAAAACAACCCTAAATCAAGCAATTATGTCACATTTGTCATGCTGATTTCGTGCTATTCTATCAGATTGTTGTCCGTTGCGCAACAGCTAATCGAGCAACAGAGCGCTGTAATGCTGCCTCAGCTCGAATGCGGTCAAGATCATCAGCATGAGCAATATCCCTTGCCAGCCGCTTTTCTGCCCGTTCTTTTGCCTGTAACGCACGATCTACATCAATATCATGCCCGTACTCGGCAGTTTCCACTAAAAACGTGATTTTATTATTCGACACCTCAGCAAAACCGGCGCTGACCATCAGGTACTTTTCCCCTTTATCCTTTTTAAAGATCAAGGTACCTGTTTTAATTGCACTCAAAAGTGGCGCATGATTGGCCAGCACACCAAACTCACCATCAACACCGGGCGCAGTGACAATGTCCACATCCTCGCTGACAACCGACCCCTTGGGAGTTACTACTTCAAGATAAATTTGTGCCATTATTTGTTACCCCTGCCCTGAATTCTCCTGAACAAATCAGGCTGTTGCCTTTTCTTTGGTCGCATTTTCAACAGCCTCTTCAATGGTTCCAACCATGTAAAAGGCATTTTCAGGCAGATCATCGTGTTTACCTTCCAGGATCTCTTTAAAGCCGCGAACCGTGTCTTCAACCTTACAATACTTTCCGTCCATACCGGTAAAGACTTCAGCTACATGGAACGGCTGAGACAGAAAACGCTGGATTTTACGAGCACGACCAACCAGCAACTGATCTTCCTCAGACAGCTCATCCATACCAAGAATGGCGATAATATCCTGTAGTTCCTTGTATTTCTGCAAGGAAACCTGTACACCACGAGCGGTCTCATAATGTTCCTCACCAACCACATTGGGATCAAGGATACGGGAGGTGGAGTCCAAAGGATCAACCGCAGGGTAAATACCCAACTCGGCAATCTGACGGGAAAGAACAACGGTTCCGTCCAGATGGGCAAAGGTGGTTGCCGGGGCCGGATCAGTCAAGTCATCCGCAGGCACGTACACGCACTGGACAGCTGTGATCGATCCTTTGTTGGTGGAGGTAATACGCTCCTGCAAGGCACCAAGGTCGGTAGCCAGGGTTGGCTGATAACCAACCGCTGAAGGAATACGTCCCAGCAGCGCAGATACCTCGGCGCCGGCCTGGGTAAAACGAAAGATGTTGTCAACAAAGAAGAGCACGTCTTGGCCTTCCTCATCACGGAAGTACTCAGCAGCAGTCAAACCGGTTAGGGCAACACGAGCACGCGCTCCTGGAGGCTCGGTCATCTGGCCGTATACGAGGGCAGCCTTGGGCAGAACCCCTGACTCTTTCATCTCCATGTAGAGGTCATTACCCTCACGGGTTCGCTCACCAACACCACAGAATACGGAAATACCACCGTGCTGCATAGCGATGTTGTTCACCATCTCCATCATGATAACGGTCTTGCCGCAGCCTGCACCGCCGAATAACCCCATCTTACCACCACGGGGGAAAGGCACCAGCAGATCAATAACCTTAATACCGGTCTCCAGTACGTTCACCTCTGTATCCTGCTCTGTAAACTCCGGGGCAGCACGATGAATAGGCATGGTCTTAGAGGCATCAATCTCGCCAAGTCCGTCCACTGGACGACCAACCACGTTCATAATCCGTCCCAAAGCCGGAGCGCCCACTGGAATGGTAATTGGCTCACCAGCGTCACGACAGTTCATGCCACGTACCAGACCATCGGTCTGATCCATTGCAATACAGCGGACAACGTTGTCACCGAGATGCTGTGCTACCTCAATAACCAAATTTTCTTTAACATCATCAATGCCTGGATTGGTGACAAACAGCGCATTCATAATCTCAGGCAGTTCATTTGCCTTAAACTCAACATCAACAACAGGTCCGATGACCTGAATAATTTTTCCAACTCGCGATTCACCCATTGAAATGGCCTCCTGGAAACAATTTTGCAATATCCAAAAATTTTGTTATTCGTATCAGCCCTTCAGTGCCTCAGCACCACCGACGATATCCATAAGATCGCCGGTAATGGCCGCCTGGCGAGCCTTATTGTACAGTTGCGTTAACTCTTTGATAATATCCCCACATGCATTTGTTGCATTATCCATAGCCGCCATTCGAGCTGCATGTTCACCTGCTGCAACCTCAATCATGGCATGATAGACCTGTACATTGAGATGCAGCGGAAGCAGGCCATCCATAATCTGCTCTGGGTCTGGCTCATAGATATATTCAACAGCAGAACCGGCACCTTTCCCTTTGTTATCTGTACCCTCTTCTGTACCCTCTTGCTGTTCAGGCGGCTGAATAGGCAGCAAGGTTGTTGCTGTTGCCTGCTGTTTCGCCATAGAGACAAAACGGGCATAGACGAGCCGTACCTCATCAGCCTCTCCTAGGAGGAAATTCGTCATGGTACTTTGAGATATCTGTCGGGCATTAAACATCTGAAAGGTACCCATGATGTCCTTATGCGATTTACGAATTTTCCCAGACCGCTTAAATGCCTGATTTGCCTTGTTACCCACTGTAATCAGGGTTACCTCTTTTCCCTCAGCCTCAAATTGATCTATCAGTTGCTGTGCCTTTGCAACAATATTGGCGTTAAAACTTCCGCACAGACCTCGATCTGAGGTGATAACAATGAGTTCAACAGAATCTACCTCACGGACCTGCATGAGCGGTTGATTATTGCTCACGCCACCAGAGAGGTTGTGCATGGCAGCGGCAAATTTTTCCGCATAAGGCCGAAAGGACTCCATTTTCTCCTCTGCCCCACGTAACTTTGCCGAAGCCACCATGTGCATGGCCTTGGTAATCTGCGAGGTTTTAGAAACACCTTCTATTTTATTCTTAACATCCTTTAATCCAGGCATCTGATCAGTTCCTTGCTCTTCAAGTTCAATTCACTCCCTTAACGCAGACCCTTAATCCAGACCCTTGGTCGCTTTAAACGCCTCACCAAAAGCAGTCAGCGTTTTTGTGATTTTTTCATCCAGCGCATCAGAAATCTCTTGTTGTTCCTGCAATTCACTAAAGATTGATGGCTCGTTTGTCTCAATATAGTCATACATATCTTGCTCGTAATCATCAAGGATATCAACTGGGAACTCATCCAGAAAACCCTTGGTACCGGCAAAGATGATAACAACCTGCTTTTCCATGGGCAGAGGCTGATATTGAGGCTGTTTGAGGATCTCAACGAGCCGTTCACCACGGGTCAACTGGGCCTGAGTGGCTGCATCTAAATCCGAACCAAAGCCGGCAAAGGCTGCCAACTCGCGATACTGAGCCAAGTCAAGGCGCAGCGTACCAGCGACCTGCTTCATAGCCTTTACCTGCGCTGCACCACCAACACGGGAAACAGAAATACCGACGTTGATGGCCGGACGAACCCCTGCAAAGAAGAGACTCGGCTCTAAAAAGACCTGACCGTCAGTAATAGAGATAACATTGGTCGGGATAAAGGCGGAAACATCACCTGCTTGGGTTTCAATAATGGGCAAGGCTGTCATGGAACCGGAACCCAGCTTGTCGCTGACCTTGGCTGAACGCTCCAGTAAACGGGAGTGGTTAAAGAAGATATCCCCAGGATATGCCTCACGTCCTGGCGGACGACGGAGCAGTAGGGACAGCTCACGATAGGCGACTGCCTGCTTGGAAAGATCATCATATATAATCAGAGCATGCTGACCGCTGTCGCGCCAGTACTCGGCCATTGCGCAGCCGACCATGGCAGAGACGTACTGCATGGGCGCAGGATCGGAAGCACAGGCCGCAACCACAGTGGTGTACTTCATAGCACCGTGCTTTCGCAAAGCCTCGACCACCAGAGCAACCGTGGATTTTTTCTGACCCGTGGCAACGTACACGCAATGCACATCGGTATTTTTCTGGGCAATGATGGCATCAACGCAGAGAGCGGTTTTGCCGATCTGGCGATCACCAATAATCAGCTCACGCTGTCCGCGGCCCACCGGGGTCATGGCATCAACCGCCTTATAGCCGGTGTAGCAGGGTTCATGCACTCCCTTACGGGCAATAACACCAGGAGCCATCACCTCCATCTTCCGGGTTTCTTTTGCATCAATTGGCCCCTTTCCATCAATGGGCAGGCCGATACCGTCAACAACCCGTCCTTCCAGTTCTGGCCCCACAGGAACCTCGGCAATTTTTCCGGTTCGTTTAACAATGTCACCTTCTTTAATATGACGGACATCACCCATGACCGCAACACCAACATTATCCTCTTCCAGGTTCAATGCGAGTCCCATGATATTGCCTGGAAACTCCAGCAGCTCCATGGCCTGACAGTTCTCCACACCGTAGACACGGGCGATACCATCACCGACCGAAAGGACTGTTCCGGTTTCTTTCAAATCAATATCGCTGGCATAACCGGCAATCTGATCCTTTATGATCCGACTGATTTCTGAGGCTTTGATCTGCATCTGACTATTCTCTCCCCTTGATAGATTCTTTTAATCCATTAAGTTGTGTTCTAATACTTCCGTCCAACACCAGATCTCCGACTCTAGCGATCATACCACCGATAAGCGAGGGGTCAACCTGTGTTTCAAGAATTACCTTGTTACCTGTAATGTCTTCCAGCTTTGCTTGGATTTTACCAAGCAGTACATCATCAAGCTCTATTGCTGACGTGACACGCCCATGACTGATATTTTTTTCAAGATCAAGCATGCCACGAACTTCTGCTGCCACCTCCCGTAATACATCAATCCGTTTCCGCTCCACTAAGAGGTTAAGAAAGGCGATCATAAGGGCGTCCGCCCCTGCGGCTTCCGCAATCGCAGTCATCACCTTATGTCTGGCTTCAAGTGGATACAGCGGGTTAATAAGGGTTTCAGCAACCTCAAGTTCGGGATCATCAAAAAGATCAGCAAGAGTACTCAGTGTCTCTGCATAGCTGTCAACAGTCCCGTTTTCCTGGCCAAGCCGAAAAATCGCTCTGGCATATCGTTTTGCTACAACTGTCTGTTTCACTGTACTGCACCCACACGTTCAAGATACTGTTCAGTGATCGCCACCTGATCTTCTTTCGTCAGGTTCTTCACGATCAACTCCTCAGCCATGATAACTGCCTGCTCTGCAATTTCTGTTTGCAAGGAACTCTTTGCCTGGGCAAGCGTTTCCTGAACAGAAACCTCAGCCTGACGTTGTATTTCCTTTGCAGCGGTCTCGGCCTCAGCAAGAATTCTGGTTTTTTCCTTTTCAGCCATTGCCTTGGCCTTGTTCACGAGTTTTGTCAGCTCGTCTTCCATTCCGGCTAAACGCACCTCAAAGGCTTTATATGTCTGCTCGGCCTCATCACGTCTTGCCTGCATGGCTTCTAACTCATCCTTAATCTCCTGTCGTCTGCCACCTAAACTCGTTGCAATGGGTTTGGCAAGAAATTTAACCAAAATAAAGATAAGGACTGCAAAGTTCAAGATCCGCCAGAAAAGGTCTTTCAGTTTTGCTGCTGTCAACATCGGTGCATGATGTTCTGCATGCCCTGAATTTGTCCCAACATGTTCAACAGCATCTTCCGCAACATGCCCTCTGGCCTGCTGTTGCTCCTGCATAACTTCCTGCGTAACAGCATGCTCCTCGCCATGTTCACCCGCAAAACACGGCGCAAGCATTCCTCCGCATACGCCAACAACGAACAGCATTGTAACGACTTTAATGATTGCAATGATTGGAATATTTTTTTTCATTGTTCGAGCTTTCATGCTAAACTCCTTCCCAATATTTTCGTGGCCATCTCCTGAGCAAAGACTTCCGTGCTGTCCAGTAATTTTTCCCGAGTTTCCTTCAACTCGGCATGAACTTGGGCTACCTGCTTTTCTTTTTTTTGTTCTGCTTCGGCACGAACTTTTGCCAGTTGTGCTGCGCCAGCTCGTGCTGCCTCATTTTTGGCCTTATCTAATGCTTCCTTAGCCTGCGCTGATGCCTCTCGCATCTTTTTATCCACAGTGGCCTGACGATCTTTGGCGTTTCGCTCGTATTTTTCAATATCATCGCTCAGAGTATCTAGCTCATCCTGCCGTTTCTCCATAATCTCAATAACGGGCTTATACAAAACCTTATTCAGAATAAACATTAACGCAATCATATTAATGATGTGAATGAGCACCGTGATATCAATTGAAATCATATAACCACTCCCCGACAACTCTTGAAAAGAATTTTTTATTTTAACAAAATTGAAAACAAATTGAAGTAAGGATAAGAGCTTTACAAAAATTACATTATTTTGTCAAATATTTTTTCTTCCCCCCTTTTTCCCTATCTCAAGTACATTGATGACAAGAAACCAATATCATTACTTAGAAAATCAGTTTTTTACTTTTTGCGGTATATAGTGAGACTTTTCCTGACAAATTTGTACTTCTTTAAGAAGTTCATACGGAGCAACACAGCAACACCTTTT
Organism: Candidatus Electrothrix gigas; assembly: GCA_022766165.1. GTDB lineage: Bacteria > Desulfobacterota > Desulfobulbia > Desulfobulbales > Desulfobulbaceae > Electrothrix > Electrothrix gigas. Next base: position 44,172 of record QYLO01000006.1, read on the forward strand.
AAAATGGTTTCAATCCAAGGCGGTTGACGAAAAAAACGTATATCAACCGCCCATCGGCACGCAGCTTACTCTCCAAAACTATCCGCATACAGTTGTTCAATCGCCTCTTTCCCCTCATCGCTCAGATACCGGGTGCCAGAACCCACGTAGGTATCAAAGGCAATCTTGGGTTTATCCTCTGCCTGCCAACTGTCATCCTTCCAACCAAACCACCCTTGGCGATTCTGATCATACACATGAAGAGGACGGTTAAAGAGCTTGGCAAGCTCGACAGCCCAACCTGTTCCACCCTTAACTGAGTTGTCATCAAGAATGGTCCCAACCACAAATACCTGATGTCCCTTATTAACCATGTGAAAGATAGCCTGCAACACCCGACGAATTTTTTCAGTCTCATAATAGGTACGGTTCATCATTCTGGAGGCAATTTCCATACTGATGTCACCGCGTTGCAGTTCTTCCTCACTCAGGGAAACCGCATTGCGGTCTCGGTTGAGGCGATGTCCCTCAAAGGTGAAGATGACCTCTTCAACATTGTATTTTTCCGCCAGTTCGCCAAACAGGGTCTCAGCACCTTTGAGTCCGCCATGATAGAGTGTACACTCTTCTGCCTTCATGATATCTTACCTTAGTTTGAATTATCCTTGTATAGAGAACCACCTATAATAATTATAGTAATAGTAACTCTGATTTTATTTCTTTTCTGCCCGAAAAAAGACCCGTAACGGAGCAGGGTAGCCCTCTATTGTAAACTCAGGGTTCTGCTTGTCAATAAAATCCTGATAGGATTCAAAAATCATCCAGTCGGTTTTTCGCTGTTCAACGCTGCTCATGGGATGCGAACAAAAACATCGAATATGAATAAAACCAGCCCGTTGTAACCAGTTATGTAGACAGGATACTGTGGGAACAAACCAGGTTCCAGGCACCTTGGCATAGGTTTTTTCCGGGAACAGGGCCACAGACTCCTCTCCGGGAATGGCTTGGGACTCCAGCAGCAGGCAGCCACCCGGTTTCAGGGCTGCAAGGAGTTCTCGCAGCGCATCAAGAGGCGAGGGGCGATGATAGAGAATGCCCAGGCAGAAGATCACATCAAAGCAGGTTGGGAACAGGGGCAGGTGTTCTATGCCCAGCAGGTCAACGCAGAGATTGTCCAACCCGGCAAAGTTGTTCAGTGCCTTGAAGGTGTAATAATGATGGACATAAGGCTCAAATCCCAGCACAAATTTGGGCGAATGGCCAGCCATGCCAGCCATACGGAACATGTAATAGCCATTATTGCAGCCGATATCCGCCACCAGCTTGTCCTTGAGATCCGGCATCTCCGGCAGCAGTCGATTCCATTTACGCCAGCTTTGCCACTCCGCATCAACGTTGATATCAAAGATGGAAAACGGGCCTTTGCGCCAGGGCATAAAATTTTTCAGGAGGTGCAGAACCTGCGCATGTTCCTCTTTCTTCAGATCTGCCTGCCTGCCAATCCGTACCGAATCCTGATCCAGATCAAGGGAGGAGGCCCGGAGATGAGCAACAGCCTCTATCGGCTCACGATAGCGGAGAAAGCCCTTTTTGGGCTGATTGACCCAACTCTGTTTTTCCGTATACACCTGTTGCACCTCCTCCTGTAGGGCGGTTGGGAAAAATTGCAGATATAAGGGGGGGCTTTGGGATTTTTGAGTTCTGTGGGACTTTTTGTTCTGCCTGTTCTTCATGCGCTGTGTTTTATGTGGTTTACGTGGTTTACGTAGATTCTCTTTTGATTTTTTTTATTCCTTGACATATTCCTGTTGCCAAGTAAACAGAAAAGAGAGCTGTTTTTTGTTTATTCGTCCTTTTCTAAGGTTAAAACCCCCGCCTTCAGGCGGGTAGCTTTCAGCTAGCAGTTGTTTTATACTGTCCGGTATGGAATACAGAACCGGAAGTCATACCAAGTATAAAATAGAGTATCATTTTGTTTGGGTTACGAAGTATCGCTATCCTATTCTTCGTGGAGACCTTGCAGAACGTGTGCGTGATCTTGTTCGCCAAACATGTGAATATTTCGAGATTCAAATTTTGCGTGGTGTCGTCAGTCAAGACCATGTGCATATTTTGGTTTCAGCTCCACCAAGTATATCTCCTTCCGATATTATGAGGAGAGTAAAAGGGCGTACCTCCAGGAAGATATTTGAGGAGTTTCCCCATGTAAGAAGACGCTACTGGGGCCGTCATTTTTGGGCACGAGGCTATTTTTGTGTAACCGCCGGTGAGCTAACCCGTGCAATGATTGATGAATATCTTTCACATCACTTTGAAAGGAATCCGAACGATGGATTTGAAGTTGAACGGTAGTTCCAACAACCGGCTGCGAAGCCTGCCGGTACACTGGACTTTCAGTCCGTTTTATAAACCCACCGACTTTAGTCGGTGAGTCATTTAGTCGTTCATTCAGGTCTCTTAAAGATTTAAAGATTAAAGAGGAAAAAATGCTCCTTCTCCAACCGTTTTTTCACAGTATTCGTAATCGGTTCTTCCGAGGTCGCTTGGTATTGCGTACCGTGGCCATTCTTGCCTTTGGGGCTGTGCTGTTCATTGGCTTGTACTTTGTTAGTCTCCGTTTTATTAGCTATTTCCACAGTCAAAACGAGCTGGGCATTATCCTGAGCCTGAAGATTTTTCAGATGGCCTGGATGATTATGTTTGCCATGCTCCTCTTTTCTTCAATGGTCTCGGCTGTCTCCTCCCTCTACCTCTCCTTGGACAACGAAATTCTTTACAGTGCGCCTATCCATGAACAGCAGCTCTTTGGTATGCGTTTTATCACCTCGTTTCTCTATACATCCTGGATGATGGTTATCTTTTCCCTGCCTATCTTTGGAGCTTATGGAACCATCTTTCATGCTGATGTCTTTTACTATCCGCTGCTCTTTCTCTCTATCCTGAGTACGGCCCTGACAGCGAATGCAATTGGGCTGGCCGCAACAGTCCTGCTGGTCAGGCTTTTTCCAGCCAAGCAGACCAAGGATATTGCAGTCTACCTGTCCATGCTCTTTGGTATTCTGCTCTACTTGGTTATTCGGCTCATGCGTCCAGAAGACATGGCAGATCCAGAACGCTTCCCAGATTTTATTGAGTATCTTTCCAGTATGCAGACTCCGGCCCTGTCCCTGTTGCCACCGGCTTGGGCCAACCAACTCCTCAACGGTTATCTTCAGGACCGGTTGATTGACTGGACAGCAGTAGGTTTACTGCTCCTGACCCCGATTGTCTTGTACTGGGGTGGGGAATGGCTGATGGGGCGTTTTTTTGCAGGCGGTTTCAGCAAGGCGCAGGAATCCTTTGGTGGCTATCATACCTTTACTCAAAAAAAATATCATCCCTCGCCGTTGCTCCGCATCTTTCATAAGGAGGCCAAGCTCTTTCTCCGTGACTCTTCGGAATGGTCACAGCTTTTTCTGGTAGGTGCCTTGGTTGTGGTGTACCTGTATAATTTTAAGGCCCTGCCCCTTGATCAAACCTTTCTCTCAGCAGATAAGGTCGCCAATATGATTGCCTTTGCCAATATCGGGGCAGCAGGTTTTGTGGCAACTTCGCTGGCAACCCGCTTTGTTTATCCCTCTATCGGAGCCGAAGGTATGGCCTTTGCCATGATCCGTTCTTCGCCCCTGACCTTGCAACGATATCTGAGCTGTAAATACCTCTTTTATTGCATTCCCTTTACAGTGGTTGTGCTTTTTTTGATCATCACCTCCAACTATCTGCTCCAGATCAACGGGCCGATGTGGTGGGTTTCCATTGCCATGAGTCTGATCATCACCTGGGGAGCCTTGGCTCAAGCCCTAGGATTCGGGGCCATGTATGCTGATTTCAAGATCGAAAGCCGGGCCGCAGTGCAGGGAAGCTTTGGAGCTATTCTTTTTCTTTTCAGTGGTTTGGCTATGCAGCTTCTGGTTCTTGTGCTGGGTTTTATGGGAAATTTTCGTCTGATGAAGGGCTGGTTGCTCTGGAATAAGATTGATAGCCAGGGCGTGTTGCTCTCCTGCTTGACCATTGCAGGAGTAGCGGTTTTGACCCTGCTCTTTTCGCTCTGGTGTGTACGCAGGGGGATCAAGACGTTGGAGGGATAAAATTTTGGTGTTGATCACCAAATCATCAAGGGCGATCACAAGGATCGCCCCTACAATAACAGTGACCTGTTATCCTTTTTTCTTTAACCACTGCAAGGCAGCCTGCTCTACTTCCTGCACCGTGATACCCTCCATGCATTGAAAATGCTCCTTGGGGCAATGGGTCTTCATACAGGGGCTGCAATTCACAGGTTGACGCACCACGGTGGCCTGTTCAGAGTAGGGACCAGTTGCGATATGATCGGTAGATCCAAATATCGCAACCAGGGGGGTGTTGAGGGCCGCAGCGACGTGCATCAGCCCAGAATCGTTGGTAACAAAGACATGGCACCGGGCAATGCAGGCCAGGGCCAAGGCCAGGGTAGTTTTGCCGGTTAAATCCATAATTCGTTTGCCAGCAACAGCACGGATCTCGTCAGCAGCTTTCTGATCAGCCTGTGTTCCAAAAAGAACAATCAGCCCATTGGTTGTATCAGAGAGTCTTCTGGCAAGTTCAGCATACTTTGCTGCGGGCCAGCATTTGGCCGGGCCATAGGCTGCTCCTGGATTCAGCCCGATAATCGGTATGTTCTCTCTTTTTTCTCCTTGTAATCCCTTGTTGATAAGGGCATTTGCCTCCTGCTCCGCTGCGGGGTCAAGAAAAAGTTCCAGGTTGTTCTGGCTTTGCTGAAGTCCCAGCCCCTGTATCATCTCCTGATAATAATGCACCTGATGCCTTTGATACCTTCTCTTGATAGCATGGTGTTTACGCACACCGTGGGTCAGGAGCAGACCCCTGCCGTCAGTGGTGTAGCCGCCCCGCACTGGGATGCGGGCAAGGAAGGTGATCAGGGCTGCCTCAAAGGCGTTTTGGAGAAGAATGGTGAGGTCGTAATTTTTCTTGCGTAATTCGCCTGCCAGCCGCAGTTTACCCTGGAGTCCTTTATGCCGTCCCTGTTTATCATAGATAAAAATCTGATCAATATGGGGGCTGGCCCTGAAAACATCTTTGACCCAAGGCAAGGCCAGCAAGGTGATTTGTGCTTCTGGGAAATTGGAGCGAATACTGCGGATTGCCGGAGTCGTCATGATGGCATCACCAATCCAGTTGGTGGAGCGAATCAGGATGTTGCGGGCATTTTTTGGAATAGGGGGCATGGAGTATATTATCTGCTTCTCTGCTTCTCTGCTTCAGTCTTTCCTTGGATCACTGGAAGCTGTTCCCTTCCGTTGTTTGCGTTCAATAAAGCTGGCCTCATAAACTGCCTTGCGTAGTCGGTTAATTCCGCCCAGTGGACGATGTTCCTTGAGAGCATGCCAAGGGTTGAACGACATATCTTCGCAGCGTTGTTCCAAGGCACTGTTGCTGGTAACGGTCTGCTTATGAATTCGCAAGGTGGCGACCTTCACCGGTACAGACTCCTGCTCATCCCAAGCCACTGAGGTATCCTCAATCGGCATCTTTTCTGGATCTCCCTGTGGCTGCACCTTTATGTCAAACACGACCTCTTTTTCAGCCAACTGCTTGGTAACTGCATCTCGCAGATAGTCGTCAGGCAAGTCATCAGGATTATCAGGGCCTGCTGTAACAGTAGACGGTACAGCGGAATACTTCACAGCCTGACCTGTTGTATTGGCAGCATTGCCAAGCCAGTACGGTGAACCGCTCCAGTAGATACTGTTGAGTGGGCTGGCAGCGGTTTTGTTTCGAATCTCCTGAACAACGGCGAGTTGATCAGGCGCAAAGACCTGAAGATAAATAAATGCCAAAATATCTCCAATCACCGGAACACTCTTATATTTAATAACATTCCGGTATGCTTTTGCGTTAGGAAACGGGAAAACCGGATGATCCACAAAGAGGAAATCCTGCGTTTGGTCAGGGTCTCCTGGTATTGCCCGAGGTCCGTCAACATCAAGCAGCTTAATGGCCAGCCCCAGGGCTGTGGGATCGCTATCTGGCTGAATTTTCCCTTGAGCCGTGGAAAAACGAACAATGGCCTCAAAGGTTTGACCGGCTTGGCTAAAGACACCATGCTGGAGTTCTGCTGGAATATCTGGAGCAATTTCAAAGTTTGCAGTCACACAGGCTGCTGCTTTGGCGTGTTGCACGCGCAATGGGCAACCGTTTTTAGATTCCTCCATCATTCCAACAGTCAGCTTGATCATTTTCTTGAAGATTTTATCTTCTCCTGCCAGGGAAAAGTCTGGTTGTAGCTCTGGATTCATAGGTGTTCTCCTGTATGTTGTTGAGGAATCAAATGTTGCACCTCCTGTGCTACGACGAAATAAATCAAAGCATCTCTAATCCTTGATGCAACGGACACTAAATCCGTAATTAATCCGCCGCTGATTCTGTTGCGACAACCTGCTGCAACAAGTTTCAATGGTGATGTGAATGCGCCTTACCATCCATCACTTTTCATTTTAAAAGACTATAAAAACGAGGCAAAGTGGGGGGAATATGGTGGGGAATAGAAAGAAAGTAGAATTGAGAGGATGTCTTAAATTGCTGATTTTACTTGGTGGGCGAGGCGGGATTCGAACCCGCGACCTTCGGCTTCGGAGGCCGACACTCTATCCAACTGAGCTACCCGCCCGTTTTTTTGTAAGAAACATTGTCAAACGCAATAAACAGAGAAAATCATGTACCGTCCTAGCGTTCACAACAGCAATATAGTATTATTGTTTTATGTCTGTAAACAGAAAAAGTTATCTTGAGCAAGAAAATTGATTTCATAGCTGCTCCAATATGCCGCTTATTGACACTGTATGCTGAAAAAAAGATTTACTGAACTGGCACTTGTTACTACTGCTCTCCTGTTGATCACTGGTATCCTTTGGCTTACTGACGGTGATCGCTACATTACCTCCCTTGTTCCCCGTGATCATACTGTTGCTGCTGTGCTTCCTGAATGCAACAGGGCATGGCCTGTTGGCAACTTTTTCCCGTGGAATATCCTGTATAAGATTGCACCGATTCCAGCAATAATTCTTGCGAGTTCATCGTTGGTTATTTTGTTGATGGGTTCTTTTAGAGCGTGTAAAGGGTGGCTTGCTCCTTGGCGTAAAAGAGCAATTTTCATCTTGCTGCTGCTTGCCCTTGGCCCAGGATTGGTTGTGAATGTCTTGCTCAAAGGAGAACTGGGCCGTCCTCGTCCTCGCCAGATCGTCGAATTTGGTGGTGAATATCAGTTTACTCAGTGCTGGCAACCAGGGGAGGGCGGAAGCAACAGCTCATTTCCTTCTGGCCATGCGACCATTGCCTTTTTTCTTATGGCGCCTTGGTTTATTTTACGTGACGAAAAAGAACAAAAAAAACGGTATGCAGAGATATTTTTGCTCACTGGTATCCTGTTTGGAACCTTGGTGGGCATTGCCCGGATTCTTCAGGGCGGTCATTTTGTCAGTGATATCTTATGGGCAGGCGGATTATTGTATCTTTTAGGCAGTATATTAGGACTTGCCTTGGGAATGCATAAAAGTACCTCTACCTCAAATATCTCGAATGATCCCTGACCTTCTGGCCCGGAGTATCTTTTGTTCTCCCTCTCCACTGGAGTTTTCCAGTGGAAAAAAGAGCAGTTGATGGGAGCGTATAATACAATCAATACATACACTCTCAAAGGCGAACAGTATCACGAGTAAAGCTAACTACTTGTCAACTTGTTCCTCGCAGTATGGGCAGGGTTCAAAACCAGCTTCATAGGCTACAAAGGTACTCTTGAACTGGATTGTACACTCTTTACAGTGATATTGTTCACAACCTGGCAGATGAAAGACCCGCCGTTGCGCATCGGCATGAACAAACATTCCAGGCCAATCCGATTCTTTTTTTTGCTGTTTGTCGTTGTTGATCTGGCTCTGGAGCTGGGTTTGGCTCTGGCTTTGACTTTTGTTCAGCAGTTTATGCAAGCTGAAAAACTTTTTAAGCGGGTTAAGAACAAGGACGTTGAGTGCAACCTCTAGCCAAAACGTGAGACGTTCAGGAAAGATCGGTCGTTCTTGTTCAACTCTCCAAAAAATAATTCCGGTCATAATGATAAAGATAATATTAGGCAACCACATGCCTGCAAGAAGAGGGATAACCATATCTTCTGCCATGACCCTGAACACAGTAAAGATAATATAATACAGGACAAAAAATCCCAAACCAAGAGGAATACCCACAGCCTTTCGCCCTGGACCGGCCTGAAGACCTAGGGGCAGCCCGAGAAGGCTCAGAATGAGACAGCCCACTGGCAGGGCCAAACGGTGGTGGTATTCTGTCAAATAGGTGATGCCTGCCGGAGTATCAATCCCGTACTTTTGGGCAGCGGCCAGTAACTGCTTTTGTGACATACTGCCTCGGCTGAGTGTCGTGACATCGTCTCCATCAATGCGGGTGGGCGGTTTCAAGGGGATATAAATCTGATATCGTTGAAAATGAATAATCTGACTGTCTCGCCCCTTGGTATTATGCAGGGTGCCGTTTTCTAGGATAATGGTGACAGACATGGTGCTGATATCGGCCTTCATACGACCTCTTTTGGCCATAATAATGATAGGTTGTTCTCGCCCACGCATATCTGAAACATACACACCGTTCCAGTACTCTCGTTCATCAATATCATTAACATAAACAACAAGATCGCCCAAGGCCTCAGTGAATTTTTTTTCTTTGATCCCTTTGTCTATCTTCTCTTTAGCCAGTTGAAACATGAGTTGGTGCATAGCTATTTCACCAGCCGGGATGAGCCGAACTGAAAAATAACCTGTCAGGCTGGCAATAAAGGTAGAGACAATAATGACTGGTGGGAGCATCTGCCGCAGACTGATACCGCAGGCTTTGAGGGCAAGAATTTCCCGTTCATTGGTGAGCCGGGTAAAACCGATAATAACTCCAGCCATGCTGGCCATAGGAATAACATAGAGCAGCATGTGAGGGAAGATATAAGAAAAAAGACGGATAAAATCCGGAAGATTAATCCCAAGATCAAGCACGACTTCCAGCAACGGAATAAGTCGAACCAGAAAAAAGACCCCGTAGAGAATGAGAAAGCTGGCAAAAAAAGGTGCAAGCAGTTCTGTTACCAGATAGCTGTACAGGAGAAAGGGAATGCCGTTGCGCCGCTGCATAGTATTTTCAACCAGCTTTAACTAGCTGTTTTGAAGAAGAGTCTTATTCTATTACGTTGTTAATATTTACATTAATCCAGTGCTGATCCCACCATTCAACCGGGGTGACAAAGATGCCATGAATCAGCATAGAAAAATGCAGATGATCGCCTCCTGCCATTCCTGTGGTACCGGAATTGCCAATAACCTCTCCTTTTTCTACTGACTGATCTACGGTGACAGCAATACGGCTGAGATGAGAGTAGAGACTACTCACCCCCTGACCGTGATCAAGCAGCACCATATTGCCATAGATTCCAAGATAATCAGCATAAATAACCCTTCCTCGATTGGCCGCTTCTATTGTAACCCGCTTTGTTGAGGCAATATCCATACCCAGATGGGTTTGATGATCAATTGACTCTCCCTTATAATAATAGGTGCGTTGATCGGCAAAACCAGCTCTACCTGCACCTGACATACGGAGAAAACGATCCTGCCATAGCTGCTCACTTACCGTGTTTGTACATAAACTTGCAATCTTTTCTGCATTGCGAATACGGATGGTGTTGTTGACAAAAAGATACTTTTCCAGATTGGTCCCGGTGAGTTCTGGATAGCTCTCTTGAAATTCAGGAATTTTTTTATTGAGAAAGCTATCAGAAATGTTAATTCTATCTTTTTTTATCTTTGCGGCTTTCAATCGCATGGAAAAGGTGGTACTGCCCTCATTACCTGCCTGATCAGCTGCAATAACCAGCATCTTTTTTGGTTTACCACTGTTCCAGGGCAGGGCGATGTAGGCAATAAATCGTTTGTTACTGCCTTCCAGGGGATAGCCTTGAAAAAACATCTTGTCCAGCATAACACCGTGTCGCTGTGCCGGTTCAGAAACATTGTAAATAACAATACCACTCCCTCCGGGTGCAATATATTGCTGCGCATGTTCAATATGCACTCGTGGTGCCCTGGTGTCAATCGTTACTGGAAAGGTAAGGGTTGTTACATTGCCTTGCAAACTGCCGTTTAAGGAAAAATCATGTACAGTAACAACAAGTTGAGCCTTACCCTCTTTTGCTCCGGCCTTTTGAACATCTAAGGTAAGTGCCTCCTGTATTTCACTGGGACCAGCCTTTGAGAGCCAAGCTTTCCGGTGGAAGCTCTTTGTAAAAAGTTGAAATTCTTTCTCATTTTGTTGAAGAACAATAAGGATTTGCTGGATACCGCTTCTGTGGTCAGCTGCCTTGAGCTGTATCTCCTGCGGGCTGCCAAGAAAGAGAAGTTCTTTATTGAGTGTAACCTGTGGTTTTTCTGTTTCAAAAAGGATAAATCCAGCTACTACTCCAGCAAGAACGATAAAGAGGATAAGGATGATGAGGATATTGCGTCCCAGTCCTTTTTTACTGGAACGGGAACGGCCTATTCTGCGTCTGTTTTTTAAACTCATGGTAAAAGGTAAGATCAGGAGTTATCGTTGAGGTTTTTTAGATTTCTTAGGATTTTTTTGTACAAGGCTACTGTATACCACTAACCTAAGAGGTTAATATAAAGTTGTATTACTCATCCCAAATAACCTTGTACTGCTCTGTGTGAAGATTATGCTCCGTGGACACGGTGATTTTTTTCCCTGTGGTTTTTTCAAGATGGCGGAGATGATGCGCTTCATCTTGGGACAGGGAACTGGCAATATGGGGATGTGCTTTAATGGCTATATTTTTTCCGTTTGCCTTGTGGTTTTCTCGGTATATCTTACGGAAAATTTCATAACAGATTGTCTGACGTGACTTGATAATACCCTCGCCCCCGCAGTAAAAGCAGGGTTCGCACATCAGTTGTGATAAACTCTCACTCGAGCGTTTTCGGGTCATCTGCACGAGGCCAAACTCTGAAACCTTGAGAATGTTGACCCGGTTTTTATCTTTGCGCATAGCCTCCTGAAAGGCATGATACAGCTCTTCCCGGTGCTGTTCTGCTTCCATGTCTATGAAGTCAATTATAATGATTCCGCCAATATTACGTAGCCTGAGCTGGTAGGCAATCTCTTTTACCGCCTCCATATTGGTTTTGTAAATAGTCTCATTGAGATTATTTCTCCCAACATAACGGCCCGTATTAACATCTACCACGGTTAATGCCTCTGTATTTTCGATAATAAGGTATCCACCAGAGCGTAGCCATACCTTTTTATCAATTGCCCGGGCAACGTCTACTTCAATACCGTAGGCATCAAATATAGGGCGTTTGTTATCATAGTAAACAATTCTATTTTTTAACTTTGGAGCAAAGGTCAGAACAAATTTGAGAAGACGTTCATGCATGCTCTTGGAATCTACAACAAGCTCATTAATGCTGTCTGTGAAAAGATCTCGCACAGCCTTGAGAACCATGTCCAAATCTTTGTAAATCAGGGAGGGAGCTAATGCCTGGCGGGCATTAGAGCAGATATCATCCCAGAGGAGCAAGAGAAACTCCATATCTGCTTCAATCTCGGATGTTGTGACATTTTCAGCAACGGTACGGACAATAAATCCTGTTCCTTTGGGGCGAAGTTGTTCGATTTTTTGTCGCAGTTCTTCACGGATATTTTTATCTTCTATTTGTCTTGAAATACCGATATGATCGGTCAAGGGCATAAAAACGAGGTTGCGACAGGGCAAGGTTATGTGGCATGTTAGTCGAGCCCCCTTGGAACCAATAGGTTCTTTTTCAATCTGCACTAAAATGTTTTGTCCTTCTTTGATCAGTTCCTTAATAGATTTACTAATTTTTTCTGTTTTTTTGTCTGTTGTATCAACTGTAGCATCTATTTTTTCTCTCCTTGCAAGCTGTCCTGTTGAGGACGAGAATTGGGCCATTGATATATCAATATCATCAACATAAAGAAATCCTGAACGCTCAAGACCGATATCGACAAACGCAGCCTGCATACCTGGCAAAACCCGGACTACTTTACCGTAGTATATATTGCCTACCAAGCCCTTTTCCGTCAGCCGTTCAAGGTGGAACTCAAGCAGGTTGCCACGTTCTACTACGGCGATACGGTTTTCATACGGCGTGGCATTGATTACAATGTCTGTATACATATATTGTGTTATCTCTCCTAGGGAAGCCTACAGAAACCACGGGGCCAGAGGAGGGATGAGAAGTATATAAAAAGTTTCAGGACACTTTTTCAACAGCAAAAAATAATTTATGATACTCGACAACAAAGGAATTTTCCAGAATAAATTTTTTTATATCACAGGGAAGAACAGAATATAGCTCCCGTTTTACCCCTCTGGGGCCGGATATGTGCCTGTTGTAGTTTACCTCTTATGCTCGTGTTATGCCTGTTTACGAAAGAAATGCGCTGAAGACTCTGTTGCAGCAAATCAAACAAGGGAATCTTGTCCCTGCTTACCTGTTTATCGGAGAACGCTATCTCTGTCAACAGGCCGCAGATCAGATAGCCAAACTTTTATGTACTGATGGAGGAACTGTCCACAGTATTGATGGTGATACAGAGGACAGTCATCTTACGCTTTCCAAACTCAGGAGTTTTAGCCTGTTGGGAGGCAAGCAGATCTTTCGAGTCAACAACACCAGATTGTTTCACTCCAAAAATGTAACAAAGGCTCTCTGGACAAGGGCTGTACAGGCGCATGAAAAGGAGAAGCCTGAAAAGGCGTTGCAGTATCTTCAGGCCATGATGGAGGCGGGTGGACTGGACAGCAGTGAAAAAGAAAATGATCCGGCCAGCCTCACTGTTGCGCAGTGGAAAAAATGCTTTGGTTTTGGCAAGCCTGCTGGAAAATTAGCCTGGACAGGAGAGCTTCTTGCCCGTTTTTCTTCAGGGGCGGACGGCGGGACTCCTCGCTCTGATCGGAAGAGCGGAAAAAGTACAGGAAAAAGTACAGGAAAAAATACCGGAGAAATGGTGCTGGCTGCACTTGATGGAGGAATACCGCAGAATAACATCCTGATGCTGCTGGCTGAAGACGTTGATAAACGCAAAAAATTGTATAAATCCTTTCAGGATAAATATGCTGTAATCAACCTGCAGGTTGATACCGGAGCAAGTGCGCAGGCCAAAAAGGTTCAGCAGACAGTGCTTCAGGAGCAAGTACACACTGTGCTGCACAAGCTGAACAAGACAATGGCAGCAGGCGTTATGGAACAACTGCTTGAGCGAGTTGGATTTCATCCTGTTGCCGTGGTGATGGAAACAGAAAAGTTGGCCTTATCAGTGGGGGAGACACAGCAAATTACCAAGGAAGATCTTGACCGTATGGTCGGCCGTACTCGCCAAGAAGCTGTTTTTGAACTGACCCAAGCAATCACTGAGAGAAAGGTGGATCAGGCCCTGCTTATTGCCTCACGACTTCAGGAAAACGGTATTCATGCCTTAGCTCTTGTGGCAACATTACGAAAATTTACCCGGACCCTGTTACTCTTTCGGGTACTCCTCGAACAGGAGCAGTATCATTTTCGTCCTGGTATGTCCGCAAAAATGTTTCAGGAACAATGTTTGCCAGCCTTAAAGCAGAACGAGCGGTGGAAGAGTGAACTTGCAGGTCATCCTTTTGCCCTTTACATGCGCTTTAAGACAGCCGCTGGTTTTTCCACAGATCTTCTCCGGACGTGGTTGAACGATATTCTTTCCGCAGATATGCGTTTAAAGGGATCTTCCATAGATACGGAGACCGTTGTCCAGCATGTCATTCTCTCAATGATGACCGCAGTCGAGAAAGGGAGCTTGCAAAATCGTTCTTGAGCATTACAATACAAAGAGAGAACATCTTTATGAGTAAGGCCGGACATATCGGGCTGTTCTCTCTTGTTCCGATAAGCATGGATATGCTGAAGAATGAGTGGCGAAGGGTTGACATATATTGACATTTAATATTTTAACAGCATATAATCAAGAAGATGGGAAAAACAGATTCAGGACATAAAGAAGAAATACTGACGAAGGACAAAAGGGCTTTGCAAGAACCTCCCCTGTATAAGGTACTTCTTCATAATGACGATTATACAACTATGGAGTTTGTGGTTATGGTGCTGGAAACTATTTTTGGCAAAGACACCGCAGAGGCAACCACGATTATGCTCAATGTCCACCATGATGGGACAGGGGTAGCCGGTGTGTATTCCCGTGAAATCGGAGAGAGCAAGGTTTCGGAAGTGCATCAGACGGCCCGCAAAAATCAATTTCCGTTGAAATGCTCGTTAGAAAAGGCATAAAAGGTATAAAAGATAAAAAAGGTAAAAGGTATATTGACCTTTTCTTTTGGCATTGACCACTACCTTTTAGGCATATAATAGAGATATTAGCCATATAATAGAGATATGTTAAGTCGAGAATTAGAATTAGCCTTGATCAAGGCCATAAAAGAGGCTAAGGCAAAAAAACACGAGTATGTGACTGTTGAACACATGCTCTGGGGACTTCTGCATGATGATCTTGCTGCCCATATTATTAATAAATGCGGCGGCGATAATAACTCAATCCGGGAGCGACTCAAGGAGTTTCTTGCCGGTGGTGTGCCGTTATTAGGTGCAGGAAAGGACGAGCCTTCACAGACAGTTGCCTTTAACCGGGTGTTGCAGCGGGCTGTGAACCATGTCCAGAGTTGCGGTAAAAAAGAAGTGGACACCGGCGATGTGCTGGTTTCCATCTTTGCAGAACCTGATTCTCATGCGGTGTATTTTCTCGGCAGTGAAGGGGTCGGCAGGATGGAAGTAGTGGAGTATATTTCTCATAATATTCCTGAAAACCTTCAGAAAAAGCCTGCTCCTCAACCAGATGAAAAAGCTTCAAGTACAAAGAAGAAAAGGGGCAAAAACGATGTGCTGGAACTGTTTACAGTCAACTTTGCACAACTGGCTCAACAGGAGCGGATTGATCCCTTGATTGGTCGCGTCCGTGAACTTGAACGGATGATGCAGGTTCTCTGTCGGCGGCGGAAGAATAACCCGCTGTTAGTGGGTGAGCCTGGGGTAGGTAAAACCGCCATTGCAGAGGGATTAGCTCTGCGTATTTATGAGGACAGTGTTACTCGGCAAGAGGAAACACCAGACCCTGACAAGATGGTGCCGGATCTGCTCCAAGACACAACAATCTACATGTTGGATATGGGCGCTCTTGTTGCTGGAACCAAGTACAGGGGAGACTTTGAAAAACGGCTCAAGGCTGTGGTGGCGTCTGTAGAGGCCAAGGACAATGCCATTCTCTTTATTGATGAAATGCATACCATTATTGGAGCAGGTGCGACTAGCGGAGGTTCCATGGACGCCTCCAATCTTCTCAAGCCAGCCCTCCAAGCAGGAACGATCCGCTGTATTGGTTCAACAACATACGAAGAGCATAAAAATTATATTGAAAAAGACCGGGCCCTCTCCCGTCGATTTCAGAAAATTGATATTGAGGAACCTTCTGTGCAGGATACCTGTGCAATTCTCAAGGGCTTGCAGTCCCGTTACGAGGAGCATCATGATCTTTCTTACTCCGCAGAGGCTCTTGAAACAACAGCGGAACTGGCTGAACGATATATCAACGATCGTTTTCTGCCAGACAAGGCGATTGATGTCATGGATGAGGTTGGGGCTTCTCTGCGCTTGGCAGGCAAAACCGGTTCAACTGTCACGGTTGAGGATGTAGAAAAAATTGTCTCTAAGATGGCAAGAGTTCCAGTGGTTTCTGCAAATAACGATGAAACTGACGGCCTCCGTAACTTAGAAGATAAGCTCAAGTCGGTTATTTTTGGGCAGGATGAGGCGGTTGTTGAGGTGGTACAGGCAGTAAAACGTTCCAAGGCTGGCTTGGGCAATCCTCTTTCCCCCACAGGTTGTTTTCTCTTTGCCGGACCTACGGGTGTGGGCAAAACCGAGGTGGCAAGACAGTTGGCTCAGGCAATGTCTATTCACTTTGAACGCTTTGATATGAGTGAGTATATGGAAAAACATGCCGTGGCACGTCTTATTGGTGCGCCTCCCGGCTATGTTGGCTTTGAGCAGGGCGGTTTACTCACAGATGCCATTCGCAAGCATCCGCATACTGTGCTGTTATTAGATGAAATCGAAAAGGCGCATCCTGATGTTTTCTCCATTCTTCTTCAGGTAATGGATCATTCAACCTTAACAGATAACAGCGGTCGACGAGCTGATTTTCGCAATGTTATTTTGATGATGACCACCAATGCCGGCGCTCGTGAGATGAGTGAGCGAAGCATTGGCTTTATCGGTGATAGCAAAGGAAAAGAGCAAAAGGCCCTGAAAACCCTGTTTACCCCGGAATTTAGAAACAGACTTGACAGCGCAATTACCTTCCATGCCTTGGAAATGGATGCGGTTGAACGAATTGTTGATAAGATGGTGGTTGAACTCCAAGGACAGTTGGCAGATAAAAATGTCGAGATCTCTTTGACTCCGGCGGCCCGGCGTGGCTTGGCCGAAGAGGGATATGATCCAGCAAACGGTGCGCGTCCTTTGCGCCGTTTAATCATGAAAGAGATTGGCGATGTGCTGACAGAAGAAATTCTTTTTGGTAAGCTTAGTAAAGGTGGAAAGGTACGTATTGGTCGACGTAGAGGCAAAATGACCTTTTCTTATCCTCAGTAAGTAACAACAATTCTGCCTCTTTTTTAAGGAAAGGAGACAACAAAATATGAAAGAAAGTACTTTCATATAAAAAAATTCTAGCGTTAGTTGTCGTCAGGCATTATACATCAGGTGATTATCTGGTATGCATCTGATGCCGTCCTTCTGTCTGTTACTCACTGTCTGTAGCTGATTGGACAAAAAATACTTTTTCAATGGAGAAAAAAAATGGTTAAAAATATTATTTATGTTCTTATTCTTGCTGTAATCGGTATTCCCTCTTGGCAGATTGGTACGGTTATGTTGGAGAAAAAGAAGGTTACCTATCTGATCCAGGAACAGGCCAATACAATTAAAAAATACGATAACCCAGATCTTGTTAAGAGATATCTAAAAGAAAATTTAGAGCTTATGGGTCTCCCAACAGAGTTTTCCTTTGAAAGTCTTGAACGGAGAAAGGTCAAGATTGGTTATACATACTATGGAGATGCCACTATTTTTGGCTATACCTATTATGAGGTGGAAGAGGATATAGAGGCGATAACAGAAGATGGTCAATTTGATAGATGATGTATAAGCCGGAGCAAGTAGGTAAAGTAGGTAAAAGTAGCACCTTTTTATTCTGGCTTTTTTCTGGTATTCCCCATGACTGCCCGTATACTGAAAATTTTTATTGTCTACTGTTGGCTTGCCCTGCTTGTCTCTCTGGTACAACGGGATTTTTTTATTCATGCCTTGGAGAGTGATGAACAGGAGATCTTAATTCAGGCAAAACATCAGCAATACTATGGGGTACATCTTCATAATAAACGCATAGGCTATGTTATGGAGGATATCCGCCCCTATGCCAATGGAGAGGGAGAGGAAGGGGTGCGTATCCGCCAACAGGCTTCGCTCCGACTCAAGGTGCTTAATTCGGTACAACCGATTACAATGAAGCTCAATGCCACTGCGGGCAACGGCCTACAACTTCGTACCTTTGAGTTTTTTTTCTCCTCTCCATTTTATAAAACAACGGCAAAGGGACAGGTCAACGGGAACACGGTACATTTTACTTTAGATACCGATGGAGCCACAATCAAGGATTCAATCACTCTGCAAGGCCCGCCGATATTGCCGCTCAATCAACGGGGCTATCTTTTAAGTGCGTTGAGTACAAAGGGAGACAAACTAAAGATTCCCTTTTTTGATCCTTTTTCCCTTGCTGCCCGATCTTCTGTAGTGACCTATAATGGTCAGGAAAAGAAGCTGTTAAATGAGCGGATATACCAATTGCACCATTTTACAGAATCATACTCTGGGATGAAGGTCAACTTTTGGCTGGACGATCAGGGAAAGGTTATCCAACAACGATCACCTGCTGGTTTTATTTTTCAGGCAGAACCAAAATTCAAGGCAATGGATATCCGGGACAGTGGAGATGAACTCTTATCCACTGTTGCTGTGCAGTATACTGGCAAACCTTTTCAGGAAAATGCGCAGAACGCAACGTATCAGGTACAGTTTCCCCAAGAGGCAGAGGTTGATTTAAACGGTGGTCGTCAGCATTTTGCCAATGGCAGGCTTGTGTTGCAAAAAGAAATGTTTCCACCGCAACCAACAGATGATGCTCAGACCTCTGGAGAACGTTGCAGTGATAACAGTGCCTCCTTAACAGCAAGTCGCTATGTGCAGGCCGATGATCCGGCGATTAGAGCAAAGGCTCAGGAAATTATTGGGCAGGAGGTTGATCCTGTTCGTCAGGTTCCTCTATTGGTGGAATGGGTATACAAAAACATTGAAAAACGTCCGGTTATTGGCTTGCCTGATGCCTTAACCACGTTACAAAGCGGCAAAGGAGATTGCAATGAACATGCAGCACTCTTTGCAGCCCTTGCCCGTAGTCTTAGTATTCCCACAACCATTGCTGCTGGTGTTACCCGACAAAAGAATGCCTTTTATTACCATGCTTGGAACGAGGTCTGTTTAAACGGGCAATGGATCAGCTTGGATACCACGGTTAATCAGCTACCTGCTGATCTGTATCATATCCGCTTTACCCGTGGCGACCTCGAAGGGCAGCTTGCAATCGGAGCCTTGATCGGGAAATTGCAGATTGAGATCTTGCCAGCTCAGGAATAAATTGCTCCCGTCACTCCTTTTATTCCTGGTAGCGCAGTCTCTTACACCATCTTCTCCTGAGACCAGTCATTATGCTCAAACTCAGCATGATCTGGTTTTTTCGGCTGTATCTCTTCCATGCGTTGCCGAAGCCAGGTCATAACTTTATCAAATTCGTTGCTCATCTCCTGCATGGCCTTGCCCCGATGACTGACCGCACTTTTTTCTGCCATGCCAACCTCGGCAAAGGTCTTGCCAAAGTCTTCATAATAAAAAATAGGGTCATAGCCAAAGCCTGCCTCTCCCTGGCGTTCTTGAGTAATGCTGCCCTCACAACTCGCTTCCCAGGTCAGGGCAGGCCCTCCTGGCGTTGCTAACGAGAGAACGCACTGAAAACGGGCTGTACGATCTGTTTTCCCCTGCATCTCTTGGAGCAATTTTTCGCAGTTATCCCAATCTGTGGCATTTTCACCGCTGTAGCGAGCCGAGTACACCCCAGGGGCACCGTTAAGGGCATCGACCACCAAACCAGAATCATCGGCAAGGGCTGGGAGACCGAGTACTCTCGCATAGTGATGCGCCTTTTTATAGGCATTATCATCAAAGGTCTCTCCATCTTCAACTGCTTCAGGCAATGGGCCGTAATCTTTGAGGCATTTCACCTCAATGGGAAAATCTTTTACCAGCTCTTGAAACTCTTTTACCTTATTTTGATTATTGGTGGCAAGAACAATAATGTTGTGCATAGGTTGATCTCCATAAAAAAGGGTTCAGAGACATTTTTTTGCAGTTTCAGGTAGCTGCATCATGTCTTACTCATCGCCTGAAAAATTCTTCAGAAATGATCATATATCAAGTTGATCGTACATACAAAATTCATGACGGCATGATAATCATGATCCTTTGATTCTGTCAAGGGTTAAGGGACTCAATAAAAAATACCCTACCCTTGGTACACAGGCACGGCTTTCTCATACTTAAATCCTGCAATGAAGATTTCAGGTACAGTAGCCTGCATTTTTTGCTTAACATCTTGGAGAATAACTGGTAGTTAAGAGATACAGATGAGTTGTTGTTGCTGAAGTGCTGAAGTGCTGAAGTACTGAAGGTAGTTTGCAAGGCAGGGAGAAGTTTATACAGGGGAATGAGGTCATTCTGAACTGATACGATATCGTCTATATATGGCGAATATATGGCGAATATATGGCGAATATATGGCGAATATATGGCGAATAAAGGCAGGTGCAATAAGAGTATGATTCCAAATTTACGAGATGTAGGCAAAACCGTCAACCGCATTTGCGGTCAGGATATTATGAATGAGGGCCTGCTGTATCGCAGCGGAACGGTGAATAAGCTGGCTGATGAGAGCGAATTGCCGGATGTGCAAACAATCCTCAATTTACGGACTGAAGAAGATCATGTCTTCCCGTCCAAGAGGCAACTCCATATACCGGCGATTGATTCGGCAGGAAATTATCTTACCTTAAACGGTACAGTTCGAGGTTGGGTGAACAAGGTCATTGAGAGTATCTGTAAAGATCGAATATTTCCTCTTTTACTGCACTGTACCTACGGGAAAGATCGAACCGGTATCATTACCGCTATGATCCTCTTGGCGATAGACATAGGGCCGCCTGTGATCATTGAGGAGTATATGCAGACAGAAGGATTGACTTCTGATGGAGATGTCCGGCTGGCCTTGAAGGAGTTTGGAGTAGTTGAGGAGTACTTATATGATAAAGAACTCATAGCGTTCTTAAAGAACACGTTGCTCAAGGATTTCCCTGTGTAAGGAGTCTCCAACAAATTCTATTTAGAATCTACAGCTATCAGTATAAAGCGAAGGTTTGGTGGCAAAGAAACTAGTATCATTTAGCTAAAGTTACTTGATAAATTCTAATGTTCAATTCTTTTTGAAAGAAGAATACACTCTTTCCGGGCTTTAGGATAAGCTCAAGATTTCGCTTTGCTTCATCAAATTCAATTTTGTCGAGACAACCTGGATTTGGCAAGACTTGACGACGTTGCCCGCGTTTAACATGGGCAGCCTGCGACGAAGAACTCAACTGGAAAGATTGCTTGAATTTGTCCAGTTTCTATTGCAGCAGGACAATGCCGGGAAACAGCTTGAAAAGTTAGGAAAAAAAGTCAAAGAGTTTTCTCAGCTTGTTCCTTCCGGCAAATAAATGATCACCCTCAAGCGACAGGTTAGCCAGCTATTAACATGAAGAATCGAGTCCATATATTCCCTATATTGTTCACAGTCTGTATTTTTTCTACTTATCAGGATATTAAACGGACAAACATGGAAAGCAGAAACATCATTCTGGCTAAATCAACTTTTAACCAGAATGGATGAACAATAAACAGGAAAACGTAGTTGACAGAATAAAATGTAGTGTCAACAGGTTCTTGCCGGTGTGTCCTTTTCTCCCCACAACACCAAAATATTACCAACACCCCTCAAAAATATGTTAATTGGGGTCTGTCCCTTATTTGCCAAAGTCTGCAACGCCATAAGCGATCGGGTTGACCCCAAATGTTAGGCCTTCTCTATCGTATTATCCAACGTTGATTATCTCCTCCATGACAAGAATAAAGGATAATTTGAGTTGAATCTGCTGAGCCACCGCCTTTTACATCTAAGCATTTTCCACCAATTCCTTTAATGGCACCATTTACTACTTCCCATTGTTGATTTTCACCACCATGACATCGATATAAGATAATTTCAGTCGAATTGGCAGAGCTACCACCTTTTACGTCTAGGCATTTACCACCAAGGCCTTTGATTGCACCGTCAATTACTTCCCAACGTTGGTTTTTTCCTCCATGGCAACGATATAGAATAATTTCAGTCGAATTGGCAGAGCTACCACCTTTTACGTCTAGGCATTTGCCACCAATACCGACTATTTCAGCAGAATGACAGGCGCTAGATGAAGCACCAATCATAAATAAAATTGCTATAATTTTTTTTATCACTTATCAATCCTCCTCATGCAGTTAGATATTATGGAAGGCAAAATTGTGCCTAGTTGTCAACATTGCCTAACAGGATATTAAACGGACAAACATCATTCTGGCTAAATCAATTTTTAACCAGAATTTCTCCCCGTAACACCAAGACATTACAACCACCTCTCAAAAAAAACAAGTCAAATGAGAGGGAGAGATAAAAAACTTCCCCAACGGTTCTGCACGATCCTGTAAACACCCTTTATACAACCGCTATCTCAGGATATTGACTTTTTCGCTACTTTGTGTTCATCTAAAAAGAAAGCGTCGAGCTGTATTATTGCTCAAAATTTGATATCTTGAAGACAAACGGTCTGCACAAAATGCACAAGAATGAAAAGGATGATTAGCAATGAATGAGTACCGTCAAGCCCACAGTGTGGCTCTTTATGATGCCGGAGTGTCAATAACCAATCTCACTGCACAACAACACGAGGAGGGAAGGGGCTATCCTTTGGCAACTGGAATGCCGCCAGGCAGCTTCCGTATCCCGGAAAGTGAACTCTCTATCCTAAAAAGTGAGTTCAGGAGCAAGCAGGTTGCCATGCCTATGGGAAGACGACAGGGCGGTTCATTGAGCTTTCATAAAACGCTTGTCTCGTATAATGAGACCTTGGATGAAGAGGTACGGGTAAAAGACCTCCTGATACGGGTTGATGGCCCGCAACTGCTCTCTCTTCAGCTTGTGGAAGAGAAACGCACTGCAAAGGGCAAACATATCACGACTAAGGAAATAACCTATTGCGGTCTTTTTGCCATTGAATGGGTCTCTTAGAAGTCCCCTTGAAATCTTTTTACCCGTTTTTTCGACGTCCTGATGCAATGTAAAAAAATTACTAACGCTTGTTGATCTGTTAGGAACATTTGGAGTAGCCGCATTCCCGGCAGACCTCACAGCCCTCCTCAAAGATCAAGACACCAGGACATTCCGGGCAGGAAGACGAAAACCCGTTCCGAGTTCCAGCCATAAAGGATTTGAGCAGTTTGCCCAGTTGAGCTGGTAAGTCAAGCATGTGTCCGCTGGAGCGATCAAGTTGTTTGATAATTTCCTCCATAGGAATTTGGTAGCGCAAAGCCAAAGAAACCAAGCGACAAGTGGTGGTCCACATCGTGGACTTATCCTTGAGATCAACCCGGTTATCAAAGGGAAATTTGGCAAAGACCTCCATTGGCGTTTCTGTTTCACCAAAGCAGACAATAATATAGATGGTATTGCCGTTGGCATCTTTTAGCCGATAGCGTTTGGCGCTCAACACATCAGGCAGTTCCTTTTTATGGAAAAGCCCTTGGCTGGAGACAGTGGCTGTTTTTTCCTTATCAGAGCTGACTGTATTGAGAACTTGAGCATCACGGGAGCCATCACGATAAACTGTCAACCCCTTACAGCCCAATTCAAACCCAAGGAGATAGGAGAGGCGGACATCCTCTTTTGTAGCAGATGAGGGCAGGTTAATGGTCTTGCTGATCGAAGAATCCACGCCATTTTGCTGCAAGGCTCCCTGCATCCGAATATGTTCTTCTGGCGCAATATCTTGGGCTGTGCGAAAGATATTTTGCCATTTTTCAGGAATTTCCTCATGCCCAACAACGGTTCCTGTCTGAGCAACTTTTTTCATGAGCGTGTCTGAGAAAAAGCCCTCTTTGCGGGCCACTGCCTCAAAATGCTTGTTGACCATCAGAAAACGGTCACCATCCATGACATTTTTTTCCATAACCACGGAAAAATACGGTTCACAGCCCGAGGCACAGTCCGCAATCATGGATACCGTACCCGTGGGCTGAATGGAGGTGAGTGCAGCGTTTCTTCGGGAAGGATATGTGTTTATCTCAGGATCGTATGCAGGAAAGGCTCCTTTAGACTCTGCAAGCTCAATAGAGGTTATTTCCGCCTGCTCACGAATAAAACCCATGACCTCAGATGCTGCTTTTCGCCCTTCTTTTTCCCCATAAGGAAGTTCCAGTTGGATAAGCATGTCATGTAAGCCCATCACGCCCAGTCCAATTTTTCTCGTCTTCTGGGTCATCTCAGCGATTTCCGGGATAGGAAAACGATTACAGTCAATGACGTTATCAAGAAAACGAACAGCGGTTTTCACGGTTTTGCCAAGACGTGTAAAATCTATCTTGCCCTTGTTGACGTACTTTTCTAAGTTGATAGAGCCTAAATTGCACGATTCCATAGGGAGCAAAAATTGCTCTCCGCACTGTAAATTATTGATATAACTATAGCTTTTGTCATTTTCAATATTACCAAAAAAATGGCCTATATAAAAATTGTGAAATTCATCAACAGTGCCGTTGTACACATCATCAAATCCGTCAGGCTGGACAGCGACGACCCTGTGGTTATGACGTGCAGCAGCTTTTTTCAACTCACCAAAGCTGCTAAAGCCGAATTTTGTGCCAAGCCGTTTAGGGATACCTTGTTCAAAACAACGATTCTCCCAATCCTTTTTCCACGGAGTTTTCCCCTGTTCAAATTGAAGATCAAGAAAGCATTCCATCTGTTGCCGTTTAGTTTGCTCTGCCTTGGCAGCATAGGTGGCATGGATACCTGCTGTAATCTTTTTTCGGACAGTTTGACTGCTGTTGTGCCAGGTAAAGTAGCAGGGCTTTGAACAGAAAGACTGCTCGCGTCTGCCCCAGGAAACTGTGTACAAGGTACCGCAATGTTCACATCTGCGTTCAACCATGACACTGTTGTTATCAAGAAAACAGGGCAAATCTGTCATGGCCTGACATTCCGCCAGTTTTTTTTCAGCACGATGCTGGATATACTGCAATAAATTTTCTTTGTTGGCAGCAATTCCTTCTTTTACTGCCGCAGCATGATTAATACGATATGACTCATCTTGAAAGCGAAGCCGTGTCGCCGCACCAATCCGTTCTTTCGTTTTTTGACTTCGCTTGGCACCAACATGGTATTTGAGACGGAATTCCTGCTGCTTGACTGGATCGTTCCTCCAGTTCTTTTCCGGGAATCGCCGCATCGGGTTTTTATCTCCCCTGATAGCCTCAGCGTGCAGCCGATAATGCGCCTCTTTAGTCATCACTTTAAGATTAGATGGCTTATTGTTTAATCCATTATAATCGCAATGATGAACTACTTCCCCCCAACTTAACGACTTACCTGTCTGCTGTCCATGATGAAAACCGGCGATCAGACGATGCTCAGGCTGCCAGTTTGGTTTATTTGTTGTGGATAACCAATGATAAAATTGCGATCTGCTGTTAGAATGCGAGAATATTTTCTCAAACGGGGCTTCTCGTCTGGTCATCAAGCTCAGACTGTCGCCAGAAACAAGCTCGTTGGCCTCTTTCACGCTGCCATCAGAAAGGACGAATTTATGATTCTCAGTCACTCGTACGCTGTTACCGTCATCCAAAGTAACTTTCAAAATCGGCTTGTTGTGACCGGTGAGACGGGGATTGCGCATCATCCGTACTGAAGCTCCGCCTTTACGATTACGACAGAAGACAGGAACATCTCTACCCTCCTCGGCAAGCTGCTGTATGGGAACGGCATTGCGCCCATCGGCTACAGCGACCAAGGTATCCCCGGCAAGACAAGGGTTAGTCGATTCAAATTCACCGAGTTGCGGAGTGGGATTGCTTCGATTAGCCGCATCAATAAAAAGGACTCCAGGTTCTCCATTATGCCATGCCAAGTCTATAATTTTTTCAAAAACCTTGGCTGCATTGAGAGAACCCACCACGCTGTTGGTTGAAGGATCAATCAGATCGTAATCACTCCCTGTTTTTGCAGCCTCCATAAAGGTGTCAGTGATTGCAACTGAAAAATTAAAGTTGGTGAATTTCGTCTGATCCTCTTTTGCCGTGATGAAATCCATTATATCTGGATGATCCACTCGCAAGACGCCCATGTTAGCTCCACGCCTACGACCCCCCTGTTTGATGGTCTCAGTGGCAGCATCAAAAACAGCGGCAAAGCTCAACGGCCCAGAAGCAACACCTTGGGTGGAGCGAACAGAAGAGTTCTTTGGACGAAGCCTAGAAAAGGAGTAGCCGGTGTTATGAGTTTCATAGGGAACATGAATCAAATGAGTTTCAGTAGTCATATTGTAAACTTCAAAACTCTCTGTTACAGGGCTTACAGAAGCTACTTTTAAATAAAGGTATTTATCAGTTGCCTTGCACCAGTTTTGAATTTTGCCCGGATGAACTTCAAATATATAAACAGGTAGCTCATTATTTGAAAATGACCCTTTCCTCTTTTTTTGTATACGAAATACCCCAGACCTTCCAATAACATGATTCAATAAAATAATCCCATTCAAAAGTGATTTATTTTTACTACTGAATCCTTTTATTGGGACTTTCCTATCTCCTCTGAATTTAACATAATTGGAACCGTCAGCATACTCATCAAGAAAAATTTCAATTTGATGTGTAGGCAATCCCGTGACCCAAAGAGGAAGTCTTTTCTCAAGAGCCTTGTGTCCGAAATGCTCGTATATCCAAGAACATAATTCTACAGAATGTATTCTCAAAGTCTCACACCCTCTTCTATGTGGGCGAAGTACCCATTTAATTCCTAAAGCATCAAAGAATTTTTGATATCTCGCAATATCATTGGCATGTCTTTTTCCAAAAGAAAGACCTATGGCGGCGGGTGTTCCATTCTGTGAAAATTCCATGTGGCCATCTGACAAATACCTGGAAATAATAGCCACAAATTCATTAGACAAACAAGACCCCCTAAAGGTTTCAGGAGGCACACCGTAGTCCCTCTTTACTCTGACCCAATCTCCTTTTTTGACCTCTGAAGCATCTTTAAACTTAAAGTCTGGATCTTTTTGAAGGCCACAATCAGTATGACATCCTTTATAACATTCCGCAAAAACACTCCCACACCTCACCTTTTGTGACGGCCTCTTTGTGCAATCTTCAGGGGTATATACTTTTATCGGGTGGTCTTTGGTATAGTCAATCGCTTGCAAACCTGAAACTTTTATACGGACTCCATTTTTTGTGGTCCAATTATGAGTATATGAAACTTCACCATCACAAGTAATATCTCCTATAGCAATATCTTCAATATTTTTTATACCCCCCGCAGTGACTATAGGAGTTCCTAGTGCCATACATCCCCCACCTGTCTTGTGGACCAGGGCTCCATTACGGATAGAGGTGAAGATACCATCCATAGAATCTTCTATGGGTAGGACAAAACAGGCGCAGAGTTGCCCCAGATCAGTGCCTGCATTCATGAGGCAGGGAGAATTGGGCAGAAAATCAAGGCAGCGGATCATATCAAAAAAATCTTTTCTCAGCGTCTCATAGTCTGCCTGTTCACTGTCAACATCTGCTACAGCATCGGCAACGCGACGACAAAGTGCATCCCAATTTTCCAGCACAGTACCGTTGCCATCTTTGAGATAATAACGACGTGCTAAAACAGTTTCAGCAGTCTCTGTTAAAAGTTGCTGAGAGATATTTCTGCTCATATCTTTCCCCATTATTATGTCCCTTGCGTGATAGTGGCTTTGATTTTTTCAGCCAAGAATTTTGTGAAAATTACTCAAGAAGAAGAGTCTTCAATCAAGAACTGACGAGAGCTTTATAGCACAACATATAGAAGCTTATCAATCGATAAATTCCATATATTGTATTTTATGCAATTTTGCCTGCATCTTTATAAAGTTCCGTTAAAGGCAAACAAGTCAAGAAATATTGCCTCTGAAACAGAAAAAACATTCACCACTTTATCAGAGTAGTGTACTATACTCGCAAAGCTCAAAATCAACAATCGGCATTCTATTTTTGTAATCTGTTTTCCTCTGCAAATCAGACATCTTTCTTGGTGTGCTTTTTTATGCGTATACTGCGTATACATACATGCATACATGGCATTGTTAATTAAACAGAACCTATCCGTATGATTCTCCTGACAGGTGTCTGATAGAAGGTTGAACACGTTGAACAAATAACAGAGAACGTATACATGGCCTTTATGCAGATTACAGTACTCCCAATGGAAACAGGTACAAGCAGTCTCAGTCACTACATAGCTGCTCTGCAAGAAATTTTACAGGAACAGGATGCTGATTATGAAATCAATGACATGGGAACAGTTATCAACGGATCCCCAGCTACCCTGTTTAAACTGGCAGAAAAGCTGCACTCCTGTCCCTTTGAATACAACGAGGAGGTGCAACGTGTTATTACGCAGATTACCCTTGACGAACGTCGAGATAAAACACAAGGTCTTGGAGAGAAAAAAGAGGCTGTCTTAAATATTTTGGCAAACAAGAGGATATAGCCGGTAACCCACAACGCATAAACAACAAATATTGAATTCCATGAAAAAAAATACTTTTATCATTCTATTCACTTTTGTTCTTCTGAGCAGTCTGACCGCAGAACCAGTCATGGCCAAAATGGTTGCAGTTAAGAACGATAATGTCAATATGCGCTCTGGACCAAGCCTGAACAAAGCAGTTATCTGGAAACTGGGCACTGGATTTCCGCTCAAAATTATAAAGAGATCAGGAAAATGGCTTAAAGTAAAGGACTTTGAAGGGACAGTTGGTTGGGTGCATAAAGATGTTGTCAACAGCTCTGGCCACATGATCGTAAAAGCACAGAAGAGAAGCAAGGGAAAAATTAATGTTCGTGATAAGCCAAGCACACAGAGTAAGGTTATTGCTAAGGCATATTATGGAGTGGTATTTAAGACGCTGGGGCAGAGAAAAAATTGGGTCAAGGTTCAGCACGGCAACGTGGTTGGATGGATCAAACGCTCATTGCTTTGGGGTTTTTAACCTAGCGATCCCTGAGTTTTTGCATACCAGTCTTCATATCAGTTTTTCATGCATACAGGGAAGGGAAAACTGTAGAACGGTTAGAGGAAGGCTACGAAAAAACAATGAGGCATTGCAAAAAAAGAGCAATAAAAAAAGCCACTCTTACAGAAAGAGCGGCTTTTCAATTTGTGGCGGAGAGAGAGGGATTCGAACCCTCGGTGGAGTATACCACACTCACTTAGCAGGCGAGCACCATCGGCCAACTCGGTCATCTCTCCTCAGCCTTGCAGAACAAGAACGTATTGTTATTGTGGCGGAGGAAGTAGGATTCGAACCCACGGTACTTTCGTACAACGGTTTTCAAGACCGCCGCCTTCAACCACTCGGCCATTCCTCCTGACACTCTATGAGTGTATTAAGCTTTTATACCATTTAAATTTTATTCTGTCAATATTCTCTTGTTGTTGATTTATTATGACCACTGACCTACAGACTTCAATAAAAAATCAAGACCTTGCGCATCAAGATCTCTCCTGTCTTTACGAGGTAACAAAAATTCTTGCTGCTGAAACTGACCTTCAGAAGAGTCTCAACAGGGTCGTTCAGGTGCTGACAGATATGAAACAAATGGAAAATGGCACTGTGACCATTGTTAATCCATTAACCCGTGAACTGGAAATAGAGATTGCCTGTGGCATTACCACAAAAGCGCAAAAAAAGGGAAAGTACAAGCTGGGCGAGGGCATCACAGGCCGGGTTGTCTCCACTGGTGAACCGGTGATCGTTCCCTGCATTGGGGAAGAGCCGCTCTTTCTCAACAGAACCGGTCTCCGAAATAACGAGCAGAAAAAAAAGAGTTCTTTTATCTGCGTTCCTATCAAGGTGACCTTTGAAAATTTTGAACATAAAATGTTTGCTCAGGACATTGCCCAGGATATTGCCCAAGACATCGATGAGATCGATGACATCCACAGCCGACCGGATAATCTGTCTATAGGTGCTTTATCTGTTGATCGATACTATACAAAAGACTTTGGCCCACAATCAGAGCAAGATCTCCGGTTCCTGACCATTGTCAGCGCATTGATCGCCCAGGCTGTCCACCGGGTTCAAGTCCTGAACAGAGAAAAAGAGGCCCTTGAGCAGGAAAATCAGCGTTTGCGCAGGGAACTCTCTGCCAAAAATCGCCTCATTGATATTATAGGCAACTCTTCCCGAATGCAGGAGGTGTTTGAAATGGTGCATCGGGTGGCAGATTCCAATGCCACTGTTCTGCTCCGCGGTGAGTCTGGAACTGGAAAATCCTTGGTTGCCAAGGCATTGCATCATAACTCCCAGCGAGCCGCTAAACCCTTTTTAGTGGTCAACTGTTCTGCTCTTCCTGAAAATTTACTGGAAAGCGAACTGTTTGGTCATGAAAGAGGGGCTTTTACCGGAGCCGAGCAACAAAAAAAGGGACGGTTTGAGTTAGCAGAAGGCGGAACGCTCTTTTTAGATGAAATCGGAGAAATCAGCACCACTGTGCAGATAAAACTGCTCAATGTCATTCAGGAACGCTGTTTTCAGCGTCTTGGGGGAAGTGAGATTATTACAGCGGATATCCGTCTTGTTGCAGCCACGAATCGTAATCTTGAGGAGGCTGTGCTTGAAGGCGTCTTTCGAGAAGATCTCTACTACCGACTCAACGTTTTTCCGGTTCATATTCCACCGCTTAGGGAACGGAGAACAGATATTCTCTTGTTGGCAGAGTATTTTCTAGAGCAATATTGTCTGGAAAACAACAAACAGATTAAGCGGATCTCGACGACAGCCATTGATCTATTGATCAAATATCACTGGCCAGGCAATGTTCGTGAGTTACAGAACTGCATGGAACGAGCTGTGTTAATATGTGATTCCAACACAATAAGTTCATTTCATTTACCTCCTACCCTGCAAAGTTCTGACTCAGTACGCACTGACAGCCCACTCTCCTTATCCGGTGCTGTGGAAAGCTTTGAGCGAGAGTTAATTATTGATGCACTCAAGCATACCAACGGTAACCAGACCAGGGCAGCAGCCCGCCTCGAGACAAGTTTACGGATCATCAACTATAAAATTCATAATTATGGGATTGATCCCAAGCAGTTTAAGGTAAGATCATGAAGGTGTTGCTCCATACCTGCTGTGGTCCCTGTACAGTCTATCCACTGGAAGTACTGCGCAGACAGGGGCATGAGGTCAGCGGATACTTTTTTAACCCCAATATTCATCCCTTTCGTGAATTCAAACGACGAATTAAGGCCCTGGTTGATTTTTCAGAGCAGAAGAAATTCAAGGTGGTTATTGACCGGAACTACGGTTTAACAGAATATCTTCGCAAAGTTGTCTTTCATGAGAACGAACGATGCAGCCTCTGCTATGATATGCGCCTTGAAGCTGTTGCAGAACAGGCTGCTAATCAAGGCTTTGATGCCTTTACCACCACCTTGCTGTACTCTAAATATCAGCGACATGAACTGATTAAAGAAAAATCTGAGGCCATAGCACAGAAACTTTCTGTCCAGTTTCTCTATCAGGACTTTCGTGAAGGCTGGCAACAGGGGATTGATGAATCCATTGCCATGGAGCTGTATCGCCAGCCATATTGCGGGTGTATTTACAGTGAGCAGGAACGCTATGATAAGAAGATGCGGAAACGTAACCTGAGCGATTGTTAATCAGGATGACTGATTTCTTTTCAAGACGTTGCCATTGATCCTCTGTGCGGTTTATGCTGGCCTGGAGGTGAAGATATTTCTCTGGCAAAGATTCCATAGTATGCGCTGTTCCGGTCGGGAAGGCAAACTTGACATAACGATATATTATGCAACTTAGATGGAGATACCTTGCAATTGAGCCTCAAAAATTCAGCTCTACCGCATTACCGCACAGCCCTGCCTTTCAAGGCCGATCGTAGATCACGCCAAACGTATCAGCAGCACATCCACCAGCCTGCCGCCGTAATCATTGCAAATGAAATCCGATTTGCCTTTCCCTGTCAACAGTTTTTCCCGCCCTGTGTTTGGAAAAAACCATTCTCTATCGCATAAAAAACATAGGGAGTGCCTGAAAAAAAGCATTCTCTATCTCGTAACACGACATAGGGAGTCCTCGGAAAAAAGCATTCCCTATCGCATAAAAAACATAGAGGCTGCTCGCAGTACGACATAGGGAATGGTTTCATGAAGGGGATTCTCTATGTTTTTTAAGGGGGAACGTGGGGGCTTCAGATAGCCTCCTGCTTAGACGCAGGGCAGGTACGCATAGAGGAGATGCCACTGTAACGGATTGATTTTTTCATTGATGCGTTGCGCAGATAGGGTTATGCTTTCCGGGTCGACTTTGCCGGCATTCCGCTGGCCGGGCTGAGACAAAACACATCCTTTACAAGGAGGAGTAACATGAGAAGGCAAACGTATTGGTGGATGCTGCTTGGGACGGCATTTCTTGTGCTCATGACGTGGGCAGCGCAGGCGGGCTGGCAGCAGGTAGGACAGACGGACTTCATATTTGAAGAGGCTGAGTACTTTAACCTTGCTATAGACATAAACAGCCGTGACACGCCCTATGTCGCCTACGACACTGCGCCTGACCAATTCAAGGCCAGCGTGATGCGGTTCAACGGCGCAAGCTGGGAGCAGGTCGGTGCAGCAGGTTTCTCCCCTGACACTGCCTATGACATCAGCCTTGCCCTTGACAGCAGCGGCACCCCCTATGTCGCCTATCGGGGGGACTATGCCGACGGCTACAAGGCCAGCGTGATGCGGTTCAACGGCGCAAGCTGGGAGCAAGTCGGTGCGGCAGGTTTTTCCTCCAGCTCTGTCTATGACATTAGCCTTGCCCTTGACAGCAGCAACATCCTCTATGTCGCCTATCAGGGGAACTATGCCGACGGCTACAAGGCCGGCGTGATGCGGTTCAACGGCACGAGCTGGGAGCAGGTCGGTGCGGCGGGTTTCTCTCCTGACTCTGCCTATGACATCAGCCTTGTCCTTGACAGCAGCGACACCCCCTATGTCGCCTATCGGGACGGTGCTGACGACTGGAAGGCCAGCGTGATGCGGTTCAACGGCACAAGCTGGGAGCAGGTCGGTGCGGCGGGTTTTTCCCCCAGCTCTGCCTATGACATCAGCTTTGCCCTTGACAGTAGCGACACCCCTTATGTCGCCTATCGGGACGATGCCGCCGGCCGGAAGGCCAGCGTGATGCGGTTCAACGGCACGAGCTGGGAGCAGGTCGGCACGGCAGGTTTTTCTCCTGACTCTGTCTATTACCTCCAACTTGCCCTTGACAGCAACGACAGGCCATACGTTGCCTATCGGGACGATGCGAACGGCGACAAGGCCAGCGTGATGCGGTTCAACGGCACGAGCTGGGAACAGGTCGGTGCGGCAGGCTTCTCCCCTGGCTCTGTCTATTACCTCCAACTTGCCCTTGACAGCAACGACACCCCTTATGTCGCCTACGAAGACAATACTAACGTCGATAAAATCAGCGTAATGCGGTTCAATGGCACGAGCTGGGAACAGGTCGGTGCGGCGGGTTTCTCCCCTGCTGGCTCTGCCTATAACTTCAGCCTTGCCCTTGACAGCAACGACAGGCCATACGTCGCTAGCACGGTTAGAGTCAACCCCAAGACGGCTGCCGTCATACGGTTCAACGGCACAAGCTGGGAGCAGGTCGGTGCGGCGAGTTTCTTAGCAGGCCATGCCCGCAGGACTCGCCTTGCCCTTGACAGTGCTGGCCAGCCGTATGTGGCCTACAAAGACAATGACAACGGTGACAAGGTCAGTGTGACGCGCTTCAACGGCACCAAGTGGGAGCAGGTCGGAGCGGCGGGTTTCTCCCCTGCTGGCTCTGCCTATAACTTCAGCCTTGCTCTTGACAGCAGCGGCACTCCGTATGTCGCCTATCAGGACAGTGCCAACGGCTACAAGGCCAGCGTTATGCGGTTCAACGGCGCAAGCTGGGAGCAGGTCGGCGTGGCAGGTTTCTCCCCTGGCTCTGCCTATCCCAACCTTGCTCTTGACAGCAGCGGCACTCCGTATGTCGCCTACTGGGACGGTGCCAACGGCTACAAGGCCAGCGTGATGCGGTTCAACGGCGCAAGCTGGGAGCAGGTCGGCACTGCGGGTTTTTCGCCTGACTCTGCCGATGACATCCGACTTGCCCTTGACAGCAGCGGCAGGCCATACGTTGCCTTCAGCTATTGGGACAGTACCAACAACAGCTCCAAGGTCAGTGTGACGCGGTTCAACGGCACAAGCTGGGAGCAAGTCGGTGGGGCAGGTTTTTCCTCCGACTCTGTCTATAACCTCAGCCTTGCCCTTGACAGCAGAGGCACCCCCTATGTCGCCTTCAACTATTGGGACAATACCAACAACAGCTACAAGACCGGCGTGATGCGGTTTGTTCCTGATATTGCTATAACGCCAGTATATGAACTGCTTCTGCTGAAGAAAAAGCAATAAGACCTGTCTTCATCCTGCAAAGGGACGCACACGGTATACTGCGTCCCACCTCACTCCCCCTTATCCAAACTCCCTCCAACCTCCGTATTCACCTTCAGCGGCACATCCAGCACCATAACTGACTCCATAGTCTCTTTAACCAGAGCAGCAACCGACTCCAGCTCATCCTCGGGTACTTCCAGGACCAGCTCATCATGGATCTGAAGCAGCAGCCGAGCCTGAGCCTGTTGGGCGATCAACTGCTCATGCACCTTGAGCATAGCCAGCTTGATAATGTCCGAGGCTGTCCCCTGAATCGGGGTGTTGATAGCCATGCGTTCGGCAAACTGGCGGCGGTTGCGGTTGGAGGCATTGATCTCCGGCAACTGCCTGCGTCGTCCCAGCAGGGTAGTGACATACCCGTCCTTCCGAGCCTGCTCCATAATATCATCCATAAACTGCTGAATACCCGGATAATGAATAAAGTAGCGGTCAATAAAGGTCTGGGCCTCTTGACGAGTAATCCCGAGCTGCTCTGAGAGTCCAAAGGCAGACATACCGTAGACAATGCCGAAGTTAATACTCTTAGCCACCCGTCGCATCTCTCCGGTGATCAGGGGCAGGGAGATCTGAAAGATCTCAGCAGCAGTCTGGCTGTGAATGTCCCCTTCACCCCTGAATGCCTCTACTAATGCCTTGTCCTGACTGTAATGGGCCAGCACCCGCAGATCAATCTGGGAATAGTCCGCTGACAGCAGCAGGCTGCCTGGTGCGGCAATAAAGGCAGAGCGAATCCGACGGCCCTCCTCTGTACGGATTGGGATATTCTGGAGATTAGGATTACTGGAACTGAGACGCCCTGTGGCTGTACCCCACTGATTAAACGAAGAGTGTACTCGTCCAGTCACCGGGCTGATATGGGTCTGCAATTTATCCACATAAGTGGACTTGAGTTTTGCCAGATTACGGAACCGGACAATCAGGGCAGGCAGTTCATGCCTATGTGAAAGCTTTGTCAACACCTTGATGTCTGTGGAATAGCCTGTCTTGGTTTTGCGGCCCTTGGGCAGCCCCAGCTCATCAAACAGCACTGTTGCCAACTGCTGGGGTGAGTTAATATTAAAGGCATGACCCGCAAGCTCATAAATTGCCTGTTCCAGCTCACCCAGTTGAGTACGGAACTCCTTGGTCAGTCTTTGCAACACCTCTTTATCCAGCAGAATACCGGTTGCCTCCATAGCAGCCAGCACCGGGATCAACGGCCCTTCCACCTCAGCAAAGAGCGTCCACAGGTCGTGTTGTTCCAGCTTGGTTCGTTGTTCTGCAAACAGGCGGAAACAGCCATACACATCCTCGCAACTGTAGTTTTTCGCCACCTCTGGATTGACCCGGCAAAAGGCATCTGGGCTTTTATCGTTGCCAACAACCTTGCTAAAGGGCGTGAGTTGCAGGTCAAGCTCCTGACAGAGATCATCCAGTGTATAGGAACGACGACCAGGATCAAGCAGCCAGGCCCCGAGCATGGTGTCATAGAGGGGGCCAGCTAAACAGATTCCGCCATTCTGAGGAGCAGCAAAGATGGCGTAATCATACTTAAGATTATGACCGATCTTAGCAATATCAGGATCAGTCAGCAAGGGGCCGAGCAGATCAACAATATCCTGCAAGGTCAGTTGATCCGGCACAAGCTGGCCCTCTTTATTTCGATGACCACAGGGCAGGTACCAAGCCTGTTTTGTCTCTGTACAGAGTGATACTCCGACCAGTTCTGCTTGCAAAGGATCAAGAGAGGTCGTCTCCGTATCCACCACTAGGTGGCCTGCGCCTTGTTCCCCAAACTGTTCCCCAAACTGTTCTACGAGTTGGTCTACTAGCTGTTTCAGCTCCTCTTGCTGCCGAATGAGGGTAAAGCCTTTTGTATCTATCTTGGCCGCTGGCACATCCGACTTGAGCAGGGTAAAGAATTCCAGTTCGGTGAGCAGTGCCCGCAGAGCCTCTGGATCAGGCTCACCCACCTGATAGGCTTGAATATTGCCCTCTACCTTGGCCTTTTCCTCTAAACGCACCAGATCTCGTGAGAGATAGGCATCCTCCTTATGGGCAATGAGCCGTTCTTTCATCTTGGATTGTTTCAGACCATCAATCTGCTCGTACAGCTCATCCAAGGTCTTATGTTCTGTCAACAGTTTCTGAGCTGTCTTAGGGCCAATCCCAGGCACTCCCTTGATATTATCCGCAGAGTCTCCGGTAAGCGCAAAATAATCCAGGAGCTGTTCCGGCTTGAGGCCGTATTTTTCTTCCACTGCAGCTACATCCATGAACCGATCATTCATAGGCTCCCAGAGAATTATATTCTCAGAAACGAGCTGCAAGAGATCCTTGTCCCCGGAAACTACTACCACCTTGCATTCTTGTTCCACCAACAGCCGGGCTGCCGAGGCAATCAGATCATCAGCCTCCAGATCATCCGCAGACATGCTTAACAGGTTATAGGCGTCTACAATTTTATGAATATAAGGAATTTGTGACACCAAATCTTCAGGCATGGGTGGCCGATTCGCCTTGTACTCCGCAGAGATCTTATGACGAAACACCGGCCCCTTGGTATCAAAGGCCACAGCAAGATATTCTGGCTGTTTTTCTCGGAGGATACGGCGCAGGGTGTTGGTAAACCCGTACACTGCATGGGTGGGCAGACCATTACTATTTGCCAAAGGTCTGATAGCGTGAAAGGCTCGATAAATATAGGCGCTGCCGTCAATCAGGTAAACTTCTTTTTTATGCGGTACCGGGAAC
This sequence comes from Candidatus Electrothrix gigas, assembly GCA_022766165.1. Lineage (GTDB taxonomy): Bacteria > Desulfobacterota > Desulfobulbia > Desulfobulbales > Desulfobulbaceae > Electrothrix > Electrothrix gigas. The sequence continues at coordinate 81,087 of QYLO01000006.1, forward strand.
AGCTCTGCCTGTTGACTCATCGAGGGAAACCAAAAGGGGAGGACATGGTTTGTTGATGGTACATCTCGGCCAGAGCCTGCTGCATAAAGGTCAGCAGATCTTCTGAACGAAGCCCAATAAAGTATCGATATTTTTTAGGAGGATAGAGGCGAAACATGATCCTGCCATTTGGAAAGACAGCAAAGGTTCTTGGCACATACCAGCCATCAAGCTGATACTTTGCATTCAGCCGTGGCTGCTGATGGATATTTACCCGAATCATGACAAAGGGGGCAGAGGCTTCAACAACACGGCTGTCCCGAAGTACCTCTTGATACTGCCTACAGGCGGAGCAGGTTTCGGAATAAAATATAATGATGGCAGGCCTGCCCTCTCTCTTGGCTTGAGCCAGTCCTGTTCTGTATCCTTGCCAGGCAATATTTTTGCCAAAGGGGTTGCTAAAGGGATTACCAATTGCCGAAATTGCCGAACAATCGCTGCCCAAACTCAAGGCAAAAACAACGAGCAGAAATGATGTAATAATATATCGCATTATCTTATCCAGTATATCCATTGGGATTTTTAGACTGCCAATGCCAGGTATCAGCACACATCGCATCAAGACCTCGCTCTGCCTTCCAGCCCAGCTCTTGGGCAGCAAGGGAGGGATCAGCAAAACATTGAGCGATATCACCGTGCCGACGTGGCGTAATAGTGTAGGGAACCGTTTTCCCGGATGCCTTTTCAAAGGCCCTGATCATCTCCAGCACAGAGTAACCTTGGCCGGTTCCCAGATTATAGGTGACAACACCAGGGTTTTTTGCCAGCTTTTCCAAAGCGCAGAGATGGCCCTTGGCCAGATCAACCACATGGATATAATCACGAACACCGGTTCCGTCCGGGGTAGGATAATCATTACCAAAAACAGAGAGCTGCTCCAATCTGCCCACAGCCACCTGAGAGATATACGGCATCAGGTTATTGGGCAGCCCGTTGGGATCTTCACCTATTTCTCCGCTTGCATGGGCACCTACTGGATTAAAATAGCGGAGCAGGCTGATATTCCACTCCTGATCCGCAATATGGAGATCCCGCAGGATATCTTCAATCATGGCCTTGGTCCGACCGTATGGATTGGTACAGGCAAGCAAAGGGAAATCCTCGGTTATGGGAACAGAGGCTGGGTCGCCGTACACCGTGGCTGAGGAGCTGAAGACCATCTTCTTGACCTTGTGTCGCTGCATGGTTTGACAGAGATGCAGGGTCCCAGTGAGGTTGTTATGGTAATAACGTAGCGGTTCATCTACAGACTCACCCACTGCTTTGAGGCCAGCAAAATGAATGACCGCCTCAACGTCAACACTCTGGCGAAACACCATATCCAAAGCATCGGCATCAAGCAGATCCACCTGAAAGAAATTCAGGGTTCTACCAGTGAGCTTTTCCACCCGCCGTAAGCCTTCTTGGCCGGAATTGCAGAGATTATCAATAGCCGTTACTTCATAACCGCTGTTCAGCAGTTCCAAGCAGGTATGACTGCCGATATATCCGGCTCCGCCGGTAACAAGAATATGCATTATTTCACAAAAATATGCTGCTATTAACAACGAGCTGATTTTACAGATAACTTCTCAACATTCTTTACAGGGGGAGTTTTGACCTGTGAATGATTTGTATACGTTGCCCAATCTGGGGAGTACTGCTCCGCCTGATTGCCCCAAGAAACCCAACCTTTTCGAGGGCCTCGTGCGAATAGCTCCAGAAACGGCCCTCGGCTACATGCTTCAATTATCTTATACTGTTCGTCTGGTTTCCGACTGTGTTCTCTTTTTCTCGCAGATATGATATTTTCCTGACTACGACCAGGCTGAAGAGTACGGGCATTTTTCCCACGAACACCAAATAAAATAACTTCCGTAACATTGCGAAAATAAAAACCCACGCCACGACGATCCGGGCCACCATCTTTTCTGACTTTGTACCAGATCAAGTTTGTTTTATAGGTAAAGCCCCAATGCTCCATAACCTTGAGGCCGTCTGCTAACAGAGCATTGGGTACCCATAAGTAGAGATGAGCGGTCTCGTTTACAGTTTTTTCAACTGGAAGCTCGCAGATTTCATTTATTTTCATGGTCGGATAGCGGGTCAGTCTTTTATGTTCAGGAGCCATCTTACCAGTACGATTCTGAAACTGCCAAGGCGGGTCAGCAAGTACAGTAGAGAACGTATTTTTTCCGGCAAAGGCCAACAGCTCATCAGCGGCTGATATTTCTGACATGGTTATTCATTCTCTATGTCCTGTTAGATATTGTTAGATATTACTTTTTCTTACTCACAGCTCTGATATGCAGGAGATGCTCCAGATAGAACCCGGTTCCCTGTTCCCATTTGCGAAGCCAAGGAGTAGCGGAAATCGGCTGACGGATTGTCTCATACGCTTCGAATTCCTGCACAAGGCCGGCCCGTTCCAACTTCCTCTCTTTTTTCTTATCGGCCTCAAGAAAGTACCGGATAATTACTGCTTCCTTGAGGACTCGACCATTAACAGAGAACACTTTCAGAGAAAACGGCTCCCGCACGATATTCTGATCATAATAGCTTTTGGACTTTGCCACGAACTCGGCAGTCACAACGACCGGCTTCCCAAATGCATCCGCCACAAAAGGCCGTATACATTCCTGACCGGAACACGGCAGACATGCGAAGCACAAAACAAAGGAATGAAAAATCAAGTTTAAAAAGACTAATTTCATAAGGTTAAAGGGCAACACGACAGGCGAGAATCTGCCGCTTTTGCCCTTACTGCTGCTAATCTGCTGCTAATTTTTCATCATCTCCGCAATCTGAAAGGCCATTTCTAAGGACTGTTCTGCATTGAGCCGAGGATCACAGGTGGTCAAATAATTTTGTCCCAACTGCTCATCTGCTAACTGATGCGCACCACCAGTACATTCTGTGACATTGGTGCCGGTTAATTCAAAATGAACTCCTCCTGGAATCGTTCCCTCTGCCCAATGCACCTCAAAGAAGTGTCGCAGTTCAGATAAAATATCTTCAAAACTTCGAGTCTTATGCCCGTTTTCTGTTTTGCGGATATTTGCATGCATGGGATCGCAACTCCAGAGTACATGCATACCCTCTTTTTTCATAGCTCTAAGCAACGGCGGAAGATATTTTTCAACATCTTTGGCCCCAAAACGGGTGATCAAGGTTATTCTTCCTGCCTCATTGTCAGGATTTAACTTTTCAATAATAGCGAGAATATCGTCAATACTGTGCTTAGGACCAACTTTCATGCCCAAGGGATTAAGCACACCTCGGAGAAATTCAATATGGGCGCCGTCTATTTGTCGTGTCCGATCACCGATCCAGAGCATGTGGCCAGAGCAGTCATACCAGCCACCTTCCATAGAGTCTTGCCGGGTCAGGGCCTCTTCATAGCCGAGAAATAACGCCTCATGAGAGGTGTAAAACTTTACCTCTTTCAGTTGCGGAGTATCAGTATCAAAGCCGACATTTTGCATGAACTTCATGGCCTGACTGATCTGTTTTGCCAGCCGCTCATACGAACGACCCATAGGTGATTTTTTGACAAATTCCTGATTCCATGCCTGCACTTTATCCAAGGCACCAAAACCACCCCGGGTAAAGGCACGAAGTAGGTTGAGACTCGCAGCAGACATGTTGTATCCTTGGAGCAATCGCTCTGGATCGGGAATGCGGGCAGCAGGATCTGGTTTTTCTGAATTGCACATATCGCCCCGATAACTGGGCAACTCAACACCATCAACTATCTCAGTATCACTGGAGCGGGGCTTGGCATACTGACCAGCGATTCGCCCTACCTTGATAACCGGCTTTTCACCCGCATAGGTGAGGGTGACAGCCATCTGGAGCAATACCTTGAGGGTATCTCTGATATTCGGCGCTGTGCAGCGACAAAATTCCTCTGAGCAATCACCTCCTTGCAGTAAAAAAGCCTTTCCCTGAACAGCCTGAGCCAGTTTATTCTTGAGGTCACGTATCTCTCCGGCAAAGACGAGAGGTGGCAGCTTTTCAATCGTTTCTAGGGTTGCGTTCAATGCCTCTTCATCTGGCCAGTTAGGTTGTTGAAGAACAGGAAAATTTCGCCAAGATGATTTTGTCCAATTATTTGTAGTTGTCATATTTTTCAGGAGAGTTGACGTGAGGATGATATGAGAAATACTCCACTCCTCCAATTCCAAATTTCAATTAGGGGGGAGAGAAGTTGCCTACAGGGGTCTTTTTTGCATAAAACCCCTGCATCTTTTTCTGAAAAAAATTTACAGATCTAACCAGGACTCAGAAAAGATTGCCTGACCAGAAAGACAGCGAAAGGTCTTATAATGCTCAAGCGCAGCTCCTTCCAAGCCTGCTGGATCTGGCATATCACCATCCATCATGCTATGCACCATATCCACTAGATCCTGTTGTTCGCCCTTGCAGATAGCCATCAGGTCTTCATCATAGGAGTTGACAATAGCTGTACTGATACCGTATTTCATCAACATGATCAGATAGGTACGATCAAGATATTTGCGCAGGTTTTCGGCAACACCGTTAGATACATTGGACAGGCCAACTGTGGAGCCAGCACCAGGGGCAATATCTGGCAGCATCATCATAAATTCCAATCCTGACGCAATTTGATCTGCACCCAAAGTCATGGGAGTTCCAATGGGATCAAAGAGAATTTTTTCGTTAGGAATACCTGCCTCATTCATAGCCATCATCAGATCAACAGCCATAGCAGCACGCTCATTAGAGTCACGCGGCATACCGTCTGGCCCCCAAAGCAGTGCGATAACATTACATTTTGCTTCAGCAGCTACCGGAATAAGTGCTTCCATGCGTTCTGGTTGCGCTGAAATGGAGTTCATAATAGCGGCTTCCTTGTTTTTAACCACCTGAAAACCAGCAATCATAGCATCCGTATTGGTGGTATCCAAGCACAGTGGTGTGTCTACTGTCTCTTCTACAGTCTGTACAACCCAAGGCATCAACTCAGTGCCATCTTTCCGTGCTGGTCCAATATTGAGGTCCAGATAGGAAGCTCCAGCAGCAGTCTCTTCTTTTGCCATCTCCTGAATCGGTCCTTGAATACGATCTTTCATGGCTGAACCGCTTCGATTTCCCATGATGTTGATGCTTTCGGCGATACCTTTTACCGTCATTGCCATTTGCGTTCTCCTTTGATTATCCTTTGATTAAATTAATTCGGAAAAAATTTACCCGATAATGTTATTTTATTTTATGTTTCAAACAACCAGTTATTTTTTATTTTTTTACATCTCAAGCCAACGGAAATATTGTACTCATGTACATAAGCTACGGACTGGAAAAAGAGAAGTGGAAAAAATCAGTTCGATAATTAATCGCATTTTAGGGTATTTGTCAATCAACAATTTTCTCTGTCACCTTTTTAGCTCGAAAAACAAAAGGAAAACATGTCTTCTGCTTCCCGTTGCAACAACCTTATCGATCGCAGCCCCTCTGAAAACAGAGGGGGGTACTCAACAACAGAACGTTGCGTATAACTCGTGCATCGTGCAATTTGTAATTTGCAGTTGTAACGGAACATCAATTAATTTTCATCGGCATAATAATTCCAAGAAATCCCTCATCCTCTTCTGACGTAATAAGGCATGGGCTTTCACTGGAGCTGATCGATGCCTGAATATTTTCTCCCTCCATAACCTGAAGTCCTTCCATGAAAAAACGACAGTTAAACCCCATAGATAATTTTTCTCCGGTATACTCAATTGCAATCTCATCTCTTGCTGAACCAAAATCAGCATGTTCAGAGGTCAGGACCAGTTGGTCCTTATCCAGCTCAAATCGAATGGCATGAAAGACATCTTCTGTAAAGAGGTTGATTCGTTTTAATGCCTCAAGAAAGAGCATCTTATTAATAACAATATTGTATTCTTTCGGGATAATACGTAGAATATTTTCAAAATCAGGAAACTCTCCCTGCATGAGCATAATCACGAGCAGGGCATCGTCGCTTTTTAAGACAATCTTTTTTTCCTCAATGCCAAACAAAAAATTTCCCTGTTCTTCTCCAAATTTTCGGATCTGCTGTATTCCTCGTCTTGGAATCAAAAGAGAAGTATCAAAATTTGGCAGCGGTTTTCCCTCTACTTGCCGCTCCATAATACTGAGTCTGTGACCATCTGAGGTAACCATTCGATAGGTTATTTTTTTCTCTTCATTTTCCTCTTCAATCAGCTGTTGAAAAAGTGCCGCATTGAGCCTGTACACGCTTTCTTTTTCCGTTGATATGGAAAATATTGTTTTATCAATGAGTTCACAGATAACCTCGCCTTGAATTTCTACAAGGTCATCTTCGTTACACTGTTCAAACTGTGGAAATTCTTCTGTTATCATTCCGGCAAGCTTATAGGTACTGCTGCCTGCAGTAATGTTGATCCAATTCTTTTTTCCTTCTTTAAAATTCAAGGTCGGTGATCCTGATTCCCGAGCGAGTTCAAAAAGTTTTTTCGATGGCACAGTCAAACTGCCTGTTGCAAAGACTTCAGCCGGAACAGTCTGTCTGAGGCTTATCTCTAAATCTGTTGCTGTAAAAACGATTTCGTTATTTTTCACCTCCATCAGAACATTTGACAAGATGGCAAGTGTTCCTTTTTTGTTGGTGATTTGCTGTTGAGCATTAATTGCTCTCAGAAGATCTTCTCGGGCTATATTGAAATGAAACGGCATAATAAGCACTCCTTTTTTATATGAAAGACCAACTTTCATGTTGTTTGTTTTGTGTTGTCCTATCTCGAAAAAGCGGAATAGAGGGCTTTTCTCGGGATAAGGTCTCTATATATTAGATTTGACTGTTATCAACAATGTTTTAAAATGATTGTCAACAACTTGCTCACAGATTTATTTACATTTTGAGGAAAAAATTATGAAGGAAAAAGGACTGATTCTGATTTTTACAGGTAATGGTAAGGGGAAAACAACAGCCGCTCTTGGTATGACTATGCGGGCAGCAGGCCACGGCATGAGAACCTGTTTTATTCAGTTCATTAAAGGAAGTTGGAAGTACGGTGAAATGGAAGCAATGGCTCGTTTTCATAAGGAGATCGATTTCCATGTGACTGGAAGGGGTTTTACTTGGAAATCCGATGATCTTGAAAAAGATAAGGCTGCGGCACGAAAGGCTTGGGAAAAGGCAAAAAAGGTTATTCAGTCAGGGGAGTACCATACCGTTGTACTTGATGAATTCACCTATCTGCTACGTTACGATATCATTGATAAAGAGGATGTTTTAGAGGTTCTTCGTGGAAAACCGGCTGATCTGCATATCTGTATCACTGGTCGTGAAGCCTTGGGAGAACTTATTGAGCTTGCTGATTTAGTGACTGAGATGAAGCCAATCAAACATCCTTATCAAAAGGGTGTTAAGGCACAGAAGGGGATAGAGTTTTGAGAGTTCTGATAGCTTGAATACTTGAGAATGACGTGTTGTGCATAACTTCCGTCCTGCCCCATTCTCTGGAGCGGGACAACCAGAGTTTTCAACTTTTGCGAACTTTCATAGCGTTTCCCTTTATTCCCTCTTTTTGAGAAAAACATCCTGCTTGTTACATAGGCAGCATAGGCACCTCTGTTGAGAACAGTCCTCTCAGATTTTTTCAAACGGCACAATAAATAGTTTTTTATATATAAACATTATTATTGTTGTTGGGGTGTTGATAATGTTGGTAACTAACTTAACTATCTGTTTTTACTAAAATTCAATTGTTAATAACTTGTTGATAACTCTGTTAATAAAATGTTAATAACAGTTGGCCGAAAAAGTTATTAACAAGTTATCAACAGGGTTATTAACATTTTATTAACAATTCACCCTGACGATAAAAATGGGGAAATATAGCGGTGGGAAAAGTGTAAAAACTATTGATTTGGTGGTAAAAATAAAGAAAAGGTTTTCCCAACAGGGAAGGGGGGAGAGAGATTACAGCGTAAAAAGGGGGATAGAGTTCTGATGACTTGAATGACGTGTTGTGGATAACTCCTGTCCTGCCCCCATACTCTACATTCTCTGGAGCGGGACAACCAGAGTTTTCAACTTTTGCGAACTTTCATAGTGTTTCCCTTTATTCCCTCTTTTTGAGAAAAACATCCTGCTTGTTACATAGGCAGCATAGGCACCTCTGTTGAGAACAGTCCTCTCAGATTTTTTCAAACGGCACAATAAATAATTTTTTATATATAAACATTATTGTTGTTGTTGGGGTGTTGATAATGTTGGCAACTAACTTAACCGCCTGTTTTTATTGAAATTCAATTGTTAATAACTTGTTGATAACTCTGTTAATAAAATGTTAATAAAAGTTGGCCAAAAAAGTTATTAACAAGTTATCAACAGGGTTATTAACATTTTATTAACAATTCACCCTGACGATAAAAATGGGGAAATATAGCGGTGGAGAAAGTGTAAAAACTACTGATTTGGTGGTGAAAATAAAGAAAAGGTTTTCCCAACAGGGAAGGGGGGAGGGAGATTACAGCGTAAAAAGAAGGAGAGGGAGAGTGCGCTGAAAGCTTGAATGAGTTATTTCTCCAAGCTCCATCATGACGTCAGTACCCAAGCAGAGAGCCTTAGATACTTGGGTACCAACGATTATGTGCAGATGTGCAGACGCACAGTTTTATTTTGTTTACTTTGCGCTGTCCGTAGGATAGTCAGCTCCCTTCCAGGCAAAGATGCCGCCAGGATAACGCAATACCTTGCTGTAGCCGAGTTTTTTCGCCCAGAGTGCGCCGTTATGACTGCGGGTGCATTTGACAAAACCACAGTACACCACAACGGTTTTATTTTTATCCGGCCCCAGCAGAGCGACATAATCATCCTGGCTTTTGTTAGCGGTTTCCTTGCTGTCCCAGGTTTCCATCAAGGGGATGGGAAAGAGAAACTGTTTTGCCCCAGGAATATGGTTTTTCTGATAGCTGTCCTTGTATGGCATGGTGTCGATGATCAAAATATCCTGCTCTGAGTCCATGAGTTTTTTTAACTCCGCAGTGGTGATCAAATCGTAACCGCCCTGCACGGTCTCACGGGCCAGCTTCACTGCTCCCTGCTCCTTTTCCAGCTCCTTTTCAAACTTGTTTTTGCCAAATCCAAAGGCTGAGGCCGAGGTTGCGCTCAGGGTGAGCAAGGCTCCAACCGTTGTCCATACAAGCAGTTTTTTCATGTCATACATACTATTCTCCTTTGATAAATGTAGAGGGTATTAATAGGATATTGTTTTCCCGTTGTTTTGGGATTTTTTAGCGTTTATGTTGAGCAAAAGGGAAATCTTCTGAACACAGCTAGGCTGTTCAGGGGTATGGCTGTAACGGCTGTAACAAAACGATACCAGTAAAGAAAGAGACAGCCTATGAACATGAACACGTCCCGGTACAGGGCTTGGTACAGGGTATGCGTGCTGTGCGGCTGTTGTTCTCCAGGGCCGAAACAACCGCAGTCCACGTCAAGGTCGAGTTGAATACCGTAAAGAAGCACGGCAATAAACAGGAGCAAGAGCAGCGTGATTCCGGTCAGGCCGCCACGCAGGTCCAGCAACAGGGCAAGGGCTGCAAGCAGTTCTGCTGTCACCAGCAAGAGTGCTGCTGGGAAGAGAAAGCCTTCCGGGAGCAGTCCATAATCGCTGATGGTCTGCGCAAATGAGGGCAGGGCAATGAGCTTGCTACCGCCTGCATAGAGGAAAAGACTGCTGATCAGCACACGGATGCTGTGGTATCCCCAGCGCAAAAGCCGGCGGACAAAAGGTAGATCGCTTCTGTACAGGGAGAAGGACTGGAAAAGAGGTGGTCGCTTCATTTTTCGCTTATCTGGTAATGTTCAGCCTGAGCCTGCATCGGCGGGCAGTTCATTCCTGCATCACGAATAATGAAACCCGAAAGGGGGTGGGTTCAGAGAGACAGCAAAGGAAATGCCAGCACGGTCAGCCCACCCAACCTAGGCGGCCTTGTCAGACAATTTCTTCAGTATCTTGTTGGTAAGTTCATTATGGTTTCAATTGATTGATAAAGGTAAAAGGTATGTGTGTACAGCAGCTATAAAACAGATTCTCTGCACAGTCAAGGAAAAAGCCTTGGTAGATTGGTAGAGCATTCGAGTACGAGAGAGGTATTTTAGAGCTATTTTCAGTGGAGAAGTGCGACCTATCAGTGTATGTTGATGGTGTTTATTGATTGATGATATATGATATACGCCGGAACAAAGGAAGTGATATGGAATATCTTGCTGACATATTGCAGTATTTCAAGGACCACCCGGAAGTGACCTGGAGCGGAGCCGGGTTGACTGGGCTTGCTGTTCTCTACTTTCCCGTTGCCAAGCTGTTCGGTTCGTTGTTTCGCAAGGATGAGGGTTCGTCAGTCAGTAATACCTTCACCCACAGCGGCAGTGGTAATCAGAACGTTGCTCAAGGCCCGAACGCCATTGGTATGCAGGAGAAGGTGATGCAGAAGATAGGCGGAGACGGTAACATCTGCTCCGGTAGCGGTAATGTGACGGTGAACAACAATCCCGGAGTTCCCTCGGAGTTGCTTGCCAAGTACGCTGAGTATGCTGAAGAGCTGGGCGCAACCAAGCAGCTCATCCGCACCTTCCTTGGTACGCTGCTGAAAGAGAAAATCCCCCGTGACCAGTGGGATGCCAAGCTACGGGAGATAGCTGCCACCCACAAGGAACTGCTTGACCGACTGGCAACCGTGCAGTCGGAAGATCCAGAGGTGCAGCGGCTCAAGTGGAAGGCTGGGCAGGCCATTGCGGCGGGTGAGTACGGTAAGGCTGAAGAACTGCTGAACCAAGCCGAGGCCCTTGACTTGAAGGCCATTGAGCAGATGGAGAAGATGGCCAAGCAGCGGCGTATCTCTGCGGCAAAGACCAATGCGGACCAGGCTAACTTGCAGGAAGTGCAGTTGCGCTATGCCAAGGCTGCTGAGTACTGGCAAAAGGCGGCTGACCTGTTGCCGGAGACGGAGAAGAAGGATCGGGCGTACTATCTGAACGCAGCAGGCTATGACCTGCGCCAACTTTCTCGCTCTACTGAAGCAAAGCCCCTCTACGAGCAGAGCCTAACCCTGTACCGAGAGATCGGTGACCGAGCTGGAGAAGGCACCACCCTGAGCAACATGGGTGCGCTTCATCATGCACGGGGCGACTATGCCACGGCCCTCAAGTATCTGGAGCAGAGCCTTGCCATCAGGCAAGAGATTGGCGATAGGGCTGGCGAAGGCACCACCCTGAACAATATCAGCCAGATTTACGATGCACAGGGCGACTACGACACAGCCCTCAAGTATCTGAACCAGAGCCTTGCCATCAGGCAAGAGATTGGCGATAGGGCTGGCGAAGGCACGAACCTGAACAACATCAGCCAGATTTACGATGCACGAGGCGACTACGACAAAGCCCTGAAGTATCTGGAGTACAGCTTGGGCATTATGCAGGAGATCGGGGCTAAGGTGAAAGAGGCGGTCATAAGCTGGAACATCGGTCTGCTATACCAAGATCGGGTGTGATTAAAAGTGCGGTTTTTGACACCTTACGCCGCTCTTTTTATATTATCCCAATACTTTTCCCAGTACCCGTCTGCACGATCAACTCTCAGGGCGAGCATGATCCGGGCATTTTCCGGTGTCCACCATGCACCGGCTATTTTCAGACGCTCCTGAATAATATATCGATGCGCACTCTCTATTTCGCCTGAACCAATGGGTAGACCTCTGACTTGAGCACCTAGATAATCGAATTGTCCCGGACGATTGTGTAGATAACGCAGGCAGCTCCGTACAGGAGCATGTTGATCTTCAGTTTCTTCAGGCTCAAGATGCGGCTTTAACGATTCTTTCACCTCTTCCACCCGCCCCTCTTTCAGTAATGCCTTCTGC
>QYLO01000070.1 GCA_022766165.1 Candidatus Electrothrix gigas
TACAGGACAATGATTATCAATCAAGGTCATTTTGATCTCCTTTTTTAGCTAAAAACTAACATAGTTTTATTTAATAATCAATAAAAAAATTAAGAATATATAATGATAATTGTACGGAACCAGTGCCAGCTTATTAGAAGTAGCGAAAATAAATCCGTCCCCATTTTTATTGTTCGGCGTCTTTTTGCCGTTTTCTTTTGTCTTTTGAATGCACAGTAGGAAGTTAATGATTAAGTATGTACTTAAGTACTAGATATTACAATTGGCTATGAACAGTTGAAAAAGACCACATCGCCGTGGATGATTTCAAATAATATCGATAGTGGAACACCTAGCATTGAGGGTATGATTTGGGGGTGCCTTATCAAGCTGTTTTCTTTTCAAGAATGAAGGCTATTCCTGAACTATAAATACTGATTCAAGGCCATGGTACTTTGCATAAGCAAACGAATGATTTTCACTATCCAAGTCATTGAATAACAGTAGCTTGTTGCGCTCAATTTTATCGACTCCAACAGAACTAGCTCCTTCGTGTGCCATTTGTTTGATATAGTTATTCCGCTTTGTATGACTCATGTGAAATTCTGGCCCTTCTGATAGTGTCAACAGGCTAACTTTCAATGGTTCATAGATGGTTGAAAATAAAATAATTAACAACAAAAGTGCTATTGCCGACACTGCTTTAATAGAAAGTTTTCTGGTCACTTTGTCTATCAACAACTTAACAAAGAATACCGAGGCCACCATACCCAAAAACCCGATAAAAGATACAAGCCTATCAGGAGCACCAGAATTTAACGCCCATGCGACGGGAAAGTAAAGACCATAAACTAATATAATTAAACAAATACAAAATTGTCGTTGTGAGAAATGTACTCGTATTTCATCCAGCAATTCACTAATAAGCTTATTGTAATAAATTACAAACAACCATAAGAGTGGATTGATTAGCAAGTATGTGTATTGTTGAACTGTTTTCTCTATACAAATCCCTAATGCTGAAAAAAGATCCTTGCCGTTCGCTGTAGCCGAACGGACATTATTTCCAGGTGCAAAAAAGACGACACAGCAGCAGGCTATAGTTAACCCAAGAATCAACAAGACACTACTATTCAATTGTTTCCGATAGTACCAGCTAAGAGCAGAAAAAGTACATACACTTAGTAGCATTAAGGTCTCATTTGATCCAATAGCTAAAGATATAAAAAGTACTGAAAGTATAGAGCATATCAGCCGGTATTTTCCTCGAGCCATCCAGATAAAAGCTGAAACAGCAAAGAAATACAAAGCTGCACCAACTTGATAAGTTGCTGCACCTGCTAGCCAGAAAAAGCCTTCATTGATCACACTCACCCCATGTCCAGCAATGGAACTGCTCATGAATAAAGCAATAAAGGTAATTGGGAATGTATAAAAATAATCCTTACTTCTTAAATGAAAAAATATTGTCCAGAAGCAAACATAAGATGAAAATATAAGGAGGAGGATTGAAGTCCACGGTACAATCCAATACTGCTCTAATAAAAATTTACCAACTGCTGTAATCAAAAATGTTGCGGTATACCTACCTGACCAACTTTTGTATATATCAGCTTGAGCTTGCCAAAAATCACCATTTAAGACTGCATTTGCATATGCATAGTCATCAGCAGAGGGGACGGCGTACAGGCCACAATAAAGAAAAATTAAGATTACAAGAACACTGACACCCACAAGCAGAACGGACGTCATGTGTATAGGTAATGAATTACCATTTGAACTATTCATATATTATGTGATGAGGGCAATGAAGACTCATCGACAAGATACAATGGTCTCATCTTGGCTTCTGTATTCGTTCTAGCTACATATTCACCAATAATTCCAAGAAACAAAAGCTGAACTCCACTGAAAAATGAAATGAAGACGATAAGTGTGGGAAAACCTGCAACAGGATCACCCCAAAAAACTGTTTTGAGTAAAAAGTAACATCCAAAAAGTATTGAAGAAAGCGAGAAGCATATTCCAATGAATGTTGCTAACCTGATGGGGATAATCGAAAATGATATAATCCCGTCAAGAGCAAAGCTTACGAGCTTAAAAAAATTAAATTTTGACTGGCCAAGAAATCTTGAATCACGATCATACAAAAATTCCAACTGCTTATATCCAACCCAAGCAAATAATCCTTTCATAAATCGATCGTGCTCTTTCATACCTTGTAGTGCGATAATTACACGCCTTCGTAGTATTCTGAAGTCTCCAGTATTACGTGGAAAGTCGAACCTACTCATCTTGTCAAATAACCAGTAAAATGTATTTGCACATGTTTTTTTAAAGAAAGACTCGCCTTGTCTTGACTTTCTTTTTCCAAAAACTACATCTGCTCTTTTTTCCTCAAGCACGTGTATCATTTCAGGTATTAGCTCAGGCGGATCTTGCAAATCTGCATCTATTATTACGAGTGCATCAGATTGACTACAATCTAACCCAGCAGTCATGGCAGCCTCTTTTCCGAAATTTCTACTTAAGTGAATGTAACCGCATTGTGTAAAGTTTTTACAAGTATTTTTGATAATGGATAAAGAGTTATCAGTACTGCCATCATCCACAAAAATGATTTGATATGGAATTGATATTTTATTTAATGTCTTAAACAATCTACTAATCAAGTCATTTAAGCATTCTTCTTCATTGTAAACAGGAATCAATACATCAATACTTCCAATTCTATTATTATTTGTTTGCATTAGTTCGTTTCTTACTTCAGTCCAACTTTAATAGTATGAGAATAAAATCTGCTGTTTATAACGTTTTCTGTTGATACCCTCTTATCCCGCCATTCATAGTGGCTGACACCAACAAATTTTCCAGCCAATTGTCAGCATATCGCTTGCCATTCAGACGTTCAGCAGGGCAAGTTTTCCCTTGATGCTTTTTAATCGTTGCTGGCGATGATGGACAGAAATTCCATAGCAAGGCCATTGCCCGAACATGCTGTTCAGCGGAATCGTCAGTACCATGAAAATACTGCGCATCAAAGCACACTCTGTCAATAAACTTCATCAGGCGGTCAACCATATTGCTTGTGCGATGAGCACGTTCGTAGTCGTAGCTCCTGATGAACTGCTCACGTTTAGCGCATAAGTCCAGCGTATGCTGCTTCATCGGTGAATCCGGTACTGCTTTTTCAGTCCACTCCCTTAATCGCCGTAAACGTTGTGCAAATGCGGCCTTAGTCGGTGCGCGGTAAGCCTCCCATACCTTCGACTTGATTGGCTCAAACCATTCTTTCAAGCCTTTTGTCGCCCGGTCGCGAATCTTCAGAAAGGCATGTAGAAAGCACAAAATCACGAACGCGCCGGGAAACAGATACAGCCAAGCCTTTTGGGTTGGCGACCAACCGTCAGTATTCACTGTGAATGGCGAGTAATCCGGCTTCACTGCTTTCGCCTCTTGCGCAAAAACACCGTATGCCTTGGTCAAGTCCAGTTGTGACGCAGACTTTGCGACAGATGCTCCAAGAATGCAGTCTGCTCCTACTGTCATCGCTATATAGCGACGATTCCCATTGAGCCAGGTATGCTTTTCATCGGCTAGCAAATCCTGCGGCAGCTTTTGCGTGTCTTTCACTGTTGTATAGTCATCCAATTTTGGTTTTTTCGGCATGATTTATGCTAGTAACCATTTTAAGGATAAAGTCAACTGATTTTTCGTATCTTTAAAATAGTTCGCCATACCTGTAGCAATTCAAATAACATGGGTGAATTTACAAATAGTTATTTAGCAAATAGTGTGCCAGAAAAACCTAAGTTGGAGCAGTATAGAATAAAAGGGGAGAAATAAATAATAGTGTAAATTAACCTCTCGAGGGAAGACCGGCTCCCGTCATCATCAGACGATTATACACCTGTTCGGTCGGCGCAATCCAGACCAAACCCGGTCCTGTAAACGTCTGGAGCAGACCTTCGCCACTGCTTACAGACTGAAAAAGGCTTTTCCCCGATTTTTCTGCCCTGAAATCGACACCAGCGGTTCTGGCAAAGGCAAAACTGCCGTCAACGGATAATTTTTCTCCCGGGGCCAGCTCGTACATGAGTAACTCGGAAGCAGGCACAGGTGAAACCAGCACCACAACTCCTGTACCCTGTATCTGGGTTTGAAACAGTCCCTCGCCTCCGAGTAACGCACTGGAAACATTGCCCTGCAGTTTGGCGCTGACATCCAGATCACCCGAAGCACAGTAAAATGCACCTTTATCCACAATCAAGGCGTCATTGTCAATATTGAACAGGGAATAATGGCCAAAGCTCGGCTCTAAATAAATTTCTCCGGTTCCTTTGATTCGCGACTGAAACAGAGTTTCACCAGTGGTGAATTTACGCATCAGGCCCTTGCTGAGGCTCTGGGTGCTGGATTCCAGCCAGAGATTCCCTTTCATAAAATACAGTGCGCCCGGCTCTATCTGGGTTTCACTTTTCTCCAGCGTGATACGTATCATTTTCAGATGGATATC
Organism: Candidatus Electrothrix gigas; assembly: GCA_022766165.1. Lineage (GTDB taxonomy): Bacteria > Desulfobacterota > Desulfobulbia > Desulfobulbales > Desulfobulbaceae > Electrothrix > Electrothrix gigas. Next base: position 4,496 of record QYLO01000070.1, read on the forward strand.
CGCCTGTCGGGCAAAAAACATCTTTTCCGCCACGTATAAGCTTTCAGATCCTTTCAGAAACTTATACTGTACAACTTCAAATTTTGCACCGGGTACCTGCTCGGTTTCTATCACTTCCAATAGATCCGCATCGTTCATATCGCAGCTCCTTTAATTGATCTGCAAGATTTTTTCTATGGTTTGCTGGATTTTTTCATTTTTTAAGTCACAGCCGGTATCTCTCTTGATAATTATGCGTATCTTGTTAATCACTTCTTCGGAAACAATGGTACTGATAACATTTTCGTGACTCAACGCATTAACTTCGCTCCATAATTTTTCCAACATCCTTTTCTTGCTTATTCCGTATTTAGATATCAAAATGAGTTTTTCAAAATCTTCCTGTGTTAAATCAGTTGTCAGGTCTATTGAGAAAACAAGATTAGCCTCAACTTTTTCTTGCGTCGAGATATAATAAAGTTGCCATATCTGCAAATTAGTTAAAAGTGCCCATTTTATTCCAGAATATGCGCCATAAGATGTAGCCTGAAATATCTGTTGATCTCGAAGACGCATACCCGCCCGTTTAGCCTCAACTACAAGCATATCGTGACTGTTGACAGACAGAACATAGTCAGCTTTTCTTCCCTGTATTTTTTGTTCAGCCTTAATTTCATCTAGCCTATAACCAAAAGATTCCATTAACATTTTATCCAAAATCATTCGAGTATTGCTTTCGTTAATTTGTTGTTCAACAGCGGAATTAATATGAGGGAGGAACTCAGCGAGACTTTTTTGCAGAGAATGTGTTCTTTCAGCTAAAATTTGCTTTGTTGATCTTTTGCTTCGTTTTAATCCTACGGTTTTTTCCCTCTCAGATGTTCTAATAGGCTCTTCTGATGCTTCTTCAATATTGACTCCGAATCGAATGGCTAACATATCCAAGCCATCGTTAGATCCTTGCCCGACCGCACGAAATTTCCATGCGTCCTTATTTCGATACACTTCTCCCAGTATCAATGCAACTTCTTGATCTGTATGTGTAGCGTCTAATTCATAGCTAACAATGTCTTGTCCATTGAATCCGTTTTCAACGATTTTCAGTGAAACTTGCTCCAGCATGCTAAAATTTTGTTGTCGTTCAATACCCTGATAGATGGTAACAACAATGGAAATTTTTAATATTTCTTTTGGAATTTTTGACAGGCGGATATGAATTTCGCTATCATGGTGTGGATTTTTTGGGGAGCAATCTAATGATACGGCACCTCCGCAGGCATTTGGCTGATTATAAAAAATAAAGTCTTTTTCACTCCTTATCTTGCCGCTTTTATTCAATAAAAAAGTACTGGTATCCAACTCAATCTCTCTGTTGCCTGTAATCTGCCAGCTTAATGCAATAATGATTTCATCTGTTTTGCTGTTGATAAGGCAGTTACCGCCCCGCTTCAGTTTATTCAGCATTTTTTCTTTGCTCCATACTTATCCCGACGTAAATGAATTTAGAGTCTGGTCACAGGTTCAGTACTCTTTCTTTTAAAAAGTAGGTCTTCTGTTCTTTGAGTTCCCTATTTCTCCAAAAGAATCTGCCATCGGCTTAAACTGTTGAATATTCTTTCCGTTATTTTCTTCTATCGTGTTGCTCCTCAAAAATATTTTTGCAAGACTCTCATGCGGATAACCAACAACAACACCGCCACTTCGCTGTATAGGTTGAGTAACTGTATTGTTGTTTTTTATGATATTTCCCTGGCTCACAATGCCATTTCTATGGAGAGAGGAGATAAAGATGCCACATTGTCGATTGTTGTATACTTCATTGTTTTTGATCTCAATCTTACTCGCCTCGTCCGTATACATCGCATTACTGCCTGGATTAAGGGCAATTCCTATCGTATTGTTACGTATTTTATTATCCTCAATGCGAGGATATGCCTCTTCCCTGACTCCTATTCCAACATAATTATTATATATGGTATTTCTTCGCAAGATTGGCTTGGAAAGCCCTCGGACACCGATGCCAGCAACTTTATTATTGTAGATAACGTTCTCGTAGATCTCCCCATAGGTTCCCAGACCGTGACTGACCCCGATTGCGTTGTCAAAGATAAGGTTATCATGGATTTTGGCCTTTTCTGTAAAGCGTTTATGACCATGAATACCGATACCTACGTGTTTATTATCGCGAATTTTATTGTTAAACACCTCGGGACTGGAGTTCAATATTTGCAGACCATGACCGAAAATACCTGAGCCGCCGCCAGTTACAACAAATCCGTGCATTTTTCCAGCACTTTTGTTGTCAAGATAACAGATAAAAACCGTTGCATCGTTGTTATCATTCCCTCCGCCATCAATGACTGGCCAACCAACTCCAATGAGGTCAACAACCTTATCAATGATGATTCGCTCTTTATATACACCGGCATTGACAATAACTTGATCGTTGACCTCAGCAGTATCAAGAGCAGTTTGGATCGTGGGGTACTCATCTGGAACGATCCTTTGCCCGATAAAGCGGCTCTCCTGAGAACAGATATGGGCTATATTTGGCTCACTGTATTCTTGACCGTTGCCTACCATAAGCTGCACAGTGTAGCAGCCAGGGCTGTCAAGAACAAAGGTTGGTTTTGCCGTGTATGCCTTGTCAAGGCTCGTTTTGCTGTCACTCGGTTTTTTAAGAAATTGCCAGAGAAATGTAAGCTTTTTATCCTTGTACTTCTTTTTATTATAGTAGGCAGAGAGCTTGACTGTTTCACCGACCTTGACCGGGTTGGATTGCTTGTTGATTTTTGCGGTTGGTGGTTTATCACTGCCAACAACTAACCGGATAGTTTTGGGACGACTCTGGAGACCCCAGCGGTCAACAACTGCCAGTTGTACAGTATAGGTTCCACCTTTATCAAAGGACAGTTCGGTTTTTTCTTTTGTTGTAGCAGATAAGGTTGCAGTGCTTCCCATAGGTTTACTTTGCAACTGCCAGGAGTAGGAAATTTCATCCCCGTTGGGATCACTGCTCACTGTACCGTCAAGAGTGATTTTATCGCCTGCATAAAGTCGCTGTTCAGGAGGCGCAATATCTGCTTTTGGGGTGATGTTAGTCGGTCGTTCTTCTGGAAAGGTGGAAGGCCCGCCATAGGCTCCCATATCGTTTTGATCAGCACCTAAAGAGGGACCAAAGTTGGTATCGTTAAAACGGACATCAGGATCGCCGCTGTCAATGGCTGGTGAGCCGGGCTTGAGATGATAATCATGCTGGGCAGGATTCACAAAGAGGGGATCAGCAAGGATATTTTTACTCTTTTCCAGGCTGACCATGTCTTCATAGCCGCCAAATTGAAGCCGGGTATACCAGAGAAAGTCAGGATGAAATCCGTTCACCTTATTGTTGGCAAACAGGAGGTTGTGGGTATAGCCAGCACCGTTTGCATAAATACCAGCCTCACCGTTATGCGTGATAATGTTATTTTTTATTTCTGGAACTTGTTGTTTGTTTTCTTTATCAGCAGGTGTGTTTGCCTCAACAAGAGGCGTACTCAGAGACTCGCCAATAGAAACCCCTGCAAGCTTATTGTTTATAACTGTATTGTTGATAATGAGCATCGGGGCGGTAGCAGCACGTATACCAGCATAGCGGTTTTCATAGACAATATTGTTGCGAATAATACCTGTTGCCCAGGTCGCATTAATGCCAGACCGTTGATTATTATACAGCGTATTGTTTGACACAAGGATTTGTGACAGCTCTGTGCCGCCAACGTTGATCCCTGCTTTGGCATTATCATGAATCTTATTGCTCTGAATAATGACAGCACTATTTTGTTCCAGAAAGATACCAGCCTGTCCATTGGCGGCAATGACATTGGCGACAATAGTGGCATTACAGGCACGAAGGTAGATCCCAGCGGCATTATTCCCTTTAATATAGTTGTTTTTTATGGTTATATTGATGCCATTTGCATAAATGCCTGGTCCGATCAGGGCGTTTGGAGCCATCATTTCCGGTGCTTTACCACCAGTAATAACAAAGCCATCTATGACCGTGTTGTCTGCCCCAAAGACGGAAAATCCACCCATAGCACTTCCAGCTAATATGGTGAGATTTTTTGCTATATTTCGTTCTGTAAAGTTACTGTTCCAGCCCCCTTCCAAGGTTATTCCTGGAATGAGGTTGACTCGTTCAGAATATTTACCCATTGCAACCCGAAGAGTGTCATTTTTTTGCGCAGCTTTAATAGCCGCATTGACAGAGGGGTAATCAGTGGGTACGAAAATAATCTTTGCTACCGCAGATGAAGAGAAAAGGGCAGCAAGACATATTGCTGCAATCGTAAAAAAAAGATGCTGCTTGATAGGTTTGCTAAAGATCATCGAAAATGGAAGAGCGAATGATTTTCACGTCTTAAAAAAATACAGTGAAAAAATATTATAAAGTACAGAAAAGAGAGAAGGAGATATTTCTTCCCACTGGAAAGTGGACAACAAACTAGAATGACGTTGTGAACAGGTCAAACCGCCAATTTGCTTCTTCCAGATCTTTATCAAAATCCTGCCGTGGAATAACCTTTCCTGGTCTTATAGCCAAGATGTTATCATTTGAGTTGAAGTGGAATAACCCCTTAGGCTGTCCGTTGTTCAGGTATATATCGCCATAATGAGGAGGGCAGTGAAAAATGCCGTACAGTAAGCCACCTAATGCACCTGCTCCCATGCCCTTGACCATGTACTTAGAAAAGACTTCATCGTCATCATCTTCGATTAACAGACCAATGGACAGACCAGCGATACCACCGACAGCAGCACCCCAAAGGCTATCAACAAAAATAACCTCAAACGATTGGGTTCGTCCCTGTGTTGCGTTACTTAAAACCAAAAGAGCAGACAGTACAGCAATGCTTACACCTCTTGTCAACCAGCTCATTTCAACCTCCTTTTGTATATTCTCTTGTATGGCATAAATTAATTTATATTCTCTCATCTCTTACAAGAAAAATAAAACAAATTATCATAAAATGATACTTTTTTTATGACAGAAATACACCTTTTAGATGAGATAGCTGCCCTGAAACAGGAAGGCAAGAGGGGAAAAAAGGGGGAAACATGCTGATAATCAAATAAAAGTACAAAAAATTTTACTCAGGTATGGTCAGTATCTCTTTTGGGTTTTTCTAAGGGAATTTTTTTAGTACTCTCAGTATTGCTCTCAGAGAGGAGGTTGGAAAATTCTGGAAGAGTGACTTTACGGCTTGGGAAAAATTTTTCCTGCTTTGCTCGGGCAAAATACCCAAGCAGACCGCCAGCACCAGCAGTTAACAGTATGGAGCCAAAGGCAATAAATTGACTGTAGACCAAGGCCCCTCCAAGCAGAACAAGACCAAGCATAATGCTGCCTGTTTTGATATTGGCCACTGTATGGGCGCGCTTGGTTTCTCTGAGGAGTTCCTTATTCTTTTTATCGGCAAGCTTGCTCTTTTCCCGTTCCGCATCGACCCGCAGTTTTTCCCGCTCTTTGGCATGGGCCTTTTTGAGTGATTCCAGTGCTGCAAAGTTATGTTGGCGGGCAAGGGCAGAGAACCAGAGGGCCATGACAAGAATAAAGGCTATATCAAGGGAGATGAGGGTAAGAAGGATTTTTTTTTCACTAAAGGGTTCGCCAGTGAGAAGAACGTATGCAAGTCCTGTTGTTACCGCCTGGAGAATGATTATTCCAGGGAGAAATTTAAGCATAATACCTCTCCCATCCCGACCAGCAGGTCGGGATAATAAAAGATGATAAAAGATGATAAAAGATGAAAACAGATTCGTTATAGTTAGTGGAAAACCACCCCTTTTGGAGATGGATTCTTTATTTTGCCGCCAGTATTTCCGCCATTTCAACAAGCCGTATAAACTCGGCTCGATACCCCTCTCTGTCCTTGCCCTTTGCATCCTTGGCAAGTTGGAGGGTTTGTGACCAAGATGCACCCTTGTTGACGCCCTTGGTATGCTTGGAATCAGTCAGTAACATGCCAAATGCAGCAACAGCACTGGCAAAACGAAAGTCATTGCTGGTTTCCTCCAGTGCAAGACTGTTTTCTTGTACAACAGTACTGAGCAGAACAGATGCAGATGCCTCAAGTGGTTTATAGCGGAGTTTAACAGTCATAATTTCGTTGGTATACTCTTCTTTTTGGGTCTTTTTTTGGTACTTGAGCGAATCGACCGTTGGTTGACCTGCTGCTCCAACTGGAATCAGCTCATAGAGTGCTGTAACTGTATGTCCAACACCAATTTCACCGGCGTCTTTTTTATCGTCATTAAAATCTTCATCAGCCAGCACTCGGTTTTCATAGCCGATGAGTCGATAGGCCCCAACCTTTATCGGGTTAAACTCTACCTGAATTTTCACATCACGAGCCAAGGCAAACAGGGTTCCGCTCATCTCTTTGACCATCACCTTTTTGGCCTCCAGCAGGTTGTCGATATAGGCATAGTTGCCGTTTCCCTTATCCGCAAGAATTTCCATGGTGTCATCATGGTAATTACCCATACCAAAACCGAGAACTGTCAGATAAATACCTGATTTTCTCTTTTCCTCAACAAGTTTTTGCAGTTCACCACGACTGGTAATACCTACATTAAAATCGCCATCTGAGGCAAGAATAATCCGGTTATTGCCCTTGGGCAAAAATGCCTGCTTGGCCAGTTGATAGGCTGTTGTAATACCGCTGGAGGCATGGGTTGAACCACCGGCACCCAAGGAGTCAACAGCTGTCATGATTTTCTGTTGTTCAGAGCCAGCAGTTGGGGAGAGGACAACGTGATCATTGCCAGCATAAACGACCAGAGAAATCCGATCATTGGCACCCATCTGCCTCACCAGCATCTTGAGGGATTTTTGTAAGAGAGGGAGTTTGTTTGGTGCAGACATGGACCCTGAAACATCAATTAAAAAGACGAGGTTTGATGGTGGAAGGTCTCTTTTATCAATATCTTTTGCCTTGAGTCCAATCCGAACCAGCTTATGGCTGTCGTTCCAAGGACTGGGGCCGAGTTCTGTTGTCACGGAAAAGGGATGCTCGCTGTCAGGTTGCGGATAGTCGTAGGAAAAATAGTTGATCAGCTCTTCAATGCGTACTGCTCCCTTGGGCGGCAGTTGTCCTTTATTGAGAAAGCGGCGTACATTACTGTACGAGGCCGTGTCGACGTCAATGGAAAAGGTGGACAGGGGATCATTGGCTGTGCTGATAAAGTCGTTTTCCTCCTCTGCATTATAGGACTCTCTGTTCCATTTAGGCGGTTGCGGAGTGATTCCATCTGTAGGAGGCGCATACATCATAAAGGTGGGCGCAGCAGACATTGCTCTGCCAGACGGTGGAGCACCGGCTACAATACCATCCATAGCATCTGACACCCCCATGTACTTGGTACGTGCAAGTTTTTCTTTTTTCCCCCCCATCTGTTCAGCCATTTCTTCTGCCTCAACCGGAGGGGATACAGAGGGTTGTGTCTTTGCAACGTCAACGCTGTCGTCTTTGTTTGCCACCATATTGAGAGCAACTGTAGTGTCTGTAGTGTCTTGGGTATTTTCTTGGTTGGCCTTCCTGTTCTTTATGTCTTTTTCTTTAACATCAGAGCACCCGAGCAGGGTGAACAGGGTGAAAAAAAGAATAACAGGTACGATAGTCGATAGGATCTTGTTGGTATTCATTGCAAACTCCTTTGCTCCTTTTGCTTATCTAGCAGTTATTTGGCAGTGAAAATCTATGGCAGCTTCTTTGCTTTTCAGCTTTCAAGGTGTAAAATGACCTATTAAGTAGAAAACTTCATTCTACTCATTACACGATGATAAAAAAAACGGCAATACATTCATCTAATTTAGATGATGTAGATGATGTAGATGATTTGAATGTGTTCCTGAGCAGAGATTGCTCATAGCCTGTTGCCTGTTATAAGTTATAAGTTATTAGTTATTCTTTTCCAGCGATGAGGGATGGAGAGTGTAAGAATATCTTGAGAAATATAGAAATATTGTAAAAAGGCTACCATGAAGGAGAGGCATGAGGAAGAAAAAAGGGCATAACACTGGAACAAGGAACGTTCCTCAAGGTGTCTATGCTATTAAAAAGAATATATTTTGTTATATCCTAGCCGGTATGGTGCTGCTGGGATTGGTCTATCTCGTTTCTATCTTCTGGATGTATCGACAGCAGGATGCAGTGCGGTACGAGGAGTGGAAGGGAACTGTTGAGCATATTTACACCAGTCAACTGCGTGAAGCAAATAACAATCTGCGATCACTTCTGTTCGTGCTGGGAGAACAGGCTGACCTGAAAAAAATATTTATGCAAAGAGATCGGGACATGCTTCTCAAAATGAGTCGTTCTTTGCAGCAAAATCTGAGTCAGGAGTACCATATTACCCATTTTTATTTTCACACACCGGACAGGATTAATTTTCTCAGAGTGCATCAACCTCATCGCTATGGAGATACGATTGACCGTATCACGATCTACCAAGCGGAAAAGAGCGGAAAAATAGCTTCAGGCTTAGAAATCGGTCCCTTGGGAACCTTAACCTTGCGAGCGGTTATGCCTTGGTATGCTGAAGGGCAACTCATTGGATATGTAGAATTAGGTAGAGAGCTGGCTTCAATAGTATCTTGTTTTCCCCAATCTGATACAGTTGATGGCTATCTGATCACAGTAAAAAAGCAGTATATTGAACAACAGGGCTGGATACAAGGAATGACCATGTTGCATCGTCCAGCAGATTGGGCTGCTTTTTCAGATAGAGTGGTGATGAGCAACGCCCTACCTGAACGGTTTGCCTATCTCGGCAGTGAACAGGCAGAGCAACAGTACAAGGTCCAAACGTTTTTGCACCGAGTTATTCTCCCGGAAAACATGTTCTATATGATATACGAACATCCCTTGCGTGATGTGTCTGGTAGAGATGTAGGCACCCTGCTGCTGGTTCATGATGAACTCAAAAAGCTCTTGCTTGCCCGGAGGATGAATAACTTTTTCCTGCTCACTCTGTTAGGCCTGTCTGCCCTGCTTTTGGTGATTTACTATCATGTACTTCGTAAAACAGAGCTACAACTGGTACAAGCCGGCGCTGTTCTTGAAGAGAGTCAGCGATTTCTGGCCCAGACACAACAGATTGCTGGACTGGGCAGTTGGCGTCAACATTTTTCTGAGAACAAGCAGGATGATTCACAGGATTGGTCACCAGAACTGTACAGGATCCTTGAGCTTGACCCGGCAACGACACAGGCATCGCTGACCTCATTTCTTGATGTTGTCCATCCTGATGACCGGCAACGAGTCAGTGATACCTATACAGAGTCAGTAGGTCATACCAGTTCGTTTTGTATTGAACATCGACTGTTGATGCAAGACGGACGTATTAAATACGTGCTTGAACGGGGTGAGACAGAGTACGATAATACGGGTAGACCAGTGCAGGCTATTGGTTCTGTGCTTGATATAACAGCACGAAAAAAGATAGAACAGGACCTCATTGAGGCGCAGCAACATGCTGAGGCGGCCAGTCAGGCAAAGTCAAAGTTCTTGGCCAATATGAGTCATGAACTCCGTACCCCAATGAATGCCATTATCGGGATGTCTAAAATCGCCCTTGAAACTGAACTGACAGCAGAACAGCGAAACTATATTCATAAGGCACATATCTCTGCTGAACAGTTGCTGGGCATTCTTAATGATATTTTAGACTTTTCCAAGATTGAAGCAGGTAAGATGGATCTGGAAATCATCACCTATCCGCTTCATACTGTTTTTGATAATCTCCACAACCTGATCGGTATCAAGGCTGCTGACAAGGGCTTGCCTTTGCATATTGATATTGCCGATAATGTTCCTGACACCTTACAGGGAGATCCGCTACGTCTTGGTCAGATTCTAGTGAACTTGGTCAATAATGCCATTAAGTTTACAGAAAAGGGGAGTGTTGCTGTTGCTGTCACTTTGCTTGAGCGCACTGCAACCCAGGTGCTTTTGCATTTCAGCGTCACAGATACTGGCATTGGTATGACTGCAGAGCAACAGAAGAGACTCTTTCAACTCTTCTGTCAGGCTGACAGTTCAACCACCCGGAAATACGGCGGTACAGGATTAGGTTTATCGATCTGTAAGTGTTTAGTTGAGATGATGGGTGGAGAGATTCAGGCAAAGAGTGTGTATGGTCAGGGGTCCTGTTTTCATTTTATCTTGCCTCAGCAGATCGGTAATCCCCTGACCCATGATGAGAGAAAATCTCGCCTTCCAGAGGATATCACGGTATTACAGGGGTGCAAGATCTTACTTGTAGAAGATAATGCGATCAATCAAGAAGTTGCTCAACTGATGTTACGTCGTCAAGGCATGGAGGTGACTGTTGTCAACAACGGCAAAGAGGCCCTGTCTGCTCTACGTGAACAGGCGTTTGACTGTGTACTCATGGATATTCAGATGCCGGTAATGGATGGTTACACAGCCTGTGCCGCAATACGCAAGGATCCTCAGTATAAAGACCTACCCATTATCGCCTTAACAGCCAATGTCATGGCCGATGACCGAAAAAAGAGCAAAGAGGCTGGCATGAATGCGCATATTGGTAAGCCATTTAAAGAAAGGGAAATGTTTGGCATAATGGCGCGGTTTATTCGTCCTACCGCTCCTTTCTCTGTGGGGACAACGAAGGAGAGACAGAAAAAAGAGAGAAAAGAACCTGTGAGCCTCTTTGCCTTGCAAGGTCTTGAGGTTGGTAAGGGAATGGAACATACCATGAATGACCCTGCTGTGTATCGACAGGTTTTACAGATCTTTCGTCAAGATCAGGGGCAGTTTATCCAGCAGTTTCAAGAGGCGCAAACAGCAGATGATGCTGAGGTTTCCAGCCGCTTGGCTCATACTCTCAAGGGGATAGCTGCAACTGTAGGCGCAACTCGACTTCAGGAGCAAGCCTTGCAGCTTGAAACGCTTTGCCTGGAAAATGGGCCACAAGAGGCAATAGCACAACAGTTCCACAGGGTATGCAAGGAATTAAAGGCAATCTTTGCGGAACTGGATCGTTTTTTTGGGTGACAGATGTGGCGTTCTGTAGGGACACGGCATGCCGTGTCCCTACGCGATACGCAATCTACAGCATCCGTACTGCGCCTTTGTCTGCTGAGGCTGCAAATCGGGCATAGACCTGCAAGGACGTGGGAACCTTCCTTTCCCGGTCCGGCGTAAAGGCATGATCGCCTCTGCTCTCTTCTTCCTGACGACGTTGGGCTAGTTCTTCTGCGCTGATCTGCAAGGAAATACTTCGCTCCGGGATATTTATATCAATGGGATCACCGTCCCGCACCAGAGCGATAGCTCCGCCGTCCGCTGCTTCCGGGGAGGCATGGCCGATGGACAGCCCGGCAGTGCCGCCGGAAAAGCGTCCGTCCGTGACCAGAGCGCATTCCGCACCCAGGTGCATGGACTTCAGGTAAGAGGTGGGATAGAGCATTTCCTGCATACCCGGCCCGCCCTTGGGGCCTTCGTAGAGAATAAAGACCACATCGCCTGCTGTGATTGCCTTGGCCAGAATAGCTTCACAGGCAGCGTCCTGGGAATGAAAGACCTTGGCCTTGCCCTGAAAATGAAGAATGGACGGGTCAACCCCTGCGGTTTTGACGATACAGCCGTTCTCGGCAATATTCCCGTACAGGACTGCTAATCCACCGTCCTTGGAATAGGCATGAGCCATATCCCGGATGCAGCCCGTTTCCCGATCCGTATCCAGCACATCATACATGCTGTCCTGTGACCCCATGACCAGATTGCGGCCCTTATTACCCGGCGCACTGGCGTAGAGGGTGCGAGCTGCTTGGCTTGCGCTGTCTCCGGCAATATCAAACTGCGCCAGGGCCTGCGCCAAGGTCAGACCGTCAGCCCTGCTCACTGCCGTGTCCAGCAGTCCGGCCCGATCAAGTTCGCCGAGAATTCCCAGGATACACCCAACCCAAA